>JAKQSI010000128.1 GCA_029570205.1 Candidatus Omnitrophota bacterium | reverse complement strand
CTGAATTTCGGCCTTTACCTGGTCCTGACCGATCGTGCTGATGTATTCCTGCTTGGTTTTATTAGCAAGGATCGAACCAATCGCTTCGGAAACCAAAGGCAGCTTGGTGATATTCGAGTTTGTATCGGTTAAAGGCGCGAGATCCGCCTTTGCGTCCTCTTATCATCTTCATTTTTTACACTAATTTCTCACAGGAGGTTGTCTCAGGGAATGTTGGCACAGAGGGCGCCAAAGGTGCTTCACGACCGATTTCCCAGTCCGGATGATCCCATCAACTTTGAGGGATTTCTTGTTGAGTATCCCGATTTACTGAGCGGACAAGTCGACATTCAGGAGATTTTTGTGTCGGCCTTGAAGAGTTGGCTGGCAGGTTCGTCATGGTTCCGAAAGGGGCTGATATCCATGGGGGGGCGTACCCAGCCCCAGGAAGCGCATCTCTTTTATCTTGACCCCATCGACGCAACCAACACGGCGAACTACCTCGTCCTTCTCGACCGAGTTTTTGAAGGATTACTTGCCGTCACGGGTGGCGACATCAACGGGGATGCGAGTGTGGATTCCTGGGATCTACATACACTCGGAACCCTGTTTCCTGATCGCCGTTGATCGTCTATGCGAACAATTCGGATTTGGCTGCCGTTCGGGATTTTTCTCCTCATCCCAGGCTTGTGGGTTCTCCTGAGTCCTGTCAATCAGAGTGAGAATCCCTCAATGCCGATCAGTACCCGGATCGGATTTGACGATCTGACTGCTACGCTGTATGCCCAAGACCGGCATCTCGGCACATTGACGGCCGGGGAGTTGTCCGTATCATCGGATTCCGTATCGATTCTCAGGAATGTGGTCTTGCAGACGCAGGTCGCGGCAGTTCCGGCATGCAACAGCATTGCAGCGGAAATGAAGGATTTAATTCTGGCTTTTGGCGAGGAAGACGACAGTCCGACAGATTATTCCATTGATCCCAATAAAGGAAACGCTCGGCGGATCTCCTGGCAGAAATTGAGAATTGAGGATTTGACAATTACGGCAAAGGACCTGCAATTGGAAGTGGGAAGCATCACGGTTTCACCCGGTCGAATCGGCATGTTTAAGACGGGGATGTTTCAGGATATTGAGGCGAGAGATCTGCATATTCTGTTTCCTCTTGGGGAAACAACGCGAACGATCTCTGCGAGTGCGGCGCGATGGCAATTCCCCGTGGGCAAGATTTTGTTACAAAACGGACAAATCGAAGATCGGTCTGACGGAAAAAGATCATTTGTACTGTGCGCCATCAGGTGCGGTTCCTGGGATGTCATTGACTCACCGGTTGAGGAACCATCATTCTTGTTTCCGTCTGAGGAAGAACAACCTTGTCGACAGCGGAGGGATCCGCTGAATCCGGCTATTAAACGTCTGATTCGGTCGGGCAGGAACGGGCTGTAAACGATCATTTTCTGCAGATCTCGCAAAATCTCAATGGGTGTGCGACATAAATGCAGGTAAGCGGGTCAGGCGGTGGCACGGGAAGCCCAATAGTCTTCCCATTCTCCGCTTTGGAGACACCGTCGCAATGGGATGATGCTATTCGCTCCCCGTACGGTCCACCGCATGCCCGACCGTTTCAGGCGTTGCCCGATCACCGTTTTGCAACCGGCTTCCACGACCCCCGATCCGACGAAAAAACCCCGGCTTCGAAAATAGGCCTATCGCATTCGCTTTTCGTTTTTCCGAAAGTATTCCATTTCCGTCTCGATCACCGGGTCCGGGCGTTCCGCCGAAAGCGCTGCCTGCCGAATGGCTTCCAACAGGGAGGCGATGTCGCCTCGGTTCAGTTCTTCGATGCGTCCGTTCACCCACGCGGCCGCACCCGTCCGTCCTCTCCCTTTCCGGGGTGGCCCTCCGTCTCCCGCCCCACCACCGGCACACCCGTCCCATCCACCGCAATGTACACGATCTTCTCCGCTGCGGGCGCACAACACGGCCCCACTTTCCCACTCCAAATTCGCTCCCCTCGCTCCTCCTCCACTCCCCGGATCGCTTCCCCAACCGCCTCCGCCATCCGTTCCACCGCTTTCGTCCCCACCTCAATCCCGGCCACCTCCTGCAAATCCTCTCGCCCTTCCCGGAACGATTCCTTCCCTCCCATTCGGTTCATCAGCCGACGCCCACCCGGACTGAATTTCGTCCCCACCACATCCCATCTCTCATCCTGTGGAATTCTTCCTCTTCCACATACCGAACAGTGATAATATGCCCGCCACACTTTCATCCCCCCCAGCGCTGTCCGTATCGCTTTCTCTCGGTACCCCACAAAACGCGCTGTCCCTCCACACTCACAGCCGATCGACGCTCCCCGGTATCCACCGTCTCCACTCCCCAACAGCCGTTCCAGTACCCATCCCCCCATCTCCAACATCCGCCTCCGAATCCCTGTTGTGAATTCGCGTAATACCATGTACCGCAATGCCGTATAGGTGTTCTTCACAAGGTTCGATCCGAATATGGACTCCCATTCGGAACTGACCAATTCCGGGAGAAGTGTCTCCACCAGGTATTTGTCATTTCGGAATAGAGTGGCGAGTTTATCAATAATGTCAGAGAGTCGCAGCGGTGTTTTTGTCTTGCGGATGACCTGGTAAATCATGCGACGCAGACGGATACGTCGCGCATGATCCTGCATCCATCCGGCCTGAAATGCGGCTTCCTGGCGGCTGTCGGCGAACCGGTCGGCCAAACTCCGCTCACTGAACCGTCACCCCACTCGATAGCATCCCCGTTTGCCAGGCCCTTAATGCGCCGACTACGGTCTTTCTCAAGTTCCAGGTTCAAGTAATGCCTTTCAAAGAAATGTTGTCCGCAGGTTGTGCAGGTCAATACGGGAAAGAACGCATCCTCTCGCCGGTCCGCGTGTTGTTCTTTTGCATCCTTGATGGACAGAAACAGTTCGGGAGTCGTTTCGTCGGCATTTCCATTCAGTGCTACCACCATGGAGTCAAGACCTCGAATAAAGAAATGGACTTTCGGCCTCAGAAGCGGCTGGCCGTCGGACTGGGCCGCTACACCTAAAACGAGATACGTCAGAAGTTCAGCGGTGGCCCGCTCGCCCTGGACCAGGCGGCCATGTTCGACTGCTTGGGAGGTCAGCCAGGCGGCCTCATCCAGTTCGCGGGGTTTGCGCAGGATATTTGCGCATTGGTGGACGTACTCGTTGGAAAGCAGAAGTCGATTCAGCGAGGTTCGCCAGGAGGAATCCGGCTCGAAAGTCCAACCAGTCAGTTCACGAAAGATATTCCTTACCGTCTCTACATCAACCGGTTCCTCCAGCGCTTTGAGTAACCGAGCGAGACGCTCCATTCCATTCCCTTCCGGTGGGGCCGGATGGTAGCGGTCTTTGGGCCATTCCCGTCGGACATACGATTCGCCGACCAGGGTCACATTTGCAGCTTCCACTCCGAAGAACCGCGAGGCGAACCGTTTTGCGGCGCTCTCGTCATCGGTATCGTCTTTGTCGGACGCGGTCAGTGTGGCGGAGGTCCCGATACAGATGATTTCATCGGATTGCTTCCCGGCCAGCAGTCGCAGCCGCCGGATCAGGCAGGCCACTTCCGCTCCTACAGCCCCTTCGTAAGTGTGTGCTTCATCGAAAACGAAATACCGTAGCGGTGCGGTTGCAAAAAGACCCACATCGGGAATACGAGTAGTCAGGATTTCCAGTTGCCGGTAATTGGTAAGCAGGATTCGCGGATTCCGTTCGCGGATTTCCTTTTCGGAACAGCATTCTTCCGGTGGCGAAAGGGGCCGAATAGGTCGATCCTCTCGGATGGCTTTCTCACGGCGCGATTGACGTTCCGCCAGGTAAGCGGCGCGGGAGGTTCCCTCAAACCGGTCCACGTAAGGAGAATGGCCGCTTTGCGGCGGGCGCGATTCGATGCCGGCCATGTTTCAACCCCAATGCCGTTCGCCCGGCCATCATTTGCCCGGCGATAAATCGCCGGTCTATTCTCATTCAGCCCTTCAGGCGTACCAAAACCGCCGCATCCCTTGTCCCAACCGGGACATCCGACAATAGCCCATCGTTTCAACGGTGGGCGCGATTTTACGGAACCAATTCAGCAACATCCATCTCATGTTTGTTGAGAATCTCTCGCAATTCTTCCTCGTAATCCATGGTCTGATGACGCTCTATTTGTCGATCAATATACGCTCTTGTGTTTGGCAGCTGAGAGATTCCCAGGCTGAACGCTCCGTACCCTTCTTGCCATTGGAAATACGTGCGTTCCGGGAATGTTTCATGCACCCAATGGGAAGATCCGCCTTTGATCAGTTGCACGGCTTTGGAAAGAGACAGGGTGGAGGGAAGCGACAGGAGGACATGAACGTGATCTTCTATCCCCCCGACAGCCAAGGCGCAAAATCTGTGTTTCTGCGCGATCCCGCCGATATATGCGTGCAAACGCTCTCGAAATCCTGGGGTGATAAACGGTTCACGGTTCTTGGTAGCAAACACGCAATGAATCAATTGGCTGACGTATACGTGGGACATTTTTAACCCTCGCGATGGTATTGTCTCCGCCATTTTCCCCACCGTTGAAACGGTGGTCTATTGTCGTCCGTCCTTCGGACGGGGCGATAATAAACCGGCATTTCAATGCCGGGGCATGATGATGCCGGGTGCGTCCATCCGTTTGTTGCGCGTCCGGTGCATACCCACCGTTGTGCCCGCCATGATGCCCACCGTTGAAACGGTGGTCTATTGTCGTCCGTCCTTCGGACGAGGCGATAATAGCCCGGCATTTCAATGCCGGGGCATGATAATGCCGGGTGCGTCCATCCGTTTGTTGCGCGTCCGGTGCATACCCACCGTTGTGCCCGCCATGATGCCCACCGTTGAAACGGTGGTCTATTGTCGTCCGTCCTTCGGACGAGGCGATAATAGCCCGACGATTTTTCGCCGGGCATTTTTCCATCGCCGGGTGAATGATCGCCGGGCACATCATCACCGCTCATCCGTTTCATTCACCATCACGCCCACCATTTTGACCCACCGTTGAAACGGTGGTCTATTGTCGTCCGTCCTTCGGACGGGGCGATAATAGCCCGACGATTTTTCGCCGGGCATTTTTCCATCGCCGGGTGAATGATCGCCGGGCACATCATCACCGCTCATCCGTTTCATTCACCATCACGCCCACCATTCTGACTTACACCCAAGCGGCTCATTGTCCCACCCGGATTCTCACACCAATGGGCAGTAAGTCGTCTCGAAGTTCTACAAGACCGGAAAATGGACCCTGTATATCAAAATGACCGGCCGATTCAAAAGACCGAAAGGCTGGTTTTTTGGGGACGAAGAATCACGATCCCAATCGAATGGAATACGTTCTGTCCTGGTTATTTGTTGGTTACTTCAGGGATTCTTGAGCCAAACTGTTATGTTCGTAAGTCTAATGAAATCAACCCACGCCAGGCAGGACTTGAACCTGCGGCCTGCTGATTAGAAGTCAGCTGCTCTATCCGGCTGAGCTACTGGCGCATAGGCCTCGCGACCGATATGCCGACATTATAGCCTCGCGGACCATTTGATAAAGTCGGGGTCTCGTACCCGCACTGGGCGTTGCAGGATAAGACCCGGGCAGGATAAGACCCGGCACACAACACCAAGACTCCCCATACGGAAATCCGGCTGTATAATAAATTGTGATTCCAAATCCAATCCCAGTCAAAGTAACAGGAGGCGTTATCATGGCCAACAAATTGTCTGCTTTTCTGCTCACAGGTATCTTCTTTGCCTCAGCCACCCTGTGCTGGGGAGATGTGGAGCCTATGGTTAAACAAACCCAGAACGGGATCGCGTTCATTACAGGCGGAGTCGGCTCAGACGAGCGAGCCGAGCTCAAGAAGGTGTTTTCGGAATACACCCTCCGTCTTGAATTGGCCAACCAGAAAGGCGAATACCTGTCGAGGGGCCAGGTGTCGATAGTGGATTCCGGGGGCAAAGAAGTCCTTAAAACTCAGGTTTGCGGACCTTGGCTGCTGGTTAACCTTCCCAACGGTCAATACAAGGTGACTGTCAGCCAAAAGGACGCGACAAAGGACGCAACCGTCACGGTCGAGCGTGGGAAAATCAAGGCGCTCATCGTTCGGTTCTGAGGCATCATCGAAGATCGCGCCGGTTTTTCCCGACGGTCAGCATTTGGGTCGCGCAATCCGGCATTTCCTGCGTGCCTGCGGGCTGGGTGGGTGTATTTTTTTGTTGATGATGCCCAGTTGACGGACCTCAAGAAGCCGGCTTTTCTACACCGCTGGGAATGGCGATAGCGGTGACGGTCCAACCGCAAAGTGTCTCCCACTGCCTGCCGGCGGCAATTTTCGCCCACGCGGAATCATCATACGTAGAGGCCTGCCACCCCTCCGAGATACCCACATTCTTCTCATCCGGGGGAAAAGCCCATTGTAGCGCTACATCAATCGTTCCCTGTCGCGGCGCAACACCCATAAACGCAAATAGAATCATTCCCGATACCATCGCTGTCGTTCTCATTGGCGCTTTCTCCTGTGAAGAGTTCAAATGGTTTCATCCTGATTCGTACGTGCTATCTCGGCTCCAGAAACGGCTGTATTTCAATGAAGTTCACGGAGGTCTCCTGACCCACATTGCCGCCATGATTGTCGCCGGACTTCCAATCTGAAATCGTCAACCTCGTCGTTGCCTGTTTCGGACGAAAGACGATTCGATGGAAATTGATGTATGCCGGATTGTCTTTTGTGTACTCTCCCACCTCGTGCGAATAGCAGCTGGGGAATACGTGTTGAAAGCAATACTTATCGATCCGTTCAACATTCCCCAAGTCCACGGAAACGGCCATTTCCTGTTTCTGGTGGAGATTCTTCAGATCGGCGGAAAAGAACTTCAGAGAATACAGCCGTCCCGGCTCCAGATTCTTCACATCCTGGCTGATCCGATTCGGTCGTGTGGCTGACCGACGCATCCGTAATAGCCGGTCGCCTTTCGGTGTCTTCGGATAGCGCCCTTCCAGGTAACTGAACTCGCGGAAGAACTCGATGCCGATGCTGTTGGCCTCCGCAGGTTCGACGGTCCATCCACCCATGCCCTCTTCAAAATCCGGATTGACTATATGTGAGAGCGTGTATGGATCGCTGGAATACCGGGTGCGTTTCCCCTCAATACAATAATGACGGAATAGTTGCGCCGCCCAGCGAATATCCTCCTCATCCGCATAGCTGGCCATGTATTCATAAATGCCGAACAGTCCCCAGAATGTCGGATCGGTAGCCAGAAGATAGAACTGCATATCCATGAATACTTTGTAATCGACTGCTGGGTCGATATTCAATGATTCCGGCGGTGCGGACAAGTAGCCAAGACACATCACAAGATGTTCGGCCCAGCCGGGGATCGCTTTTGAGGCAATCTTGTGTTCCTGCTGGAGTTGTTTCAGTAGGTAGTTTCGCGCAGCGGCCTGTGTCGGCTGTTCCTGTAAGTACGCTTCCAACGCAAACCGATCGCCGTACTGCAGAATTGCCTGGCCGAACGGAATCGAGGGATCTCCCGGATTCTGGAAGATATTTCCGCAATAGGCATAAAACTTCTTTCCTTTAAAAGATTCGTTCGCGTGTACACGTCGCAACGCCTCCGTCCAGGATCTGTAATAACTCTCACCGGCGCTGAGAAACTCATCGACGATCATGCCGCCGAAATGAGGTTGAGTAACACCCGCATTTTGCGCCCAGATCGCGTACACGTCGTCCGCGGTCGGCGCGGTCGGCGCACCGAGACCCGGCAGACTGCTGTTGCACAACCATTTCCGTCCCTCCCGAACCCACTGATCGAACTCCGCCTGATTCGACACGCCGCCGGTGACAATCGTATTCGCATTCGAAAGGACATACCGCTCCAGGTAGGACCAGTCATACGTGCCATAGGCAGTAATATGCGGACCGGAAGGATGATAGCCGTATATCATCTCCGGCACGGCGCGAATAACAAGGCGTTGTTTCCCGGCATTCTTAACAAGTAGCCGATGCGTGCCTTCCGATAGGAATTGCATGGCCTCCGGCGCGTTGGTCTCCGGTTCACTTCGCATCACGAGCGGCTCGATGGAATCGTCCAGGTAGAGGATCGGTGGTTCCTTTTCGTTTTGCCCGGAGATGATCGAAAAGAACACCCATCCTTCGCGCGGATTGGAAAATGAGTATTCCACATTGCCTTGATCGGGAAGCGACCGGCTCGATAGTTCCGTGACGAAATTATTCAGAATCTTTAACTTGCCGTAACGGTCCGGCCAGGAAGGCGCTTGGGGCCATTCCACGTCCACGGTAGTTGTCACCAAGGTGGTTCCCTCTCGGTCAAGGAAGGTTCCTTTCAATTGGTATCGCTCGCCCGATTTCGCCTTGGCAAGGTCGAACACCGCCGTCTCGCACTGCTCTCCCGCGTGAAACGGGACTTCCTGACCGGCAACCGGTTGGGAGATATCCTGCCGAAACAGGTCAAAGCGAATCATTCCTTCGGACATCTCGTTTCCCAAGTAATGAAGACTGGTTTCGACTTCGATCTTCCGCTCGTCGTAGATCACAAAACAATTCCACAATTTCAGCGCCGAAAGATCAGCCGGATTGGTCGTCAACAACATCGGTTTACGCCATAAACCGCCATTCCCGCCCCAATCGAATACCCGGATCGCAATCAGGTTCCGCTCGCCGCATTTCAGGTACCGCGTCAGATCGGCAGCGGTTGCAATCTCGGCAACACTCCGGTCGGTCTCATCTCCAAATGTATTTACTTTCTGCCCGTTACAATACAGAACATAGTTGTCATTCACCGCGGCCAGCAGCAGCCAGATTTGCTTGCCGGTCCACTCCGAGGGCACTGAAATCCATTTCCGATACCAGCCATACCCGTCCAGCTCGGGAAATCCCTGCTCCTCCCATCGCGTTCCGCCCTGCAGGATCTTCCACGGCTCGTCGCTGAACTCGGGGGCAAACCATCCCTTGTCGGCACCGACATTGTCCGGGTCCGGCTGGAACCGCCAATCGCCGCTCAAATCCAGAGTGGGCTGTGCGCCGACCTGGAATGAGAAAAGAAACACAACTGCAACAAAAGCAAAGATCCTGTTCATGGGTTCGATCTCCCTTGGCTTCGAGTTTTTCTGAGAAGCAGCCCCGCTGAGGGCAGGTCAGGAGGGTAGGACGTTTTTGCGCCGATGTCCATTGGACACTGGCCTGTTTCCATGTCCTGTGTCAAACTCTCGAAAATCTGCTTTGGATAGGAGCGCGAGTTCCCATGCCGGATCTTTCGGTGGTCATCGCCTGCTACAATGAGGAGCGGGTTCTGGAGGCCAGTGTCGGCGAGATTGACCGTGTTCTCCGGCAGATTCATTGCGACTACGAGATGATTTTCGTCGAGGATTGCAGCCGGGACCGAACGCGGGAGATTATCGCCGCTCTGTGCGAAAGCGATCCTCGAAGGCGTTCAATTTTTCACGAAAGCAATGTCGGTCGCGGCGGAACAGTCATGGATGGCTTCCGCGCAGCCACGGGGAAATATGTCGGATTTCTGGATATCGACCTGGAGGTTCATGCCCGGTACATCCCCAGCATGTTGAACGCCCTGGAGGACGGCGCGGATGTCGCCTCCGCCTACCGTATCTACAAGGTGCAGCTCTGTTTCGACGATATTTTCCGGGATGTTCTCAGCGTCGGGTATCGTTGGCTGGTTCGCCGTCTTCTCCACCTTCCGCTGAAAGACACCGAAGCGGGCTATAAGTTCTTTCGCCGCGAGGCCATTCTTCCCATCCTGCAGCGGTGTAAGAATAAACAGTGGTTCTGGGATACGGAGATCATGGCCCTCGCTTATCATTCCGGCCTTGTCATTCAGGAGATCCCTTGTACATTTATCCGACGCTGGGACTGTAAGTCCACAGTGAAACCTCTCCGCGACAGCTGGAATTATTTCCTTGCGCTCCTTGAATTCTGCCGCCGTCTGCAACAAGAGGGGATGCGGAAATAGACATAAAGGGCAACTACAGGACGTTACCCCTACGGGTCATGTCGCTGATATGGGGCAAGCCCCCGTGCCTGCTCTGTACGATCCTCACGAGCAGCCGCTGGTTGCGCCGCAATTCAGGCATTTGTAGCAGGTTCCGCTTCGCACCATAATTGCGCCACACTCCGCGCACGGCGGAGCATCCTCCTGCGTCTGGAATGTTACACTTTCCGACGATATGGTAGAGGTCAATGCAGCCGCGCCGGGAGAAGAAGAACCAAAACCGTTCTCTTCATCGTCCACCTTTCCGGAACCGTTCTTGTTATCACTTAGAATTCCGAGTCGTTCGCATTCCTCCGGGGATAGAAATTCGGAGGCCAGCCAGCGGAAAATGTAGTCGATAATGGATTTGGCTACCCGAATCCTCGGATTGCTGGTCCACCCGGACGGTTCAAAACGCATGTGACTGAATTTTTGTACCAGCACCGGAAGCGGAACGCCGTATTGCAGGGTCATGGAAATGGCTGTTGCAAAGCAGTCTACCAGCCCGGAAACGACACTTCCCTCTTTTGACATGGTCAGGAAAATCTCGCCGGGTTTCCCGTCCTCATACATGCCGACCGTGAGATAGCCCTCATGCCCGCCGACACTGAACTTGTGGGTAATGGCTTTACGTGTATCGGGTAGCCGTCTCCGGTATGGTTGGGCCGGGGGGAAACCCGACCTGTCTTTTCTGTCCGCCAGGCTGGTGTTGAGTGGCTGGGTGCGTTTGCAGCCGTCCCGGTAAATGGCCACGGCTTTCAGTCCGAGTTTCCAGCCCTCGATGTAGGTTTTCATAATGTCCTCAACGGTGGCCTCATTCGGCATGTTCACCGTCTTGGAAATTGCCCCGGACAGGAACGGTTGCACCGCGCTCATCATGCGGAGATGTCCCATGTAATCAATGGACCGATTCCCGTTTGCCGGTCTGAACGCGCAATCGAATACCGGCAGATGTTCCTCTTTCAGGTGAGGAGCCCCTTCAATGGTATCCTTCGCATCAATATACGCGATGATTTCCTTGATCTGCTCAGATGAGTAGCCGAGTCGCTTGAGCGCTCTCGGTACGGTTTGATTAACGATTTTCAGAAGGCCGCCCCCCACAAGTTTCTTGTATTTGACAAGGGCAATATCCGGTTCAATGCCGGTCGTATCGCAATCCATCATAAAAGCAATGGTTCCGGTGGGAGCCAGAAGCGTCGCCTGCGCATTCCGAAATCCGTATTCCCGACCCAGAGTTTGTGCGCGTTCCCACGCCGCTTCGGCAGCCTTGTAGAGGGAATCGGGCACCAGGTCTTTTGATACATTCTTCAATGTGTCCCTGTGCATTCCGATGACATTCAGCATCGGCTCCTTATTGACTTCGTAATGTTTAAATGTTCCCATCCGGCGGGCTATTTTTGCGCTGGTGGCATAAGCCTCACCGGTCATCAGAGCCGTAATCGTTGCCGCATACGCCCGCCCCGCATCGCTGTCGTAGGGTAATCCGACCGACATCAGCAACGCCCCCAGGTTGGCATAGCCCAGCCCTAGAGGGCGAAACTCGTGGCTGCGTACCTGAATGGGATTAGTCGGGTAGCTGCCGTTATCTATGATAATTTCCTGCGCCAGAAAAATAATATTCACCGCATGACGGAACCCATCCACATCGAATTGCCCATCTGAACGTTGAAATCCCAGCAGGTTCAATGAGGCCAGGTTACAGGCGGAATTGTCCAGGAACATGAATTCCGAACAGGGATTAGAGGCGTTAATCGGGCCGGTAGCCGGGCTGGTATGCCACTTGTTGACCGTCGAATGAAACTGCATCCCCGGGTCGCCGCAAATATATGTCCCCTCGGCGATCATGCGCATCAGGTCCCGCGCGCGGTACGTATCCATAATCTCGCCGGTAACCACGGCGCGGGTGTTCCACGGCAGGTCTTTCTCGACAGCGACCATGAACTCATCGGTTACACGGACACTGTTGTTGGAGTTCTGAAAAAATACGGAGGAATAGGCTTCCCCATTGAAAGACCCGTCGTATCCCTGCTCAATCAGCGCCCAAGCCTTTTTCTCTTCGGTGACCTTGCAGTTGATGAACTCGACTATATCCGGATGGTCGATATTCAGAATGACCATTTTGGCGGCGCGACGGGTCTTGCCGCCGGACTTGATTACTCCCGCGAACGCATCATATCCCTTCATAAATGAGACCGGACCGGAGGCCGTTCCGCCGCCGGTGACATGCTCTTTGGAGGAACGCAACGTTGAAAAATTCGTCCCTGTCCCGGAACCGTATTTGAACAGCATCCCTTCAATCTTCGCCAGGTTCAGAATGGATTCCATGGTATCCTGGACAGAATTGATGAAACACGCGGAGCATTGCGGGTGTTCTTCCACCCCCAGGTTGAACCAGACCGGGCTGTTGAACGAGGCTTTCTGTGTGAGCAAGATGGCGGCCAATTCATCCTCGAAGGCTTGTCCGTCTTCTTCCGTCGCAAAATAGCCCTGTTTTGTGCCCCACTCGTGCAGAGTTCGCACAACTCGGCCGATCAGCTCCCGGACGCTCCTTTCCCGGCCCGGTGCGCCGACCTTGCCGCGAAAATACTTCGAGACCACCACATTTGTGGCCATCTGTGACCAGAAAGAGGGAACTTCGACATTCTCCTGTTCGAATACCGCCTCGCCTTTTTCATTGGTGATGGTGGCCTTGCGGGTCTCCCACTTGACCTGATCGAAAGGATTCCGTCCGGGCGAAGTCCACCGCCTCGGAACCTTCAATCCGCCTTCGACGGGGACAATCCCCAAGGCGGATGTGACTTCGTTTTCGTTGGTCTGAACCAGATCGCCGTTATCGGTAATTGCCAATTCACCCACGATTTTCTCTCCGATCCCTCAACATGTATTTGTCGGCCCGCCATGTGGGCCTGCCGCCACAAGCAGTAAGTGAAAAAAACACACCCTCATACCGAGTGTGTTCAAGGATCTCCGTCAGTGCATTTTCAGGTGGACTTCACCATACGAGTTCTCGCACCGCCTGTCAAGCTCATTTTACCACATATCGTGTTTTTTTTATGCCCGATCACCTATATGTTGTAAAATGAACATCATGCCGGGATCGTAACTAACCACCTTGGCTTACTTGATTTAGGTCCGAAAATCTCCAATGGAATCGCAATATATTTCCATCGGATCGAAACAGGCCGGGCGGGGGAAAGAGATTTTCTGCAGGCTACTTATCCAGGGAGGTGTGACGCAGATCGACATGAAGCCCCCATGGATAGGGCTTCACAAAATCAAAGAGAGAACGGGCAACCAATTCAAAAGTTCTTGACGACACCTCCTCCGGTCGGCGAACGTCAGCAGCACAACAGGTAAGATTTGATTTTGCAGGCAGATACGTCATTTCTCCAAGTCGTTCCATCAGCACGGGATATTTCTGAAAATCCTCTTCATCCGGGCCGCACAAGAGATGACGGCTTCCAAGGCTGATCTCCTCCGCCCACCTTTCTCCGTATTGCTGCCGGTAAATCCGACGATGTTCCGGCCAAGTTCGACAGGAAGATGTAATCCTCAACGGAACACCCAGCCGGATGCGCATCTGTTCCAAACGCAATGGAAGCAGAGGATGAATACACACCAATCCGGTGGCCTTATCCTCAAACTCGGAGAGGAAGAAATGATCTGTCAGGCGGATCTCGTTGCGCTTCATTCTTTCACCTGGACGGCAATGGGTTCAAGGTTTTCCACCTGAAAGCTTTCATTCTGCAAGCGCAGGCGTCCTTTCAGGATTCCCGTCTGAGCCGTATCGGCCGCATCCACCGTGTAAGCGGCTTTGCCCGCCGGTAGATCGATATTCTCACAGAGGCTCCGATCCGTATTCAGAATCTCTCCTTCGGATTCCAGAAGGAAATGGACTTCGCGGTCCGTCAGATCGATCGGATTGCCTTCACGGTCCTGGCAGGTGAATCGCAGCTGGATTCCATGATCGTTTCGGGTCAACAAAATGGTCGTGGTCATGTTTCATGCTCTCCAATCATGCAAGGAAATAAACAGGATGAACGCCGTTCTCGGGAAACCGGACAGTCAGCTCGATGGCGGGTATCGCTGCATCGGATTCAGGCGCCAATCCGGTGGTTCCTTCGTTTTCGGCAAGGGATGTGGGACTGTCTTGAGAATCCGCCATTATTTTGTCTCCTTAAGATTCTTCGCCCATCGACAGGCAGGGACGCCTGTCCCCACCAGTAGGCCAGGCGTCTCTGCCTGGCTAAGAAGGGTGGGAAGCGGGGCTTTCTTCACCCAATCACCGACTCTGCCGGAGTCGCACTCGGAATGACAGGCGCACGAGATCTTTCCTACGAGTCCATCAGTCAGAACGGCCACCAGGATTTGCCGAACAGGCCGATAAATGCCCCGGCAGCGGCTCCAAGAAGCGAGGCGGTGATTTTGATCGCCGCAATATCGCTTCGGTTTTTCAACACCATGGACTCGGTCCGCGCAAAGTCACGCTGGATATCCCGCAAGAGCATTTGGATGCCCTCCACTCGCGCGGTTACATGCTCAATGGCCGTGCGCAATTCCACATATTCGGGGCTGTAACTCGGCCTTCGGTTCATTCAATTCCCCTCCGATTCCTGTGACGCACTCAGGGGAGCAGCCGTCGCGGTCGGCATCGGTGTGAATACCGGAGTGGGTGTGGCAACAGGGGTCGCAAGCGGAATCCCGGCTTTCACAAGACTCCGTTCCAGCGCGTCGATCCGATCCAGAATGGCCATCTGCGCCGCGAAAGCCAGGCCGAGGCCGTCACTCAGGCTGATGGACAAACCGTCCGGCGACACGATGGATCGAGGGGCTTGCTCCACCAGGAAGCCAAGCCGTTTCCGATGTGTATCCGGCTCTCCCTTGTAACGGAAATAGAAGAGACGGGCGTTCTGCAATTCTTCGAGCATTGACGAGCGATCCTCCGGAGTCAAAGGCTCAATATCTTTCTTGAATTTCGCCGCGCTCCAGACATCCCAGCCATCGGCACGCGCGTTGCCCTGCCCGGCCCCGATTTCCAGAACACGTTGCGGAGCCTGCGTACCGAGGCCGAGATATCCTCCCTGGTAGTGCATTCCCGATTCGTTTTCTTCCCACGCCGACAGCAGATACTTTCGACCATTTTCATCGAGAAAATAAAGCGCGTTCGTATCGAAATACCCGTCCGGGTAAGGAGCGGTCGGTGGCGTGAACGATTCCGTCCAGCGCGCAATGCCCTTGCTGAAACGGAATTCGTCAATCCAGCCTTTCCAGTAGTCCTGGTTGTATTGGCCCATCCGCGCCACGGCGAAGCGGGAAGAAGAGTTGTTCACCGTCACTCCCGTAACAGTCGCAGTAGCGGAATTGATACCGTCTACAAACAAACGCAAATAATTCCCGCTTCGAGAGAAAGCGACATGGTGCCAATTTGCATCCGTAATCGCCGAAGTGTGCTGTAAGGTGGTATAAGAGCTTCCATAATAAAGCCCTCCCTCGATCAGATTGGTGTTTCGCATCAACAGGTAAATACCGCCACTCGCAGGCGTGTCAATGTATTGACCGCAGAAGTATCGATACGCGCCGGCTCCGCCGTCACGCTTGAACCAGAAATCGACAGTGAAGTCGTTGCTTCCCACATTCCAGTCCTCGTGATCCGGTGTGTCAAGATAGTCGTTCGTACCGTCGAATTTCCCGCTGCTTGTCCCGAACCTGAATGCTTCCGTATCGATCTGAGCGCCGTTGTATGCTGTCATGACATGGGCAGAGACAGCACTATCTGCAAACGAAGACGATCCGTCGGTGCCCTCCGCGTGCAGCAACAGCGAGGTATAGGGCGCAATTTGCCGCACTCGCCTGGGCGCTGAATAGATTTTTCCATAATGAGAACTTGTAGCCGGATCGACCGACCGGTTACTCACACTCAGCGCCCCGTTCAATGTGAGTTTCTCATTCGTTTCGGAGGTAGCGATTCCGACATTTCCTCCGGCACTTGTAAACACATTGTCCCCGGATACGGTCCATCCGCGATCTGAAATACCGGGGCTGCTCAGATGACCGATCCAGGCGTTATCCGCCACCAGCGAGTAACCCCCAGGGGGATCGTCCGTTGCTCCAAACACAGCGATCGGCGCTTTGATATGGCCTTCCACGGCCAGGTCGCCGACGTCGGCGTCCAGCACCATGGCCTCCTCGTTCGTATCGGAATGGAATTTGATATAGCGATCCGAAAACACATCCAGATCGTTCGGTGAGATGGAGAATTTGTAGTTTGGATAGTACAGATAGATTTTGTCGCCGGGCTGCTGTTCGATAAATCGAAAGGCCGTGGACGCATATACATCTGCCCCCGAGATCACATTGTTTTTTACTACAATATCGCCCTCATCGCCCAGGATTTGGAACAGGTCCTCTACCGTATCGGAGTGAAATTTGATATTCCGATCCGAGGTAACGTCCAAATCAAACGGAGACACACCGATTTTATACGAATGTGACCAGAGTCTGATTTTGTCGCCTACAGTATCGTCAAAGCGGACCGTCGTTCCGAATTGAATGAACGCCGTGGCCGGCGCTTCGGGAGACACTCCTACATTCGGATCAATACGGATATCATAACCGTTAGTCGTAATCCACAGTTTTTCCTGGAGTTCATCGGCGAGAAAAATCCGGGCCGCCGTGTCACTCCCATTCACAACAAATGTCGCAGCCATTACCTCGGAGGTTGCCGCCACAATGTCGCCGGTGGAAACATCTCCCGTATTTCGAAGATAAACGTCCTCAATCTGACTGGGGTGAATAAGTGTCCGCGCCAGGGTTTGCGGATTGGCCATACAGAGAGCGCAAAGGGGCAATAGAATTGCCAGGCCCCAGCCCATTTTACCCATGAAAGGATTACTTGTCGGATTCAGATTGTTCATTGCTCTCGTGTCTTCCTTCCTCAGTGACGTTCTGGTTCAGGGCTTCTTCGATACAATCGAGAATGAGCGGGATGAGAAGCGTGAGAAATCGACGTAGAAACGGATTCATAATTCTTTACTCCTGTTTGATGAGATATCGGTGTTGAATGATCGACACTGCCGGCGGCGGACTGTGAAAGATGTAGCCCCGACAGGTCTCCTCTTCTGTATAATCCACCGCGGCTGCCTGCATCACGCCATTCAGGAACACTTCCAGCGTCCCCAACCGGAATGGCAGGGCCGTGCTGAAATGAACCGTCTCCCCGTCAGGAACCTCCGGCGGCGTTTGATCCACGGAATGACGGTGGGACGGCCCGACGGTTACGAGTTTGCGAAGATCAACAAGGTAACCGTTCAGGCCGTCATCCGATTCTTTAATTGCTGTGCATCCAGGACGAAGATAGATTTCTGCCAGGGCCATGGCGCCTGTGGGAATACCGGGCGCGACCGGGGAACTGTCCTCCGCTCCGGTTACAATTCCCGATTCTCCATCCCGGCGAGCGTAGACAACGTCGATCCTGGAAGCCGAAACCGGAGGCTCAATCATTCCCTCGCCGGGAAGAGTCTCCACGGTGGTTTTGGCAACAACATAAGGATGAATGATTCCCACCCCGGTCAGGATGCGCACGGTCATATTCGGAGTCGGTTGAGCGGCGACCCGTAGCGATCCTCCACAGCCCGTATCCAACACAGCGTTCTGATCCGAGTTCACTAGACGGGAGACCGCTAGGTTCACGGCTTCCAGGGAGGCATCGATATTGGCGTTCCAGCGGTTCAGTTTCGCCGAAGATACCGGAACCTCTCCGTAAATGAACAGAGATGAACTGTGCGACTCTCGCGTCGGATCGTATTTTCCCAGGTTTGCCATGGGATTCTTTACTCCAATCGTCGGACTATCAATGCCGGGGATTCCGCCTCCTCTTCAGTTACGAGGAAATTCGGCAGGTCTGTCATGCGAGAAGTGATCGAATCTGTCCGGCAGGTAACCAAGGCTCCACCGGGTGCGAGAAGGCGGTGTAGTTCCCTGCCGCTGGAGAATGCCCGTCCGAGATCGTCTACCCACATGTCAGTTGCAGACCCCTCGAGGGCTTGCAATTCCTCCGGGAAAGCCTCTCTCACATCAGAGAGCAATCCCTCCCGACAGAGGAGATCGAAGAGCGGATGGCCGTGTTCCCAAATACAGAGAACCGCCTCCTCATTCATGTCGGCAGGAATGCTCCGCGCTCCGGCCACAACAGCGCCCTTATCCGCCCCCTTGTAGACAAATGAACCTTCGAGAACGTCTACAATGCTGTCGATCAGACGAAGACAACGGGCATTCTCTACCTGGTCACCCGGACGGTGACCGCACACACCGTCTTCTTTTCCACAAATTGAACACCGCCAATGCCGGTATCGCCAGGCAACGGAAACTTCCCGATATATCCCGCCGTCGATGTTCAGTAGGAGATCGGTTGCCCCGCTGGTCTTCCGCAACCAATAAAACCAGGCTTGCACCCATAACGCTCGCTCTCCGCTCGGGCCGAACCTTTCCACAACAGATGCCTTAAAGAACCGTGCCAGAGGAAGCGTGCGCCGGTCGTGCCCGCCGATTACCGATTGCCCGACAACCAGACGGCGGATTTGCTCCAATGCCCTGGGCGTAAATTGTGACCAATCGGTCTCGCACGGCTGATCCGAGCAGAGATACATGCTGCGGATGTAGACGTCCTCCAACCCGAGAGGCATTTGCGCGAGCGCGTTGATCGCCGCGAGATCCGCCTGCGTATCGTTGAGATGGCTATCGGTCACTTCCGCGGCTCGATAAGAGTGGTACATTGCAGACCTCCGTTCAGACCCACAGATCGCGGTATTGAATCTCCCATGTACCGTCCGCAGCGGTCTCACTCCGTAAAGTAACCGTGTTCCATCCGCTTGGAAGCCGGGGAAATTCATCTACCAGATTTGTGGTATTCTCGTCGTTGTTCAACAGAGCGATCCCGTGTTCGCAGTCAATGTTCAGTATGTCTCCGGAGTTCAACGATCCGCTGTAGTTCAATGATTCCGTGCCGATCTCGATGCGGAACCGCGTCATCGCTTCCTCCGGCCGAACTTGAAACGCCGGCGGTGTCGGGAAGTTGCCGCGATTCAGGAGGTATATGGAATTACCCGGCGGAGATATGTCTGCGTTCAGGCGGTGCAGCACATCACTGCGCTCAAAGCGGTCAAGGGTCAGCATCTTGAGGGAGATTCGAGCGGCATCTTCCCGTGGGGACAGTACGACGGACAACTCACGTCGCCGCCCCTCAAAGAACCGCCCGGAGTGAAGACTCAGCGCCGCTTCTCCGCGATCCAGACGCTCGACTTCCTGCTCCAATGTTTCCAGCTGCTTTCGCAAGGCGAGAGGACCGTCGGGATGGGACAGGACGGCCCGAATCACGATTTCACGTCGCTCTTTCGACAGCGCCTCCAGAGTAGTCGATCGCCACCAGGAGGATTCTTCGGGAAACAGAAAGGTTCCAATCCGAATCATTCTTCTACTTTCTTATTGCGCTGAATGGAATGTCTAACTCAGCGCGGGCGTTGCATCGCCCAGGGCAGGGGACCGGGGTGTTTTAAGTAAGGCTGCAGGCGGCTCCAGGCTTGTAATTCTTCCAATGAGGCCAAGGCGAGATATCGCTCGGCCCGATCTCTACTTTCCAAACTGATTTCAGGGGTTCTATACGATTGTTGATTGATCTCTCTGGAGACCGCCAGCCGCCTGATGATCTCTGCCATGGCGAGATCCGTTTCCGCTTCAACGACAGGCAAGGGCGGTTCGTTTTCGGAGATTTCGACAATCGCCTCCGTCACTCGCAGATGCGCCGTGTCGATACATCGGCTAACGAAATCGAATGGAACCTCATCAAACAGCCGCATCAGGCCCCGTTGGCGGACAAGGGATTCATTGGTAAACGCCATGGTAGGTTCCTCTGTTTCCAGGTATCTCAGGCAATCGCAGGGGCGACGGATGCGTCGCCCCTTGCGCCGCCTCTACAAAGAAAGATTATGCATGAACCGTGTCGAGAACTTTGCAGGCGGATCGGATCACTTTCGCGAAACCGGCGACTTCCGAAATAGCCGTCCCTTCGATCTGCTGACGGATCAGCCGCTCGCTCTCGGTCATAACCTCGGTTTCGTACACCTCTTCCAGCGCGAATCGACGATCCAGCCCCACGATCAAATCGTCCGTTACTGAATTGTCTACCAGGATCTCGGCGCCGAATAACCTGATCATTTCACCGGACTTCTGGAATTTCTCGGCAACCAGAGGCTCTTTGAATTCATTCAGGCCCAAAATGGTTTTTGCCGTTTCCTGGCTGATTACCAGGACATTCATTTCGTATGGGTCGAGGGACAGTTTGAACTTCACCAAGTCTGTGTATGTGACCGTGCCGCTCGTTGCTGTTTCCACAACGGAAGCCGCGTTGTTGTTCCCGTCACCGTTAATGAGAACTCCGACGGCATCGGCGAACTTGTCACGCTGAATCTGTACCCCGACCGCGCGCAGGAAATACGCAATCACATTGGCTCGCTTCCGGCGGATGGCCTCGTAGGTGGCCTCCAGGTAACGGCCGTACTTGTAGAGTTGGATGGAATGTTCCGCTGTTTCCAGCTCGATTTTCGGAAGGGCCGCGCCTTCGGCTACTGTCGCAAGACGTTTGTCGCTGTCGGCAAGAACCGAGTCGTCCATGTAGATCGCCTTGTAAGTGTTGTCATCCACCCGTGTGCGATTCGCAACAATCTTGCCTAATTTGGTGAAATCGTCTTTGCCGATCCGCACGGAGCGGGCGACAAATTCAGGAAACAGGACCGCACTTTCCTGCGTAGCGAAAAATCGGTCGATGATGCTGGATTCGGGGCCGCTGACCTTGATACCGGCCAGGGCCAGCTGTCGCTCGAACGCATCCAGGGCCGATTCCGCGCCGGAGGGATCGAGTTCCTCCAGGTAGCCGGAGAGGTGAACGCCTCGCTGCCGGGCTTCGCTATACAATCCGGGATGCAGTGGAATGCCGGCGGCGCGCTGCAACTGCGTGGGCAATCCCGTTCGTTGTTCTTCAGGAATCAACATGATCAATTCTCCTTGACTGAATGGCTAATAGAGTGGAATGCGATCAACCCAGAAGGACATCGCAGGTGTGGTTAACGGAATCCACGGCGATGACCATACCGCGTGCCGGATTTCCCCCGGCGGGGACATCGGAACCCTCGGCTATAGCGGGAGCCTTGTAGACTTTTCCCGCGCCGTCCACAACGACACCGTTACCGACAACAGGTGCGGTCTTGTCGGTATTCAGGGCAAACCGGGCGACACCTGCAATCTGTACCGTCGCAAGACCGTCGCCGACATGCTCCAGCCTGCCGAGCAGCACTCCGCCGTCCGAGCCGTGGTCGACCTCATTACTCGCGGACAGCGATACCGCATCGCCCAAGTTGTTTATTGTGAGGTCATAGACCCCCGCGGTCGTGTCGATCTGAAACGTGGCGTATAAGGCCCCGACCCCGTTGTTATCTACGGACCGTGCCATGTGTGTTCTCCTTGTCTGTTAATGGAATGTATGAATGAGGTGATTCGCCTCGAAAACGATATTCGTTCAGGAAATCGGCGGGCACATCGACTGCCGCCTGTCGATCGGTAGTCAACGAATGGGGACGTGTGGGAAATAGAAGCCGAAACTCCTCGGATATCCGCGCATGAAGATTTGTCAATTCAGAAACCGTCAGGTCCGGCCTGGCGAGATGTTTTTGCAGTTCCGAAAGACGTTCCTCTTCGCCGGTGGTGAGGACAATCGTGCGCATTCGTATCTCCGTCTCCTTGCGGATCCGCTGAAGAGACTGCTTTCCCAATTCGAGGATATCCCGCCATCGTTCCTGACCGGCCTCGAGGGCATCCTGTTTCTTTTCCAATTCGCCGTATTCTTGCCGGAGCATTCGGAGATTCTCGGACTGTTCGGCGAAGGCATACGCGAGACTTCTGACTTGCAGCATTCCCATTCGCAGTGAGTCATTTCGGTTAGCGGCAGGCTGTTCCATCGTCTTTCCTTTTTTTTCGATTGCCTTTCTATTGATTAGTGAAACGGCGCACATTTTTGGATTTTCCGGGGAGATGCACAAAGGAACTTGTTGAAAAAGATCGGCTGTTATTGGCATTCGGGAGCAGACTTGCTATAGTCGAATGACTACGAAATGGGAGGATTTCCGATGGCCGAGTCGTCCGGTAGTGTGGATATTTCCGTCGTCATTCCGGTGTTCAACGAGGAACAGAGTTTAACGCCGCTCCATGCCGCGCTGGTGGCTGCGCTTGAGCCGCTCGGCAGAGCGTATGAAGTGCTGTACATCGATGACGGAAGCACGGACCGTTCGCTGGATGTCCTGCGCGAGCTGGCACGGCGAGACCCCCGGATTCGCGTGCTGGTTTTCCGGAAGAATTTCGGCCAGACAGCGGCTCTGGCGGCGGGCATCGACTGTGCGGAAGGAGAAATTATTGTCACGCTGGACGCTGACTTGCAGAACGACCCGGCCGACATCCCGATCCTGATCGAAAAGATGTCCGAGGGATATGATATTGTTTGCGGTCGGCGGAAAGATCGCCGGGATTCTCTGTTGCGGCGGCTTTCTTCCTGGACCGCGAATCAACTTGTGCGCGCTGTGTCCGGCCTGCAATTGCACGATATCGGTTGTACGTTGCGCGCCTCCAAAGCGGATATGCTTAAAGAAGTATCGCTATACGGCGAGATGCACCGATTCCTTCCGGTATATGGGGCGCAACTCGGAGCGCGGATTTGCGAGATACCGGTTCGCCATCATCCACGTCGGTATGGGAAAGCAAAGTACGGGTTAGAGCGGACACCGAAGGTGCTGCTGGATTTGCTGGTGTTGCTGCTGTTGGGGAGTTATATTACACGCCCTATTCATTTCTTCGGAGCCATCGCCGGGACACTGATGGGCGCGGGATTCCTGTGCGGGGTGTGGGTATTAGTAGACAAGTTCCTCACCGGTCAGAAAGCGCACCGAAATCCGATTCTTTTGCTGGCGGTGTTCCTGGCGCTGCTCGGCGCGCAAATGATTATGCTGGGATTGTTAGCCGAATTACTAACCCGCATTTACCACGAATCAAAACAGAAACCGATTTACCGGATTCGGGAAACCATTCATTTTGCATGAAGGAGACAGGCAGGCACGGAGGCCTGCCTCTACCATAAGCCGCAGCCCATCCGTGGTTGACCGGAAAATCTCCCACCCTGGTCATGGCCATGGAACCCCGTGTCTATGGCGGTGAAGGGAGTACAATTATGGTGTCTTGCGCAGGATAATTTCGCGGGGTTTGCTGCCGCGCGGCGGGCCGACAATCTGCTTGTCCTCCATTAGGTCCAGAAGGCGGGCGGCCCGGCCGTAGCCGATTTTCATTCGACGTTGGAGTAGAGAGGTAGAGGCGGAGTCATTTTCCAGAACAATCCGCACTGCCTCGTCGAACAGCTCGTCATAATCGTCAGTATCGGAGAATTCCCCATACTCGCTCTCTTTGTCCTCGTCCATGGGCACAAATTCATCCTGGATGTACTGTACCTCTTGCTGATTTTTCACAAAATCTACGAGATGGGCAACCTCTTCGCTGGAAACAAAACATCCCTGAAGGCGTTCCGGTCGGCCTGCGCCGCCGGGCGTGAACAACATATCCCCGCGTCCCATCAGCGATTCGGCGCCTTTCATATCCAGGATGGTTCGGGAATCCGTTGTGGAAGAAACCTGGAATGCGATCCGCGCGGGGAAGTTATTCTTGATGACGCCGGTTAGAACATCAACCGACGGGCGCTGTGTGGCCAATACCAGGTGAATCCCCACCGCTCGGGCCATGGCCGCCAGTCGGGCGATCATGGATTCCACTTCGGCGCGGGCGATCATCATCAAATCGGCTAACTCATCAATCAGAATGACGATGTACGGCAGGAACGACGGCAGCACAACGATTTCCTCGTCGGCATAGTCCTGTTTACGTTTTTCATTATATTCGCCGATATTGCGCACACCGGCATGTTTCAGGTAACGGTATCGGTTTTCCATTTCCTCTACCGCCCAGCGCAGCGCCGCGCCCGCCCGTTTCGGATCGGTTACCACAGGAGCCAGCAGGTGCGGGATATCGTGATACAGCGCGAGTTCGACCTGTTTGGGATCAATCAGCAGCAGTTTCACCTCATGGGGCGCCGCGTTGTACAGAATCGAGCTGATAATGGAATTGACGCAGACCGATTTCCCGGAACCGGTCGCACCGGCGATCAACAGGTGCGGAGCCTGACGCAAATCGAAACTGAACGGCTCGCCGGTAATGGTTTTTCCGAGCGCGATCTTGAGTTTGCTCGGATGGCGCTGATAGACCTCCGATCCCAAAACATCCCGAAGAAATACATCGGATCGGTGCTTGTTTGGAACCTCTACACCGACCGTTCCCTTGCCCGGAATAGGCGCCACAATACGCACCGTGCAGGCTTTGAGAGCGCGGGTAATGTCGTTCGCCAGGTTTTCAATCCGACTGATCTTGATACCGGGGGCGGGTTCCAGTTCATAGCAGGTAATGGTGGGTCCGTAGTTCACTTCCACTACGCGGGCAGAGATTCCGAAATCACTCAGGGTACTTTCCAGGATCCGCGAATTGTAAAGGATTTCATCCCGTGCCAGATCCGGTTGCCCGCCGGTAGATTTCTTGAGCAATGCAAGAGGCGGAAGTTGATAGTTGTCATTATTGGGAGTCTCGACATAATTGACACTCCGGTCACGTTCCGGGGCGTGGCGATTGTCATTAGTCACAATCAGCGGTTCGAGTTCTTCGACATCCTTGCGTTTCTTTTTGGGTGTTCCATTTCCGTATGTCGGAGACGACTCGTCATCGAATTCCGGAAGAGCGGATTCCGTTTCAAGTTCCTCGACGGTTTTCAGGGGGGGGAGAAGGGTGGAATCGAAAGAGTCCTTTGTACGGATGGAGGGTTCCGCGTCGAACGGTTCCAGGGGTTCCAGGTCGTGCTCCATGTCCTCTTCATCCACCGGCCGGCGCCATCGGTCATAGAGATCCATACCGGTCCGATACGACCGACGGAACAGATCGGAAATGAGAAACGGTGTAGCCAGAAGAAATCCGATCACCCAGACCGCTACATTGATAATCATCCCTCCCACTTTTCCAAGCGTGAGGACCCGGTGAGCCAGGAAAAATCCGAGCGCCCCGCCGCTATGCCAGGCCGATTCCACCGAATCGGCGCGATCGCTCAAGAGATGAAAGGCCGACAGGAAGGAACAACTGGAGGCCAGCAGAAGCACAATTCCCGCGTATTCCGCCCACCCCATCTGCCGACGTCGGATACCGTGAAACCGACATACCGCAACATACCCGACGGCAATCGGAAGCGCCATTCCACACCAGCCGAACAGCGCGAAACAGGCATAGGCCAGATAAGCGCCCGGTTTGCCGATCCAGTTGTGTATCGCCGCACCCCCGTCTTGCGATCCGGCGGCGCCGGCAATATCGGCAGGATCAGAGGTCACCAGGGCAAGCGCTAAGATAATCGCCGTGGCAAATAGAACCAGAGACGATATCTCCTTGCGACGCGGTTCCTCGATCTCATTCCACGCTTCTGACAGAACCTCGTGCGGGCGAATGCTCGGCATGACACCACTCCTGGGCACAAGTCTTCAGTGATTCGCAACAACCCAGTTGCGAACGTGCACAATGGGCCGAACCCGGCAGAAAACGCCCGGTTGGCCCTCCGTCCTCAAATAGTCCTCAAGGAGGGTTCGCTATCCGCGAACCGGCATGACGTGCGGTGAACAACACAAATCAGAGAAATCCGGAACCGGCGGCTAAACCGCCTGATCCGTTACAGGTATCGGCATCGGAAACCGATTCCTGAGTCGGCATCCCGAAACTGGACATCTTTGCCGAGATTCCAGTCCATTTTATCCACAAACCCAAAGGCTGTAACGACCGGATCCTCACTCCAACCCTCTTCCAAAGGGAGAGGGGAAAAAGATACCCTCTCCCGGATCAGAGGGAGGAAAGAGTACACCGGCACCCTGCCGGCGGTCTTTTCGACATGGCCCTATGTCAAGCCAATCCAGATTCAGGACAAAAAGAGTATATCGCAATTCCCGAAGAACGCCAACTTTTCATTCCGCAACAACTGTAAACGCCTGCTTTCCCAGCAGATTCTCCTTCACGCTATACACCCGGCATTCCCACTGGCCCAGCGAAGGGGCGCTGTCGATCCTTTTTACACTGTATGTTCGGAACGCAGGGGCGGGGCTTACGGGCAGTTTGACCACCAGGGCCGCGCGGACATCTTTCAGCTCACGAAGGTCCTCCGTCCGGTTCAGAAGCTCGCCCAGCGGATATTTTTCGGTCGTGCGAGTCTCGCTGTCATAAATCGAAACTTGAACCTCCCCTGTCGCCGAGCCAACTTGCCCATCACCCCGATACAGCCAGACATGATAAATGTAAGTTTTTGCCGCGCATTTGAGACTGGTTGCACAGACCATCTGAGCGGTGTCGGAACGCTTCACAGTTGCCTGCTCGACCGGCAACTTGTTCACCACGGCCCGGGTTGCTTTGTCATAGCCGGTTCCCAATTCAAGTGAAACCAGCTCCGCCCCTTGCGCCCGGCTATCATTTGCAGTGAAAATCAGAAGGCAGATCGATACGATTGAGAAAAGGATTCGGATAGCGCAATTCATTGTTCTGTCCTCCCGTGTGTGAGTTTGGTTGTAGCCACAATGAAAGGATAGCATATTCGAGGGTGCTTCGTCACCGATGCGGATATCGCACGCCAGGCCGATGGAAATGCCGGATACAGCCACATGAACAGAAGGCCGTGGATTCCCTTCGAACGTCTTCCGAAAGGGCGGTTTCAGGAAAACCTGGCCGTCTTGCGGAAGACGCATCCTGAACTGGCTCCGCTCTTCGCCGGTAAACCGCCGAGACCGGTCGAGGTTCGACAAGACGAATTTCCCTGGATGGCCTGCCGAATACGGACTCCGGAAGGGTGGGTTGTAGTGCACGGCAACAAATTGCCCGTGCGCCAGGAACTGGATCGGCTGCTGGCTTCCGTTCCACAATTTTGGGACTGGGGTGGACGGATTCTTTATCTGTATCAAACAGGGATGGGGCTTGCGGTTGCGATCAACCGGCATTTTCTGGATCAGGACCCCTCACGGCGGATAGTTGTTATTCAGAATGAGCTCACCCCGCTGTTCGCAGGCATGGCTTTGTATGATTTTCGGAACCTGTTTGAATCGGAACAGATCGTATGGCTTCTCGGCCCTGAAATTCACAAGCAACTGCCCTCAGTCCTTCTGGAGCATGATCTTGCCGGTGAGACGTATTACCTGGTCATGGGAGGATCTCTGTCGGCAAACCAGGCCGGTTTTCCACCTTTATCTGATGTGATTGACATCATACGGAACTCACACCACAAGTATCATCACTCTCAGGCTGTCAACAGCGGGCCGGAAATCCGACGGTACTATCAGGACCATGATCTTTTTCGGATCCGTAAGGTGCTGGGATTGAACTTTTATCCCCGACGACCCGGTGGATGGATCCTCAAGTCCATCATCGATGCCATGCAGCAGATTGGTCTGGAGGCAGAAATCTGCGAGGAATCCGCTTATTATTCCGATCTTTCCTCACTGAAACATCATATATTCCAACAAATCGGCGCCATAAAACCGGATCTGATAATGACAGTCATGTTCGGGTCGGCGGAATATCTCCCTCCGGAGGTTTTTGAAGACTTTCCGGTTCCACGTGTGTCCATTATGGTAGACCATGAACTTCCGATCTGGACCCGGTTTTGTCACTACGACATTGTTGTGTTGATGCTGGCTGAAATGAGCGGCGTTCTGGAGAGATACGCCGGTGTGGAGACGGATTTTTTGCCGGTTGTCAGCCACTTGAGCCGGGTCGGAAAAAAGACGGCCGAGTATGAGGTTCCGCTTTCCTTCGTCGGAGGCATCGCGGAGTTCCGGCCGGGAGATATTGAAATGCGACGCGCGCAATTGGAGGGAGCCTATCCGGGATTATGGGCGGTTGTTGAAGAACTGACTCAAGGCATGGTCCGCTGCGAACGAAAGGAAACGCTGTATGAGATGATGGACAATGCACTCAGGGACTTCAACCCGCCACTTTCCCTGAACGCGAAATGGGCTGTGCTGTTTCTGACAAATCGAATTGCATCCCTTCAGTATCGGCAACGTCTGTTGAACTCCGTTGTCCGATTTCAACCCTGGATTTTCGCGGGAGAATCCCCAGCACTCGGTCCCGAGTCTCCTTTGCACCCTTACTTAAAAGGGAGAATCAATCCGGAACTTCTTCCCGAATTATATACCTCCAGCGCGATCAACCTAAATCTTCACGCTCCGGGGAATACTCACACTCCGAGCGACCGCGTGTTCAATGTCGCCCGGGCGGGTGGATTTCAACTCTGCGATCCGTTGCTCAATCTCAGCGATTTTTATTCCGTCCCGGATGAAGTCCCAACTTTCTGCAGCGAGGAAGATCTGGCAGAAAAGATCGATTACTACCTGAATCACCCGCTTGAACGCGAGGAAGCAGCGAGGCGGAGCTGCATCCGAACGGAAAAACACTATCATTATGAAAACTGGGTACGCGGTCTTTTCCGAATCATTCAGCGCCGACTCCGTCAGCGCTTTGACCCCAGCCGAAATCTGGATTTGCCGTTTGATATTACAGAGGATGGAACACAATGACTCCGCTTCTTCTTTCCGCGCTGGTCGCGCCGGGATTGGGACAGATTTACCGGCGCGAATTGTTGAAAGGAATTCTCATTCTGTCTTGCTGCCTGGTCGGTTTTGGCTGGTTGTTCGCGGATATTTTTTCCTTTGTCATGGCCGGCATTCAGAACACGCCTCTGCTTCCCACGGATGATCTGATCGAGCGCGCCACGGAGATCCGTCAGACCTTCAGTCTGTGGGATTTGAAAGATCCTCTATTCCTAATCATCGCGTCGTACTTGTGGGGAGTGATTGATATCCTGTGGGAATCGCGGAAAAAAGGGTCCGTCCAATCGCCTCCCCCCGACAGGCAGGACGGGTGAAACCATCCTGCGCATTGGAAAAGGCAGAATCCCAGTGCAAAAAATATCCCTTGTCTTGTTCCCCATGCTGAATTGCTCCCACACCATTGCCGAGAGATCGGCATTTCCGACCGAAAACCTTTGTTGAAAGGGGTTGCACTGGGCACATCGGTTGTAGCCCACGGGATTCAACTTGAGAATTGATGAATCAGGTCGCGTACACGGATTTTCATTGTGGAGGTACGCCCCGTTTGCGAACGAATCGGACACCGTTTCCCTGATAATGGGACAGCCGGAGCGGATTTGAATGAGGAACCGGCATCTGAGGCATACTGGGAAGAGCGATTCATCGCCAGATATGAATCAATCAGCAACTGCGCCGGTTTGGCCCACTTCAGACTTCCGGAAAAATCCGCATCATTCGCCACAGCAGGGTTGCCGCGTGCAATAACATCGCGGTAGTTCCGCTGGAAAGAGGGCGAGAATGCGACAATCAGTTCTTCAATTCCCTGTTCCCGAATCCTCCCGGCAAGCGCATCCGCCAAGGTCCGCTCGGCCTGGCGCTCCTTGGAAGCAATTAATTGTCCCCACACATCGTCCTGGGAAAGCGCTGTTGTATGATGTTCCAAAAAATGCTTCAGGGCAGCGGTAGAATCGCTGATCGTGGTGTCGCACAGCTCGCAGCGAAAAATGTCGCGCACTCCGCTGTTATACCGTCGCATCCAGAGGTCCAGGATAACATCCGGGTCGTTTTCCAGGATAAAAGACTGGCTGATATGGGTTCCGCCGTGCGCCTTGGATCGGTGTGGAGCGCGGATTTTCGTGTATCCCGTGTCCCAGTATCCGCATTCCTCATCCGGGCACAGGTAAATCTCTTCCGGCGGGTCGGGAATGACATTCTCCCGCTGAGTTACAGTCAGGGCACAACGCTCCGCGTGGGTCGCCAGATCTTTTTTCTCTATCCATTGATTGCATTTCCCACATTTAAAGAACTCCCCAAGCCCCGCAAGCCACCGCAGGAAGCCGAATCCCAGCCAGTATGCCTCCAGGAACTCCTCAAGGGTCGGCGGACGCCCCTCCGCGCGACGAATCCGATCCCACGCGCGAAGTGGCGCAATCGCAAGAGGATGCAACGAATCGACAAAATGAACTCTCTGGTTTTTCTGAAGAGGGTACTGTTGTTGCGGGGCGACAATCAGATGGCAGATCAGCGTGGAATCCGCACGGGAAGGCTCTGTTGAATTGAGCATTGATGAATAGGTTCACCTCGGTTGGGAATATAAGACAACGTGTTCCGATGGAATCGGTCCGACACGTTGTTTAAAAATCCAGCAGGGGGCTGCTGGCGGTTGCATACAGCTTGCGGGGAATCCGTCCGGCAAGGTAGGCTTCCCGGCCTGCAATTGCGGCATGTTTCATGGCGCGAGCCATGCGCACAGGGTCTTTCGCACCGGCTATCCCTGTGTTCAGCAGAACTGCGTCGGCGCCCAACTCCAACGCGCGGGAAACATCCGAAGCCGTCCCAACTCCCGCATCTACAATAATGGGCGTTGTGGCCTGCTCCAGGATGATCCGGATGTTGTTGGGATTAAGAATCCCCTGCCCTGAACCGATCGGCGCACCGGCCGGCATCACCACCGTTGCTCCCTCTTGCGCCAGGCGTTTTGCCACTACCGGATCATCGCTGGTGTATGCCATCACCGTAAATCCTTCTTTAACGAGGACTTGCGTCGCCTGCAAACTGCCGACCGGATCCGGCAGAAGCGTGTCGGGATCACCCAATACCTCCAGCTTGACCAAATCCCCAATACCCATTTCCCGACCCAAGCGAGCCACACGGATAGCCTCTTCGGCGTTATAGCACCCCGCCGTATTCGGCAAAATGATGTATTTCTTCGGATCGATATGATTCATCAGGTGATCTTTTGCATCGAAATCAACCCGACGCAGCGCCACCGTAACCATCTCTGTGCCGGATTCGGCCAACGCGCGTTCCATCAACTCAAAGGTTTCGTATTTCCCCGTTCCGACAATCAGCTTGGAATGAAGCGTAATCTCGCCAATTTTCAAAACATCGTTATTCGACATGATGGGTATCCAAATCCTTTCTATCAACCGCCGCCGACAAATTGCAGGATCTCAATCGTGTCGCCCGGCTGCACATAAGTCTCAGCAAATCGGTCCCTTTTGACAATCACCCGGTTAATTTCAACCGCCACCCGTTGCGGACGCACATCCAGATGATTCAAAAGGCCATCCACCGTCAACCCGTTCGGTATGTCCCGCTCTTTGCCGTTCAGTATTACTCTCATGATTTCGTTTCCCTGAATTTCATTGTCCTTTCGCGGCCCGCCCGGGTCAACGGAACCGTTCAAACGTTGTGTGGTGGGCGATACCGAACGAATGTTGCGGAATCTCCGGGATTTTTTAAGAAGGGCAACCCATTGGTTGGACAAAAAAAAGCCGCTATTATATATTCTTTGACAATAGAAAGGTTCTACCGGAAAAATGGATCGGGTATATTTTGCAGTTTTCTTCTCTCTTGCACTGCTGATGATACCTTCGCTCGGCCAAGCTGCACAGCCGACCAATGGGGCCGTATCTCAATCCGTGGCAGCCTTGCAGTCTGACAGTCAAACTAAGTGGAATGTGGTCTGGACCGGAGATCGCGTTCGACAATTGATCGCCGGTTCCATCCGCATGAACGGAACCGATGCCGTCGATACAGGCAGACGATTCCTGGAAGCCTATGGTGGAGTGGTCGGGCTAACCGATCCCTCAGCCGAAACACGGCTGCGATCGGTCAAACAGGGGAAGTTATTGATCCGGCTGGATTACGACCAGGTCTGCCGGGGGCTTCGAGTGGTTGATGGCCGTCTCGTTCTGGCAGTGGATCGCGGGGGTTCCGTACGAAGCCTGTTCAGTTCCCTGCAACCTCCGGCAGACACAACCACGCGGCGGTCCACCACAATGATCGCTTCGCAAGATGCAATTTCGGCCGCTATGCAGGGTCTCCGAATCCGGTCATTGCGCGGTGCGGCTTCCGCCGAACGCGCAATCTGGTCAGAAAATGGTACGCCAAAAGAAATCTGGGAAGTCCGCATCCCTGCATCTGAGCCACTGGGGGATTTCCAGGTCCTGGTCGATGCTGAAACAGGACGCCTGCTTCGAAAGCGGGATTACCTCTGTCATGCGGACGGTGTCGGACTTGTTTTCGATCCGAATCCGATTGTAACCATGCGCGATTTTACTTTGCGCGATTTGGGAGATTCTCCGGACGCCGTTCCCCAGGAGGCGTACAAAACAGTGACTCTGAAAGACATCGATCCGTCCGGGTATCTTTACGGACCGTATGTCAATGTGATCGGAGTCACCGATCGTGCATGGGAGCCGGAATTGAAATTTCTGTATAATCGAAGCGACGTCTGGTTTGAGCAGGTGATGGCGTATTACCATATCGACCGGAACCACCGATACCTCACCGGCCTCGGCTACGATTCTGTGGCCAACTTTGCTATTACGGTGATCACAAACAATTATCCGGATGATCAGTCCTATTACAGCGAGTATCTGAACCGGATCACGTTTGGAAGCGGCGGAGTGGATGACGCCGAGGATGCGGATATCATCCTGCATGAATACGCCCATGCCATTCAACACGACCAGATCCCCGAATTTGGCTCAAGTGACGAATCCATTGCGCTTGGTGAAGGTTTTGCCGATTACTGGGCCTTTACAAACGACCAGGACGGCACATTCCACCGCGAACTGATCGGAGAATGGGATGCCACGGCCTATGCGGAGACTGAACCGCCGTATTTGCGCCGTGTCGATGAAGATTTGCGATATCCCGATGATCTGGTCAACGACTTTCACGAGGACGGACGGATCTGGTCCCGATCGCTCTATGGACTCTGGAACTCCCTCGGCAAGACCATAGCCGATACGCTTGTATTGGAGTCCCATTTCATATTAGGGCCGGATGCCTCCATGTTCGACGCGGCGCAGGCTATCTATGAAGCCGACCGGATTCTGTATGGCGGCGCACATCTGGAGGAGATTTTCAATATCTTCGATCAGCGCGGACTGGCCGCATCGACCCTGTCCACCACGCATCTCAGCGTTCTTGGGGGGGAATTGGTAGTCATTCCTTATCAAAAATTTATTCTGGGAAGCCCGGCGCAATTTCGATGGGAACAGATTTCCGGCCCGTCCGCATTGAATTATTCGGTAACCAATGACTCTCTTTCGTTTATCGCTCCCGAACCGTCCGCCGGCGCTCTGATGTCGGATTTGGTCTTCCGCCTGTTTGCGGAGCGGAACGGAAATATTGTATCCTACAACGACCTTACTGTGACCGTCTTTGGAGACGGCGTGCTGTTCGATGCTCCCGACAGTCCTGTTTCGATTCCGGACGATTACGAGCAAGGGATCACGCGAACCGTCTATTTCTCCGGAACCGGGCCGGTTACCCAGATCCTGTTGTATGTGGATGCCGACCATACTTACCGGGGTGATCTTCGAGTCGAATTAACCTCCCCTGTTGGAACCCGATGCACCCTGATCTCGGCATCCTCCAAACCCGGCAGGGATTTGGAGGTTCTCTTTTATGCAAACAAGACAACCACCGACCCCACGGAAATCCGCTCGTTTCTGGGCGAAGAAGCGTACGGTACCTGGAAACTCACAATCGTCGACACATCTGCCGCGGATACAGGAAGTCTAAAACGCTGGGCGCTGGGTATCGTGACAGCGGATTCCGTAGACCCGTGGCCATATCCCATCCGATTCCGAAGCGACAATGTGTTGTATCGAGAGGAGTTCGAGCGTACACGGCTCGAAGACATCGGGTACATTACCCATCCGGGCGGCCTCGATAGGACATCTCCCGGCGGGACAGTTGCCTTGAACACACCCGGTTGGGCAGATACCTCCGGCGTTACGGGGAGTAGCCTCGTTCTGAGCGCCGATCCGGGTGAAGTCGTTACGGTTGTCCTGGACTCGGCAAAGCCCGTCCGGGCAGATACAGACGTCTTTCTTTCCGTCCGGGTAACCGCTTCCGGTCCCGGAGCCACCGTGGTTGCCGGGTTAGTTGAACAGACATTCGACGGCAGCATCGGCTATCTGTCACACATCGACAGCGAAGTCTATCAGGGCGCCTGGTCAACCATCCACGCCTGTTTTAGGCCCCGGTCCGGCGGTGTGCTGCCGATTTTTCAGATTGCCAATTCCTCGGGAACCGGCACGGTCTCTGTGGCATTCGATGATATGAGGATCTATCCCGTAACGATTACGGATGAATGATCGCCAGGTGAGCGGTTCCATATAAAGGCGACAATCCCACAACCCTCCCTCGGCCCCACTCTCGGAGGGACGCAAAACGTTATTCTTCATCGTCATTCCGGGCGGGGAAAACCGGAATCCCGGGTCCATCCTGCGTTATGGCACTACGGATCGCTTGGGCCGTCCCATGAAGGCGGCTACAGTCAGACCGAGGGCACAGATCGTAAACACGATCGCGTTTGGTGTGCGGACGGTCCACTCGGCCCAGGGCCACGGATAACGGAAAAACGCAAAGTTAAGAAAGAAATACAACCAGGTATTCAGCAATAGCACAGGGCGTGTGAACCCGAATCCAACCTGTCCCGCCTTCCCTTTTTGAGCAAACCAGACAGACGCGGCCAGGGCAATGAGTAACGGAATAATTAAGTAGACAGTCCACCCCAACATCGGGTCAACCACCGGTCTGTTATACACAAGCTCCCTGACAGTCTTCCCTGTAATGGGTACAAGCGTCACCGGCAGAACCAACAGATACGGCCACCAGCGTCCACCGACGATTGCAGCCATTGGAATAATTCCCATAATGAGGCCGAATCCGTACAACCGCTCCAGTACCCCAAGTCCAAGGAACTCCGCGCCGACCAAGAAGGCTACATGAACAGCAAACAGGGTCCACTCGATGCCGGATGGAATCACGTCCTTTTCCACGTCGGGATATGGCCGAATGTGTTTTCGATTGAGCCAGAGGCCAAGTCCGAGTGAAGCGCCCATTGTCGCGCCGAATGTGGTTTCCATCCAATTCCACCAATTCATGCAAGGATCGAGCGTTACCCAGAATCCCTCTTTAAACAGGTCCAGGTTCCAGGCATGGTAGGCCTGGAGAGATTGCCCGAGGGGAAACCCGATGGCGCCGCCCAATATTCCCCAGAAAGCGAGATTCCGTGCCAGGCGGTCCTTTTGAAACCAGCTGACATAGGCAATCGCCGCCAGAAGCGCAAGCCATAGTCCACCCCAGCACTCGCGACGCGGCAGCAAGTCGGCCTTATCCGGCTGCCAATACCAGTCGCCGGAGAAGTAAATCCGGGGAAGGATTCTATGGTCAGGATCAAAAGGATTGTTAAAAATCTCGATGCCGATATAGCAGGCGCCAAGCAAGGCAAACATCAGGAGCAGCATATCGCGGAAACGATACCGGATCCCGCCAAGTCCCATGCCTAGAAAAACTCCTGCGAAACCGATCCACACTGCGCCCTTGATCGACAGCCCCAGCATTCCCCAGCGCAACGCCGCCCAGTTGCCAACCAGGCCGAGATCATGGGTCAATCCGACTGTCTGCCCATAAGTCATCGAGCCGCCGAAACAAATCCCGGCCGTGCCCAGAGCCGCCGCACGCGCTACCCACAGCGCCGGTGCACTCTTGCAGAACAAATGGGTCAACACAAGACTCACGAGAAGCCCGGCGATCATCGCACCAGTCTCGTGACCGTATTGTCCGCGAATACCCCATCCCATGCCGCCCGCCATGGCAGCAAACAAAACCGGCTGCCACCAGCTGACATCTCTCTCCAAATGATTGTTTGTCTCGTTGGGCATCATCACACCGCCTTGGTCGGATTATGGGAGTTCTCTTTTCAAAGAAGGTCCGGCATTTGTCGGGCGAAACTTTAGTCCCTATCAGCAGGCAAGTCAATCCAGGGGATCCAAGGCCGTTATTCCTCTGTCCGCCGCCGCATGTTTTTGAGCGCCTGCCGAAGGCGAATCTTGTCGATATCGATCTCCAGGTTCTCCCGCCGATACGGCTGCGCAAAACGCGTTAGTTTATGCTGCCGGGCATACCATTCCTGAATTGCAACCGTCCGGCCGGTCAACACCCGGCAGACCACCTTTGGAACAAACACGTAGTTTTCCAACTGCTCGCGATCCGGCCCCTTTGCCCCGAAAAAGCAGATATGGTAGTACCGGTCGGTCTCGTCTTCGAGAATCCCGTTCAGAAGAATTTCCTCGATTTTCATGGATCCGATATGCTTCATTTTCCCTGTTCTTATGATAACAAAAGACCGGTCTGCCGTCAGGCGGGGATGCCGTCAGGCAGGGACGCCTGACCTGCTGGGGGAAAAATGGCAGGACAGACCTCCGTACCTGCCGGCGGGCGCTCTATACTACCTTCAAATCTCAATTTGGAGAGTTTGATATGGTCGGTGTTCTTTTTCAGGCGGTCATGCGAAAACAGATGGTGCGTTTTCTATATCGGGGGATGTGGCGTCATGTGACCCCGGTGAGGATGGAGGCGACAGAAAAGGGCGCTGTGTTATGCGGCCTGGAACACGCCAGTCCTATCACCCGCCGGTACAATGTCGGCGAGATGATCGGCTTGTCCGTTGTCGAGGACCCCAACAGTCCGGAAACGAAACACTATACCCCCTGGGTGGTCGGCGAGGAAATTGATGCGAAATTGACTTTAGAGGAGAAGCTGCGCAAGCACGGATTTGGGTGATTCATTCCACAATGGCCAACGCGCACAGGTTGTGCCCGGTTCGTGCCCCGTCTCGCCGATAGGAGAAATAGCCTTCCCCGCAAAATGTGCAATCCCCCGAAATCTCTATATTTTCCGGGCGGACTCCCTCCGCCAGGGCGATTCGTAGATTGATCTCTTTCAGGTTGATGTTCCCGGACCGGTCGAGCCAGTAAAGCTCCCAGCCGGGAAACGAGTCCTGAAACTGCGCCATGACTTCCGGCCCCACCTCAAAACAGCAACGGTCGATCCCCGGCCCGATCCAAACCAGAATATCGCCCGGATCGGTGTTGAAACACTCGTGCATTTTTCGAATCGTCTCCGCAACAATGCGTTCCACTGTCCCCCGCCATCCGGCATGAGCCAGTCCGATTGCCCGGTTATGTGGATCGACCAAGAAAATCGGAATGCAATCCGCAACAAGAATGGATATCGGAACATTCGTCGTATCCGTCACCATCGCGTCGCCATTTCCAACCTGAGGAATGTTGGGAAATGCCCCCTTTCCCCGATCTGCTCTCGTTACTCGGAAGACCATAGCGCTGTGAACCTGATACATATATGTAAAATGCGCGGGATTCACTCCGAGCAATTCACCCGCAAGCGCCCTGGCTTGGCGAACCTGAGATTCCGCGCCGGACTTGAAACTGAGATTATCCGCCGGGTCCGGTTTTCCGTCCCGCCACGATGGAGCCAGCACCCCATGCCGAATCCATGAGATTCCCTGAAAAATCCGCGCCTCAACCAGTCGCATCGTTCATCCTTTTGTGCCGACTCAGGAGTAAACTCCATACTCCTGCAATGCATCCCACATCGCCATGATATTCTCCGGCGGCACTTCGCCCTGAATGTTGTGAATCGTATTGAACACATACCCGCCGCCGGGCGCAAGCGCCTCCACATTCCGTCTCACATTCTCTCGAACCTGCTCCGGCGACCCGGATGGCAGAATCCCCTGGGTATCCACTCCCCCGCCCCAGAACGTGAATCGAGACCCGAAATCCCGTTTCAGCGCATTCGGCTCCATCTCAGGAACCGTGGTATGCACGGGATTCAGAATGTCGATCCCCAACTCGTCAAAATCCGGCAGGAACGGCCGGATGTTGCCGCAGGAGTGAAAGAAGATATAACGGTCCTCCCCCGGCGCTTTGGTCTCCTCCAGTTTCCGACGCAAAAACCCGAACAATTCCACCTCTCTCGGCTTGACCAGTTCCCGATACTTCTCCGGAGAGATGAGTTGGGATTCCTGGGTTCCGAAATCATCGGCCTCATGGACAATATCGATTACATCCCCTAAGGCATCGAGCGCCATTTCCCAGAACCGGATTTTCAATTCAAGGACTTTCTCCATGACCGCTACAGCCACTTTCGGAGCGAGAAGAATATCGCACAGAAAGTTCTCCATGCCCCGCACACGCTCTCCCATTTCCACCAAGCCCGCGCAGAATCCTTTCAGAATCACAACCTTCCCTTCGCTGCGAAACTGAATGGCCTGATCCCGCAGCCCCTCGAGTCGCTCCGGCTGATCCGATTTTGGCCAGGTATGATTTTCCACCGCTTCCACCGTGGTCTCGGGGTCATCGATGGGGCTTTTCACCAGGGAATACCAGTGGCCCCCATCTTTGGGAAACTCCAGCACAAGCCCCCAGTCATCCACATAGCGCAGGCGGTCACCCATATCTTCGTTCGTAATGTTCCAATTACTGCCGGTTCGGGGAAACAGCCCTCGCGTGTCGATTTCAAGCCGCTCGAAAATATCTTCATCGGGGATCACGATCTGCTGCACCACGTCCGAGAATTTCGGCGGCATTTCCGGCAGCCCCAGGCAGGCCCGAAGGTTCCGGTACGCCTGAACATGAATCCCGGTCACATTGGTTCCGGCCATATCAAATGGGACTTTGTCCGGTTCACGGTGACGAAGCGTAGTCAGGACTCGTTCGCGTGAATTCATTCTTCCTCCACCTCGCTGAGATTTGCCCCTCGACAGGCACAGAGGCCTGTCCCACCAGTAGGCCAGGCGTCTCTGCCTGGCACTCTACAGACCTGCGCATTGAGATTTGCCCCTCGACAGGCACAGAGGCCTGTCCCACCAGTAGGCCAGGCGTCTCTCCTGGCACTCTACAGACCTGCGCATTGAGATTTGCCCCTCGACAGGCACAGAGGCCTGTCCCACCAGTAGGCCAGGCGTCTCTGCCTGGCACTCTACAGACCTGCGCATTTTGCCGGTGGTTATTCGGAATCGCAATGCAACACGGTTACAGCGCGTTGCAGACAACCGGTCACCACTATTGACCGTACCCCGTTTTGTCGCCACGATTTTCTTCTCCAAATGAGAGCGACGAAGCAAGGAATGTTCAATGGCAAAACGAACCATCACTCCGCGATCCGAGGATTACTCCCAGTGGTATGTCGATGTGGTCTTGCAGGCGCAGATGGCCGATTATGCGCCGGTGAAAGGCTGCATGGTGATCCGCCCGAACGGATACGCCATCTGGGAGAAAATGCAGGCTGCCCTGGATGGCATGTTCAAAGAAACCGGCCACCAGAATGCCTATTTTCCCCTGTTGATCCCGGAGAGTTTTTTGCACAAAGAGGCGGAACACGTGGAGGGATTCTCCCCGGAGTGCGCCGTGGTCACCCATGGCGGCGGTAAACCGCTAGAGGAACCGCTTGTGATCCGTCCCACATCCGAAACCATCATCTGGGCCATGTATAAGAAGTGGATCGACTCCCACCGCGATTTGCCCCTGCTTTACAACCAGTGGGCGAATGTCGTTCGGTGGGAGATGCGCACTCGCTTATTCTTGCGCACCACGGAGTTCCTCTGGCAGGAGGGACACACCGCCCACGCAACAGAGGAAGAGGCGGAAGAGGAAACGCTGCGGATGCTCGGCATCTATCGAAAATTTGCCGAGGAATACATGGCTATGCCGGTGATCTGCGGTCGTAAAACGGAGAAAGAGAAATTTGCCGGGGCCGTGCGGACCTACTGTATCGAGGCCATGATGCAGGATGGTCGCGCCTTGCAGGTCGGGACCTCCCACAACCTCGGTCAGAACTTCGCCAAGGCATTTGATGTGACTTTCCAGGATGAACAGGGTCAACGCCAATATGTCTACGCCACCAGTTGGGGCGCCTCCACCCGGCTGATCGGCGGGGTGATTATGACTCACAGCGACGATGACGGACTTGTGGTACCGCCCCGACTGGCGCCGCTGCCGGTCGTCATTGTTCCGATTTGGCCGAAAGAGGAACTGCGACCCACGGTCCTGGAAGGAATCGACAAAATCACGCGAGACTGGCGTGATTTGAAATTCCATGTCGATGCCCGCGAGGGATACAAGCCTGGATTCAAGTACAACGAATGGGAGATTCGTGGCGTTCCCATTCGAGTAGAAGTCGGCCCCCGCGATCTGGAAAAGGAACAAGTGGTGTTCGTCCGCCGGGACAACGGCGAAAAGATTTTCGTACCGGCATCCGAGGCACGGGCAAAGATTGATGAAGTCTTGAACGCTATACAGACCAATCTGTTCGAGAACGCCCGAAAACGCATGGAAGATCGCACAGTTGTCATCGATAACTACGAAGAGATGAAACGGTTGAACGAGGAGAACAGCGGTTTCTTCTGGGCACACTGGTGCGGCGACCGTGCCTGCGAGAACCGATTGCAGGAAGAAACCAAAGCCACCATCCGATGCCTCCCGTTCGATCAACGAAAAGAACCGGGGAAATGCCTCTTATGCGGTAAACCTTCTTCAGAACGGGTTCTTATGGCTAAGGCGTATTAAATAGCAGCATCTCGGCCCCGAGTTTGATAAAAGATTTCCAGTGGGATACCGGTATCTCAAACCGCTCATTCCGCAGTTGGTTTGAGGGGACAAATGGACCCAGAAAGATCGGTCTGACTGCGTCGGCCTTATCTGACTGCCGCTCCTTCGTAGATATCGCTCAGCATCTTGAGCATTTCACGGGATCGGTTCACAATTACATCGATCGCTTCACGCTGGTCTGAGGTAATCGCCCCGTAATCTCCCGACCGAAGGGCTTCCGCGTATCCGATGACCACAGTCAAAGGAGTCTTCAGGGTATGGATTTCCTGGTCGTTTAGAGACATTGTTCACCCAACTTCTTTCCATTCAGAATTGCATCAAATCGCATTATACCCTTAATCAGCCCTGTTGTGCAAATCCATTTTTTCCGGTTTTGCGGGAGCCAGGAGCGCAAGGGAATCCATATTGTGAGCCGTATCCGTGGAGACAAGGGGAAGAGTAAATTGAACGGTCGTTCCCCGCCCGGTCCCTTCGCTTTCAATCCAAATCCGCCCGCCCATCAATTTGACCAGCTGTTTACAGATGGCCAAGCCCAATCCGGTACCCCCGTGTAAACGTGTTGAGGATCCATCCACTTGCCGAAATGCCTCAAAAACCAGCTCCTGCATCTCTTTGGGAATTCCGATTCCGGTGTCTCTCACTTCAACCCGGACGTAACCCGGTTCCTGTTCATAGACCGCCCGGACCCTGATTTGGCCTTCCGGCGTAAACTTAACGGCATTGGATACCAGGTTAAGCAAGACTCGAATCAGTTTCTCCCGGTCCCCAAGTATGAGCGGTCTATCCGGGGGGATTTTCTCGAACTCCAACACCAGCCCTTTTTCCCGCGCCTGCACATGACTGATCGACCGAACCTCCGAAAACACTTCGTCAAGCGAAACCGGTTGGAGATCCACCGGCACTTCCGAAGACTCCAACTTGGCGATGTCCAGTATGTCGTTGATCAGCCCCAGAAGGTGACGGGAACTCCGGAGGATACTTCCCAGGAACTCCATGGTCTCTTCCCGGGACAAAACAGGTTCCTCCAGGAGCAGGGTCGTAAATCCGAGGATCGAATTAAGCGGGGTTCGAAGTTCATGCGAGGTATTCGCCAGAAATTCATCCTTGACCCTGGCCAGCCGCTCCAGACGCTCGTTTAACAAAGTCAATTCCTGGTTATCCTGCAGGATTCGTTCCTCCAGAAGACGACGCTCTGTGATATTCCGCATGACACCAAGAAGTCCCGTGGACCCATCCTGCAACTGGAGAGGTTTTTCGGTAACCTCAAACAGAACACGCCGTTGCTGAGAATCATAAATCTCCAGCAGGTACGGCTTGCCGTCCCGCAACTCGAAAGGTTCTCCCTGTTTTTCGGTCAGGATCTTGTTGAGCGGATTATCTGTGAGATGTTTCTGCCGGTTCGCGGCAAATTCCTCAATCCCGTATCCCAGTGTTTCCTCGAAAGACTTGTTGCAGTACAGATAATCCCCCCGACTATCCACCATGTAGACAATATCGTTGATCTCCCCGACACTCTCCAGCAAAAACCGATACCGCTGCTCCCGCTCGGCCAGCTCATTGAACAACTGCCTGCGTTCCGTCAAATCCCGAAGCATAAACAAGACATGCGTATGCCCCTTGTGAGTTAGAACCTTTCCACGCATCTCCGCCCACACGGAACGTCCGGTCAGCGAGATCAACCGAATTTCTTCGACAACGGTTTCTCCCTGCTGACTTCTTCGGAGGAGATGGTCGAACTTGCTCCGACTTTCAAGGGCAATCAGGTCTTTCAGGCAGTGACGGCTGATTTCTTCCGATGCAATGTCCAGCATAAGGCAGATGGTTCGGTTACCGGAAACCATTTTCCCGTCTTCCAACGACACGAGGGCCACAGCATATTCTGCCTCCTCCCATGATCGGCCGGACGATTCTTCCAGAGAGGAATAGATCGAGAAGAGACGCATGTTTGAAAGGGCCGGACCCAAGTGCTGCGCAAGCAGAAGCAGGACCCTTTCATGGTCACTTTGAAATGCATGAGGCTTCCCGGCAAACAAGGCCATGACTCCCACAAACCTCTTATTGTCCCGCAAGGGCACAGCAACGCAGGAATTAATCCGCGCCGTCTCAAACACCATCCGCTCGGCCGGGTCCAACAACTCCGAGCTTTCCGCGACCCACTTGATATCACCGTGCAACGCCCGAGTTAAAAAGCTGGTCGGTGACGAAGACACGGGCAACAGATCCAAATGAGCGATTGTCTCCGTGGAAACATAGAGATGAAGAGTCTCATCCATCTCGTCCCGTGCAAAAAGAATCATCTCATCGTGAGGAACCATTGTGCGAAAATGCCCGGACAGTTCCCGCAAACCCCGTCGGACATCCAGACTGGACCGGAAAGAACCGACCCAGAAAACTAACTGCGTCTCTTCATCACCCCGGCGATAAATGCTGATACGTCCGATGATCTCTCCCTTCTCATCCTTAACGGGAAATACAGAAACCCGCAAATCCAGCAATCTCTCATCCCGCGACACCATCGGCGTCGGATAATCCACAATCGGGCCTTTCGACCTTAAATAGTTCCAGACATTTATCTGCCTCCTCCGGAATTCCGGCGCCACCAGATCACCCCAGACATCCCGTCCGAGAACCTCTTCGCGGGAATAACCAAAAAGCCGTTCCGCCTCGTCATTCCACAAAGTCACATGATTCCGGCGATCATAGACCACAACGGCTTCCGGTGAATTCGCGAGGATATTGTTGAAGAGCTGCTGAACGCGGGTCGAGATATCTTTGACATGATGCGATCGGCTCACGCTTTCCCAGATCAGGGCTGAGACCGATGCGAGGCTCCCGAAAAAGGGAAAAACGAAATCATGCAGCAGGTTATGAGTGTTTCCGGTTCCCAAAATCGGAATAGTCCGCAGTGCAGGAACCGTATTGAGCACATTCGACAACCCGTAAATCCATAGAAGTGAAAGACCAAGGAATAAAGGCCATGGGTGCAGAAAAACCGACCGTCGATGAGCGAACAGCGCCACTCCAATCAGTGCGGAAAACAGTGCAAACCAGAAGTAATCCGCAACGACAGCCATGTCAAAACCGCCCATTGCCAGCCTCCGCTCCAATGGGCTGGGAAACCCGGAGCACGATGGATTTGAGAACAAAACAGGCAGATCCTGTCAAATCCACCTGTTCTTTACGGGCCATCCAACTCTCGCCGGTTCGACGCCCCTCATCCCCATCCTCTCCGGCCATCGACAGGCACGGAGGCCTGTCCCACCGTGATTATTACGCCGGTGGGCCAAGGGTTTCTGCCCGGCAAAGAAAGGTCGAAAGCACGCTTTCTTCACCCAATTACCGGCCCTGCCGACGTCACGCTCGGTGCAATCCGATAACCTCGCGGCCGACCGAGTTTCACCGGGCGCAGGGAAGGACGGATTTTATATTGTTTATGAACTTCCTATCTCACGCCGGATTTCAGTATACGCCCAATCTGAGCGATTTCCAAATAATATGGTTATTTCCCGGTTCGGAAACTGGATTATTCATACGGACCGTATTTCAGCGCCGAATCGATCATTTGGATATAATTGCGTTCCGTTTCCTTCTTCAGAGGGATGTTGATCGGTGCGGCAGTCGGCAGAATGGCATATCCCCCACCCTCTTTGGCGCTCTCCATCATGACACGAACATGTTCATCGATTCCTTGAGGTGTGCAGTACTCCAGCCAACATAGTTCCATATTGCCGAACAGGATCATTTTGTCGCCCACCCGTCGTTTCACCTCTGCCAGTTCAATGTCGCCTTGCGGTGGCGGTTCGATGGGATCGGTGGCATCGGCCCCCATCTCCACAAAACAGTCCAGAACCTCCGAAATCCTTCCATGACAATGGAGACGCACTTTGCCCCCATACCGGTGTATCAAATCAATGATCGGGCGATCATAGTTTACCACCAATTCCTTGAACAATTCCGGTGGAAGATAGGGTGGTGTGGCGTATTCCGGGCCGCACATTCGCCAAAACGGTCCCGCTCCGTGCTGCAGTTGATATTCCAACTCCGTCAGAATCCGCTCCTGAAGGAAATCCATCAACTCCCGCAATTTGTTGCGATGCTCAAAGACCGCCACGAGAAAATTCCCGAATTCGAACAGGTCCGGCGGTGTACAGATCGGATCGGAGATATCGCACAAGAGAATGCCGTTGTCACCGATCTCCCGTTTGGCACGTTCGATCTCGGACATGTCACATCCGCCGAATTCCCAGGGAATCGAAAGGTAACGATCTACATCCCCGATGCTCTTGAACGGATGCTCGACTATCCAGGTCGTGTGCAAGTCGTCATCTACCCGCGTAACAGTCTGAAGGTCTCCCTTTGGGGTATGGACAATGCGTTTGGTATGCACGCTCTTGCCGTCCCGCCACTCAGTTACGGTTTCCGGGCATTCCGCCTTGTTGATCCCCGGCGCTCCGACCATCCAGAGGCAATCGGCATGAGAGCGGATATATTCGCACAGCCTTGCGTAGGACGGCTGCCGGGCATACCAGTTCTCCCGATCCCACGGGTTGATCTCGTAAGAGGAAATCGGAACTCGGTCAATCGGCTCCCAATTCAACAGGCCGACCAGTCGTTCACGTGAGGTCATCGACTTCATCTTCAACTCCTCAAGCGCCTTTCAGTCTCTCCGGATGTTATTCATCAGGATTCCCCTGCAGAATCCGACCAGATACAGAGACCCTGCCACAACCAACAGCGATTCTTTTTCCACAACATTGCAAACCGATTGCAGAGCTTCCAGGGGATCGTCAATCCAACACGTCCGTTTCGCCCGTAATGGGGAACATAGCAGAACATGGCGCAATTCATCAACCGGGACAGCGCGCGGCGAAGGCGCGGTTGTGCAGATCAGTGTGTCGGACCGCCGGACCAGCTGCCGGGCGATTCCCAGGATGTTCTTCCCCCGAAGGAAGCCCAGCAACATAATCCGTGGTTTGTTACCGAACACTTCGGTCAAACTTTGACGCAGCGAGGCCGCGCCGCGTTCGGTGTGCGCGACATCGAGTACGATATCCACCGGCCGGCCCGTGTCTCGTCTCGGAAGGATCTCGAATCGGCCCGGCCAAACGGTGTTCTCCAGCCCGGTCCGCAAGGCCTGTTCCGAGACGGAAGCATGGTGACCCCACTGCGCGCCACGTGCATCGATGATTGCGCAAACAGCGGCGGCGTTCTGCGGCTGGCAGGCCCCCAGCAAACGCAATCGGATTTGCCGGTTTCTTCCCCCTCCTGAGATGACGATCGAACGGCGCCATCTCACCGGTGGCTGTGAATGGATCTCGTATTCCTTTTGGACAAACCGGGCCGGAACACCTCTTTCCCTCAGCCATTTTCGTATGAACGGCAGGAGTTGTGGAACCTGCGGGGCGATAATGCAAGGCACGCTCGGATGAGAAATCGCCAGTTTCTCGGCAGCGATCTTCTCCAGGGTATCTCCGAGCTTGTCGGTATGTTCCAGGGAAAGATGAGTGATGATGGTCGCCTCCGGGTGCAGAACATTGGTGGCATCCAGCCTGCCCCCAAGGCCGGTTTCAATCACCGCCACATCCACTTTCTCCCGCTGGAAATAAACAAATGCGGCCGCCGTCAGCAGGTCGAAAAAAGTCGCAAACCCTCTCCGGCTCTCCCCGTACACATCAAGGCGGTTCTTCATTAAGGTGAGAATGGATGCCAGGGAACGTTTGGAAATCGGAACTTGATTGACGGTGATCCGCTCCCGGACATCATGGAGATGCGGCGAGGTATACAAGCCCACACGCAGCCCTGCCTGTCGGAGAACGCTCGCCAGCATGGCCGCTACAGACCCCTTGCCGTCGCTGCCTGCAATATGGACGGTCCGGTATGACCATTGCGGATTTCCCAGCGAATCGAGCAGACGACGGTAACCGGTCATATCGAATGTCGTATCCGTGTACTTCCAACTGGAAGTCTGTTCATACGAAACAAAAGAGAGGAGAAACGCCAGCGCATCCTCGTATTTCATCGAAAAATCACCCTGCCGTCCGACCTGTGGGTAGGAATTGACGCGCGAACCGGTTCGGGATAGGATGCCGCACGGTGTTGGTCGCCGCTTTGTTCTGCTATATTCGCTTCCCAAGCGGCATCTTCGCCGACCGAGACAATGCGCGAAAGATCTTAGGATCCTAGCCGAACGAAAGCCGGAATACAGGAGAGCTGCCATGTGCGCTGAAAAAAAAGTCACTGTTCAATCCGATGAAACCATTGGAAAAATCGATGTCGCAGAGAGTGTTGTGGCCCTGATCGCGTTCAAAGAGGCCATGGAAGTCGATGGGGTGGTTGGAACAACGGGCGGGATCGTGGATGATATCGCTTCGTTGGTCCGCAAGGGCGATACCCCGAAAGGGGTCCGCGTGACCCGCGACGAGGAGGGGAAACTGGTGATCGACGTTTCGATCATCGTGGAATACGGCAGGGACATCCGTCAATTGGCGTCCAATCTGCAAGTGCGCGTGATGGAGGAGGTCGAGAAAATGACCGGGGCACGTCCCAAGTCGGTCAATATCAACCTTGTCAATCTGCACATCCCGGCATCCAACAAGAAAAAAGAGCCGTCGGAAGCGGAAATGGCCGTCCCGGCAGAGGGCGAACAGCCCTCCTGATTTGAATTACTTCTTAAAATTGTCACGCCCCAGTCTGCCAATTGCAGGTTAGGGATTGCGGATTCAAGAACCATAGGGGCGCACGGCTGTGCGCCCTTTGTAATACAACCCTGCACCCTTGGAGTGCGGCAGCGCATCTGCCGCCTTTTCCCCATATCCCACCGGGAGAGGGTTGCGGTGAAGGGGGATTTCCCCGCGAAAATTCATTGCTCGCAATCGGCGGATGTGGTAATCTCGTTGTGGATGGAAAACCATGAGATAGAACGGTGACGATTGTTTCGGGATCAGGAAGCACGGTGTGGCTTTCGAACAATCTGTCAGCGTCTTCCGCGATCCAGGTGCAATCTCAATCTATGACACGGAGCACAGCGAGAAGGAGGACAGGTAGTTGACCCTCGGCATTTCATCAACCGGAGATTTGCTTGTTGTCCACCATACTTTTGAACGGCTTGACCGGAACAGGGCAATCATTCGCATTATATCAAGCCGAAAAGCAACCAAGCGCGAACAAGAATCCTATAAGGAATGATCTCATGAGGAAGGAATACGATTTCTCCGAAGGCGAGCGCGGACGATTCTTCCAGGAAGATGCGACTTTCCATGTTCCGGTATATCTGGACGAGGCCAATCGCGCTTTTGTAGAGAAAATCGCCCAGCGGAAAAATGTGGATGTGCCTACTGTGGTGAACGAGCTGATCCGGTCGCACAAGGAGATTGTGGGGGTGGTGGAAGTAGGGGAATGCCACAATCGAAGAGGCCGAAGCCGTCACCGGAAACTTGGAAAGCAGACATTTGATGAGAGTGTGCAGAATTCCCTGTCGCAGTCCCTAAAAAATATATAGAGCAGGACAAATCAGACTCTGAGAGGGAGATACTTGCTATGACAACACAGCGTTATTCGGTTACTCCACACCCCATTGAGACAATTCTGACTTGGGTCAAATCCGGCGAAATCGCTATTCCCGAGATCCAACGCCCATTTGTCTGGGAAGCTGTCAAGGTTCGTAACCTTCTCGATTCGCTCTATCAGGGATACCCGATTGGCTATTTGATCGCTTGGCGCAATCCTACGGTGCGGCTGAAAGATGGCACGCATGCTGCGGGCAAGCGCATTCTCATAGACGGCCAGCAGCGTGTGACAGCCCTTATGGCGGCGTTGATGGGCCGTGAAGTCTTGACGAAGGACTACGAAACGGTCCGCATCCGAATTGCATTTCACCCACAGGAAAACCGATTTGAAGTCGTCAATCCGGCCATCCGAAAGGACACAGCGTGGATTCCCGATATCGCCGAGGTCTTTGCGCCGGAGTCCAGTATCTTCCAACTCGTGAAAGACTACTGCCATAAGAATCCCGACGTCTCAGAAGACGCCATATCTCACACGATCGAGAATCTCCACAAAATTACGAATAATCATGTTGGAGTAATCGAGCTCGCGAATGATCTGGACATCGAGACAGTTACGGAGATATTTATCCGTGTGAACTCGGCAGGAACCGAACTATCGCAGGCCGACTTTGCCATGTCGAAAATTGCGGTGAACGAAACTTATAGTGGGAACATGCTGCGCAAGGCCATCGATTACTTCTGTCATCTTGCCGTTGCGCCCGAGTTTCTGCCGAACATTGAGAAAAATGACAAAGCCTTTGTAAACTCGGAGTTCTTCCAGCCAATGCGTTGGCTCAAAGACACAAACGACGATATATATGACCCGACTTATACCGATATGCTGCGCGTTGCGTTCACGTCAGAATTTGGACGCGGCAAGCTTCAAGACTTGGTTGCACTTCTTTCAGGCCGAAACTTTGAGACGAAGCAATACGAAGAGGCTATCATCGAGGAATCCTTCCACCGCCTTAAGAGGGGCATTCTTGCCTTCATCAACCAGACACATTTCGAGCGGATCACGATGATCTTGCGCTCGGCGGGCTTCGTGACAAGCAATTTGATTGGCGGTTGCAATGCAGTCAATTTCGCTTATATTCTTTATTTACGTGGGAAGGCTGAGAAAATCCCTCCGGCCGATATTGAGCGTTTAGTCCGCCGATGGTATGTCATGTCCATCCTGCGTGGTCGCTACATCGGGAGTCCTGAGACGGCCTTTGACTTCGATATCCGTCAAATTGAGTCACACGGTCTGGCAGCTTACGCGGAGTTGGTGATTGAGAATGAACTGCCTGAGAGCTTCTGGACTGGGATGCTGCCGCAGATAATGAACACGTCTTCGTCGAGGAGTCCATATTTTTTATCTTACCAAGCGGCGCAGGTAAAGCTTGGCGACAAGGGATTTCTCTCTCGGGACATCACCGTGTGTGATTTACTAATGAATCACGGCGATGTGCACCATGTATACCCGAAGAAATACCTGAAAACACAGGGCATTTCTCGTGGAAGTTACAATCAGATCGCGAACTTCGTGCTCGCTCAAAGCGAGATCAATATCGCCATCGGAGACAAATCCCCGCATCAGTATTTCAGCGAACTAGCCGAACAATGCAACGGCGGGAAAAAGAAATATGGCGGAATCACGGACAAAGCCGAAATGCGCGCGAATTTACGGATTCACTGCCTGCCCGAGTCCCTCCTGGATGGTGTTATTCCTCCCTACGAGGATTTTCTCGAAATGCGACGCAAACTCATGGCGGAGAAGATCAGGACTTGGTTCGATACTTTATGATGATTATGCTCGCAGATTAGAGACTCCATTTTTGGGAGATCGGAATCATTCAGAGAGGTGGGAGTGTCGTAAGTTTTGGCCTCCGTATTGGAGTCCCAAAATGAAATCCAGCGAACTGGTCCGGCTGCTTAAGTAGCAGACCCTCAAAGTGGTGAGAGAAAGAATTTTCGGCAGAGAGCAACGATGATTGACTCCCCTACTCCCTCATCATCGAAGCCACCAACGAACCCGGCTATTCCCCCCATCCGGAGGAATTCATCGGGATCGGGCATTCGGTGAAGGATTGTCTGTTGGAGGCTGTATGCAACATGAAGGAACATAATAGAATCCTCCGGCAAGAGGGGCTTCCGCTTCCTCCACTCAATCCCGACGCGAAAATCATTGGGCAGAATAATCCAGGGTAGGATAGCGCATCAGGTCTCGCGTCCGGCAATTTCATGGTATCAGGTGTTGAATAATTTCGGTTTTTCTGGGAAATGAGAAGATGGAAACGAAATTGAAAATGGTCTATTGGAAAAGTGAGAAGTTCTGGGTGGGCAAACTGCTGGAACATCCCGAAATCATGACGCAGGGAGAAACGCTCGAGGAACTGGAAGAGAACATGAGGGACGCCTATATCCTTATGACCATGGAGGATGTTCCTGAAAATCACGGGGTGAAAGAACTGGCTTTGAAGGTATGAAGAGAAGGGATCTTCTGAGGCGAATCACCTCTGCAGGATGTGTCCCAGTGCGGCACGGTTCCCGGCACGACCTTTACAGGAATCCGAAAACCGGCAAGAAGCAGCGGATTCCCCGGCATGATGAGATCGACGAGAACCCGGCAAAGCACATCATCCAAGAGTTGGCATAAAGTGCCGCTCCGGCAAAAAATCTCGACCCGAAGATCATTGTGCAAAACGAGAAGAAACCGGCGGGTGTTTGATTCCCGGATTCCACGCAATCATCAATGACTCGCCGCCCTGCGTTTCGCCCTGGCTTATCGCCGCTTCAAAGTCAGAAGACTCCAAAGTACTCCCCAATATACCGAACTGCCACATAAAACAGGATCACCGTCAGCATAACCTTCAACCACCGGGCCGGGACAAATCGCTGGGTCTTCGCTCCAAAATACATCCCCACTACCCCGCCCAGGCCGAACAGACCTCCCAGCAACCAGTCCGGAGTCACCGCCATCCCGGTCGATTGATAAAACACCCCGGCTGCCTCGTAAAACACGACGCCCAAAACCGACGTGACAAAGGTCCCCATGAGCGCCGCTCCGGCGACCGCATGAACCGGTAATCCGTAAATGGCCACAAAAAACGGCGCAATAATCGCCCCGCCACCGATCCCGTAAATCCCGCCGATTACACCGACAATCAAGGACAACATGAAGATCCCCGCCGAACCGCACCGGTACGTGTGATCCTGAAATTCAAACGCGATCTGCCGCCAGGTGAAATCCCTGATTTCGACTCGCCAATTCGCCCGATTGTTGGAAACATCGGCCTGTTGCGTAGCCCGCGCTTTGAGAACGTCCGGCAGCAGGCGCACCGCTATGTACAGCAACACGCAACCGACAAACACCTTGAACGGCTTCGGATCCGGAAGACAGGAAAGACGGATAATGCCACCCACAATCACGCCCGGCCCGGTTCCGGCTACCACCATCCAGGTCAACGGCCACACGAGCCGCCCTTCGCGAAAATAACGATAAATCCCACTGGGAATAGCCACCACATTGTAAACGAGGTTCGTGCCGCTGACCGCCGGACTGATAAATCCCAACACACTCATTTGAAAGGGTAGTATCAGGAACGCACCCGAAACACCCGCCATAGAGGTGAAATAGGAAATAACCATGGCGACCAATGGCGGCAGCCAGATCGGAGTATCTACACCGGATACGGGAAAGTGCATGTTTTTTGATCGTCTGCAGAAGAGCGGAATGTTTGCCTCCCCCGAAGGTCGGGGGAGGTCAGGTAGTAGCTGACAAGTCCGACAAACTCAACCCAAACTTCCCTCGCCGCCTTCCCTCATGCTTTCCGATTTATCTTCACCCACAGTTCGATGTACTCGCACAGAAGGTTGGCATTGTGGACAAACTCGCCGCATGAGATCTGTCCGTCACGGACCCAGAAACCGTCCGCCCGAAGACTCGCAATCACCCCCCCCAACTGGTTTTCAAGCGATTCAAAACGCGCCTTCTCCTGATCGGGGGTCATGGAATCCCGTTGGCGAAGATAGGCGTTCCTTCCCAGTTCGGTCAGTTTTCGGTAATTCTCTATGGCGCTGACACCATAATTGACCGTCCAGTCATAGTTAGGACGCAGATCAACCTGCTCATAGACAATCTCACGATTTTTGTTGACATAGATGGGGCGATTTGTGCCGATTTCGTAGAACCGTGCCCACACGCCCGGTTCGATCTGGGATTTCTCCAGCCAGGCAATCGCAGCCGGGATGGGTTTCAGATACCGGTCATCGCCGGTTTCCAGGTAGACATCGATCAAGATTTGAATGACATCGGCTGTGACAGATGAGCAGCAGGCAGGCGGTTCGAACCACCGCGCGGCGGCCGGTTCCCCTTCCAGGGTATATTGCTGTGCCCATCCGGGATGAGGTTCCGGCAGTTGGGCCTTGATCAGCCAGTTGGCGGCGCGCAGAACAGCCGTCAGGTAGCGGGAGTCTTCATATTGATGATATCCCCGGAGGAGCGTTCGCATGGCATCGGTCCCGGCGCGATCGTTCAGGGTGAGATACTGTTGATAACCGGTACTCTCCGCCGGATAAGTCTGCGGCCAGCCACCCTGAGGATACTGGGCAGCCAGAAGGAAATCCAACCCCTGCCGGGCGGACTCGTGATACGCCCGTTCCGTGGTCTCCCTGGCCATTGTCATCAGGAAGTCAATAGCGCCCTGCGTTGTGCGATCATCCAGCGTGGCCGTGCAGAACAGGTCGGCCTTTTCATGATTGCCCCGATCTTTCAGGTAGTAGTATTCGGCGGGTCCCTTGGCATCGAGCCGGATTTCATACCACCACCCGCCGTTCGCCAGCTGGCCTTCCCGCAGAATATCGGCGGCTTCTTTGGCAATACGAAGGAACCTCCGCTCGCCCGTGGCCTGATGCGCCCGCAAATAGACCTCGCCGACGGAGGGAGTCGCGGGCGGCTGGACTGTGATCTGCCATTCATCACACTCCTTATACTCGCCCCACCGTTTGGTCAGATCCTCCGAATAGGCCATCGGCCAACCGCCGTGGACACGGAGCGTCGCAAACGCATCCAAAGCACGTTCCAGCGTAAGTTGCGCCTGCATAGCAGGCGAATTCTCAAGAGCCTCCGCCGGTACGCTCGCAATTCCGCCCCGCCCCGATGTCCGGCAGCTGGTTGACAACACCACAGGAAGCACGCCGACACCGATAAGGATCACCAAACACCACGGACACCGGAATATCTCTCTTCTCATGACGTTTTCCATCCCTTTCACTGTTCGATCCCTTCCTGTCCAAATGCCTCATTTTACACCCAAATCGAGCGGACCGATACTACTGACGAATCTCCAAACCAAGGGGTCACGCCGAATCAGGCAATTTCTTCGACTCAGCCTTTCCCCGTCAGCTCGCGATAGAACGCCGCGAGGCGAGTCATCTCCTGATCCCGGTTTGCCTTCTGCTCGGCTAACTTTCGATTTCGCATTCCCCATTGTCGGCGAATACTCGCATTTCTCAGCAACTCCATCATCGAGTCCGCCAGGGATCGCTCATCATCGGGTCGAACCAAAACTCCATTTTCCTGCGGACTTACCCATTCCCGATAGGCGGGCAGATCACTGACAATTACAGGTAATCCCGCCGCGAACGCCATCAGAAGCGAATGCGGAGTGCTGTCCACATCCGGGATCGATACAAACAGATCGCAAACCGAGAGCCAGTCGATCAGTTCATCTTCCCCTACCCAGTCCAGAAAAAAAACCGCGTCCGATATTCCCAGATCATCCGCCAATTTCAGGCAACGGAACCACTCAGGCCCCTCGGCAAAACAGACCAGGCGGCTGTTCGGGACGGATTTTCGGGCGACCGCAAACGCGCGGATGATTCGGTCAATGTTGAAATACGGGATCATCCGTCGCATGGAAAGAACCAGCAGGTGACCTTCCGGGTTCAAACGCTTTAAAACTTCAGGCGTCGGCTCCGTTCGATATCGATCCAATTCCAGTCCCCACTGGATCTCCACAACTCTCGCCGGACGCCCCAGCAGATCGGTTACCGCCTGGGAAAGCGCGCGGGCATCGGTGGTAATCAGGTCCGCTTTCGACAGGCTCCATCGCACCAGAGCGCGAACCGGGCGGCTTTGATTCGGCTGAACCAAAACATCCGCCCCCCACGCAGTTTGGACAAGCGGGTGGAAGCCCGACATGGCTGCCCAATACCCGTAGCCGGTAAGGTTGTGACCATGTACTAAATCAGGACAGATCTCGGCAATCCGTTTTCGCACGTGATACGCCGCGAGGAGATGCCGAAACGGTCCGCCACCCCTTTCCGGCGCAATCCGATGTACAAACACACCCTCCATCTCAGCCGGTCGGTCGGTCAGAAGATGTACCTCACAGCCCCTCTTGGCAAACCAGGGAAGCATGTAGTGATTGTGCCGCGAAAGACCGTCGGCGATATAACATAAGCGCAGATTCATTTTCTCAGCCACGCTTTGAGACTCCAAAGGCCGCGCCAAACCGGATGCATGAACACCGAGTTTCGGTACGGAACCCGTTCCGGCCCGAATTGTTCCTTGAACTGAATCACCCCCTCCAGCCCCGCGCTGGAACCGAAATTGTAGGATCGACATCCCCGCCGAACCGCATCCTCAATCGTACGGCTGATCAGAAAGTTGTTTGCATGAACTCGGCTGAACTCCAGGTTCGATGCGCCGCTCCAATAATGCGCTTCTGTCGGTGAATAAAAAAGCAGCGTCCCTGCAACAATCTCGCCTTGAAACTTGCACAACCACAAAGAAACCTGCTCCGCCGGTGCGTCGATCCATTGATCCAGGAAGTCGGGATCAAATGCCAGATCGCCCGCCCAGCGTTCCATGGACAGGCGATAAAGCCTTTTGTAAGCCTCCATCCCACGCGCGCTATTGTCGATGAATACCTCCAACCCATGGCGTGCGGCTTTGCGGATTTTTGTGCGATTCCGCGCTGCAAAGCAATGCTCCCAGATATGCTCAAACCCCTGAGACAGGTCCAATATATGCGTTTCCATCTCGCGGAACCGATCCGGTTTTTCAGAGTATGAAGCCCCGGGGCGACAAATGATGGAAACCTGAGGTCGAGTGATATTCAGAAGCGATTGAATCCACCGGCGTTCTTCCTCCTCGGTTGGAACCCGTTTCGCAATCCATCCACCATAGGTCCCCCACGGCATAGATTCCAGCGAGACAATCCCCGGCCCTTTTCGAACAGACACCAGGGGAAGCAGAAATCGGGCGCCGCCGGATTGGAAAATTACGGTCTCATTCTGAAAGGCGGGATGGAAACGACACAGGGCATTACACCAGGCGGGAGTTTGAAAAAAGGAATAGACTCCCACTTCACGCAAGTGCGCCAGCCATTCGGCTTCCGATACGCCGCGGAACACCTCACATTCTAAAGAGGGCATGGCACAAATACCCACTTGGCTTCCCTCTTTTCCCTCTCTCTCCGGGAGAGGGCCGGGGTGAGGGACTCTCCGGGCCGCTACGAATCGCGAGAAAGAATCAATTCCGAGAGGGTCAGAAGGCTGTCGATACCATCGGGATTCTTACTCGATTCACGTAAATTGTTCAACGACTCCCGGGCACGTCCGATATATCGCCGCGCAAGATCATACGAGTATTCCAGCGATCCCTCCTCCAGCATCTGCTTGCGCAATTTCTCTACGAATCCGCCCGAATAATCCACTTCGCGGATTGTCTTCAACAGATCGGGGCGTCGTTGAAGCAGGTGGATGAGGGGCAGTGTCAATTTGCCGTTTCGAAGATCGCCTCCCTGCTCTTTGCCCATCGTGCGCAACGTGGAGGTATAATCAAGGATGTCATCGACAATCTGAAAAGCCATCCCGATATCCAGTCCGATTCGGGAGAACATCTTAACCGTGCCCGGGCGACACCCGGCCAGTTCCGCCCCGGACTGGGTGCAGGCGGCCATTAACGCAGCCGTCTTGTTCTCAATGGTCTCCAGGTACTCCGTCTCCGATGTATGAAATCCATGGACATGACGCAGTTGTTTGATCTCCCCGACACACATTTGACCGCTCGCGACCGCCAGAGCCTCTTGAGAGGCAACCGAACGGCTCTCCAAGACCAATTTCAACGCTTTTGAAAAAAGGAAATCGCCCATCAGCACGGCGATGGAATTGCCCCATCCGTGACAAACCGAGACAAGCCCCCGCCGCATTTCGGCTTCGTCAATTACATCATCGTGAGTCAGCGTGGCAAGATGGACAAGTTCCACGGCCACGGCCACCTTCCGAACCGAGGGACTGTGCGCACCAAACGAATGGGCGGAAAGAAGCACCAGACCGGCCCGAATCCACTTTCCCTCCGTGCCCAGAAAATGACGCCCGATTCGCTCGACAATTCCCAGACGATACTCTTCCGGAATATAGGCCCCGCTGCCGGTAAGTATCTCGTGAAAGTAATTTCGTTCCGACGATGCCAAAATCATTTCGCGGTAAAGGTCCTGGGCCGCAACCATCTCCTCCGCAATCGGTTCCCAGACCTGCGCCAGACCGACAGAAGTTTTTCTGCTGGGCGACAATCCGGGGGAAAACGAAATTGCTGGGGAGATTATGCTCATAATCCGCCTGGAAGGGATCAGATCGGGCCTTCCCAGGCCCGATTTAAGGCTACCGATGTGCAACGCGCTGAGTCAAGATTGCCGTACAGTCAAGAGATCAGAAACCGGCTATGGCGTCGAAATCCGTCACACCCGCAAGAACCTTCTCCAATACATGCCTTTTCAACACACCCGGCCTTGCCGAGGCCGCTATACGAAGAATCTCTTCTTTGGGTCTGTTTGCGGCAATGGCCTGTTTGAGATCGCCCGAAATGGACAAGACCTCGAAAACACCGGTTCGGCCACGGTACCCCGATCGCATACACTCCTCACAACCTGTGTGGACATACACCCGCGCGGAGGCAACAGCATCGGGAGACAGACCAAGCCGCTCCAGGTCCTTCGCCCTTATCTTGCCCTCGGTCTTACACGCCGGACACAATTTTCGAACCAATCGGACAGCGACTATCAAATTGAGACTACTGGCGAGCATTTCCGGTGGAAGGTCGTTGTTAAGAAAACGCTCCAATGCATGTACCGTATCGGCGCTCTCCAGGCAAACAATCGTTTGCCGATTCGTGGAGGAAATCCCCAACAAATACTCTGCGCTCTCGCGATCCCGAATTTCATCGACAAACAGCACATTCACATTCTGGCGAACAACGGCTTCGATGATCTGTCTGCCATACATCCCGCCCCGACCTTCCTCAATCTGAGTAACCCCCGGAACCTCCGCCTGAATGCTCTTTTCGATGGAGGCCATGTAATGACGCCCGTCGTTGAGATAGGCCAGCATGGCATACGCCAGAGTCGTCTTGCCCGATTTTGGCGGCCCAGCAATGACAATCATCCCTGACGGCTTTGCCAATTCTTCCTTGATGATCGTTTGCTGACGATCATTCAAACCGATTTGCGCCAGGTTCGGCAACGACTCTCGTCGGTCTGTCAGACGCATTCGAAATGTCTCTCCCAGATCGCCGGGCGTAATACTCAAGCGGATCTCCACATCCGCCTCGCCGAGACTGGAAATGAAATATCCTTTCTGGGGAAACGGCGCGGAGGCTTCGATATTCGCTTTTTTACGGGCAATAGGAAGAAGGAACTTCAAGGTTGACTGGGGAATCTGGAAAACCTGGTATCGAATCCCATCCACCTCAAAAAAAACAGTCAGGTCCTTCCCGTTCGGCTCCATCACCACCTCTTGCGCACGGGACCGGAACGCATGAAGACAAAGAATCTGGAACAGTTCTTCCTCGGACCCGGTTTCCAGGGACGAAGCGGAACCCATCGCTGCCAGCATCCGTGCGCGACCGACGATTTCCTGGCTGAGGGTGAACACAGGCCGGATGGGAGCCTTGCAGCTGGGGCAATGATGGTAATCGTAATCCGTATAGTCGCTCGCTCTGGCCAGGTTGTATCCGCAACGCTTGCAGCGGGGCACACGAATCTCCTGGAATGTCCGCATGACCAGGTAAGCCAGGAAACCGAATATGCCCGTGAAGAACGCTATTGTGCTCCAGTTTGGCCCCATCATCGTGCGTCGGGAAAAATCGTGCCGGACATAGCGCCAGGGCAGATACCAGAGAACAAGAACCGCTCCGATCACAGCCGCCATGTAAAGCCAGTGTTTCTTGAAAAAATCCTTCCAGGACCCGGAATAATAGGCCCGTTTCGCATCCCAGAACCAGAATCGAACCTTTTGCTTCGTGGTCCGCTGCGGATTGGCAATCCGCTCCGGAGAAACCGTGGGGATAGGGGCAAACGTAGGAAATCGAGAGACGCGGGCCAGACGAGCGGAAATTCGGTCAAAGAGGTTCTTATCCGCCCCGGCAAATTCGGCATAGTGAGGAACCGCCAGACGGAATTGCCCCATCGCGGCATCGAGATCACCCAATTCCAGATAAACATGCGCCAGATACAGATGGACAAGGACCACATTCGGATCGGCCGCTTGCGCCTGCTCTAACAGGCGCAAGGCTTTCGAAAGGTCCCTGTCGGTTGGGCCGGTTAAAGAAATTGCCTGCCGAAGATAGGCATTGGCCAGCTGGGACGGGCGGGGAAATCCGTGGTTCTGTAGATCCCTGTATATCTCCGCCGCTTCCGCATATTTCCCCGCCTTCATAAACCCCTCCGCGACGGAATCGAGATACACGGCTCTCACTTCACGAATCCGCCGGGCCTCCGCTTTCAGCCGTTCCAGCACATCGGCAGACTCGATCAATCCTTCAATCTTCACCAGATTGTCGGCATCCGACCAGTCCAATTCGGCCCCGGAACGCCTGGAAGACTGCTCGACCCACCGGTCGGCCACTTCCTCAATTCTCCGCTGTCCCTCTTCTCTGATTTTGGGATCCTGGGCGGCGCTGTACGCATCCCGAAACAGCAGGATCGCCTCCAAATGCCGTTTTTCCACCACGAATTGCTCGGCCTGCCCGATTTTCTCCCGGTCAACCAAATGGGGAGTGCGGGATTCAATTTCTTCCTTGCGGACAGTAACACGACCATCCCGTGTTTCAATCGTCACGGAAGCATCATTTTCAGCCGCGATTTCGCCGACAAGACGTTGACCGTTTTTTAAATGAAAGATATACGAATCACCCGCGAAAACCCCACTGCAACAAATCAGTGACACAAGAACCCAAACCCATCGTCTCATCAAAAGCGCTCCGTTCACGAAAGGAGTCGAATTCATCGGATTGAATCATTACTTGGAATGTATCATGACAACACCCCTCTATCAATGCAGAAAACCGAAGGGATTGCGCCAGACATTCTTCCTTCAGTCCGTGTGTCTGTGCTTACCCTGAGAGCGCCAGCAACACTCCCCCCACCACGACCACATCCTCCCCCAAGGCCGCTCTTGCGATGCACCAGGAATCCCGGAACGGGCCGAATATCCGCCTCCCGACCGCATCTTTCAACCGGTCCCAGAACAGGTCCCCCATGAGAGAGACGCCGCCGCCGATAATCACCTTTTCGGGGTGGAGCAGGGCAAAAACATTCGCGATGGCCAAGCCGAGTGTCTCACAGGTTTCGCCAAGGATGGTGAGCGCAAGCGGGTCGTCCATCTCAGCCGCCTTGTAAACAATCTCTGCAGAAATCTCTTCCAGATTCCCATTCACCAGGTTCGTGATTACCGAGGGCTTGCCGCTTTCCAGGTATTCGACCGCGCGTTTGGCAATGGACCAGCCGGAGCAAATCCATTCCAGTTTTTCGGGTTTACCGGTCACGGGATGGGGAACCCAATTGTGGCCGATCTCCGCCGCTCCAAGCCCCTGGCCCTCGTCGATGATTCCCTTGTGAATCCAGCCTCCACCGATGCCGCTTCCAATGGTTATGTAAAATACTCGCTCGCATCCCTTACCGGCTCCGGCAATGGCCTCTGCATACCCGGCGAGACTGGCATCATTCTGGATACGTGTTGGAAATTCCCACTGTTCCTGCGCCCACTGTTGAAGAGGAAACGAGTCCCATCCATCAATCTGATGCGAAACCAGGGTATATCCGCGTTTGCTGTCAACGGGACCACCGAATCCGATTCCGACACCCGCCACATCCGAACGGGAGATCCCTGTTTCCTGAAGGAGTTCGGGAACCATGCCGGTCAGGTCCTGAAGAATGCGTTGCGCGCCGCCGGAGGGATCGACCTTTTTCCGACACCGGCGGGTGAGTTCCGAACCGCCATGACCGGTTCCCACCTGTAGCTTCGTCCCGCCGATCTCAACACCAATCCCGTATCTCGTCATGGACGCTCCTCCTTCGCAAAGATGCCCTCTTCTCTTCCTTTCCATACTTGGAAAGGGGCCGGGGAGTGAGGTTCACGCCGCTTTAAACCGCTCCCGCAACTCCTCCACCAGGTAATGAAAAACCACCCCGTGAACGGCCTCGGCCATGCCCATATCCATACAGGGCACATGCCAGTTCTTCTTTGCGATCTTTTTCAGCTGCCCGCCATCATAGCCTGTCACACCGAATGTAATCATCCCGTTCCGGTTGGCCCATTCAACCGCCCGAAGGATATTGGGGCTGTTGCCGGAACCGCTGATTGCAATCAACAAGTCCCCCGGCGATGCCAGGTTCTTGAGCTGCTCCACAAAAATCCGGTCGTATCCCTCGTCATTGCCCCACGCGAGAATATAGGGGCTGTTGTCTGTCAGACTGATGACCTTGAGGCGTTTCTGTTTCTCGAAATCGGTCAATGTCCCTTTGCCGAGATCCTCGCACAGATGGGAGGCATTTGCTCCGCTGCCGCCGTTTCCGATAATGAACACAAATCGACCATCCTGGTACGCTTTGTGGATGGCGTCTACCAGATCCTCAATCTCGCGTAAATCCAGTTTTTCGAGTTCTCGATTCAGTCTCTCAAAATAGCTTTTGGCGCTCATAATTCCTCCAAGTTTTTATGAAGTCGGCAGGACAGGTCTCTGAGCCTGTCACGATCGCCGATCCTGTATCATACCTTCTCCGGCACTTCCCATGGCTTTCTGTACTTGCGCTTGACTAACCGATTCGCCTCACGATCATCGATAAACCTTTCCGCTTCTCCATCGTAGTCGAGTTTCCTGCCGCCCACGCGGTACGAGATATTTCCCAGGTGGCTCAGGTTAGTAGACAAATGTCCCTCTTCGATATCCGCATTCGGCCTTTTGCGGCTTCGAACACAATCGAAAAAGTTACGGATATGGGCCTTGGTGGATTCGTCACCGGGTCGGGAAATCGTATCTTGTCCCTCGATTCCGTAAATCTCGTATCCGCCGCCGTGACGGCCCAATGTCATCATTCCATCCGTGCCGTACAATTCGATCTTGGTAGCGTTGTGCGACCATTCGGGCATTAACGTGTGGCTGTCGCGGATCTCCTGCGGCGTCTTGATGATGTACTTTGTCCACATCGTCATTTCGAAGACGAGCGTCATATCGTCGAAATCACAGGTAGCGACCTGGGTGTCCGGGCAATCACGTCCGTCCTGCAAAACGAAAAGTCCGCCGGTTGACGAGACCGACTTGGGGTATGTTTTCCAGATGGCCCAGCGCGCGAGATCGATTTGGTGAATCGCGTCGTTAATGATATCTCCTCCGGAATAATCCCAGAACCAGTTCCAGCATCCGCCATAGTGGCGATTTCGGTTGTAAGGTCGAAGCGGGGCCGCGCCCAGCCAGGTATCGTAATCCAATCCTTCCGGGACCGGCTCATCGGGATGTGGTTCCAACGGTCCTTTCCAGAGGATGTTGGAGACCCGCACAAAGGGAATCTTGCCGATTTTGCCGGAGCGAAGAAGTTCCACGGCCTCGCGGGCATATTCCCCGCTGCGGGTTTGTGTGCCCACCTGGACAATTCGCTCGTATTTTCGTGCCGCCTCCACCATCTTCCGACCTTCCCAGATATTGTGCGACGCCGGTTTCTCTACGTAGACATCCTTTCCGGCCCGGCAGGCGGTAATTGTTCCCAGAGCGTGCCAGTGGTCCGGAGTGGCGTTCAGAATCGCGTGAATCTCCGGGTCCTCCATCATGCGACGGAAATCGGTTTCTGTGCGCGGACGTTTACCTTGGACTTCTTCGATCTTGTCGATGCAATTACCGAACGCCTTTTGATTGACATCGCACAGGCAGGCAATCTCGACATTCTCGCAACGGGCGAACATGGGAGCCAAATAGCTACCACGCCCGCCGACCCCCATCACGCCGACACGGATTCGTTCGTTGGCGCCGACTGCTCTCAGGCCAGGAGCCAGAATGGAAAGCGCCGCCCCCGCGCCGGCGGACCCGGTCAAGAATCGCCTGCGATTCAACTGCGTCATAGTCCATTCTCCTTCATTGCTTCCTGTTCCCATCCGTTTGCCCCTGATTGTATTGTCTCCGAACGGAATTCCTAGAGTCCCGTAACCGACATCGCCTCTTCTCCCTTCGCCTTGGGAGAGGATCGGGGCGAGGGAATCACCGGATTGATTCTACATCCGAGACTTCCCATTTGTCTTATCCGTGCTGTCTGTCGTATCCGCTTTTACCCCTCAACCTCCCTGCCCCCCTCTTCCTCTCGGACCAAGCACCTCGCCCCAATCCCCGCCGTCGTGATCAACAACACAACGCCAGCTGCTGTCCACCACGGATTCCATTCCCACGTTCGCGCCCACCACGGGTCGAGATTGCCGAGCAGGATATCTTCCCAGATTGCTCCAAGATGGTGCAGCCCCGGGTGCGCATTCTGTTCCACAAGCAGGGCAGGAAGCTGCACAAACACTCCCGCCGCAAGAACCGCCCATGACACAATCCAACGCCAACGAATACGCTCGATCTCCTCCGACAGCCATGGACCAATGACGGACACAAGTAACGGCGTGAACAGGATTGTGTAACGAGGCCCCCAGCAAATCCCTCCGAACCAGTGATGAAATTTCCCGTACCAGATCAGGTAAGCCACGCTGACCGCTGCAATCAGCAATGCCTCGGTCCTTCGTCTACGCCACAGAAACGGAAACGCGGCCAGGGTCAACAGAAGCACCGGAGAATACAGAAACATGGATTTGTTGCTCGACCACAGAAATCCCGGAATGGAAACCAGAAGGCTTTCGCTGAACGCGACTCCCGGCATCTTGTGCTGAAACGGATTCCCGAATCGAATCCAATTGTTTAATCCCCACAGTCCCAATCCCGCAAAACACCATACCGCCCATACAATGACCGGACGCATCTTTGCCCATTTGAAATAATCGGCCATCCGCCATTCGCCATTCGCCATGGATGATCCGACAACCCACAGGAGGATAAACGGCGCCGCCAGAATCCCGTCGATTCTTACCTGCAATAACAGCAGGAAAAACAGGCCGGACAGATGGAGCGAATGCGGTTGTTCGTGAATCCGCAACACCTGTGCCACAGAGAGTGTCAAAAAAAGCGCCGCAAGGGGATTCCGAAACAGGTCCTGACTGTATACCCAAAGAAAACTCCCGCAACCGGCGGCAATCGCGGCAAACAAAGCTCCCTTTCGGTTCGCTCCCAATGCCAACGCAAGGTTCTGTACCGCCAGAACCAGAAAGGCTCCCACCAGAACACTACTGAATGTCACGCTTGTCAGCGCCCATTTCTCCACGCCATCGGGAGTGTCGGCAAACAACAGGCCCAGCCCCTTACCCAGCCAGTGAAACGGAACCAGCAGTATCGGTTGTCCCCAGGCATAAGGCGAAACCGGCTTGCCTTCCGTGTTCATCGCTGTCAGAAATCCCGAATGCGGCATCTCCAGCGACGCTTTCCACGCAAGACTTCGCGCGGTCTCATACGCCAACACCCCGTCTGCGGTATACAAATGGCCTGAAAAGGTGAGAGAGTAGAGAGACACCATCAACACGAACAGCGCGAGGGAGTCGCTTCGGGAACATGAAAATCTGGTCATTCGATGATCCCCAGTCGTTTGGCGCCCGCACCATTGTCCGCGGGGCCTTGCGGGGTATGGAGGAGTACGGCTGGCAGACCCGCGCGCCGCGTCTCGATCCCGCTGCCGGAATGCCTGGACTGAAATCCGACCTCCGGGCATTTTCCCCGGATTGTGTCTTTTTTGTCAATCAACCGCCCGACCTTTACTATGCCCGCATGGGATTGGGCCCCGATGAATGGGAACACCTGCCCTATCGACGGCTGGTCTGGATTCTGGATGATCCGTTTATCCTGGGTAACGATCCGTTTCATCGCGACGATATCATTTTGATCGCCGATCCTGCGTTTGAAACCGCCGTACGACAACGGGGTGGCATTCAGGTTCATTTCCTGCCTGTCGCTTCCGATATTGAACAGCAGGGCACAATCCGGGACAAATACGCCGCGCCGGTGGGGTATGTCGGCTCTGTAAAGAACATGGAGAACTGGAGCAAAAAAGTTCCTCCCGACCTTCGAGACTACCTTGACCGAATCATTGTTGAAAAAGTCCGCCGACCGTCCGTCCCATTTGACCGACTATTTCAAGAGAGTCCCCTTTCTCCGGAACGGCGTGTGACCATGGACGGCCCGCTGGCCTACTATCTTTATGTCATGGCCAACAATCGCTTTCGGATCGAGCAGCTGGAGAGATTGGTTCCCTTCGGACTTCAACTGTATGGCGGAAGCGACTGGCTGTCATTCGTGGAGCATTCCGTTCTGCGATATCGCTACCGGGGCATCCTGGACCCCATTACCGAGACCCCCGATTTTTACCGATCCGTTGCCGTATCCGTTAACCTTCGAAGCCTTCAGGGATTTACCGCGCCGACTCAACGCGACTTCAATGTCCCGGCCGCCGGCGGATTCCTGCTCTCCGCAAACCTGGGTATTGAACCGGCTGCCGCGTGTGTACCGTACTGGGAAGGAATTCGGAGTCCGACTTTCCGAAATGCGATGGAATTAGTCGAACAAACTCAACATTTTTTACAATCGCCGAGTGAGCGAATAGAATGGATAACCGAGGTCCAACAGGTAATCGACCGGCAACACCGTTATGTACATCGGGTGAAACAAATTGCGGAGATTCTGGGCAGCGCTGATTAGTCAGCCCCTTGCGGAATCGATACGAATGTGTCCTCGGGCTTCAATCCGGTCCCGGTTCTACTTCCGTGCTTTGAATTCTCGAACGAATTCGGCGGTCAGATCAAGGTACTTGTAACCGTGCTCGTAGGTGGCTTCGATATGACTGAATTCGGCTAATTCATTAAATGTGGAAATATGAAGCCAGTCCGGGTTGGAGGCCATGGCCGCCTCAAATGTTCCCCGGTAATAGGCGCCCTCCGGCTCATCCGGATAATTTGTGCCGAACTTGGTTCGGTCTTTCCACCCGGCTCCATTGAAACCACCGTGGCAGGATTTGCGCCCTTCATTCCTTGTTTCGTCATACCCCGGCGAAATCGTGGCGTGATGCTGCGCCGGCTTGCCGTTCCGGAAGCCCTCGGTTTTGTTGTAGTCGTCAATATGGCCCCGCATGGTTTTCATGAAGTCCGCAAGTTGGCAATCCTCGATATCCACGAGGGTGTATTCCTCCAGCGAGCGGAACGTTCCCAGATACTCTTTTCCTTTACCATACTGGTAGCTGCCGGACATGATGGGAAAGGCGCTGAGTCCCGCTTGCTCCAGTTTGTCGAATATTCCCTGCCATTCCGCCGGGGTATGTTCGTAAGCCATCCAGACCATCACCACGGGACAGCCCTCTACTTTCAGCATGGCCGGGTGATCTTTGTAACGGTTCAAGAAATACAACAAGTCGTTATACACCATATCCAGGGGGTATCGGCCTCTTTCGTAATCGACAGTAATTTTCAGATTATGATCGATCGCTTTGTTGAATACGATGTCCAGCGTACCGTTTCGTCCGTGCTCCTCCGGCTCGTTCTCCCAGGACACGGCCAGGGCATCAATCAGGGCACGGTTCATCTGTTGCATGTGCTTTTCAATAATGGCGGGGTCCCAGGAATTGTAAGCGCCCACAACCGGATGCAAGCCTTCAAGCCTTTTCTTGCTGATCTCACCCTCTGAGTCCTTCAGAAAACCAGCCTCATCAAACCATATATAGTAATAAGCGAGGACTACTCTGTCCGTAAACGCGAAACCCTGGGATGTTTCCGCCGCTGACGAGCAGGGAATCATCCCGGACGTCAATCCACAATAGACCGCAAGGAGCAACAGAACCTTCTGTTTCATTCTCGTCCACCGTTTCTTAAGAGGTGTTTTTATTGCATGGTCGCCAGTGTATCCGATCCTGTCCATAGCGTCAATCGAGACCCTGGAAGGCTTGGCGAAGGGTCGGGATGGGAACTCGAACCGGCTGAGAGCGGCTCCGAGGGACTTGACAGCCCTGGAATGGCGGGGATTGGATACTCCCAGGTTGAGAAGCCGCGCGATGGGAAGTCGATGCGTCCACAGGAGCCGGTCAGGAGAGAATCGCCCTCCGGCACGATGTAAGTGCGCGAAAGGCTGACACCATGAACAGAAAAGGTTTTACGCTGATCGAACTCTTGATTGTCGTGGCCATTATTGGAATCCTGGCGGCTATTGCAATTCCCAATTTTCTGAACGCCCGAATCCGCGCTCAGGCCTCCCGTTCGATGTCGGATTTGCGAATGCTGCACGAGCTCAATATCACTCGGAAGATGGATACCAACCTGTGGATGCAGGATGGGAATGACAGCGGAGTCGGCCCGATCGAACTCTGCGGTCTGCAGGGAAACTATTTCGGCCAGACCTGCGCCGATTCGCGGATCCCCGGCTGCTACGAGCCTTACCATGACGGCAGAGTGTATGCATTGCTCACGACACCGGTCAGCTACCTGAGTGGAATCCCGATAGACCCGTTCGCGAATGGATTATTTTACGCTTACGGAACGAGCGATTGTCCAAACACAGAAAATGGATCAATGTGGGCGTTCATGGCTACGGGCCTGGATGGGGATGAACTCGATGTCAACTATGCGGGCGGGCCATCAATTGCTTATCAGCCGACAAACGGCCTGAATTCAAACGGCGATATCTGAGCCGCTTACGACCTGAATCGAACGAATGCGCACATGAATTTCCGACTATCTTTCGGCACAACCGGTTTTTCTTTCTTCTAACGGTTAAAGAAACAACACCGATTCAGAAGAATGCAGTACGTCAACCGTGTCCGGAATCCTCCGATCAGTCTTCATCGAGAGTGAGTTTGAAAGCCGTTGCCGTCCATGCCCCCATTCCAACAGTGAATTCATACGGTCGGACATTAGAGAGAGTAAAAACACTCTTGTAGATAACCGGATTGAAAGCGTCAAACAGGCGACCGCAATCAAAATCCGTCAGGCGGAAGAGATTATTGAAAAAAGGCTGAGGGAGGTAAGGCGAGAGGATGATTCGATTGTCCGCCTTCATAGAGGAAGAATTCGAAATCTAAAAATCTCTGAAGAGCAGAGGATTCGAGAGATTGAAGCAAAAAGGCCCGTGTCCGTATCCTTCAGCACAATAGCGGGCGGTGTTGTAAGAATCGAAGAGTAGAGTTCTTCCATGCACCGCGCAAGCAAAACAAAAAACCCGCCGAGATTTCTCTTCGACGGGTCTCTTTTTCGTTCCTTGATAATCGAGCTGTCCGGCCTGGTGAGTTCTACCTGAGAGTGCGCCGTGTTTCCGTCGGCTTGTATGGTCACGATCGGCGGCTTCGGGCTGGGCCGATGCCTCAACCACTTTTTCATCCGCCTCTTCGAGACCGCCGTCGGAACGGCGTAACTCCTTAGAAAGGAGGTGATCCAGCCGCACCTTCCGATACGGCTACCTTGTTACGACTTCATCCCCCTTACCAGCCACTCCTTCGGC
>JAKQSI010000125.1 GCA_029570205.1 Candidatus Omnitrophota bacterium | reverse complement strand
GTCCGAATACGCAATTACCCGATCCAGCGGGTGCGTGAGCCAATTCTCGGTTGGATTGGCGTCCAGGACATAGACGTAAACGGGAAGGGCAGGGAATGCGCGGCCTGCTTTCTCGAACAATGCCCGAATGCTCCATTGAATTGACAGAACCACATCGGGCCTTGTTTGGTCAATCATCCATTCCAGCATCTCGCAGAAGGTCTCGATATGCGGCTGCTGGTTAAGCAGTTCAAAGGGTATTCGTGCCTGGGCAACGGTGACACCTTGTTCCTTCAAGCCCCGCGTGATTCGATCGGTAAGAATCCCGCCGGGCTGACCGGGGTATGGGTTCACCATGAGCAGGTTCATTGGAGTGTCCCCCAAGTCTCGATGAGGTATTTCCACGGCAATCCTGCCCGCATCTCTTTCTGTTGCCATTGCGCCCAGGCAAGCCAGTTCGCCCATCGCTGGCGATCCGGCATGATCGGGTCCTCGATCCGGCGGATATCGTGGTTCGCTACTGGATCGGCCATACTGATTCCGCCGACGAAGACCGGGACCCCGGCAAGCGCGGCGTCAATCAAGGCCCCTGAATCGAAGGCAACAACGGCATGGCAGTTTTCGAGTGATTTTGCGAACGGCTCCGAAGCCCCGTGAATGTACCGAATCTGTCCCCGGTCCAGATCCCGGAACCGTTCCTTGTACAGATCCACGGCATTCGGCAAATCATTCGGATGGGTCCGGAATACAATGAGCCGATCCGTAAGGGTCGGCAGCAATTCCACCATGCGGGCAATCCACGGTTGGCGCTCGACTTTCAGTCGCTTGAAGCTGGGAGAATTTGCTCCCCACTGGTGTGCGATCAGGATATGTGTCCCGGAGGTCCGCCAAGGTTTCATTTGGATCCCAAGCCGCTCCCATCTATCTTCGGTCGGATAGTCGAGCGGGACATGCTCGCCATAGTTATGCACCCCGTTCCGCGCCACCCCGTAATACCGATTCTCCCCGCGCCGCCGCAAATATCCGTCATGGACCCCGATGGTGATTCCGCCCTGACTCCGGACGGCTCGATGAATCTCCGCCACCGTATCGGGCCATTCGATAGTGACAGCCACATCGCAGGGTTCATAACCGGAATACCGGGTGGCATCCCGCATGTGTACTTCATGCCCGTATCGGACAATCCCCTCTGCGAAGGAGCGCATCAATTCGGGCCACCCATAGTCATAGACCAGGACCCGCATCGGTCTCCTCCTCGATCCAACAGAATTGTTTGACCGGCGGGTCGTAAATACCGGAATCGCAAATGATGGCAAGCCGCTTGCCACAGAGCCGTTTCGTAATTGTGGCGAATATGCCGAGCATGGTCAGTTCACATCGCTGACCCGTGTCGCGGATGGGAAGATCGGGGAACCGGCCCTGCAATTCGAGAACTTTCTCCCTGGCGGAACCGGTAAGGGTAAAGGACTTCCGCAGTTCCTGTGCGCGGAAAGGACGGATCTCATTGATCCGATTCAAGAAGTCCAGGACCGCAGCACACTCATCATTGGTGCGGATCTGTTCTTTCATGCCGTTGCTTCCTTCAGAACAAATGAAATGTCTTCCCAGGTATGGACCCGGAGCCGGGACGCCAGCCGATCATCCTTGAACCGGACCAGGTAGGTGGTTCCACTGAACGGATGCGTCCAATAGAACGGTGCCCACGCGCCTTTTACGGAATCATGGAAATCGGCCAAAGTAGTTTTGTGCGCCTGGCTCAGCCCGCGATAATTGATGCGGAAATGCCGGACCTTCGTGGTCTCTCGTGCCCGGCGTTTCTCGGTCCATCCGCTGCCCATATCCGAAATCTGAGTGTCATAGTCCATGTACTCTTCGAGCGGATATCGCGGATTCGGCAGGCTCGTCGGGAAGGTCTGAATCGAAGTGGTGATGACCGAGCCGGGATAGACGAAAAAGTCGAACGCTTCCGACCAATTGGACCACAGGCCCCCGTCATCCTGATACCGCACCCGGGCACGGTAGCGCCGATTGGCTTGGAGGCTCACAACGATCCGTTCCAGAGCAGTTGAAACGATGCCGGAATCATAGACCGTGCTGGTGAAAGAGGTATCGGAATAGAGCGCGATCTGCCATTCGCTCGATTCATGGGTACTCCAGGAATCGTCATCTACAAATGTCGATGCCCGGAGAACGACCGGCACGTTATTGTCCTGGGCCACCTGACTGATCGACGGGGTGTCCGGTTCCTGGTTCCCATACAGCAGCAGATTGTCCAGGTAACTCGCTCCACCCCCGTCTTCTGAGCACACCAGCCCCGCAAACACGCCATGATTCTCCAGGTCGGTCAATTCGACTACCTGAGATCCGTTGTACGTGATGACCGCCGTGTCCCCAACGGCAAGGGCCAGCGTCGCACCGGCCTGATAGGTGACATCGACCGACACCAGCCGGTCGAGCACCGGACCAAATTTCCGAAACACATCTACACGACATCCGGTCGGGGGAATCCGGACCAATTCGGCAACATGTGCGATTTCCAGGTTGCCCCTCGCCCTGAAGAACAGCCCAAGCCCCTGGGCCACACCGCCTGAAATGTCGAGTGTGAGTCCCGCGCCCAAGTACATTTGCGTGGACAGAAGGGAATCCTTGCGGAGTGCAAAGACCCGCGCCGTGTTCCCGTTGGGAATGTAGGCAGCACCACCGGAGACACTGAACCCGTCCCCGGCGGCCACTGCCGCACCATTCACGTCGATCTCGGTATAGTTGGCCCCCAGGTTGTCAGCAGCGGCACGGTCAAACGCATCCGAGATCCGATCCCGATCCAGGGTGCGGGAGATGGAAATACTCTCGAACCGCCGGTTCCCGGAAGTCTGTGCGAACATCACTCCCGCATATCCGGTCGTTGTGGCAAGGGTGGAATCGGTCGTACTGAGTCGTACGGTTCCGGCCACAGTGAC
>JAKQSI010000091.1 GCA_029570205.1 Candidatus Omnitrophota bacterium | reverse complement strand
CGTCTCGCGAAATATCGTCATGCAGACATGGCTTTTTCCGCCGCGCTCCAGCTTGAAAGCATGAACGCCCGATGGTGGACACGGCTCGGCTATTCCCGGGAAATGGCCAAAGAATACCGCTATGCCCTCGAAGCTTACAATTCCGCACTCAAGCTCGATCCAAATGAACAGGATGCGATCCGTGGGCGCGACCGTACCCAAAACCAGTTACACTGATGTCCCAAATCCATTTCGAAACGCTCGGCTGCAAACTCAATCAGATAGAAACAGAATCCCTGGCACAAGCCTTTACCCGCTGCGGTTTTTCAGTAACCGACAAGACACCCTCCGCCGAAGCTCTGTCCCCAAAACCGCTTCTGTGCGTGGTGAACACCTGCACGGTTACCGGAAAAGCCGAGCAAAAAGCCCGACGTCTTATTCGCCTGCTCATCCGCACCTGGCCGGACACCCCGGTTCTGGTTACCGGCTGTTACGCGGAAGTTGAAGCGGAAACCATCGCGTCCATTGATCCGGCGGTCCGTGTTCTGCCCGGATCCCGAAAGAATGAACTGCCGGACCTGCCCGAGTTCATGATGGAACGCTTCGCAGCATTCCCCGACAAGACCGTATTCACCATCCTCGACGAGTTTATCTGGAATGAAAGTGGCACGGTTCCTCCTTTCCGCCTGTCCACCGACAATTTTCACTTCCATTCACGTGCCTCGATCAAAATTCAGGACGGCTGCAACAACAAATGCGCGTATTGCCGTATTCGCCTTGCCCGCGGCACCGCGGTTTCCCTCCCCTCGGACGAGGTTATCTCCCGTATTCGTTCCATTGAAGAAGCGGGATGGAACGAAGTCATCCTTACCGGGGTAAATCTGTCCCAATACGAATCGGACGGCGGGGATTTTGCCGATTTGCTCAATCGTATTCTCCGGGAAACAACGCGTATTCAAATACGGATTTCCAGTCTCTATCCGGAGCGGGTGGATGAACGCCTCACGCCGATTCTCGCGCACGAGCGGATTTGCCCGCACTTTCATCTTTCCGTACAGTCCGGAAGCGACCGGATACTCGCGCTCATGCGCCGGCCCTACACGGCCAGCATGGTCCATCAGGCGGCGAATCGCCTCCGGAGCGTCAAGGAAAATCCCTTCATTGCCTGTGATATCATCACGGGATTCCCGTCTGAAACCGACGAGGACTTTGAACAAACCTTCGCGATGTGTTCAGAAATCGGGTTTGCCTGGATTCATGCCTTTCCCTTTTCGCCTCGTCCCGGCACCGAAGCATACACGATGCGGCCGCACATTCCCGAGCGGATCGCCGGAGAACGGGTAGCGCGGCTTTCGATACTCGCCGAAGAAAACCGGCAAACCTATCGCGACTACTGGATTGGCAGGACTCTGCCGGCGATTGTTGAAACAGACTCCGGCGCAAACGGTACCACGGTACTCACCGAAAACTATCTCCCGGTTGTCATCCCGGAAACCGGCCTCAGACGGGGTTCGCGGGTTATGGTTCGCCTGACCGGCCTGACACACGGTGTACTGGATAATTAACACATTCCGCCCTATACTTGAACCGGGACCGCCCCTGTTTTCTGTTGTGAATTGCCCGGTATTGGATTACAATGGGTTGTCTGGATGGAGGCCGTTATGAAAAACGCAAGCCGGCTCGCCGGTATTATCATTTGCACCTTTTTTCTGGCAGTATCCTGCCGCCAGTTGTTCACAGAATCCATGGGTTCGTCTCTCGAACGCGACAAACCATCAATATCCTCATCGGCCTCCCTCGACGATCTTCTGGATATAGCACGTTCCCGTGACGGCGCGGATCAGGAAGTAGCCGAAGAACTCCTCGACGCACTCGCAGACAAGACCCCTGAAGAGATAGACGCTCTTTCCCTCGATGAGAAGACCGATATTCTCAATCTGGGAGGAGCAGCCGCGATAGATCTCGGAGAATTGGCAAATCTTTCCAATGAGCTCTCGGACAATCCCGACAACCAGAATGAACTGATTCGTGACATAATGGAAAACGCGACGAACGACGTGGATACCACCGTGCTTGAACAGCTCCTCTCTGAC
>JAKQSI010000088.1 GCA_029570205.1 Candidatus Omnitrophota bacterium | reverse complement strand
CGCGGTGGGCCGCCGGCGTGCCTCCAGCCGCGAGGATATGGTGGCCAATGTGCGCGGCTATCTCCGGAGTACACAGAAACGGCCCGACGTCGTCCGAAATTTCTTTCACGCACCTTCGGTTCGCTACGCGATGGAGTAAGCCACATTACTACAGTATGCCTACTATTTAGGGTTCGGAGTAATAACCGCGCAATCTGTTTTCTTTGCCCTGACAATATGAACCGAATTCGCCCAGAGATGCCGGGATCAACCTTTTGACCCTCCGATTGCCGGCGGATATCTCCTTTCCAGGGCTTCAAAACACCTCTTGGCCCCGGTTCCAGGGGCAATCTTGCCTTTGCTGTATACATGCACTACAAATACCGGTGGTGACCGGTACTCGTAATGTGCTATCACCTGAATGTCGAACCCGGTTTCACACGAATGGGCCTGAAAGAATTTACCTTTTGACATCATCGGCTGCGAAAAGCAAACCAGCTCGATATGCGGGGTCGCGCATCCGGATAGAGGCTCGCCATGACCGCTGTTCTCCAAAAACATTCACCGCTTTATTTGCAGGTTCGTGACCACCTGATTGAGCGTATCAAGGAAGGACGAGTCGATCCAAGCGGCAAATTGCCGTCGGAACATGAGATCTGCCGAGAGTTCCAGGTTTCACGAACGACGGCACGATTGGCTGTTGAGGAGCTGATCGAGCAGGGGCTGGTGGTTCGATTGCCGGGAAAAGGGTCTTATGTGCGAGATCGACAGCCGGCCTCCGAGGGACCGGTTCTGCGCACTGTCGGCGTGATTACCGAAATTGATGTGGAATTGCATCCTTCACGCACCACCGGATGCCTGATGGTGATTCAGGGAATCCGAGCGGCCATTGAACCGTTGGGGGGACAGATCATATTGATGTCGGCGGAACGACAGCAGAAAGGCGCCATGCCCAATGTGGAATGGGATGGCCTGATCCTGATCAGTCCGCCTGTTTCCCTTCAGCGACGTTTCAAAAATGCCCCTGTCCCCACGGTTCTCATCGGAAGTCGGCATGAAAGCGTAACGCTTCCTTCAGTAGCTTTGCATACCTTCCAGATGGCTTTTGAGGCAGTGGAATACCTCGTTAATCTGGGGCATTCCCGTATTGCCGTGCTGGCAGGTGACCTGAAAAATGTCGGGCGAAGGAAACTTATTCAGGGTTACGAGGCCGCATTTCTCAAGCATACTCTTTCATGGAGGGAAGAATGGAAGGTGGAGGTCAGCGAAGACGAGGAAGACATCGAACCCAGGGTCGCGCGTCTGATCGACGACGGTGTTACCGCTTTCATGGTGACCGGGGAGTTTCGCATTTCCCAAGTTTGGGATGTGTTGACCGGGTACGGCCTTCAAGTACCACAGGATGTCTCCCTTTTTATCCTGGAGCAGGACCTCTCCAAACTCAAATGGCGTCCTCGATACTCAGGCATGTATCACGACCATGCCGGCTTGGGTCGGAAAGCCTTCGAATTGCTGAGCCGGGTAGTAAAGGGGGAAAACATGGATGGGCAGGTCTATATCGAAATGCCTGTTCTGCAAGAGGGAGAAACCGTCGGGAAATGCCGCGGGGGGATGAAGAAATAAAAATAAAAACAATAATGAATGAATTTTCACAAACCGCAACATCCGGACGGAGGTTGCGGTGGAAAACAGTGTGGCGCTTTGCAAGACTGCGCAAGAAGCGCGCGTGTATTGATTTCGTTACGGGCCGAATCGGTTGATATCCCCCCGGCTGACCAGTCCATTCGACGGAGCATAAGGGAGGATGTGTTCCGGGAAAACCGGTTCGATGATGTTGGAGATCCGGTCTGGCCCACAACTGCGAATCGAATACTGGTACTTCCCATCTCTCTCGAACCAGCTTTTCCAGGTTAGCTCGTCGTAGGTCGGCCGGTCCCCGTACGCATAGGTGTCGTATCTGTAAGTTGGGTCCGGATTTGTCAATTCGAACACTTCCGGTGGAATGGACGAGATATAGGCAATGGGTGTACTCAACGGAAGAAGACGGTGGGAATTGACGGAGTTCGGGTTATAGTTGCCGGGCCAGTCTTTTGTGTGAAACAAGGGTATATACTTGTTATTGTCGAGTCGATACATCTCCAGCGCGTTCGTGAGGGACCGAAGGTCGGCTTCGGCCCGCGCGACTTTTGCCCGGGTTTGGGCATTCAGGAAGTTCGGGACCGCAATGGCCGCTAGAATGCCGATAATGGCGACAACGATCAGAAGCTCAATCAGCGTGAACGCAAGATCACCTGGTTTCCACTGGTGACTTTTGACAATCTTACGAGAGAACATGGCGAATCTTTTCATTCCTCCCGTCGTCGTGAATTCCTATAATACTACGATTTGAGATTCTAATCGATAAATTGGCCTTATGCAAGAGCTCCACTGTCAAACTTGTTTCAGATGCAGTCGGGTCTGTCCCGGCCAAGTCTTGCAGAGCGTCAAAAGGTGTGGATAAGTTGAGCGAATTCAATCTGCTCCGTATCTCCCCGGACTTGGGAATGGTGTGAATCCGGATTCCCCGTCCATGTTCGCTGCCCATTGCGGAGGTAAGTCTTATTGGGGGATGCGCGTTGCCGGAAGGCCGAATTGACCGTATTTGCAGAAAATCGAATTTACGGGTACATTAGCGACCGAGAGAGGTTTTACAATCAGGCCCCTCGTGGAAAACAAAACGGGGTTAATTCGGTGAAAAGGAAGAAGGCCATGAAGAAAAAGATTGACACAATGACAAAGGCCGAATTGTATGAAGAAGCTCAGCGCCGGAATATTGCGGGTCGAAGCAAGATGACCAAGGCGGCCCTGATTAAGGCTTTGTCCGATTTGAGTCGGGAAGAGCACCCAACCTCGACTCGTATGGTTCACAAGTCCGACAAACCGGTTTCGCCCACGGCCGAACCGGAAGTGAAACCTGCCGAGGTCTCTTCTACCGCCGTGCTGCCGCCCCCGCACCCGAAAGCGCCGCAATACCTCACGCCGCCCCCCACGGAGGTCTATCGTGGAGAAGAAGGCCCGCCGCTTCCGGATCGGCTTCCGGTGACGGTCCTGCAAGCCATGCCCCGCGATCCCCATTGGATCTTCCTGTACTGGGACATTGCAGATGAGGACCGGAAGAAGATCCGGACGGAACATGGGCAGTGGGTGTTTGAACGCTCTTTGTCGGTTCTGAGAATCCGTGAGCAAGAAAACGGGGAGCATTGTGATATCCCGATCCTATTGGATGCCAAGAACTGGTACCTGCCCGTTCATCCGGATCGTGTCTATCAATTCGAATTGGGGCTGATGACCCCGGATGGCCGGTACATATCGGTCGCGGCCTCGGAGCCGGTCCGGACCCCTGCCGCCGAACCAAGCTTTCTCGAAGAGGAAGAATGGTTGGCGATGGAGGAACGATACCGGGAATTGCTTGATATTTACGGCGAGTTCGTTCCGGGGTCGCTCCCAGGCTCTCCACGGGGGGAACAGCATTTCAAACGGGAAGCGGCGAGAATGATCTGGTCGGGGTTGGCCCCTATTTCATCCCGGAGCGGTCGTCCGAGATGAGACCCTCTTTAACCGATGGAATTGTGCAAAAGGGGGCGACGCATCCGTAGGGGCGACACACCCGTAGGGGTGAGGCATCTGTAGAGACGACGCACCCGTAGGGGCGACGCATGCGTCGCCCCTACAGATGCTTGCCTCTGCATTCTACGGTTCATCCTGTTGGAGGTATGATATCCATAATGGCGCATCCGCGTGGCTATTTGTGTCTGGTGCTGCACGCGCATCTTCCCTTTGTCCGTCACCCGGAACATCCTGAGTTTCTGGAAGAGGATTGGCTGTTTGAGGCCATGATCGAGACCTATCTCCCTCTTCTTGCGGTGTACGAGCGGTTAGTCAATGATAATGTCAACTTTCGGATCACGATGTCCCTGACTCCGCCTCTGTGTGAAATGCTGGTGGATCCCCTTTTGCAAGAACGGGCGGAACGTCGCCTGGAATCGCTGCTCGAACTCGCTGAAAAAGAGGTGCATCGTACTTCACGGGGGGACATGCGCAAGTTTCATGATGCAGCCTGTATGTACGAGCGCAAACTGACTCTTGCCATGGACCTGTTTCAAAATCGGTACCATCGAAATCTGGTTGCAGGATTCCGCGCATTTCAGGACCACGGTGTTCTGGAAATCATCACGTGTGGCGCCACTCACGGTTTCATGCCGTTAATCAAGACGGAGAACGCGAAAAGGGCGCAAATACAAATCGCAAAAACCAATTACGAAAAGCATTTCGGGCGATTGCCACGCGGGATCTGGCTCGCGGAATGCGGCTATGCCCCGGGTGTGGACCGTCACCTGGCGGACCAGGGGGTCCGCTTCTTTTTCATGGATGCCCACGGGCTTCTCTACGGAAAACCGTACCCGCGATATGGGGTATTTGCGCCGGTCTACACACCGAACAGAGTGGCGGCGTTCGCGCGGGATATCCAGTCGTCGCGCCAAGTCTGGAGTCGAGAAGAGGGGTATCCGGGGGATTTCGACTATCGCGAGTTCTACCGGGACATCGGGTATGATGCTCCCTACGATTACATTCGGCCCTATCTTCACAGCGATGGAGTCCGCCGGAATGTCGGCCTCAAATACCACCGAATTACGGGCGCCGGAATCGACTTGGGGAAAAAAGAACCTTACTTGCCGGATATTGCACTGGAACGAGCGGCTACCCACGCAGGCAATTTCATGTTCAATCGTCAGCATCAATGCAGACATCTATTCGGTGTGTTCAAGAGACCTCCGATTCTTGTAGCGCCATACGATGCGGAACTCTTCGGGCATTGGTGGTACGAGGGACCGGATTTCATTGAGTTCCTTTGCCGGAAGATTCATTTTGATCAGTCCGACATAAAAATGATTACGCCCAGCGAATATCTGGAGAAAAACAAGTCTCTTCAGGTGATTGAACCGACAGCCTCGTCGTGGGGGGACAAGGGATACAACGAGGTGTGGCTCAATGCCTCTAACGACTGGATTTACCGACACCTGCACCTGGCGGAAAGCCGCATGATCGAACTGGCGCAGCGATTTCCCGTTTCCGACGGGATTCTCCGCAGAGCCTTGAACCAGGCGGCCCGTGAATTGTTGTTGGCGCAAAGCAGCGACTGGGCCTTTATTATGACGACCGGGACGGTGGTCTCGTATGCCGTCCGAAGAACCCGGGAACACATCCATCGTTTTACACGGCTCTACGAACAGGCGATGGCGAGGACGATCGAGGAATCTCTCCTGAACGATTACGAATCGAAAGACAGTATTTTTCAGGAGATAGACTACACCGTATATGCCTGAAATGTTGATTCCGCGCACCCTTCCCGTCACAATGGAACGAACCGTCCTGCATTGCGGGCGATGACCGTCAACGGATCGAAAGGGTCTTGGGACATGATGCGGATCGATACAAATTGCTGTGGTATCTGTTTTTACCTGCAACCGTTTTTTGTCCTCGCGCTTGCGTGGGGGCTTTCGCTTCCGGGATGGTCCGCATTGACGGGTGAAGGGTGGGACGCGCTGCTGAAAAACGACTTGGTCCAGGCAGAGATACTGTTTGACAAGGCTCTGCATGAGAATCCCGCGGACCTGGATGCGCTGGATGGGATGGCGCTGGTGCAGTGGACAAGGGGCAACATGCCGAGAGCCGCCGACCTCTGGATGGAGCTGGCCGTAAAGGGAGCATCGCGGCCCTGGTGGTCAGGATACATGGCGGCCTTGGCCTTGCCGGAATTGCAGGGGATTCCTGTCAAAAACCGGGAGAGATTGCTGAAGGACCTTACCTCCGAATCCGGCCCGCTTTCGGGGGATCGCCGGGTCCAGGCATGGCGCGAATACCTGGAATGGGCGGAAAAATGGGCCGATCCGGTTCAAGCCAAACGGGCGGTGGAACGCAGCGGCGTTGTCTCGGACTGGTGGTTTGTTGCAGGGCCGTTCGGCGCTTACGGCACGATGGACCTCTGGGAACCGTTCCCACCTGAAACCGACCTGTCTCCCCTGTCTTTTCCCGGCTGGATTTCTTCCGTCACGCGCACGGAGATTCCGGTACCCGATCCCGCCGGGATGCTGGACCTCGATTCGCTGATCTACCCCTCGCGTGGAACGGCTTATGCATTTACGGCTGTTCTGTCGGAAGGCGAAGCCGACGCTCTTTTGACCATCGAATCCCCCAGTAATTATGTTGTGTGGTGGGACGGCAAACCATTAGCGATCCGTTGTCTTCAACGGCGCGATTTCCAGGTGGAAACCACAGTCCAAGTCCGCCTCCGCGCGGGCTTGATTCCGATTCTTGTCAAGAGTTGCCGGCGTGGTTCGGAATGGTGGGTGCGCGTGTCTCTACGTCCCATCGATGCCAATACACTTCCGAATTGGTCGATTGCCGAAAAAGACGAATCGATTTTGAAAAACCTGGTTTTCTATCCGATAGACAACAGGACACCGAAACGCTACCGGCCGCCGATGATTGTTATCGGTTCCGGGGAAATGGCGGCCCGCCCTTATGAGAATGTTCTTGCATCATTGTACGGAGCGTTAGCCGATTTTCGGAAAGGAGAATTTTCCCCGGCGCAGCAGAGACTTTCCCCTGCATTGAAAGCGAACATTGCGCAGGCTTACAGCCTTCTGGGCGATCTGAAAATGCGGGAGGCCGCCTATCGACCGCCTTCCCGTTCCCGTCTCCAGCGTGAAGCGGAAACGGCCTATCGGAAGGCCATTGAACTCTACCCGGCCACGCTCGGCGCGCATATCGGCCTCATCACTTATTTACTTGACCGAGATAATACCGACCAGGCATTGGAATCTCTCAAAAAAGTCGAACCGATACTCAAAGAGGCAAACATCGAGTACCGGGCAGGAATCGACTACGCTTACGGTCTGTTGTACTATAGAAAGAACTGGATGGACGAATCGCTCGGCGCGCTGCAACGTGCATCGGAATCTCTACCACCGTCCGCTGAAATTTTCCGCCGGATTGCCCGGATACAGGCGGACTGGGGAAATCGAGTGGAAGCATTGGAGACGCTGAAAAAGGGGTTGACAGCCTATCCCCATAACGGATCGTTACTGGAGGAGGCGATCGCGGTTCTGAGCGGCGGTCCGTTGGACCCGTCCGTTTCCGCCACATTTGAGCAGACCCTGCAAATTCATCCGTTTTCCCTGGGAGATCACTTGCGGATGGTGCAAGCGTTGCGTTCGGCGGGCCTGCGGGAACAGGCAGGCACGTTGTGCGCCAAGATACGGGAACTTTATCCGTATCGCCCGGAACCGTTAACGGAATCCGCCCGCCTGGAGGCTGAAAAGCCGTCTACCCGCCTTCCGAACACGGCAATCGATCTGTATCGAAAGGCGCTGGAGGTGGCTCCCCAAAACGAGGAAGCCCGCAAGACTCTTCGCCAATTCGGATACGGCGAGGATGAACGGATTGAGCGATATGATGTCCGCCTGGAGGAACTCGATCTGTCTCAAGCCGACCGCTGGAAAAACAGCCGTGCGCCCGACATTCTTTTGATTGATGTCATGGTACTGGTCCTTGATTCCCAGGGCACATATCGCCAATACGTCCACCAGGCTGTTAAGATTCTCAATTCCGAGGGCCGACAGCGCTGGGCCGAGACAGTTATTCCGAGAGGCGACGGCGTGGAAATTCGTCAGGCCCGCTCTATCCTTCCGGATGGAACGGAATGGCCGGTACAACATGTAGCCGAATTGGGCGGGAAACAAGCTCTCTCGATGTACGGGGTAGAGCCTGGAACTATTATTGAATACGCCTATCTCGAATCCGTGTCGGGGAACCTCTATCCCGGGTACAACCATTATGCCGGCGGCTACTTTTTCGGTGGAATCGACGAGCCGATGCTCGTGTCGAAATTAACGATCATCCTGCCGGAAAATATGAATTACGTGTTACAGGTCAAACCGGAGGAATTCGGAACAAGAGAGATTTTGGGAGACGGCCGCGTTGCCCTGATGTGGGAAAAACGTTTACAGGATGGGGTTCGCGAGGAATCGCACATGCCGCCCGTCTCCGAAGTGGTTCCCTGTCTGCGGTTCAGCACGTGGGTCGATTGGCGATTTTTCCTTGAGAATTGGCGCGAACAGCTCCTGGGGCGTACAGAAGACGGTTCGGAATTGGATGAGATGATCGGTCTGTTCGATCCGTCCGATCCCGACCTGGTTCGCAAGGTCTATGATTGGGTACAGAAAGAAATCGAACCCGCGGCGGGTTCGTATACAACACTCGATACGGCGATTCTGCGAACAGGATCCGCGCAGGAAAAAACCCTGCTCGCGCAAACCATCCTGACGCGACTTGGAAAACAGAGTGACCCCAGTCTTGTCATTACGAACAAACCCGAAGACGGCTTTGCGCCGCAACCGGGTTCCACAGTTTCCGGCCAACTTCTTCTTCGTGTGGAGACAGGTGGGGAGAATCCGATTTGGCTGGACTTCAACTCCCGGCACATCGCGATGGGCGAGGTCGACGGGAAAAGCCGCTCGCAGGCAGCATTTGTACTCTCGGCGACGGGGGAGTACATCGAGCCGGTCGATTGGACGGTCTGGCCTCGCGGGTGGATCGAGCGAACGTTTGACTTCACCCCGCAATCCGACCGATCCGTTCTTGCTACGGGCACATACGGATATCGCGGGATGCACCGACGCGCTCTTCTCACACTGGTTGTAGATAAAGATGCGGAGCGACGATTCAGGGATTCCCAAGTCAGCGGCGATCTCCGCGGAATTGTACTCGACCGCACGGAACTTCGGAATGCGGATTCCCCTTACGGAACGCCGCAGCTTTATTTCGCCGGTCGAATTCCCAGTTACTTGCAGCCAGGTGAAAACGACATGCTTCGGTTACCTGCGGTACCGAGTCCGTTGGAAATATCCGGCCTGGTCGGCGAGGTCACGCGGGAAACGCCCGTAGATTTCAACAGTCCTCCGGTGACCGAACCTATCCAGCTGCGGGTATTGCTTCGCCCGATGATCGACGCCGGTTACGACGTCATCGTTCTTCCGCAAGACTACCTGTGCATCAGCGCGTACGGCTACTATTCGTTAACGTACCGTCGGAAGGGAGATGAACTGTATGTTCGCAGAAGCGCACTTGTTCCCGTCCAGCGGATCGAACCCAAAGACTACGCCCGTTTTGTCGAGTTCTGCAGAGAGATTGACGAGGTGGAAAGACGAGATATTCTTTTCAAGAAATCTTCTGCGAAGTAGAGCTGTTTCATAGAATACCGCAACCGAATGGCCTTTGCAGAGCCAGGCCGTAGCGAGCAGGGACAACCAGGCAGAGACGCCCGGCCTACTGGTGGGACAGGCCTCTGTGCCTGTCGATGGGCGAATTGGGGATTAGAACAGAAATATCTCGTAGATATTCGGCACGGTTTGTTTGTTCCTGGGAAGCAGTATCTTCAACTCACGAACATCGGTTTCCGGAACGTCAAGGATTGTAACGGACCAATTCCGAAGATGCTTTGTTTTCGACGCGGACAATTGGCGATCCCGGTACAGAACGGAAAGCCCATCGGTATTCGATAAGTTTTCCGACAGAACGGCTACCTGTCGAAAGAAGATTGGATTCGGAAAAGAAAGGAGCAAGGAATCTTGTCCACGAGACGGGAGCCAGGCTGTCTCCAGAGACCCATCCCACGCAGCACAACCCACGGATGTATTCTCTGTACCGATGTGCCACTCCGATTTCGCCGACGGCAAACATTCCCGTGGGGAATAGAGGAGCAGCGGCAAGGCCACGGCTCGATTCCACCCCATTTCCCGGAATAGGAGGTCGTAGACCGGCTCGTCGGGTTGGTTCACATGAAGCACATATCCGGGTGAAATCCCTTGCAGGGCGGCTTGTGTCTGGTCAAGTCGCCGATACGGCGTACAGGATACCGGAATGCTTTCCTCCAGAGCGAATGCAAGATTCTCTCCGATCCAGTAATCGCTATAAACGCCGTCTACACCAAACCGGCGAATTTGTGCAACCGCCTCGCGCAAATCGGCAGGTATGAACTCTCCCTGAGCCATCCGATGGATCGGCTGAAAATAATAACGCGGATCTGATTGCGCGATTCCCTGGATATTCCAGAACAGCTGCAATCCGAGCAGGACACACGCCGCCGTTGCTGAGTGACGCCACAAAGCCGCGATCGCCCAAGCCAGAAGAAACAGATAGACCGGATAAATAAGGAAAAGGTGGCGAGGCGCTTTTCCCGGGAAATTCGACATCGAAAATACAACAATCCCGAAAAGAAAGCACGCCATCAGAAACAGTAGCCGAAAATGTCTGCCAGGGTCCTCGTTGCGATCTCGTTTCCAATGGGTCGCCAATTTCCATACGGCACAGAGGATGACGCCTATCGCGAACAAAGCGGGGCCGAATGTAGTGGGCCAGAGAGAAAGGTAATCCATGAGTCGCCAGGCATTGTTCATTCCGAGAAGAACAGGTGCGGCGCCCCGAAGAAAATCGCCTCGGAAATTAGAGAATAGAGTACCTTTTCCATCGGACAGAAGGAGACAATGAAGTGTGGCGAAGGGATATTGAATGTTGTAGATCAATAGCGGGAAGCAGCCGACAAACAATCCGCCGAAGAAGAGGGAAAAAAATCCCCGACTGCGGTAGTGATTCATCGGTGTGAGAAGAAACAGACTAAGGGGAACCAGAACATACAGGATCTGTGCATTTACCCATAACGCCGCGCCTGCTGCGGTTCCCGTTAAGAAAACGAACGTGCGAGACGGGGATCGTACCCGATCGGACAGCCTTGCCCAGAAACCCACAGCCAACACGACTACCAACAAGTTCTCTACTGGGCCTACCATTACATACATGCTGTAGACTAACGGCATAAGCGGTGGGATACACCACAATGCGGCCGCCACAAGACCGGCCCGGTCTCCAAAGGCCCGTCCGGCCGCCCAGCCGATCAGCGGTATCCCCAGCGCGGAAAGGACAACGGGCATCATGCGCAGAAGGATCTCGGATGAACCGAACAGAAAAAAGAAGGGCGCAATCAGGTACGCCTCGAATGGTCCACCATAGGGCTGCCCGTAGTACATCAACGGGAACGAATCCCCCCGGCTGATCCGCTGTCCGGCAATTCCCACTACGGATTCGTCGGCGAGTAATAGCCATTCGGATTGCGCGGCCACGTAAGCCCGAAAGGCGAAGCCCAACACGAACAGGGTACGGATAATTGTCCACACGTTACTGTCGAGCGGAGGTCGATTACTGTTCGCATAACGGCGGATCAGCAGATGGCTCCAGAAGATCACCGCGCACAGGATCATTACCGAAACAACGGGCCACACACGATCCGACCAGCTCCGGAAAATGGCCTCTCGCTTTGTTATTGGAAAGGGGGAGAGAATCTGTGACGGGCAGGGTTGGGTTTGGTCGCCTTCTTTTAAACAGAACGAGACGGCGCTGTGACCGGATTGGTCCATGTAGCGAATCGAAATAGTGTGAGAGCCTCTTGTCAAAACAACGGTCTGCTCTTTCGGGATAAAATCCCAACTCGGAGGTTTGTGCAAAACCATGTCGCCGTCTATCGCGACATGACTATCGCCGTCGCTGAAAATCACCAGCGTGTAACGGTCGGTATGATCCACCCAGATAAATCCATCCCATTGTGCCGTGAACTTGCGAGCCGTTGACGCATCGCGGCGAAGTGTCCAATCTACGAAATGAACTGTCGAGTCACGGAAGATTGCAGGTTCCCCGGCCTGGCCGTCGAATTCCGGGATTATTGTCCGAATCAGTCCCCTTCGGCTTTCGTCACACATACGAATTCCGAGCAGGCAAAGGCAGACAAATGTAAAGATAGCCGCCGTCCTTCGATTTACATACAGGTTGACTTGTTTCGAAATATCCGCGCGAGTCATTCTCGGTACATCCGCGGCGAAGATTCATTCAAATGTTCCATGATAATCCCGCTCCGTGCCGGATGCGAGTGATGAGGGCCTCACTGGAGTTTGTGCGAACCCTGGTGCATAGTGCGGCATTGGGCGTCGGCACGGTATGTCGCGCGCCTTATGTCACCCTTGAATGAGAGGTTTGCAGCGTGATGAATCTCCTTTTGACTGTCAGTCTGATCATTTCCTCGTTTTTCGGTGTTGCGGCTCGAGCGACCGCCACAGAGAGCGACCTTCGTATTGAGGTTTTCGCTGTGACCTCGGATGTGGAAAATCACTTGGATACGCCCGAAGGCCGCGAAAAAGCCGTGGCCGTTCTGCGCCGCTTGGAGGCAACAAAAATCGTGATCGATCTGCTGCGCAGCGGACACCTGGTGGACCCGGATCTGGCGAGAACCTGCCGGGATTATTTCGCTTCGCAGGGATTCGAGGTTGCGGCCGGGGTTACCACCGCACCGGGAGAGGGCGGTTGGGGCCACCTGTCCCCTACCGGCCATTGTTTCTGCTATACCCACGAGAAAACGCAGACGGACCTTGCGGATCTGTGCCGACGGGCGGCGGAAGATTTTGACGAGATCATTGTAGATGATTTCTTTATGACCTTCTGTACCTGCCCACTGTGTGAACGCGCGCGCGGCGCCAGAACCTGGGAGGAATACAGAGCCGCCCTGATGGCTCATGTCGGAAGGAATCGAATTGTCCGCCCCGCGCACGAGGCAAATCCCCAATGCCGAGTCATCATTAAATACCCGCAATGGTATGATAAGTTTCACGAATTCGGCTACAACCCGGACCGGGAAGGACGGGACTTCGACGCAGCCTGGGTGGGTACGGAAACCCGCGATCCCAATACGCTGCAATATGGGTTTGTACAACAATTCCAGGGCTTCATGAATTTTGCCTGGATTGCAAGTTTTCATCCGGAAAACACACTCGGCGCCTGGTATGATCATGGCGATACTCCGGCGGAAGTCTTTGTCGAACAGGGCTACCAGAGTGTCCTTGCCGGCGCGCAACATCTCACTCTGTTTCATCTGCATAATCTGCTGGAATTCGGCGAGGTACAGGAAGCCTTTGTCCAATCTATACCGACATTGCGCACGCTGCGCGAATTGCGTAAAGTTCGAAACCTGCATGGCGTATATGTGTACAAACCACTGGAGAGTAGAGGGAACAAGGGTGAATATTTTATTTTTGATTACCTGGGAATGCTTGGATTTCCTGTGGTTCCATGTCACGAGTTCCCCAAAGAGAACGGCACGGTGTTTCTTTCCTCTCATGCCTTGAAAGACCCGTATCTCCTGGATCGTATGGCAGGCCACTTTCAAAAGGGCGGAAGTGTCGTTCTCACGCCGGCCTTGCTGGAGTCGCTGGCGTGTGAGCGCGAAGTGCGCACACGATTCGGCTACCAGGAAGAACCGATTTCTCGGAAGAAATTCGAAAGTAATCGTCTGAGGGTCTTCGATTCCCCGCTTTCCCAACCCGGCGAGACGAAAGAGATTCGTTCGGATCAGCCGATTCGTGTTTCGTTTGACCTTCATGCGCTGCCGGATACAGAAATACCCGTGCGATTGCTCGCAGACGACCGAGAGATTCCCCTGTTTACCGAACGGGCGACTTCCGAAGGCGGGAGGGCGATGGTGCTCAATTTGTCTACTTTTTCCCAGGAAGATTTCGATGCGGTAAACGAGCGGTTTCTGCCTCCTGCTCCGGTTTCCTTTCTCGACATGCCGGAGCTCGCCGTTTCCCGGATTCGCTCCGATATTGTTCACCGTGATCCGTTTCTGATGAGCGCTCCCACGCGAGTTTCCTCGTACCTTCTGGGAAAGGATACGATTGTTATCGAGAACTTCCGTGATGGTGGAGTCCGCGCTCATCTTCGACTGGATGGAGTCTGGAAAGAGATTCTTCATCACATCGAGATCATTCCGCAGACCCCCGCCGGAACGTACGCAATCGCAATTCCGCCGAGAGAAATTGTTGCTCTGCAACGAGAATGATCGCCAACGTCTTGCTTATAGACAAGATCAGACGTTATTCATAGATGGGGCATTAACGACCGAATATCCGATTACTACGGAGGAATCGATGATGGAAACAGGCATGATTCTTCTAATCTTTGCTCTCGGAGTGGCTGTGGGCGCCGGCTTCGTGTGGCTGCTGATGTATTCCCGGGCGACGGCAACCCGCGAACGTCTTCGGCAGGCAGAAGCCGATTTACAAGCCGTGCGAGAGAAAGCAAACGAACAGGAGAGTAGACTGTCGGAACGGGATCGTACAGCCGCTGCTTTGGAGGCAACCCTGAGACAGGCACAGGAGGACTTACAAAACGCGCGAAAGGATCTCGATGGGAAATCTCAAAAAGTAACCGAGATCTCGGAGGCAAATGCTCGATTGGAAACCAATCTGGCGAATGAGAGACGCGTGGCCCAGGAACAACTGGAGTTGCTGAATCGGGCCAGGGAAGAATTGAGTAACGCCTTCAAAGCGCTCTCTTCAGAGGCGCTGAAAAGCAATAATCAATCGTTTCTGCAATTAGCCAAAGAGACTCTCGAGAAATTCCAAGTCCAGGCGAAAGGCGATCTTGAACAACGACAGAAGGCAATTGGGGAGCTGGTGGGTCCGATCAAAGAGTCTTTGGACAAAGTAAGGCAGGAAATCGGGCAAATGGAACTGCTGCGCGAGAATGCTTATGGGGGCCTGCAAGAACAGGTAAAGAACCTGATTACAACCCAGGAACTACTCCGCAAGGAAGCGGGGAATCTCACCCGCGCCCTTCGCGCGCCGACCGTGCGCGGCCGCTGGGGCGAAATCCAGCTGAGACGGGTAGTCGAAATGGCGGGAATGGTCAATTACTGTGATTTTGTAGAGCAGGAGTCAACCGGCGGCACCGAGCGACTTCGCCCGGACCTTATAGTCCGGCTGCCGGGCGGAAGGAACGTTGTCGTGGATGCCAAAACACCGTTAGAGGCATATTTGGATGCCGCGGAAGCTGTTGACGAAGACAGACGACGGGAACGATTAACAGATCATGCGAGACAGATTCGGCAACATATTAAACAACTCAGCGCGAAGGCCTACTGGGACCAGTTTGTCCCCACACCGGAATTTGTCGTGATGTTTCTGCCCGGCGAGAGTTTTTTCAGCGCCGCATTGGAGCAGGAGCCGGAGCTGATCGAAGAGGGGGTCAGTCAACGGGTGATTCCGGCAAGCCCGACTACGCTAATAGCTTTGCTTCGAGCGGTAGCCTACGGCTGGCGGCAAGAACAGATTGCCGAAAGCGCGCAGAAAGTCAGTGACCTCGGAAAAGAATTGTATGATCGAATACGTGTATTTACCGACCATTTTGATGATGTCGGCAGTCATCTGCGAAGAGCGGTGGAAAAGTACAACGCCGCGGCGGGATCGCTGGAATCGCGAGTACTGGTTACGGCACGTAAGTTCACCGAACTGGGTATTCAAAGCAAGGATGAGATTAAGGAACTGTCGCAAATCGAAAACACGCCGCGGCAGTTACAGGCGCCGGAAGTTCAGAGATGAATTATGGAGTGCGGGAGCGTCAGCTCCCGCCTTTGTCGGTTGAAGAGGTTGAAGCAAGGCGGGAGCGTCAGCTCCCGCCTTTGTCGGTTGAAGAGGTTGAAGCAAGGCGGGAGCGTCAGCTCCCGCCTTCGTCGGTTGAAAAGGTTGAAGTAAGGCGGGAGCGTCAGCTCCCGCCTTCGTCGGTTGAAGAGGTTGAAGTAAGGCGGGAGCGTCAGCTCCCGCCTTCGTCGGTTGAAAAGGTTGAAGTAAGGCGGGAGCGTCAGCTCCCGCCTTCGTCGGTTGAAAAGGTTGAAGTAAGGCGGGAGCGTCAGCTCCCGCCTTCGTCGGTTGAAAAGGAAGGCGGGAGCTGACGCTCCCGCACTCCAAGGAAGGAGATCATCTGAAATGGCGACAGAATCTCGTACAGATTGGCACCATAGTCCGCTGCACGTGTTTCGGCCGGGTGCCACTTTCATCGTCACAGCAGGAACCTTGCATAAAGAGCGCCTATTTCGAGACGATGAGCGTTTGAGGCTGTTGGAGGAGTCTTTGTTTGAGGTCACGGATAAGTATGGCTGGCAAGTGGAGGCGTGGGCGATCTTTTCAAATCACTACCATTTTGTTGCGCAATCATCGGAAGAAATTGACTCGCTGCGCCGGATGGTGCGAAGACTGCATTCTGTCACGGCTATTCGGCTCAATCAATTCGATGGAACAAAAGGGAGGCAGGTGTGGTTTCAGTATTGGGACACATGCCTGACGTATGAAAAGAGTTATTATGCCCGACTGAACTACGTGCACAATAATCCGGTGAAGCACGGTATTGTGGCAGTCGCAGAACAATATCCGTTCTGCTCGGCGAACTGGTTCAAGAATGAAGCAGAGGATTCATTCCGGCGCAAGGTAGAGTCGTTCGGATTTGAGAGGGTCAATGTTCGCGATGATTTTTAATTATGGAGTGCGGGAGCGTCAGCTCCCGCCTTCGTCGGTTGAAAAGGAAGGCGGGAGCTGACGCTCCCGCACTCCAGGGTTTACTTCATCGCATCCGTTACCGGGCCGTCCAGTTCCAATACAATGACGGTGTCAATCTTCTTCTTGTTGGCTTCACGCGTTGAGATCTCAATTCCTTCCGCGGTCTGTTTCACAAAACACACCCCGCCGTTCAGGATCGAGTTTCTCACGATTCGTTTCTTGATCGGTGGAAGGATCAGTTTATCAGAGTCCCAATTCAGTACATGAACATAAATGTTCTTTTCTTTATGCGTACCGGCTCCCCAGGAATCCGGCGGGAACGGCCCGCCCCGTGTGCCGTAAATGCTTTCGCCGCACTGGTTCAGAAACTCGCCGATTTTCTGCAGGCGGGCGGCCTGGCGCGGCTCGATACGCCCATCCGGCATGGGGCCTACGTTCAACAGAAGATTTCCGTCTCCGCCCACGCAACGGACCAATGTATGTATACACTCGCTTACGGATTTAATCTCATCCGCGGGTTTCCAGGCCCATTGTGTACCGATGGTAATGCAGCTCTCCCAGGGTCTCTCTGTTTGAAACGTGCCGATGGTCTGTTCCGGTGTCGCGAAGTCCCCCGGTAATCCGGCGCGATCGTTAATAATAATATGCGGTTGTAGTTCCCGAATCATTTTGAACAGATTGTTGGAGTCCCAGTCCTCCGCGGTTCCCCCCAATCCGTCAAACCATAGAATGTCTACCTGGCCGTAATTGGTACACAATTCACGAATCTGGCCATGCAGGAATTCAATGTAGCGTTTGTGGTTTTCCGTACGATAATCCGGGTGATACCAATCCACCGGGGAATAATAGAATCCCAATTTCAATCCCCCTTCGTGGCAGGCTTTGGCCAGCTCCGCCACAACATCCCGCTGGAACGGGGAATTCGTAATTTTATATTCGCTCAGTTTGGTATCGAACATGGAGAAACCATCGTGATGTTTGGCGGTAAACACGAGGTATTTCATTCCGGCGTCTTTTGCGATCTGTACCCATTCCTTCGCATCGAATTTCACCGGATTGAATTTCTTATAGAGATTATCGTATTCTTCCACGGGAACGGGGCCGACCCCTTTGATACCCCGCCGTTCGCCGCCCCGGGACCACCCGATCTCCGTCCCTTTCAGGCTGACCGGCCCCCAGTGGATGAAGAGGCCGAATTTCGCATCCCGGAACCACCGCATATCTTCCGGTTTCGCCTGCAAGTAGGATTCTGTTTCCTGAGCACGTGCAGTCATCGTTAAAAGAAACAATCCACTGCACAGCACGAGCGATGTCATCTGTCGGATCTTCATTTTTGTTTCCTTCTATTCGACTTTTTTCTGTTTGTTCAGCCGCTATTTTAGGGATTCTTGCAGAAAAGAAAAGCGGGAACTCCCGAAAAACCGGAATTTCCCGTTTCGATCTGCTGAAGCGCCCGCCGGGGTACTTTCCGCTGTGATTTCGATTCCGGGTTGACCGGTGGAAACGACCACAAAGTTCATCAGGTTGATTTTGGACAGCGCCTGAGCCCATGGGAACGTACCCCGTTGCTGCATTCTCGCCCGACGGTAAACAGATCATAACCGGCGGCTCGTGTTTGACTCTATCTATGGGGGATGTGAGGTGGGATTGCGTCTCCCTCCATCTTCGCCCAATTCTCTCTCACGGAGATCGTCTTGACCAAAATGGGGAGTTTCCCTCCCACGAATCTGTTTGAAATCTCCCCGACTCGTGTATCCTTATCGTCGTGATCCGATAGGGATCAGGAGGGAATCGAATGACGATTCTACAATTGCAAAACGTAAGTTTGAGTCTCGGCGGTAAAAAGATTCTCCACGAATTATCCGTGGATTTCTGGCAAGGACACATCCACGCGTTGATCGGTCTGAACGGCGCAGGGAAATCCACAACGGCGAATGTCATCATGGGCATCTCCGGCTATACCGATTTCGATGGAGACATCCTGTTCGAAGGCGCATCCATCAAGGGGCTTCCGGTTTACGAACGCGCCCGGAGAGGCATCACGCTGGCCTGGCAGGAACCGGCACGATTCGAGGGACTTTCCGTTCGACGGTTTATCCAGTCCGGCGCGAAAGACAAGAGCGAGGAACGGGTCCGCGCGGTCTTGGAGGATGTCGGCCTGGAGCCGGATGAATACATCCATCGCGCCGTGGATAAGACCCTCTCCGGTGGAGAGCGCAAGCGCATCGAACTGGCGGGAATCCTGGCCATGGAACCGAAACTGGTTCTGATGGACGAACCCGACAGCGGGATCGATATCGAGGCGCTCGAACGGATCTTTCAGGCATTGCAGAAACTTCGCGAGAACCGTGTAACCGTCATTCTGATCACGCACAGCCTGACTGTGCTTCGCCAGGCGGAACACGCGTTTCTTCTGTGCTGCGGGCATTTGGTCGATAAAGGGTCCACGGACAAAATCGCCCGCTATTTCGAGAACAAGTGCATTCCCTGCCTCCACCCGAATCCGGAAAAGCTTGTTGCGGAGGGTTCCCGTGTCCAATAGCAGTTTGATTGAAACTCTGTACGAATCCATCGGCGTAAATCCTCACAGTCTGCGCCAGGACCCGAATATCGCTCATATCGAAATTCACCACAACAAGGTTCTCGGTGTTCACCTGGTGCCGGGGCTGGAGGTGAATGCCAGGGAAACCAAGAACGGCATCGACGCCAAGCTCCTTGTGAAAAAGGACACGGTGATCGAAAAGCCGGTGCAAATGTGTTTCGGCATGATCCCGGAAACGGGCCTGCAAGAGATCATTCTGGATATCGAGTTGGAGGAGAACGCCCGCGCGGGTATCTTCGCCCATTGCACATTCCCGTTCGCCCGGCAGATTCGACATGAAATGGATGCGGTTATCAAGGTCGGTCCGGGTGCGCAGTATGCCTATTTTGAGCGCCATATACACGGCGGAGAGGGCGGCGTGGTTGTGGTACCGAAGTCCAGGGTGGAGGTCTGTGAGGGCGCACGGTACCAGACGGATTTCGAGCTGATTCGCGGACGAGTCGGCGAGATTCAAATGGATGTCGAGGTCACAGGAATGACAAAGAGTGTTACGGAGGTCACCGCCCGTGTCAGCGCGATCAAGGATGACCGGATCTCCATTCGAGAGACCGCCCATTTGGTCGGCGAGTATGCTCGCGGCGTACTCACCACGAATATCGCTCTTCAGGACACCGCACGGGCAGAAATCTATAACACCCTGACCGCCCATGCCGCTTACGCACGGGGACATGTGGATTGCAAGGAAATCGTTAAGGGAAATGCGGTGGCGAAAGCCGTGCCGATTGTAGAGGTTTATCACCCCAAGGCGCATGTCACCCACGAGGCCGCTATCGGAAGCGTGGACTCCAAGCAGCTGGATACCCTGATGAGCCGGGGACTTAACGAAGAGGACGCCACGAATCTGATTATTGAGGGACTGCTGGGAGTGCCGCTTCTGTCGAACGGTTGATTCGGCTATCCCGATTCACCGGCAAGATGCCGGGGCCACCCGTGGAATGCACGTCATGCGTAAGGGCGGACGGCTGTCCGCCTGTTCTGCTCCCTGGCAATCAGTAGGGTTGCTCAACAATCACTTCCGGGATCATCCGAAAATGGCATGTATTGCCGGTAAACAGGGTCAAACCGTACTCAACCGCCGTCCCGGCTATGAGGGCATCGGGAATCTGGAGGCCATGGCTCAGGGAATACGAGACTGGCCATTGGTAGGCTTTTTGTGAGGCCACCGGGCCGATCGGCAACACACTGAACGTGTCCATGAAATCCAGCAGGGATCGCAATTCGCCGGCATTCCGGCATCCGCGGATCAACTCCATGGCAGTGATGACGCTGATTTGAATGGCTCCCCTTGTTTGTTGCTGATACAGGAGGTGTTTTGAGCGTTCGTTTCCCTTGGGCGCATCAAGTAGAATGTCCGTATCGATCAGTCCCCGCTTCCCGGTCGATGATTCCAAGAGTCACGCTCCTTTCTAACCCAGGCAACTGCGTCAGCCATGTCCGCGCGGTCTTTCCATATCCCGAAGCAAGGTTGCCGCATGAAATCCGCTTCATCGAGTGGCGTTTCTTTGGACTGAGTCGCACTCACCGGCTCGATATGGACGATAACCTCGGTGTCCACCGGCAAGGAGAGTGTTTTCGGAAAAACGATGTTCGGTCCCTGCACGATGCCGCGTTCAACAATCGCCATGTTTCAAACCTCTCAATGATTTCCCAATCCGCAATCCCCAATCCGCAATTGTGATCACGCCTGAACGTCAATCTTAATCCCGTGGATACCGTCCTTGGCGGGTGAGCGATGTTCTCTGGTGGGGACGGGCGGAGGTCCGCTGCTGGCCGCTGCCCGTCTGCGCGGCATCCGTCGGCGACGTTGACCGCGCTCTTCCTCTTGCCGGATCGGATCGACTCCGCGATCCTCTTGCGTTTCCTTAACGGTGGTTGTCTCTTGGATATCCTGTTGTTGGATCTCGCGGGCGACAGCTACGGGCAGAGTCTGCTGAAGCTGCTGTCCGGCCTGCTGCTGATTCTGGACGTGGAGCGTGTTCGCCAGGGGGTTCTGAAAATCGGCCAGTCTCACGGCGCACCTCCGATTCGGAGATTCTCCTTCTTTAAATAGTACCAAATGTATTCTAAAAAGCAAAAAACCATTAAACGAAAAGGTCGTGCTGAATGGAAGCCAATCGACCGCGCAACCGCATCATGGCCTTTGTGTGCAGCTGGCAAACTCGCGATTCGGTGACTCCTAAAACCTCCCCGATTTCCCGCAAGGTCAATTCCTCGTTGTAATACATGACGACAACAAGGCGTTCCTTTTCCGGGAGGTTTTCAATAGCCACTGTGAGGACCTCGACGATTTCTTCTTTTTGTATCTGACGACGGGGGTCCTCCGCGTCGGCGGCCGGGGTCATTTCCCCGCGTGTGGCAGAACTCTCGTCCGAGATGCGAAGGATCTCGTCCAGGGAAAGAAGCGCGGCGCGGCTGGCATCCTGAAGCAATCCGCTCAGAACCGCCGAATCCACACCCAGCCGATCCGCCACCTCGGTATCTGTGGCAGGTCGCTGGAGCTCCTGTTCGACCTCCTGGAATGTCGCCTGAAGCTGGTTGACCCGCTGACGAAGCGAGCGGGGAATCCAGTCGACGGAGCGCAACTCGTCAATGATTGAACCGCGAATTCGGGGGATGGCGTAGGTAATGAATTTCACGTTCCGGGAAAGATCAAAATTATCTAGCGCTGCCAATAATCCCATTACCCCACAGGAAAACAAATCATCATAATCCAGTACCTCGCTTTCGATATGGGAGGCCGACAACAGGCGGTTAATGACATATTTGACCAGGTGAATGTATTTGTTCGCCAGCGTTTCACGCGCCTCAAACGAATTTTCGTTCTTGAAAGATTTCCACAGCTCGGCTTCTTCCTCCGGGCTGATGGCCTTCTTTGTCGTGGTGTCGCGTGATCGCATTGTGCTGTCTGTCCGTCGGTCTCAGGATTTCCGACCATAAGCCGACGGAGGGTTTTTATTGTAGCCGTTCTCAACTGCTTCTTTGCGCCTTGACTCGAACCCGCTCGATCCCGTTCTCTTGCAGAGTCAGAATTAACCGGTCCGTCAGGATCGCACCCGGTCTTACCAGTAACGCGCCTTCGGCGCTGTCAACCTGCTGACACACCGCCATTCCCGCCCGAAGATCGGACACAGGAACCTCCATTTCCAGCATTTCCGGCTCGCCATGCTGCAAGTTTCGGATCCGCTGCCGGGCTTCCTCCCGGTAACTGTTAATAAGCGGCGCCTCAATCAGCCGTTCATATAGAACGGCCGTACCCAACCCCAGCAGTCCGAATACGATCACCGCCACAGCACTATTCACAAAAAGCGCAAGAAAATCAATCCCTTTGCCATAGATAGTTGCCACGCATACGACACTGAATCCCGCAAATGTCGTCAATGCGAAGATGCGTTTCTTGGTTAGAGCGATGTTTTCGAATAGACGGCGCTTATCCATTTGCGGAAACCGAAACCCACTTCACCAATGCGCTCCTGTCTGCCGGATTTCCTTCTCTTGCAGCTTGATAGATTATCAGAGCCTCTCGAATCGTACAATATGGCTAGGCGGCCGTGGTCCGCGCTCTTCCCAGGAGGCGATTCATAAATCCGCGCAATCCCCCGGAGGATGCCAGCTGCCGTTCCGCCTGAAGTAACGAACATGCCAGGCGTCGAATGCTCTTTGAGGCCGGGCTGTACGGGCTGTGTAATAACAGGGGACATTGTTCCCGCACGGCCTGAAGCATCTCCATATCCCTGGGAATACTGCCGAAGTTGTCGAATCCGGTATGCAGCATTGTCCGGCAGATTTGCAGCATCAGCCGGGTCACGTCTGCAGCCTCCCGGTTGTTACGTGCCATATTCACCGTCACCCCCACCCGCTTTTCCGGGGCGTGTTGCGCCAGGACCTTAATCAGCGCGTAGGCATCCGTATACGCGGTCGGTTCGGGAGTCGTCACCACCAGTACCTGGTCCACCGCCAGAAGGAAGCTCAAGACGGAGTGGTTGATGCCCGCTGCGGTGTCGATCAGCAGGAGATCGCATTCCCCATCCAGTTCCTCAAACGAATCCAGGAGGTTTTCCAGGTCTTCCTTTCCCAGGTTAGCCAGTTCCTCAATGCCCGATCCTCCCGGAACGACCAGAATCCCTTCCGGTCCGGTCACCAGGACTTCCCGCAGCGTTTTCTGTCCCGAAAGGACATGGGACAGGTTGAATCGCGGAGAAATGCCCAGCAGGACGTCGATATTCGCAAGCGACAGGTCCGCATCGAACACAATCACCCGGCGTCCCATTTGCGCCAGAGCGAGAGCCAGGTTACACACCAGGTTGGTTTTCCCGACGCCGCCTTTTCCGCTGGTCACGGCAATCACTTTCGTTTCCGACCGGATGCCCAGTTGATCCCGGCCCCTTGGGAGCGGCTTCTCCAGCGGCTTTACCGCCGGAATTCGAAACACGGCGGACGGAGAAAGCGAATCGGTTCCTGGAAAGACTTCCGTCGAACGGGACGTGTCAAGCAGGAGGTCCGCGCCGGATGATTCCGCAGGGAGTTCCTCGGAGCAGACGTCCACCGCTATCGAGTCTTCATCCTCGACAACAGGAGCGTCTTCGGGAATATCCTCCACTGCCACCGCACCCTCCTGGGCGGAAGGCTCCGGGAGTTCGCCGGATTCCATAAGACGGCGCAATCCCTCCGCTTGATCGCGAATGTTGTCAGGCATTTCGGACACCTCCGGCAAGGGTGATCTTCTGCGTCACCTGTTCGGTAATGGGGATAAACTCCTCTTCGGAAATATCCGGGGGGTCCGTATGGATGGCCTTCGCGGATTCCAGAACCTCCTGCGGCCCCCCGGTTCCCAGAATGAGATCCGCAAGACGTTCCGATGTGGCCACCTCGATATCTTCGGGAACCATTTGACCGGTTGTCATATAGGAAACCGGCAGGCCGGAGGCGACGACCGCGTTGAGGATATTCCCCAATGCAGTGGACTCATCGAGTTTCGTCACCAGCAACCGTTGGGGATCCATCTCCCGAAATCGTTCGACAATGTCTCGAAGATCGCAACTCTTCGTCGTCGCCGCGACAACCAGGTGAACCTCAACCGGCTGACAGGCTTTCGCAATGGCGGCCAGGTTGGAAATCTGGCTTTCATTTCGTTGGCCGGTTCCGCCGGTATCCACAAGGATCAGGTCGGCATCCTGGTGTCGTTGAATGGCGGCGGCGGCCTCTTCGGGGGAGTACACAACTTCGAGGGGAACACGCAGAATTTCACTGTATTTCTGAAGCTGTTCGACAGCGGCAATTCGGAACAGGTCAGCAGTCATAAACACCGCGCTTCGACGGATTCCGTTGGTCGGATGAGTGAATCCCGGCGCGATTTTCGCCAGCGTAGTGGTCTTTCCTACACCGGTCGGCCCCACCAGCATGACCACCTTCGTACCGGATTTGACTTCATCAGTGAGGATCGGGCCGGTTACCGTGAGACGCCGAATGATCTCCTCCCGAATGGCGCGGCGGGTTACTTTCCCGTTAATCGCTCCCAGGATTTCATCCGCCAGAGTCTCATCGACCTCCTGCATGAGGAGATAATCTTTCCAGGGATCGGAGATACGCGGCGTGGATGGAACGCACAGCGCGGGACCGGCGGCTCTTTCGATCAGGCCGGTCAAGCGAACCATCTGTTCTTCCAGCGAGGCCAGTCTTTTGTCCAGCATGATGGAGGCATCCAGGGTATCCCGCCGGATGGCTTCTTCGCTTGGTTTCTCCGGTGACTGACCGGCCTGCGTAAGAACCGAGCGCGCGAGCGCCTTTAATTCCGGTGATGCCGCACACGATTGGAGGGCGTGCGGGCTGAGATCGACCCGATCCGCGCGGTTCGCACTCGCGACCGCTTGAGGCATGATGATGGGAGGAGGGACGACGGAGACCGGTGATTCCGGAGACTTTTTCGCCGTTCCGGCGGACTTGCCGGAACCAAGGCCGATCCCGGCGGTCACTTCCACAAATGGCCGTCCGAACAGCCCCAAAATCGGTTTCCGATGTTCTTTTGTATGAACGATAATGGCATCCTCGCCCAGTTCGTTCTTCACAAGACGCATGGCCTCGCTGATTGTCGGAGCGGTAAACTTTTTGACTCGCACGATTCGGCCCTTCCTTTCTATCCCTTACGAATTCCTTATTACGCCGGAGTTCCTGCCGGCTCCTCTGCCTTGCGCGGGGCATCCTCAAACGGAATTGTTCCCACGCGGCGCAGGTTCACCTCTGCCGCGACTTCATTGAAAGACAGTACCACCAAACTGGGGATTCTTCGCTCGCACATCCGTTTCAAATGCGCCCGGATCTGCGGGGATGTAATCAGGACCGGATGCAGCCCCTGGCTGATTACCCGGTCCGCCTCGCTTAGAATCCGCCCGACCAGACGTTCTCCGTAACCGGGATCCACGGCCATGATTCCGGCCGGGCCTGCTTTCTGCATGGCATCCAGCAGTTTCGTCTCGATTCGCGGGTCCAGACTGATCACCGGCAGTTTCCCGCTCTGATCCAGGTAAGCGTGCGTAATCGTTCTTGCCAGCGCGATTCGGCAATACTCGCTGAGGGTGTCGGGATTGTGGTTGGCGGATTCGGCATAGTCGGAGATCGTTTCGAGAATCACTTCCAGGTTGCGGATGGGAACCCGTTCCCGAAGGAGGTTCTGGAGTGTCTTCTGAATGACCCCCACTTTAACATGAACCGTTTCGAGCACGTCTTTCACCAGGACGGGGTTGCGTTCTTTCAGGTTGTCCAGTAGTTCCTGGACTTCCTGTCGTCCCAGGAGTTCGTGAGCGTTGTTCTTGATTACCTCCGAAAGGTGCGTGGCGAGAACAGCGGCCGGTTCGATAATCTGATACCCGGCCATTTCCGCCCTGGCTCGCTCGTCTTTCTCAATCCATTTCGCGGGCAGCCCGAAAGCCGGTTCCCGCGTTTTGATTCCCGGAATATCTTCCTCCGTATCCTGGCCGGAGGGGTGCATCGCAAGGAGGCGGTCGGGACGAAGTTCCCCACGGGCCATCTCGTTTCCACGAATGCGAATCACATACACCCTCGGCGGCAGCTGCATGTTGTCGCGGATGCGAATCGGCGGAACAACAATGCCCAATTCGATTGCGGTTTGACGGCGGATGGCGGACACCCGATCCAACAGGTCACCGCCCTGCTGCGCATCCACCACGGGGATCAGGGCGTATCCGATTTCAATCTCCATCGGATCCACCTCCAGCAGGCGTTCCACCGCTTCCGGCACTTCGGCGGCGACCTCCTCCTCTTCACGCCGGTGTTCCTCTTCTTTCTTCCGTTTCATCGCCTCCAAATGTCGGCGGAAATACGCCCCTCCTGCGACAATAAGCGCAGCGATGAGAAAGAACGGCACAATGCTCGGCGAGATGACAGCGCCGATCGTGGCGATTAACGCCAGCGCAGACGACGCGGCGAACATGGCCTCCGGCCTCGCAAAAATCTGCTGCGCCAGGTTCACGCCCAGCGCCTCGTCCGTGGCGGCCCTTGTCACCACAACACCCGCTGCGGTGGAAACCATCAGGGATGGAATCTGGCTCACCAGGCCGTCGCCGATTGTCAGGATCGTGTACCGACGCAACACCTCGAAGATCGGTAATTGCTCCTGAATCAATCCGACAAAAATGCCGCCAATGATATTCACGACCGTGATGATAATTCCCGCAATCACGTCTCCCCGGACAAACTTGCTTGCGCCGTCCATGGCCCCGTAAAAATCCGCTTCGCGGGAGATCATGGCCCGACGACTTCGGGCTTCCGCCTCCGTAATGAGACCCGCGTTCAAGTCTGCATCAATCGCCATCTGCTTGCCGGGCATGGCATCCAATGTGAATCGCGCGGCCACCTCCGCGATACGGGTCGCGCCTTTTGTAATGACAATGGCCTGGATGATAATCAGGATAATGAAGATCACAAAACCGATCACCGGATTATTCCCCGCAACAACCTCCCCGAAAAACTGGATCACCGCACCGGCCTTATTCAGGCCCACATTCGGACCGCCGGAAGTTAGAATCAGTTTTGTCGAGGCCACATTCAGAGCCAGTCGAAACAGCGTCATCATCAGCAATACACTGGGAAATGCGGAGAAATCAAGCGGTCGCTCCACGTAGATCCCAAGCATCAGGATCAGCAGCGACAACGCAATGTTGATGACCAGGAGCATCGACAGAATATTCGGCGGGATATTCCCCAGCATAATCCCCAGAATCGCCACAAACACCCCCGCCGTAATCGCATTCGCGATCTGCGGGCCGCTGAATTGCCTGGCGATCCTGTTCAATCCGCCTGCATCTGCCATAGTTGCCTCATTCGCCCTGAAAAAGCCTCTCTCTCCCTCCGGGAGAAGATTGGGGGGAGTGCATCAGCCCCTGCGCTGCTTCGTCAAGACCAATTCTCACCGTTCTCTCGATCCTTAATCTAACAACGTTGCCTCCGGGAGAGGGTTGGGGTGAGGGTCCTTATTTATCTCGCCACGCTGCCGGTCGCCTACGCCGTATTCCTCTCCTGTTCTCGCGCATGACGTTCGACCACATCCTGGTACCGCCCGGTAATCTGGTTCACCCAGACCAGGACCTCCGCTACCGCCCTGTACAATTCCGGCGGGATAAACGACCCGACATCCAGTTTAAACAGAGTGCGGGCCAGCAGCCGGTCCTCATAAATGGGCACATTGTGATCCCGCGCAATCTGTTTGATCGTTTGTGCGACATATCCGCGCCCCTTTGCCACGATTCTCGGGGCAGGCATCTTCTCTTGCTTGTACGACAGCGCCACCGCGTATTCCGTCGGGTTGGTAACCACGACTTCCGCTTCGGGAACTGCGCCCATCATCCTTCGCCGCGCAATATCCCGCTGGATGGAGCGGATCCGGGCACGGATCTGCGGATCTCCCTGGCTCTGCTTCATCTCATCTTTCACTTCCTGCTTGGTCATGCGGAGTTGCTGCTCGTTGTCGTAGCGCTGGTAGATGTAGTCGATGATGGCGAGAATCAGCAGAATGATGATTCCACGAAACACCATGCGATACGTCAGCAGGCCCAACTCCACGAAAATATCCCGCACCGGCATTCGATCCAGCGACAGGAGAATCGGTATCTCCGAATAGACCACGCCATACATAACCGGTGCGATAACCATCAGCTTGGCGGCGGATTTCAGCGTTTCCATAACACCGCGAAGCGAGAATATCCGTTTCAGACCGTTCTTGGGATTAATGCGGTTGAATTTCGGAATGAGGACTTTTCCGCTGAACAGCAATCCGACCTGGAGCAGGTTGATCACGAGAGCGACCAGAATAAATGTCAGCGCAAACGGCCAGAGCAAGTCGGCGAGCTGGACACAGACGGTCAAAACCAGCGAGGGAAAACTGACCGTGTCGACCGGAATGCGCGCCGCATTCTGGATGTAATACGTCATAATCTCGCACAGGCTCTCCAGAAAGTGCGGAGCATAGTAGTAAAACAGAATCAGGGCGGCCAGAAGCATGACGGCTGTGTTGGCCTCCATGCTTTTGGGAACCTGTCCCTGTTCCCGTGCCTGCTCGCGCCGTCGCGCTGTTGCAGGTTCTGTCTTTTCCTGTCCGCTCTCCGTATCCGCCATCTCTCTGCCCTATGCTCTCAGCCAGCTCATCACCGTCCGCGCCCAATGCGGGTACAAAGCCAGATAATCGTGAATCAACAGGCATATAGTCGGCATGGTGACGATCAGAATGAACAGACCGCAAACCAGCCGCAACGCAAACCCGATCACCATAATGTTGACCTGCGGTGAGGTCTTCGCCATGATCCCGTCCGCCACATTCAATGCGATCAGCGCGATCACCGAGGGCGCTGCGAGTCGCACGGCGAACTCAAAGAATCCCGGGACTCGCCCTGCCCCCGACATGGTGGCCGCGATTGTCTCCCCTGCTTTGCCGAGATCGTTCAGTCCGACCACGCTTCCCGGCGGCACAACTCGAAAGGTCTCCGCAAGAATCTGAAGAACAGCCAGGTGCATATTCGACACCAGAATGACCAGCGTCGTAATCATTAACAGAACCTGCTCCATCAACGCCGAATCCTGTTCCGTCGCCGGGTCCAATGCGGTTGCAATGGCAAATCCCGCCTGCTGGCCGATCACCTCCCCCGCCAGCCCCACGGCCTGATAAAAAATCTGCGCCGTAAAACCCATCATGAAACCGATCAACATCTCGCCGAACACCAGCAGGACCAGACTGACATAGTTCACAATGGTGTACTGCTGCGCCGGCAGAGCCGCTTCCACCACCAGCGATATCCCCAATGCCAGCCCCCCCTTAATCAATCGATCCACCGACCGGGAATTGAAAATCGGGGCGGACGCAATCAATGCAATACACCGAACAAATATCAGGAAAAACGTCAGCAGCCGCCCTTCCAGCGTGGACAGCATGGGACCGTTCGGCCCCTGCGATATCTGCAAGAATGGTTCCAACTGCCGTCCGCCTTCTTAACAAGATCAATCCCCGATCAACATCGGCATCATATTGAACAGGTTGATCGTGTAGCCGATCAGCACATTCAGAATCCACGGCATGCAGAACACCATCACGGCTCCCACAATCACCAGCTTGGGGACAATCGTGAGTGTCTGCTCATTCACTTGCGTCGCCGCCTGAACAATGCTGATAAGCACTCCTACCACCAGCGCCACTCCCAGCATCGGGAACGCAATCAACAGGGAGTTGTAAAGCATTTCCTGTCCCAGCTGAATAACCAGTTCCATGCTGATACCCATCTGCATTGCCTGTCATCCTTTCGTGTCTTGCCTATCCCATCGGCATGTGCTGATAAAATGAGAATCCGAGCGCCTTCACCAGCAGCGTCCAACCGTCGATCATCGTGAACAGCATCACCTTGAACGGAAGCGACAGCAGCGCCGGAGGCAGCATGAACATACCCATCGAAATGGTCACCGATGCCGTCACAATGTCGAGAACAACAAAGGGAATATAAATGATGAATCCCATGATGAACGCCTTTTTCAGCTCGCTGAGCATGAAGGCTGGAATGAGAACCACCGTGGGCACTTCGTCCATGTTTTTGGGTTTGGGGAGACGCGCCATCACCATGAACATCGCCACCTCCGAACCCGAACTGCCCAGCTGATACCACATGAACTCACGGATGGGCAGCAGGGACTTTCGGACCATCACCTCGAACGGAAGAATCTCCCGTTCCGCTTTCCCGTCCAACAGATCGGGGGCTTCTTCGCCCGGGTGAATGGCTTTGATTTCGCCCCGCAGATAAGGCTGTATGGCAGTTCGGTTTACCCTCTCCCATACCCCGGACATGATGAAGATCGTCAGGAAAAGAGAGATCGCTACAAGGATCTGGTTCGATGGGGTTTGCTGGGTCCCAAGCGCCCTGCGCAGAAACCCCAGAACAATCGAGATTCGGATAAAGGATGTTGTCGAAATCAGAAGCGAGGGCAACAGGGCCAGTACGGTCAGAACAAAAAGCAGTTGCAGATTGATGGAATAATCACCCGGCGGTTCAGAGGAGGGACCTTCCGGCTTGGCGGTGGATGTAATCGGGATGTGCTGGGCCGCCGCAATGGAGCTGAACAGCCCAAAGCCGACTGCTAATAGCAATAGCCACGCTGCCCCGTGACGGGGCGTAAACCCTGGAGACATCGCAGTGCCCTTCGGCAAATCAAAATGGGAGCGTCTGTCTGGGACGCCGCCAACTGAGAACCACACGGGTATCCCATCCTCGGACAGAACTACCCATGCCCATTATACTCTCCTTGCCGCCGGAATCAACCGTTTTTTTGCATTTTCCGCAATAAAATTGCACCGAAAGTAATTTCCATGCCGATGCAAGAGGCACAAATCTCCGCAAAATAGCAAGTCTTGTGGTTCCATACCCCGCACACCACCAGATGCAGGATATGATGCGGAATAATTTGGATTTCCCACACCCTCTACCTTTCCTCCCTGTCTGTCTGCGCCTGACCGTGTCAGCCCGCTATGTCCGTTTCGTCCAGCCTCTCCACTTTGACGAACCTGTCAGGAACGAGTATCCTGATCGGCCAAATATAAATATCCGGAGTGCACAAAATGGACCGTCGTCAATTCCTCGAAACCTCCTCTCTTGTCGCCACAGCAATTACTCTCGGCTCGGGCGCATCGACTCCCGTAAAAGCCGCCGATGTTCATCGGGTTCTGGACAGTGAAGAGTACACAAATATGCGTATCGAAGAGGCCAGACCGCCGAAAGCCTTCACGGCAAAAACCGCCGAGAAGGCACGCGCCTGGCAGAAAAAAATGCGCCCGAAAGTAGTCGAATATCTCGGCGGATTCCCCGAAAAGTGCGATCTCTATCCTGAAATCGTTGAACAGAAAGATTTCCCGAATTACATTCGCGAGAAGATCCTTTTCCAGAGCCGCGAAAACCTGACGGTCAAAGCCTACATGCTTCTGCCGAAAAGTTTCGAGCCCCCCGGCCGCTGCATGATTTGCCTGCCCGGTCACGGACGGGGAGTGGACGACATTGTGGGGATCAAGGAGGATGGAACCATGCGCGAAACCTACGGCGAATATCAGAACGATTTCGCCCTGCAATGCGTAGATCATGGAATTGCGGCGTTTGCGGTGGAGCAGTTCGCGTTCGGAGAACGTCGGAGCGAGCGCGCCAAAAAGGAGGGTGCGGGGGCCAGTTCCTGCAGCCCGACATCGGGCATCGCATTCATGCTGGGCGAGACCATGATCGGCTGGCGCGTCTGGGATGCGATCCGTTCTATTGACTACCTGGAAACGCGGGGTGAAATCGACCCGAAACGAATCGGCGCGATGGGGATATCCGGCGGCGGCACAACAACATTCTGGGCCGCCTGCGTGGAACCGCGCATTAAGGTGGCCTTCCCGTCAGGATATTTCTGCACCTTCGATCACTGCATCATGGCGGTGCCTCATTGCATCGACAATTACATTCCGGGGATATTTAAAGTGGCGGACATGCCCGAATTTGCCGGGCTGATCGCGCCACGCCCGTTCTTTGTCGAGTCTGGGACACAGGACAACATTTTCCTGATCGATGGTGTGAAAGATGCCGTCAACCGCGCGCGGGAGATTTACGCAGTCTTCGGCGCAGAAGACCGAATCGACTCGGAGCACTTCGACGCAGGCCATTCCTTCTACGGCAAAGGCGGCTTCGCCTTTATCGAAAAGTGGTTGTAATTGCGCTCTCTGGGTAGAACAGGCGTCCCTGCCGGCGCGCATTTACCTGAACAGCATGTCCTTCAGGGATTCCATCAGAAGTCTTGGGTAGCGCCGGCGATCCCAGAGAATGCTCGCCGTCAGGAAACATTCATGTGTGCAGCGACAGTGGGTGTTTCGGATCCACCGGCGAGCCTTTTCGGCCGCCTCGGATTCCCACAAGGTACGGAAATCGTAATCGACTTCCCGCACATTCCCCAAAACCGGATCGATTCCTTTCTCCGTTGAGTCTCCGCTGCGTTCGTGGAAAAGCGGTTCGCAAATACTCACTGTTCCATCGCTGTACAGCACACCGATGCGGGATGCGGCGGCGCAGGCTATTGGTGAATGGTTCTCCGTCAGGATTTTCCGGATCGCCTCACGTGTAAGGATGTTCTTGGCACGTTGCACGGCCGAGCGAATATCGCGGCTTCGAGCGTGATGATAAGCCTCGCATTTCAGTGCAAAATCTTCGTATTCCGCAAACGAGACCCGCGCAACGGAGGAATCCGCTGTACGACCGCGAACCAGATTCGGTGAAATCCGGTCCGCATCCCACGTAGATAACTCGTCGAGCAGGTCGCCCAGCTCCTGCACATTCCCGGAAGAAACCGTCACCACTATGGAAACTTGAAGTCCCGGCTGGTGTTCCCGCACTCGGACCAGACGCTCAACCGTCGCCCGACACTGTTCATACACCCCCGCTCGGTTCCGCAGTCGATCGTGCGTTTCGGAGAGACCATCCACCGAAACCCCCAAATCCAGGCTCAACGATGGGCAGCGCAGAAAGATATCTTTCACCTTCGCCTCAATCGCATCCGTCAATGTCCCGTTCGTAATCATCCCCATTCGATGCACACCGGCCTCGTTGACAAATGCCTCTATCACCTCCGGCAAATCGGATCGCAGAAACGGCTCCCCGCCGGTAACACGGAGAAACACCAACGGATAAAGCCCCCGCGCCAATCGCCGAATTTCGGAAAGCGACAAATCTTCCCGGCTGCACAACTCCTCCGTGTAAAAACAATGGAGGCATCGAAGGTTGCACCGCGATGTCACATAATAAATGAGGTACTTCAATGCCTTCTGTTGGCCGAACACCGAGATTTCCTCCAGGGGGTCTTATCAAGATCGGATTGTATTGGGAATCTCATTCATGCGAGTAGTCTGCACCCCCATCCCGCCCGCCGAAAGGAACCGGGAATCCGATGCCTCATGGAATCTCCCTTTTTTTCCGACACGGTGCGCTCTATGCTGAGCATGTTGCTATAATGGTGTGCCGAAACACAAGCAGAGAGATTAGAAAACATGGCCAGGAAAAATAAGCCGACTCACTATCTCAACCCCATGGATATGTCGGTCGAGATCCCTTTACTGGAACTTGTACAGTTGGAGGTGTCTCTGCTGAAACTGATCCAGACTCTCCATGAGGCCGGAATCGAAGCGGTCCATCGCCAGATTTCGGAAATGTCTCCGAAAGAGGACCCCGCACTCTTGATTGACGGAGCCGCGGAAATCTATAACGAAATCGTCGAAAAGCAACAGGAAATGCTGGATGATTTTCTGAACGAAGCCTTGGAAGATGAAGAGTCGCCGGATGAGATCGGCGAGGAAGAGGAAAAGGAACTGGAGGAATTCTTCCTCGAAAACGAAAAAGATTCTTCCTCCTCCACAATGCACTGAAAAGCATCTCCCCCATAAAACAAGATTTTCTTTCTTCGGACTCTCTGTGGGTTTCATTTGTTCTATCCGTCCCATCCCATCCCCTTTCAAGCCCCGCTCATCTGAGGATACAATGCGATATTTCTCTCAGTCAGGAGCACAAAAATGAATCGATTGCGGATTCTTGGAGCGCTGTCGCTCTGTTTTCTGCTCGCCTCCTGCGGCGCGAAAGAAGAATATAAATACCTCGTGGGATTCTCTCAATGCAATCTTGCGGAACCCTGGCGTCAGGCGATGAATGCCGCCGTGCAGAAAGAAGCCGCTAACCACCCCGACTTGAAAATCATCTATGCCGATGCGCACCAGGATAACGATGAACAGGTCTCCCAGATCCGTAGTTTCCTGACCCAGAAAATCGACTTGCTGATGGTCTCTCCCAATGAGGCTGCTCCGCTGACCCCGGCGGTCCGAGAGGTCTATAACTCCGGCATTCCGGTGGTGGTCATTGACCGGGCAATTGTAGGCGATTCCTACACTTGTTTTGTGGGTGGAGACAACAAAGAAATCGGTCGCAAAGCGGGCGAATTCATCGCGGAAGTTCTCCAGGGGAAAGGGAACATTGTCGAAATCAAGGGCCTCGCGGGGTCGCCTCCCGCAATTGATCGCAGTCTCCCCATGCGTGAGGTCCTTGCGCGGTATCCTGACATAAAAATCATCGCCGAATTTGAGGCTCGCTGGTTGCGCGATGAGGCCAATCAGCAGTTCCCCTCCGTCCTTCAGGCAAATGAGGATATTGACCTGGTCTATGCACACAACGACCCCATGGCCATGGGAGCCTACCTGGCGGCGAAAAATGTCGGACGGGAGAAAGACATTCTGTTCATCGGCGTGGATGGTCTGCCGGGACCGGACGGCGGTGCGAAAATGGTCCTGGATGGCATCCTGACCGCGACCTTCTATTATCCGAACTGCGGCAGGGAAGCCGTGCAGATCGCGGCAAAAATCCTCAACAGCGAAACAGTCGAGAAAAACATCTCCCTGGATACGCCTGTCATTACTAAAGAGAATGCACAGCAGTTCTATCAGCCATGACCGTTCAAATTCGTCCAAACGATCAATTTCGAAAGGAGAAAAGATAGAGAGATGACCGGTAAGCAAGAAAGGGTACAGTCGAGAAGGGCGTTTCTGAGTCTGGCCGCCGTGAGCGCCGCGGGCCTGGTCGGTTCCTCCTGCGCGCGTTCCGGCGGTGTGACGGCGCGAAAACAGACAGCCGTTTCGTTGCGCCATGAAGTGCCGCTCGGAGAATCCGTCGAGCGAACAGTCGAGCAATTCAATACTTCCCGTGACGATATTCACGTCACAATGCAGTTCCTGAATGGGGATCTGGATTGGGAGTATGAGGTCAAACATCTTGAGGAAGTTCCCTTCTGGTACACGGAGGGCGGGCCGGCGGATATCTACTATGGTCGCTCGACCGGCTGGGCGCACGCCGCGGATGCCGGATTGATTATTCCCCTGGATGAGTACCTGGATTCCTCGACTGCTCTCAAGCGCGATGATTTCCACCGCAGTCGTTACGGCAAAGCGCTGGACACCGGGACATATCGCGGGAAACTCTGGGGGATTCCCCTGATCGCGGATACTTACGGCTTATTCTGTAACAGGGACTTGTTCCGTGCCGCCGGACTCGAACGGCTGCCGGCAACATGGGAGGAAACACTTTCCTTCGCCCAGCAAATGACACGCGATACAAACGGCGACGGAACACTCGACCGTTTCGGCTATCAACAGTGCTCTTTTCAATATCCGTTACAAGTGATCGGCATGGGATTACCTTTTATAGATATGCAAAATAAGCGTGTGCTGCTCGACAGCGACCTGGGTGTCGAATCCCTGGACCTGTACCGTCGTCTGCTGGCGTTCTCCCCGCCGCACGCGGATTTCGAGCGTGGCGATACCGGCATGAAAATGAGCACACCGGATGGAACTTATGGGATGTATAGTCATCTGAACTACGAGGTGGCTCCGGTTCCCGCGGGACGGATTCATGTCAATACATACGGCCACAGCGATGCCGCATACGGATTCTGTATCTCTGCCGAGTCCGACAAGAGCCGGCAGGATGCCGCCTGGAAAATAATCGAGTACCTGATGACCGAAGAGGTCTACTTCGACACGGTAGAGGAAATCCAGCATCTGCCGATCCGCAACTCCATCCGCACAGGGGAGCGGTTCGATGCCTATCTCAAAAAGCATCCGCACCTGCGAACCTTTGTGGAAGAGTATGAGTGGGCGGTGGCGCGTCCCTGTGTCCCGGAATATCGTTACCTGGAAAGTGTAATGCGTAACGTACTGCTACCGGTCCAGGAGAAGGGCGGTTCATCATTAACCAAAGATCAATTGCGCGAGATTTTGAAAAGAGAATCGGCACGCATCAACGAGCGTTTGGCCAGGGCCACATGGTAAACAAGGCCGGATTGTTTATCTGACACGCTTGCGCAGCCGGGTGACCTGCCTGAAATCGCGTCTGCACCGGGTGGAAACGTCCATTGAACGGTCTGGATCAACCCTCCGGACCGGAGAAGTTGAACACAAGCAAAACTCACTGATTTCCAAACGGAGCTGTCTCATTGTACTTGACACATTCCTGGGGGTATACATACGCGTAAGGAGTTCTGCAATCTGCCCACAATCGCCAATCGCCTCACCCCGTCCGGTAAACATGCAGAATTTCGTCCAGGCATTCGACGAAGAAGCCGACGATGGCCGGATCAAAATGCATCCCGGAATTCTCGCGAAGGATCTGAATACTTCGGTCGATGCGGATAGGTTCCTTGTAGCATCGACTCCCAACCAGGGCGTCGAACACATCAATCACCGAGACAATCCGCGCTTCCAGGGGGATTTTTTCGCCCTGAAGCCCCGATGGGTATCCCGCTCCATCCCACCGTTCATGATGACTCAACGCAATCCGCGCCGCCATGCGAACCAACGGGACATCCGAATCCCCCAGGATCTCCGCGCCGACAGTGGTATGCCGTTTCGAGATCTCGTATTCCTCCGGTGTCAGCGGCCCCGGCTTGAGCAGAACCGCTTCCGGCACGGCGATCTTGCCGATGTCATGCGCCAGAGCGGCGTACCCGATCATCGTAACCTGGTGTTCCATCCAGCCGATATGCCGGGTCATGATCCGGCTGCACAAGCTGATCCGACGCAGATGGACCGGAACATCGGGATCGCGACACTCGGCCACACCGGCAAGCCGAATCAGATATTCCGTCAGGTGATCTTCCACGTTGTGAGGTTCGATTCCCATGGTGAGGGTATTCTAAGTCGTCCAATCTAAAAGGAATACCCAGGCCATGGCCGACAACAAGAACCGTTCCTGCCGTTTTTTGGCTTTCTCGAAACCTAAAGGTCCTTGAGATCCGGACGATAATCGTAGAAAGTATGTGGGACGCCGCATACTTGTTTTGTATTGGACTGCTCTTTGAGGCCGCTATATCGGGGCGCGGCAATGGCCGGTGGGGTGGCTCCCGCCGCCCAGGGACGGGGTGAAATCCTGTGCAGGAGACACGCGCATGTACGCCGCCGCCCACCCCCAATGTCAGCCCCGTTCGCGGATACACTCTGTCATCATCGCATTCCTCACAATTCTTTTCCTTCTCTGGGCGGCCCATGTTGCCTCCGGCCAGGCGCCCAATTCTTATTCTATATTGAATTTCGCCGGTTCGGGCGTCGCCGGATTCGCAGGGGATGGCTCCCCGGCAGTCGAGGCCCGTTTCAACACCCCCTGGAACGCCGCTGTTGATCCCGACGGGAATATTTTTATTACAGATCGCGACAACAACCGTATTCGCCGGATCGACCGCAGGGGTATTGTGAGTACCTTCGCGGGCAACGGACTCCCCTCGTTTTCCGGTGACGGCGGACCCGCGACCGATGCCTCGCTCAACAAACCGAAAGGCGTCGCCGCGCTGGCAGACGGCTCCATTCTCATCGCGGATACCGATAATCACTGCATCCGAAAAGTTGACCGAAACGGCATTATCACCACCTTTGCGGGTATCGGTCGCTTCGCGGGTGTCGGTGGCGAGGTTGTCCCCGCCACGGAAGCTTTGTTCAAAATGCCCGCCGACCTCACGGTGGATGCAACCGGAAATGTGTACGTGGTAGACAGTTCCAATTTCCGCATCCGCGTTGTGGATACCTCCGGCATGGTGCGGACCATCGCCGGTGTCGGAGGTACTGAGTTCGGCTACGCGGGAGACGGGGGACCGGCCACCGAAGCATTGCTTCTTTACCCGTCCGGCATCGATCTGGACCGCCTGGGCAACATCTATATCGTGGACCAATTCAATAGTGTCGTCCGCAAAGTCGACACAAATGGAATCATTACAACCATCGCCGGAATCGGTCAACAAAACGGATTTTCGGGAGATGGCGGACCGGCAACACAAGCCAAGATGACCTATCCGCAGGATGTGTTGATCGATGATCGCGGAAATATCCTCATCAGTGATTACAAAAACCACCGCATCCGCCGCGTGGACCAGGACGGAATCATTGAAACCATTGCCGGAATCGGTAAAAACGGCTATTTCGGCGATGGCGGACCGGCGCTCCTGGCTTGGCTCAATAATCCGGTCGGACTGGTACTGTACAGCCAGGATAGTTTTCTGGTTGTGGATTCTCTAAACCACCGGATTCGGGAAGTAACGCTTCGCGATCTCTCCCAGACTCCGACACAAACCCCGACCTCGACACGAACTCCCACACCGACAGCGACCTGGACACCGACCCCACGACCGTCCAATACGCCGACGAATACCCCTACACCGCTGCCGGTGAATCAGCTCGCTCCCGGTATCACTCCGGGCCGAACAGGGATCTACTACACCAATACGAACCGGGTATACATTCCGGTGGAACCGAAACAGGGAACGGTTCGCGTGGTTCTTTCCTCTACGGAGAACGGCAGCGGCCCCCTGTCGATTAATGATACGCTTGCGTTGGACGTACAAAGACCGGACGGAACCGTCGCAAACGCAACCGTTACATTCAGCGCCGCCAATCCCGTCCGACCGGCGGAAAATGTCACCAGCCTTTTCCAGAAGGGCGAACACCTTGTTACCATTCGCCTCTCCAATTTGACAACGGATACCGGAACCGAACCGCAAACCAATACACCCGTTTGGGTGGCATTGCTGCTGGCCCCGGAGATTCGCAATATACCCGACCTGCGACTGATCGTCGGCGAAGACCTGACCGCCGCGCTCGATCTGGATGACTATGTTGTGGATCGGGATTCCGGTCAGGCGGGAGTGAATTGGACTTATGAAATAAAGGGAGCGGTTCGTGATCTCACCATTAACGATCAGAATGTGGTCTCCGTCCGTGCGGCCGCAACCCCGGCGGAAGGCTCCATTATTTTCAGGGCTACTGATGGGGTATTCTCCGCGAGCGATGAAGTGGTTGTAAAAACATCTACATTTATGATCGATCCCTTCATAAAAGATCCCGCGCCCTTATTGGAGGATTATTGTTTCATTACGCCGTATTCGATGTACAACCAGATGCTCCCGAAAGGCGTGTATGCCGCGGATATTCCATTTTCTGCAACGTTTACAATCGGTCGGGGGCTGGAAGCCGCGAATGTGGCGCGTGGTCAAACCTATTTCTTCAGCACATTTCCCGGGGGACTGGTGAAAGACCCGGTTCCCGTCAGCCTCCGAGCCTATCGAATGAACAATTGGAAAGACCGGGATGGAGCCGTGATTTATGTATCCTCCTGCATTCCGCCGATCGGCGGCGATGCGGAGGAAGACTACGATTTTTCCGCGCTGGCGCTCGGATCGACGTCCTGGATGGTCGGCTTGAGCGGTGGCGGAGCGGCTCGTTTGGGCGATATTCCTGTATCCCTGGATCCGTCGGCCACGGATGGTCACGGATTGCTGGTCACGGTCGCTCCCGGAAAGAATGTCCTCCTGATGACACCGTATATCGAGACCGGCCAGGGTACGGTTACGATTCAGGGGTACTTCGCGGCCGAGAATCCTGTTGAACCCCGCGATCTGCCCGATATTTCGATCGGATTGTTTGCCGACAGTTCCAACCTTTCCATCAATACAATTACCGCCGACGAGATTCAAGGCGGCGGGCAATATCAGCTTGTCTCGAGTACTTATGACAGCCCCACGGATCTCCTGCAGGGAGTAATCCAGATTTCGGCCAGAACCTACGCGCGTGGAACCGCGTATGTCTACATCGACAACATCCGTGTCTGCCGGAGCGTACGGAAAATGGATCGCGCTCTGGGTAAGACCGAAATCAACACGGGGCCGTTCGACGGAACCTTTGAGTCCACCCTGCTGGGATTGGGAGACATGGTACAGATCGACCCCACAAATACGAGCGGCGGCGAGGCCTATCTCACTCTGCTGTACAACCATGATCTGTTTGCCGGTGGGCGGGCACAGTCAATGATCCTGAACTTGACCGATCCTCTCGGATATGTGCGAGTCCTGGCGGGACCGCTTCCGCTCCCCGGCATTGCATTTCCACATACCATCACCGCGCAGTGTTACGTTAAGGCCGTGAAAAACGGACAAGGATACTTTGCCATCGCGATGACAAACGGCCTGCACACAGCGGTGACCTACATGAGCAACGACAACCTTCCTCGCAACGGCGACTGGGTCAAGGTTTCGGTAACCGGCGACTTTCGCGTTCCGGCTGGGGTCAACCCCGTCCTGCTTCTGCAGAATCGGTATCTCCCCGGCGCGGTTCCCGGCCTGGTAAAGGACGCGGCTACCCTGGCCATCGATGATATCACCGTTCATGCCGTTCAGGACCCCTCCTGGTTCTGGGACAGGCAAAGCCTGCGGTATGAAAACTGATTCTGCGAGGATTTCGCCAAGTCGTCTTTCCCATCTACGCTTCTCTTGTTCCCTGTGTTGTCCTGGAATGCAATCCCTTCACGACCTATAATCAGGTTTTTGTCGTCGGGGGGGCACAATCGTTGTAACAGGAGCACAGGATGAATTCACGGGAACGGATCGGTCTGACCCTGCAACATCGCGAACCGGATCGTGTCGCCATCCAGGACGCACCCTGGGAAACCACGGTTGTCCGCTGGCACAAAGAAGGGCTTCCGGAAAATGTCGAACCGGAGGAATACTTTCACTATGAAATGGCAGGCTTCGGCGCGGACACTACTTTCCGACTCCCGGAGGAAACCGTCGAGGAAACAGACGAATATATTGTCCAACGCAATAAGAACGGCGCCCTGCTTCGAAACTGGAAACATGCTACCTCCACGCCGCAAATGATCGGTTTCACCATTACCTCTCGGGAGGACTGGGAGGAACACCGGCCTCGCATGGCCATGGCAAGAGATCGGATCGATTGGGAGAACGATTTAACCCGGAATCGTAAAGAACACGAGGCCGGACGATGGTGCGCCTACAGCGCTCCGATCGGATACGACCGGACCCAGGGAATTGTCGGCTCCGTGAATCTGCTGATGGCTATGCTGGACGATCCCAAATGGGTGTTCGATATGTTCGAGGTCGGGATCGACCTGAATATCGCCTGCGCGGAGGAAATGATGGCAGGCGGATTCAAGTTCGACGGCGCTTTCTTGTATGACGATATGGGATACCGCAATGCCTCCCTGTTCTCTCCACAAACCTATCGCAGCCTTCTGCTTCCGCTGCACAAACGGATCTGCGATTTTTTCCACGCCGCAGGATTGCCGGTTCTTCTGCACAGCTGCGGACGAGTAAGCGAACTGGTTCCCCAACTGATCGAAGCAGGATTCGACGGCCTGCAGCCGCTGGAGTCGAAGGCCGGGATGGATTTGATTCAGTTAAAGAAAGACTACGGAGAAACACTATGCTTCATGGGCGGAATCGACGCCCGCGCAATGTCTAATCCCGATCCATCCGTGATTGAGCAGGAAATCAAAACAAAGATCCCCTTTGCCATGAAAGGCGGGGGATATATCTACCACTCGGACCACTCCGTCCCGGACGATGTAAGTTTCGAGCAGTACAAACACGTAATCAAGGTGGTTCTGCAATATGGAACCTATTGAATTCCACTTAGAGAGGTGTTCCATCTCGATTAACCCTCCCTGTAGAGGCACGTTGCAACGTGCCCCTACTTACCAACCTGCCCCCACTAACTACTCCATGGAGAACATTATGACATCAAAGACTCTCGATCTGTCCCCGGCTCGGTGGATCTGGTATCCGTCCGGGCGTTGTCTTCAAAACACCTTTGTTCTGTTTCGTCGCGAGCTGGACCTCTCCGCTGCTCCGAAAGCGGCGACCGGTTGGATTGTTGCAGACAGCCGTTACCGCCTGTTTGTCAACGGGCAGCGGGTCCAGTGGGGACCCGCACCGGCGGACCCGCAACACCTGGAAGCCGATCCTCTGGATTTGACATCTCTCCTTCATCCGGGCAAGAATGTCATCGGCTGCGAGGTACTCTTCTATGGGCACGGGGAGGGTACATGGCCGCTCGGCAAACCGGGATTCCTGTTCCGACTGGATATTGAAAACGCTATCGGCGAAAAAGAATCTCTCCTCTCCGATTCATCCTGGCAGGCCCATATTGCCCGCTCCTGGCAGCCGGGGCATTACACGCGCTGGTATCTGCGAGCGTTACAAGAAGAATTTGACGCGCGCTTGTATCCGTACGGTTGGGCGGCCCCCGGATTTTCCCCCGAGACGGACTGGCTGCCTGCTATGGAGCACAACTGTCCCGCCGATATGCCCGTTCTCTGTTCCACTTATGATGACTACATGATGGACATCATCGGCGACCGGAACCGCTGCGATCTCTCGCCGCGCAGCATTCCTCTACTGAATGAGGAATTGATACCGGTTAAATGTCTTGCCGAGTCGCTATGGATTGCCTGGGATCGTCCTCCACGGGAGTATTTCGAATGCCGGACGCCAAATGCGTTTCGCGTAGCCGGCTCACTGTGCGCAGACGAAATCGAGCCGGGGAAATGGCGTGTTATCCTGGACGGAACCCGTGGCGCCGCGCTGACTTATGAATTCGCCGAACAAATTGTCGGCTGGCCTTATTTCACAATTCATGCGCCCGCTGGAACTGTTGTGGAACTATTGGTACACGAGGCGCACGAGATTGGGGGTCCGGCGCTTCTGAATACACATTGGGAATCCTGGTCTCGGTTCCTATGTAAAGATGGAGAAAATACATTCGAGCCGTTCGACTATGAATCGTTACGATGGCTGCAATTACATATTCACGGCGCAGTCGGGGAGGTCCGGGTAGAGCGGGTCGGCGTCCGACGTCGGGTGTTTCCCTGGCCGAATTCACCGCAGGTGTCCTGTTCCGATTCGGACTTGCAGCGCCTTCTGAATGCCTCGATCAATACCTTGCATAACTCCGCGCAGGAAACCCTTGTGGACGGCATGGCACGGGAACGGCAGCAATACAGCGGCGATGTCGCTCATCAGGCTCATGCGATTTATTTCGCGTTCGGCGAAACCCGTCTCCCGGCGCGATATATCAATACCTATAGCCGGGGCATAACACATGAAGGTTACTTTCTGGATTGCTGGCCTGCTTACGACCGTCTCTGCCGCGTAATGCAGCGCCAACTTTACCTCTCTAAGTGGGGACCGATTTTGGATCATGGTATCGGCTTTGTATTTGACTGCTTTCATCATTACATGTATTCGGGAGATTTATCTTCCCTGGAGAAACCGTTTGCGGCTCTTGTGCAGTTTGTTGAGTACTTGCAAAGTATTCGACGCTCGGACGGACTTCTGCCGGTAGAGGATATCGGGACACCGTGTGTGTGGATGGATCATATCGCCTATCAGCAAACACGCCATAAGAAATGCGCCTTCAATCTGTACGCCTCGGCGATGCTGGAGAACGCTTTCGCGCCGCTTTGCGCGGCTTTCGGAAATCCCGGCCTGGCTCGCGATTCCCAGTCGCTTGCCCGGAATCTATTGGACGCCGCCATAAAACATTTCTGGCGCCCTGAACGAGGTCTGTTTTGTGTCAATCTGCCGTGGCGGTCAGAGGAAAAACAGGATCGTTTCTGCGACCGCTCTCTCGCAACATCTATCCTTTTCGATCAATGTCCGGGCAATAACACAGAGGCCGCACTGCGGATGCTGGTGGAATGCCCGCCGGAAATGGGATTCTCGTATCCGGCGAATGCCTGCTGGCGTCTGTGGGCGCTGGCAAAAGCAGGACGAATCGATGTCATTCTGAACGACCTCCGCGAGCGGTGGGCTACGTTGGATTCGGTGCGTCTCAACAACACCTTACAGGAGGACTGGGAGGTCATACCGGACTCCACCGCCTCGGAGTGGAGTCACTGCCCGGTCGTTCCCCTTTACCTCTTTTTCATGGCGATTGCGGGGATCAAACCGTTGGCGCCCGGATTTTCCCGTTGCGAAATTCGTCCACAGCTGGGTGACTTGGAGCACGTGAGCCTTGTTGCGCATACCGTCCAGGGACCGATTCGCTTCGAATCGGAAGGACCGCAGGGCAGCCGCTCTCTCCGCATTCAAGTGCCGGAACACTGCGCGGCCGAGTTGATCCTCCCTGCGGGTGAGCAGGTAGATTTGTCTCCGTTGCCATCCCCCGCTCCTCCAGGACACAAACGCTACGCCCTGCCTTGGGCAAAAGAGACCGTGTTGCATCTGAAAATAGCGTAGTCCGTCCTCTTCTCCCGCCGGAGAATAGGGTCGGGGTGAGGGCGCCGCGTCCCCTTCCCTGCCATTCCTCTTGAGCCGCACCGCTTCCGCATGGAAAATCTATGCAAACATCACGCGAGAGGTGAAATCCAATGAACGAACAATCCGCACCGAGGGAAGTGACCTTTCAGGATTTTGTTTTTATGATGTCCACTTCGGCCCTGGTCGGCTTGGGACATGTCCCCAATCCAGTCACCAATAAGTATGAAACGGACCTGGAATCCGTCCGCCATACCATTTCTCTGTTGACCATGATCCAGCAGAAAACGAAAGGCAATCTGACATCGGACGAGGACGACATGCTGGAACGGGTTCTTCACGAACTGCGAATGGGTTTCCTCGCCAAAGCAAAAGAAAGTCCCACATCGCCCCCTTCCGAGGAGAAAAAGAAAAAAGAAGATAAACCCGGAAGAATTATTCTCCCATAAAACGCGCCGATTGGCGCTGACCGGAACGGAGGCCTGTCCTGCCATTTCAGGCAATTGGCTCAGGCAAACAGGTCCATGCCTTTTGGAATCCCGGCAAAACCAAAGAAGTCCATCCCATTCGACGCTCCGGCTTCCGATTCCTCCTCAGTCTGCTCGGCCTCTTCTTCCATGGCTTCCTGTTGCATTTCCAGCGACTCCTGGAGCAGCTGCGTGTCGGAATTGGCCTGAATGTCCTCCAGGGAATTCACGCCAAGAATGTTCTGGAAGAAGGAATTGGTCACGTCCAGGAACTTGGTCAATCCGCTCTGGGATTCCTCTTTCAATCCATCCAGGAACTCCGCTCCCAAGCCCATTTCCTCCAGTTGTGAACCGAAGGTCTCGCCGATACTGGTGAAGAAATCGTCAAGCGCGCCGGAAATCTGCTCGCCGACCTTGTTGATGAGGGCATTTGTCGCGCCGAAGAACTCAGTCATGTTTTCAGGCGATGCGGTAAGCACATTGCTCACCGCGGTCAAGAATCCGCCTAAATCGCCGGAATCCTCTTCGGAAGAGGCAATCTGCTCCACCTGCGACAGAAAACTGTCCAAATCCTCACCGGATACCGAGATATTCATCTGAAACTCTTTGGAAATCTGTGCCCCCACTTGCATGACTTGGTTGCCCATTTCCTCACCATAACTCTGACTGATCCCCACAGCCGCCTGTTGGACAGAAGAGTAATAAACCTCCGCCTGCCAATCATCCCGGGCAATTATGCGTTCGTACTCGAGCGTAGTCCGGCTCATCATATTGCCGGCGGAACTCGAATACACAGCGCCTGATCCGGCAACTTCCCCGTTCCCACCGGTTTGCGGAGATCCGATTCCCGCGCTTTTGGATTGGGCCATTCCGACGGAAATATCCAGGTCAAAAGAACCGTCTCCATTCAGCCGCAGATCGACACTGGCCTCATACCGGCCGTCCTCGCTGACAAACACCTGCTCGGTTGTACCATTGACCGGCTGACCGCCTTCCGCCTGTTCCACCGCCTGTTCGACCGCCTGTTTGGCAAAGTCACTCAGTTCAACAGTATCTTCCTTTTCTTCTTCGTTCTTATCTTCCTTGTCGTCTTCTTGAATGTTCTTGATAGAGTTCTTATTTGCGGTCAGTTCGGCATATCGCTGAAGAAGACCTGTGAGACCCTGCGAGCTGCCCGTTGTTGACGATCTGCCCAGCAGGTTGAGACGATTTCCCTGTGGTTCTTCTTCTTTATTGCCGATGCGATTTCCCAGAAGATACCCGTTGAATAAACTGGAGAGGCCGCCTGCGGCGGTATTGAGCTGGAGATTCAGAGGTGAGACCATGGTATTGGGATTCCTTTCCGAGGCTGAAGAGCAAACTCCATTTTCTATCCTTTGATAATCGGCAAGTTGGAATCAAATCTTGAGAGAGTTGAGTAAAATGACCCATTCATACAGTCGGAATATCGGACAATCTGTCTCCCGGTTGTTGATTACCATGGGCGATCCGGCCGGGATCGGCCCGGAGATCATCTGTAAGGCTTTAACCGGCAAAGAGTTGGATCGATTCTCCCGGTATGGCGTGATCGGGTTGGTCGATGCGCTTTCCTCAACCGCAGAGAAAATGGGAAGGCGGGTGAGATTCCGGTCCGTCGCGACCCCGGAGGAGATGTTCCTGCCCGCCGGCAATGAGATTCCGGTTTTGGAACCGGACGGGTTGGAAGTCGGTCACTGGGAACCCGGAATTGCCCAGGCGGTCACCGGCGAAATTGCCTTTCGATGTATCACTACAGCCATCGAGGTGGCCCTTGCCGGACAGTGCGATGCCGTGGTTACCGCACCGATTTGCAAAGAAAGCCTTCACAAAGCCGGGCATGGGGAATACGCTGGACATACGGAAATTTTCACCCGTCTGACCGGGGCGAAATCCACCGCTCTGATGCTGATATCGGGCAAGTTCCGTGTTGCGCACGTGACCAATCATGTCGCGCTGCGTGAAACATGCGGGATGGTCAAGAGGCAGCGAGTGTTCGACGTGATCAGGCTTACGAATAATGCTCTGGCGCGTATCGACGGCAAACCGCCCCGGATTGCTGTGGCATCCTATAACCCCCACGCGGGCGAGTCGGGCCTTTTCGGACGCGAGGAAATCGAGGAAATCGAACCTGCCGTACAGGAAGCGCAACGAGCCGGGATTCAGGTTTCCGGGCCGTTCCCGCCGGACAGCCTGTTCCCGCAAATGCTTGGCGGACGATATGAGGGGATTGTAGCGATGTATCACGATCAGGGGCATATCGCGTTCAAAATGCACTGTTTTCGTTACAGTTCCGATTTACAGGAATGGGGAGAGGTGGCGGGGGTCAATGTGACCCTTGGATTACCGATTATACGGACCTCCGTAGCGCACGGGACGGCGTTCGACCTGGTGGGCACGGGGAAAGCCTCAGAGCGGTCGTTGCTGGATGCGATCGAGATAGCACGCCTGTTGGCCGAAAGACAAGGGCGAGATAAGTGAAATAAACTCAACCCCCCTTTTGTTTTCCCCCCGAAGTTCGGGGGGAAGCAGAACAAGCCAATCCCTCCCCCGACGATCGGGCGAGGTCAGGTGGCAATGGCATTAAGCTAAACGATCCCGTAATTAACAAGGAAAACTCCGGGAACCGTCATTCCGGCGAAAGCCGGAATCCAGGCCATAGCCCAGTGTCCTGTCATTCCGACGAAAGCCGGAATCCAGGGCAATCACAGCCAAAGACGCCTGACCTACCCACTTGACGAATCGTCTCGATTGATCCAAATTAACCTGAATGCTGTTCTTTCTACTTTATTTGACCCAAGGGGGCAGATGGCAATGTCCGAAAAGACAACCATAGTTATTATTGATGAGCAGTCTGTCTTTGTGGAAGGCCTGAAATCCGTTCTCGAGAAAGATCGGGGATTTGAAGTTATCGGGTCTGCGTGTATGGCAAGCGATGGCCTTGATCTGATCCGCCGTGCCAAACCACAACTGGCCGCAGTCAGCCTGGTTCTGCCTGATCTTTCCGGAATCGACCTGACCCGCGAAATCCGCAACGATTCTCCTATCACCAAGGTCGTCGTCATGACAGGACAACTGGTCTATGACCTTGTGGCCGAATCTTTTCGTGCAGGGGCGATGGCGTTCATCGTCAAAGACTCCCCTTCGAACATCATCCTGGAATCGTTGTACGCCGTTCGGCGGGATGAGTACTTCATGGACAACCTCACCGCCGGGCTGATCGCCAGACATTTTCGCGCCAATCACGCCAACCATGAACTCGACATCCTCACCCCTCGAGAAAAACAAATCCGCGATGATCTGGAAAAAGGCTTGCCCCTTGTTGCCATCGCGAACGAACTCGGTTTGTCCGTCAAAAGCGTCATGAACGCGCGGTCTTGCATCCGAAAAAAACTTTCCATGTTCAATCATTCTTTGTCGAATAGTCTCGCATCCCGCGCAAGTTCAAAGTAGGTCCTGGGAATGCGCAAGATAGTCCCAGGATTATTCCCAGGAACAAAGGCATATATTCCCATGTGTTTTCCCCTGTCTTATTCGGTTTATTCCCAGGCAAAAACAGCACGGAGCATCCGCCGGGTATCGGTTCTCATAATGAGAATCAGGTTTAGGGCGTTCCAAGTCTTTGCGGATCAGGCAGTTGTGTCTTCAGATTCTTCACAAGTATCAGGCAGCCCCCAAACGCGCTTTCCTGGGAATCTTCTGCGGGTAATCGGCATTCAAAGCGTTTATGCGGGTTTTTAAGGATCGCTATTTTTTCTTGTTTTTTAATTGAAAAACGCTTGATTCTGGTACATAATAGTTGTCGAATACCATAACGGGTAAACCCAAGATGGAAGGATGAAAGACACAATGAACTGCTCAGTCCTGTCACAAGAATCTGTTCACCACAAGAATTGCCGTCGGGCATTGACCTTATTGATCGGCCTGTTTGTGTTTCTGCCAGCGCCTACCGCGGTGAGCGCTAGCACAATAAATGTTCCTGGCAACTACGGCACGATCCAGGCTGCGGTTAATGCGGCCGAATCAGGAGACACGATTCTTGTCGCAACGGGGACATATATTGAACAAATCCTGATAGAAAAGTCGCTGACTTTGAAAGCCGTGGAAGGATCAACACCAGTCATACAAGCCCCGAACGGACGTACCGGCAAGGTCACTCCATTGGGTACAGCATGGGATTATATTGTGGCCGCGACCGCCACAACTGGCACAATTGATGTCCGCATCGAAGGATTCACAATCGACGCCTATAATCGAACTAAGATCGCCGACACCAGCTTCTTCGCAGGCGCCTTTTTCGGAAACGTTTCCAGCGAAAGCGAACACGCCGGTCTGTTTTCATGCACGATAGAGGGGTTCGATATAACGAAGGAATGTGAGTCATTTGGCGTCCGCGTTCAGGGAAACTCCAATTTAACTATTGATGGCAATACGGTGAAGGATTATACCCGCGACGGGATTGCCGCGAACGGGTCCGGCGCAACCCTCCAGGTTACGATCAGCGATAATGAAGTCACACAATTGGATGGCGCATTGAATGGAATTGATATTACATCAGTAAGTGGAAACATCAGCGGTAATACCATACGGGGTCATACTCGCTGTACTGACTGGGACGGATGCGGGATACTGGTTTATAATTCGGATAATATAACGGTTAGCGGCAATTCTGTCGAAGACTGTTTTAATGGTATTTATATTATGGGCGATCTAAGTGGCTTAGATGGTTGCGAACGTTGCATAGTTCAAGAGAACCACCTGACCGGTAACATGAAGCATGGGATCCTTCTTTCCCATAACTCGAACGAGAACACGGTATCGAGCAACACGATTGAGATTTCCAGTGACACCTATGATGTTACCGATCCAACTGTAGACAAAATGCAATGCGGAATCTACCTCGGAATATACCTTCAAGACCTAAGCGACGGCTGTGATAGCAACGTGATAGAAAACAATATCCTGTCCCGCGTGGGAACCAATTTCTGGGTGGGGTATGGTATTTATGTCAATGTTGACTGTGACAACAATGAGATAACCGGCAACGATGTTACCGGCTGGACGACTGCAGGCAAAGACAGTAACAAGGATTGTGCCGCCCTGTATCACACGAATCCCTCGGGTACAGTGATCACCGGGAACAAGTTCCACGCGAACGCCTATGGCGTTCTTAGCGCCTCGGATAGACTTGTTGTTGCCGAAAACAACTGGTGGGGATCCTCAACCGGGCCGCGTCATGACACAAGCAATCCGACGGGAACAGGAGATAAGGTTAGTAATAACGTGGACTATTCCCCCTGGCTGGGAGCGACTCCCGGAACCTCGCCAATGACGTGGTACACGAACGAGAGCATTCAGGCTGCGGTTAATGCGGCCGCATCAGGAGACACGATTCTTGTCGCAGCGGGGACGTACACGGAGAATGTGAATATCAATAAGCTTCTCATTCTTCAAGGCGCGGGCAGCGATAATACCATTGTGACCGCAGCCGATCCAAGCCAATCCGTCTTCACAGTCAGCGCAAACGGGGTCAGCATATCGGGATTCACATTGACTGGCGCCAGTAACGACGGAAAAGCGGGAATCTTTATCAATGCTGGCATAGCGAACTGTAATGTGTCCAATAACATCCTGAAAGAGAGCTTCGATGGCGTCTGGCTCGGTTCAGGCAGTAACCATAACACCTTCACAAACAATACCGTTACGAACAACACGCGTCAGGGGTTTGAGATTTTCCACTCGGACTACAACACCTTTACGAATAACGATGCCAGTTCGAATACAAGCTATGGTTTCAAGATGGAAACCGCCAGCCACAACAATTTAACAGACAACCAGGCAAACAGCAACGGCAAATACGGTTTTCACCTGGTTAAAGGGCCCGACACAGGCGAGCCTCCAGGGTGTCTCTTCAACACGTTCACAAACAATATAGCAAAGTCGAACACCCAGTATGGCTTTCGCGAGGATTATGGGGACCATAACACATTGACAGGCAACACCTTTGACCAGAACAAAATCGCTGGCCTTAGGTTGAAGGAACAACTCAGTAACCTCACATTGACGAATAACAAGATTTCCGGCAGCCCCATCGGCATCGATATCGACATTTCTGTGGGGGGTAATATCACGTCTTGGATAGTGAACGACAATATCATAACAGGGAATACTGAGTATGGCGTTTTTAACGCCTCGGCTACACTTCTTTCCGCCGAAAACAACTGGTGGGGATCTTCCCTGGGGCCGACTCACACTTCCAATCCGCTAGGGACTGGTGATGCGGTCAGCAATAACGTGGATTTTGACCCATGGACAACCCTGCCGCCTGTTGCGTACGGCCAATCAGTTAGGACCAACGAAGATGTCGCGATAGCCATTGTTCTTACGGCCACTAATCCAAGTGGCAAACCGCTGACTTATACGGTCCTGACACAGCCAACCCAGGGCACGCTGTCGGGGACTGCACCCAACCTGACCTATACCCCTAGCCTGAACTCGTATGGAAGCGACATCTTCACATTTAAGGTAAACGATACGGAACTCGACTCCAACTCCGCTAACGTCAGCATTACCGTCTATTCCGTCAATGATCCGCCGACTGTGGAGAGCGCGAATGTGACGGCGACGGAAGGGCGCTTGTTCCTGTATTATGTGAGTGTTAATGATGTAGATGCGGATCCTGTAACCGTGACAGCCGCAGATCTTCCGGAGGGTGCGGTATATGGCACGAACGGCGTTGCGGTAATCAATCCGCCCTCCTATATCGGACCGATGCTGACCTGGACCCCGGGTTATTCGCAAGGCAGCAGCGAATTTGGCGGGAAAGAGTACCCAACAATTACATTTACGGTAACGGACGGGCATGGCGGTTCGTCTGTGGGGACTCTGGTTGTCGGGGTTTTGGATGCACCCACTCCGACTCCGACAGCGACAAATACGCCGCTGCCCACCGATACGCCCACAAATACGCCGCTGCCGACCGATACGCCCACAAATACGCCACTGCCGACCGATACGCCCACAGTGACCCCGACCGGCACGGATACACCGACAGCCACCGTCACACCAACCGCCAGCGATACGCCCACAGATACACCGACACCCACGGTTACACCGACACCAACCGTGACGCCCACCAGCACACCCGTACCGCCGCCCTCTGCGGTCCAGGCATCCATCAGCCGAGGTCTCGGAGATTCGACAGCCCTGTTGCGCATCACTTGGGTTTGTGCGGAGAACCCCCGACGGTTTATCTTGAATGTATATAAGGACGGTATCCAAACCGGCGGGGATTGGATTCAAGGCGGCGGGGCGAGACAATCGGCGTTACTGGTTTCCGGCTACGGAACATATTATGTCACCGTGAAAGCGGAAACCGCCGAGACTATAACCGAACCCGTCGCGTCCAATGAGGTGCCGTGGTTCGGCGAAGTGTTGTCCCCGACTCCACGGCCGACCGATACACCGGTTGCGACCGCGACACCGGTTCCTCCGACAATCGTCCCGACACCAACCGTGGAGATCATCCCGACACCGACCGCCACTCCGACTACAGAAGTGGAAGCGACCTCTACACCGACGGTAACGCCGACGGTAACGCCCACGGGAACGCCGCGAGGGCTGGAGTGGAACTTCAGTGAGAGCGGCAACTTTGAAGGCTGGGTGGCCACAAACATTACCGATGCCACGGTGGAAAATGGTGTCCTGACCGGAGAGGCAACCACCAAAGACCCGTTCGTGCGGCTCAATTTCGCGACAAGTGTGCCGCGTCAGGATATTGAAGCCGTCGTGGTTCGTATTCGGGTAGACAGAGCCACCCGCTGCCAGATCTTTATCGGCGCAAACGGGTTTGATCCTCTTGGCGATTTTGCGCTGTTTCCCAACGGGGTCAATGTGGTGATTGCCCCGCTGAACGCGCAGGCTCTCGCCGCCGATGAACTCACCTTTGTACGAATCGATCCGGCAACTACACAAAACGCGATATTCGAAATCGACCGGATTGGGTTGTACAGTATGGAGAATATCCCGCGAGAGACAGAGTGGAACTTCGATGAAGACGGGAACTTTGAGGGTTGGGCCCTCACGAGTATCAACAATGCCGTCGTGGCAGACGGTGTGCTGAAGGGGCAGGCGAAAACTACCGACCCGTTTATGCGCCTGGGCTTCCTGTCGAACCTGCCGAGAGAATCGATCTCGGCCATTACCGTTCGCATTAAGGTGGACGCTCCAACGCAATGCCAGTTCTCGGTCGGCGCGGGCGGATTCCAGCGTCTGGGCAACTATGTGCTGACTCCAGGTGAGTTCAATATCGTCACCGCGCCGTTCACTCCGGAGGCCCTGGAGGCAGAGGTACTTACGTTTTTGAGGGTCGATCCGACTATTACCAAAAATGTAAACTTCGAGATCGATTGGGTGAAACTGGAATGATGTAAGCCGGTCGGCCTGCGAGCCGGTAGACAGGAGAACAAAGGCGCAAGGGACAATTTCTCTTGCGCCTTTTCCGTTGTTGTGGAGACAAGGGCCGTGCCGGACAGTTCCTTGGAAAGAGCTCTGTGGGTAAGATAAGATCGTGTTACGCATTTGCGGACCGGAATATCCAAGGTGGCTGTCAGTGCTGCGGTATCTCTCCATTCGAAATTTTGTGTTGATCGACCGGGCGGAGATCGAGTTCTCGCCCGGGTTAAATGTCTTGACCGGCGAAACAGGAGCCGGGAAGTCGATTGTGCTGGCGGCGCTCGGCCTGCTGCTGGGAGATCGTGCCGCTGCCGACCTGGTAACCGGAGAGGGCGGCGAGGCCGTGGTGGAGGCCCGCTTTGAATACGACAGCCATGCCCCCGAAAAGGATTCCATTGATTCCATCCTGGATCTCGCGGGAATCGACCGCGAGGAGGGAACGCTGCTGCTCAGCCGAAGCGTATCCGCCGACGGCCGCAGCCGCATGTTTATCAATAACCGCCCTGCTCTGGTTCGCGTGCTGAAAGAACTCGGAACGGTCCTGGTCGATCTGCACGGACAGCATGAACATCAGTCTCTGCTGCGTCGCGCCACATACCGGGCCGTGGTGGACCGATACGGTGTCGATCCGCAACTCGTTTCCCGCTATAACGATCTGTACGTGCGTCGGCAGCATGGCCGGGAGCGCCTGGTCTCTCTGGAAGGAGACGAGCGTGAGCGCCAACGCCGCGAGGATATTTTGCGTTACCAGATTCACGAACTGGAAGCGGCGAAATTGCAGATCGGCGAAGAGGAAGAGCTCGACCGCGAACTCCGGATCATGCAACATGCGGAACAACTCGCGGAACAGGCCCATCGCGTCTACCGCCACCTGTATGAGGGAGACGACGACCGGCCGTCGGTTCTGGATGAGCTGGGCCGGCTTCACCGGGTGGTTCAGGAGATGAGCCTCCTGGATGAAGGCCTCAAGAGTGTCTATGAATCGTGGATCGCCCCCATCAGTGAGTTAGAGGAACTGGCCGGCGAAATCCGTAATTATTCCCATACCATCGAGTTCGATCCGCAACGGCTGGAAGAACGAAACGAACGGAAACGACTCATTCAGGACCTGAAGGCAAAATATGGAAACAGCGTGGCCGATTTACTTCAATACCTGGAGTCGGCCAAGACCGAACTCGGGCAGATCGAGAATCGTGATGAGGAAGTCGAACAACTAAGAAAAGAACTCAGCGAAGTCGAACAACAGCTCGGCCGGGCGACGGAAACTCTACTGAAAGAACGACGCCGCGTCGGTGAACAATTATCCGCCGCCGTTGCGGCAGAACTTTCGCATCTCGGAATGAAAGGGGCGCAGTTTGTCGTATCTGTCGAACCCACACGCGATCCCGAGGGTATCCCGGCGGGCGAGTTCGGCCCCGTTCGCCCGGGCCCCGGTGGCGCAGACGAGATCGAGTTTCTTCTGTCTACAATTCCCAACCGTCCTTTCCGTCCGCTGCGGGAGATCGCCTCCGGCGGCGAAATCTCGCGAATCATGCTCGCAATCAAGTACATTTTGGGCAAAGCGCACCTTGTCCCGACCATGATTTTCGATGAAATCGACCTCGGCATCGGCGGAAAAACCGCCGACGTGATCGCCCAACGGCTACAGGATCTCTCGAACGAAAAACAAGTAATCTGTATTACGCATCTGCCGCAAATCGCCGCGCGTGCGGAAACCAATCTCCGTGTTGTAAAAACCGCTACCGGAAACACGGCCAGAACACACATCGAAACCCTGACCGGGAAAGACCGCGAAGAGGAGCTCGTGCGGATGCTCGGCGGTGAGGAGGCATCCCGCTCGTATGCCCGCGAAATGCTGAACGGATTCAGAAAGGACAGGAAGAGAAAATGATCCGGCCGTCCACCCGCTACTTGCTTGTTTTCCTCCTGATCGGCGGCTGTGTTGGCACGGCCGATTTTGCTCCCGCCCGGAGTCTCACACCGGAAGAAGCCTTTATCTGGTCGGCAAGCGCGCCGGTAACGGTATTTGAACCCGGAGACCGGGGCGAAATACGGCTTATATTAACGATAGCCGAACATCATTATGTCTACCGCGATTCCGTCTCGGTCCGATCCGAGCCGGTCCCGGGGATCACCTTCTCCGATCCAATTTACCCGGAACCGAAATTGAAATACGACAAATATGAAGAAAAAGAAGTACCAATATATGAGGGGGTTGTAGACATCCGCGTCCCCTTCACCGTTACCGGGCCGGTATTACAGGAAGGCATCCCTGTCCGCTTTACCGTTCGACATCGCGGCTGTTCGCCGGAACTCTGTTTTTTCCCCGCGAAGCGAACCCTCGATCTCTCCATCCGTGTCGGCGGCGTACAGCCCGGGACAAACCCGGCGGGATTTATTCCCATCGAGCAGGCTTCCGACCGGAGACCTGACCTTTTCTCAAAAGGACTGTTCTACACGTTTCTGGTAATCTTTCTCGGCGGTGTCGGTACCTGTTTTACACCGTGCGTGTACCCGTTGATTCCGATTACGATTACGATTTTCGGCACGAAGGATGTCCCGCGATGGAGAGCCTTCACCCTGTCGGTCACGTATGTCCTTGGAATCGGCGTGATGTTCTCCGCATTGGGCCTCCTGGCGGCAGGAACCGGGGCGGTATTCGGGTCGTTTATGGCCAATCCGATTGTAGTCGGTGTAGTCATGCTGGTCCTGGCGGGATTCGGATTTTCCATGCTCGGCCTGTTTGAAATCCGGGTCCCATCCGCCGTACAGGCCCGACTCGCTTCTCTCGCCGGGCGCGGATACGGCGGCGCCTTCGGTATGGGGCTGGTCGCCGGAGTGATCGCCTCGCCGTGTACCGGTCCTGTTCTCGGAACCGTCCTGATTTATGTCGCCTCGTCGGGCAACCTGTTTCTCGGATTTTGGCTGCTCTTCACGTATGCCCTCGGAATCGGTACGTTATTTATTTTTCTCGGAACCTTTTCCGCCGCGATTTCCTACATGCCCCGCTCCGGCGCGTGGATGGAACATATCAAAACTATTTTCGGAATTATTCTGCTCGCCATGGCGCTTTACTTCGGCAAATCTGCCTTCCCTGCCCTCGGTAAACTCCTGAAACCTTTACCGACCGGATTGATTATGGGATGCGTCATGATCGTGCTTTCCCTTCCGTTCGGAACGATTCACCGTTCGTTTCATGGCCTTTCCGGGATCCGTCGAGTGCTCAAGCATTTCGGGATTGTCCTCGCCGTGTTCGGTCTTTATCTCAGCGTCGGCGCATTTACAACACCACCCGCAAGCCTCATCGACTGGCTCGCCGATGAGCAGACCGGCCTGGACAGGGCACGGGCTGCGCAGAAACCCGTCCTGGTCGATGTCTGGGCGGAATGGTGCGCCGCCTGCATCGAATTAGACAGGACTACTTTCCGCGATCCGCGTGTTACAGCGCGCCTTCAGGAATTTGTAACCGTCAGGCTGGACTTTACCAGGGAAACACCGGAGAGAGGGCAATTGCAGAACAAATACAATATCCCCGGGCTGCCTGTGCTGCTGTTTTATAGCCGGTCCGGCGAATATCTACCCGAGGCCAGCCTGGTTGGCTATCACAGCGCCGATGAATTGCTTGCGCACCTGGATAAGATCGCGCATTCCAATAGCGAGTAATAAGATGGATAACCATGTTTGAATACGATATTACCGCCAAAGACAGCCGGGCGCGGACCGGAAGATTTCACACACCTCATGGGGTAGTCGATACACCTGCATTCATGCCGGTGGGAACGAATGCAACCGTAAAAGCATTAACTCCCGCAGAAATCCGCGAGACCGGAAGCCGGGTAATCCTGGCAAATGCCTATCATCTCTATCTTCGTCCCGGCGCAGACGTTGTAGAGAAATGTGGCGGCCTGCACCGTTTCATGGCGTGGGACGGCCCCATTGTAACCGACAGCGGGGGATTTCAGGTGTTTAGTCTTGCGCCGCTGCGGTCAATCGATCCGGACGGAGTTACTTTTCGTTCTCACATTGACGGTTCTATACATCGTTTTACACCCGAATCGGCGATTCGTTTACAGGAACGGCTCGGCGCGGATATCATTATGTGCCTGGATGAATGCCCGCCGCACGATCTGCCCGATCAGGATATGCGGCAATCCATGGAATTAACGAATCGATGGGCGGAGCGATGTATCAGGGCGAAAGAACGCGAAGACCAAGCACTGTTTCCGATTGTACAGGGTGGGATGAATCCCGATCTTCGCGCGGAAAGCGCACGGATATTAAGCGGATTCGGTTCGCCGGGTTATGGAATCGGCGGTCTGTGTGTCGGGGAGGAGAAGGCGCAAACCCTGGCAATGCTGGATGTATCTGTTTTGCATCTGCCGGAGGATCGCCCCCGGTACCTGATGGGGGTCGGGACACCGGAAGATTTTTTAACCTGTATCGAGAGAGGCGTCGATCTGTTCGATTGTGTAGTTCCGACACGTCTGGCGCGGAACGGACATTGTCTGACCTGGTCCGGTAGAGTGTCATTCAAGCAGGCTCAATACAAATATGAACAAGGCCCGCCGGATACCGAATGTCATTGCAGCTGCTGCCGGCAATTCTCCTTAGCGTACCTCCGGCATCTATTCCTTGCAGGCGAGATTCTCGCCTCTCGATTGGCCACAATTCATAATGTAACTTTTTATCAGGAATTCATGCAGGCGGTTCGAATAGCTATCTCGTGCGGCAATCTAACACAATTCCACGAGACATTTCTGTCGGGCGCGGGTCGATCCTCGCTGTTGCAGAGTCAGCGATAGCGTGATGTAGTCGAGCGGGTTCCATACGGCAACCCCTCATGCCAAGCCTCTCCCGGCGCGAGAGGGAGAAAAGATGTTCTCTCTTGCGCAACAAGGTATTCTTTCTTGGTAAACAGGGCGGGACAGGCTTCCGGCCTGTGATACAGTAGCCAAATCAGCGGATATCGCTTCGTATCGCTATAATCCGTTACCTGTTCAGGACCGAATACCCAGGCTTTCCTCCAACTGCTGGCGCCGGAAAATAGACGCATAAAGTCCGCCCCGCTCAACCAAATCCTGGTGAGTCCCCTCCTCGATAATCATTCCATCGCCAAGCACAACAATATGATCCGCGTTCCGAACTGTCGAAATACGATGGGAAATAAGAATCGTTGTGCGTTGCCGGATATCCTCGCGTATGCCGCGAAGAATCTGTTCCTCCGTTTCGGCATCGACACTCGACAGCGCGTCGTCCAAAATCAGAATGGGACAATGCCGGACCAGCGCGCGGGCGATTCCGGTCCGCTGCCGTTGGCCTCCCGACAAGGTCAGCCCCCGTTCACCGAGCAGAGTCTCAAACCCCTGCGGGAATTGGCCGACATCGCGTTCAAGGCCCGCCTTCCGCGCGGCGGAACGCGTTCGTTTGTCGGCATCCGGTCCTCCCGATTCCTCTCCGAAAAGGATGTTCTCTTTTAGTGATTGGCTGAAGAGAAAGACTTCCTGTGACACGAAAGCGATATTCCTGCGCAATACTTCCAGAGGAATATCCCGGATGTCCATCCCGTCAATAAAGATCGAGCCGGGAGGTACAGGATACAGGTGAAGAAGAAGGTGAACGAGCGTGGATTTTCCGACCCCCGTGGGACCGACAATCGCTAACGTCGAACCGGCAGGAATGGAAATGGAAATATCGCGAAGAACCGGCGGAGTATCCTCTCGATAGCGGAAGGTCAGATTGTGAATCGTGATTTCGCCGCGGATTTTCGGTTCAGGAACGGTAACGGGTACGGGTAGAATCTCCGGAACGGCGCAGAGAATCTCGCGGATTCGCGCCCAGGAGGCGGTTCCACGGTAGATGACGTTCAATACCCATCCGAAACCGACAATCGGCCAAAACAGCATCGTAAAGTATTGGATAAACTCCGCCAGTCCGCCGAGGGTCAGGCGATTCACCGTGACCATTCGGCCTCCCAGGAAGAGAATCATGGCAAACCCCAATCCGTTAATGTAACGCATGATCGGCCAGAGTCGTCCCCGCAGACGAATCATTTCAAAATTCTTGTCCAGGTACTGTTTGTTGATTTCCTCAAAACGAGCCGTTTCGGCCGCCTCCTGGCAATATGCCTTCACCACGCGAATACCGGACAGATTCTCCTGAACATGAGCCGACATGGCAGCGTAGATTTCCTGCGACGCCATGAACAGGTTGTGAAGACGTCGGGTATAGATATTGACCCAGACGGACAGGCCAAGCATAGGTACAAGAACCGCTGTCGTCAGAAGCCAGTCGCTGTACAGCATGTGCGCAATGGCCAGAATCGCCAGAATGCCGAACTGCAACGGGTACATGATTCCCGGGCCGAGGAGCATCCGAACCTGTTCGATGTCGCTGCCCGCGCGGGTCATCAAATCGCCGGTAGAGATGGAGTTGTAGTAGCTTGGCGTGAGCAACTGAAGATGCGTATACAGATCGTTCCGCAGCTGCTCTTCCGCCAGGCGCGATACGGTAATCACAAGATATCGCGAGAAAAACAGCGTGATCGCGGAACCGATGGCCAGTAGAATAATTCCCCAGAAAGCGGTCGCAACAACCGGCGAAACGCCGCCGACTGCGTCGGGATTCCCGACGGCCGGCTCCAGCGCATCAATGGCCCGGCGCACCAGCCGGGGTATCTGCACCGCGATCACCTGACCGGCCACGATGAAGACAAAGCCGAGCACGATGCGGTGCGTGTGTGGAGCCAGGTACGCCAGTAAAGCACGAAAATGGCTGGAAGAGTTCAAACCGTCAGGGTTGGGCATTCTGCTGAGAGAATCGTCAAAAAAAGGATCTACCCGGTTCGTTTTTTTGAAACGACTACTGGGAAGGCTCCATTTTTCTCGATCGTTTGTACAGATTCAAAATCTCGCGGGGACCGATCCGTTCCGAATCGACGGAGCCGGATTGGATCTGATAACCGGTTTTCGGTTTCATCCAGTTCCCGGAAATCCGGTAGAGTTCCTCAACAATTTTGGGAGTGATCTTGGGATTCAAAGGCGCAAGACGATCAAACAAAACCCGCGAAAACTGGTAGACTTGCCCGGCATTCTTGGCCCCGTACCCGAACCGGCCGTCTCCGAGGCGGGACGATACCAGCAGGGAAGGCGCACCGCCTCCGAAATTGCCCGTCGCCAGGACCATCCCGAATTCCTCTTGCTTGGTCGCCCCGTTCATAATTAGAATCTCCGGCACATCGCCGATACAAATGGTCCCTTCCGGCCAATTGGGACGACCGGGCAGCACGTATACCAGGCCGAATGACTTGTCGGTTCCCCGCGGACGCCCATAGAAAGCGCCCACCGCAATATCCTGTATTCCGTCCGCATTGAAATCGGCCAGTGTCAATCCCTGGCCGAGACTCTCCGACTTATAAATCCCGTAATAGTTGACTTCGAGGTAAAGGGATGTCGGCTGCCCCATACGGATAACCGTCTGCTGCGCGGGATCAGGCTTCCCGTCGAACAGCAATAAAGATAGTTTTCCGTACGCAGAAGAATAGCCGTTCGGAGAGCCGATCAGAAGATCGTTATCTCCGTCTCCGTCGATATCTCCCGCTCGGACGGACGCGCCGAGCATATCCGTTTTGTGGTTGTCCTTGATTACAAGATCGGCCTCTTCATGAACCATCACCACCGATCCCTTCGGGCGGGGCGCGCCTCGCACCACATAGACATGACCGTATCGGCCCAAGCCGTACTGGCAACCGATAATCAAATCCGGAATGCCGTCTCCCAGAACGTCGGCGATGAAATAGCTGTTGCTGTTGACGGAACTCCGGTAGTCTGCATAAACATGTTTCAGCAGCACATCGCAGTCGGTTCCCAGTTGAATCACCTGCCCTGTCGCGCGAAGCGGCGAACCATACAGGATGTAGGCCCGGTCGGCGAAGGCCATGGACTCTTGTTTATTCGTGTACGGCGCGGAAATCACCAAGTCATCCATCCCGTCGCCGTTCAGGTCGCCGAACGCCAGTTCCGGCCCGGCTCCATCGCACTCCCCGGCCCCGTGAAATACAATATCCGCCCCAGAGACATCAAATCGTCCGGGTTCGAGACACGGATTCCCACCCAGAAAAAGATAGACGGCTCCGGCTAACCGGTTCACATTCGGCGCACCAACCGCCAGATCATCTCTTCCGTCCGCGTTGAAATCCCCCACGGCTACACTGGTCCCCATCCAATCGCCTCGTTGACTACCGATCAGGGTAGTGATCGCCGCCGTTGCGGGAGGATCGGCCAAATCAACAACATCCGTCGTTCCGGCAACCGGCGCAGCGGCGTTGTGGAGAATATCTACACGCCCCCGTTCTTTTTCCATAAACGGAGATCCCATGACGATCTCGTCCGTTCCGTTCCCGTCAAAATCTCCGCAGGTCAGAGCAACCCCGCCATAGGCATTCTCGTACGGGAAATAGATCATGCGATCCGCTTCGGCGTCCGGGTAGCGCAGATCGAGAAAACCCGTATCCGCGCTGACCGTCGTAATCCCGGCGGCAAAGACCAGAATCGACAGGATTCGCGTGATGGCTGCACAAATCGAGCAACAATTCGCCGCGCAAGCGTATAATGTGATGCCATGGGTACCCAATCCGGGATTCTTCATCGGCAGATCCCCCGTTCCGTGCGTTTAACAAATTCGATGATATGTTGAGCGTCCGCATCGTCGCCCATCTCTTCGTGCAGACGGTCCAAGGCTTCTCCTTCGGAGAGATGGGACCGATACAGGATTCGGTAAATCCGTTTGAGACGTTTCATCCGCTCTTCCGAAAATCCGTGTCGGCGAAGCCCCACCACATTGATCCCATACGGCTTGCAGGGGTTCCCCGCTACTCTCGTAAAGGGCAGCACATCCTGTCGGACTGCGGAAGCCCCGCCGACAATTGCATATCGCCCCACCTGGCAGAACTGATGAATCGCCACCAGACCTCCGATAATCGCGTTGGATTCGACTCGAATATGACCGGCCAGCGCGGCGAAACTGGCCATAATCACACTATCTTCCAGGATACAATTATGTGCCACGTGACTGTAGGCCATCAACAGGCATCCCTGGCCGACACGGGTTTCTTCCCCCTCACTGGTACCCCGGTTGACCGTAGAGTATTCCCGAATGGTGGTGTGGTCTCCAATGCGAACAAAGGAGACACCGCCTTTGTATTTAAGGTCCTGCGGTTCGCTTCCGATGACAGCTCCGGTAAAAATGCGACAATACTCCCCGATGGTGGTCCATCCGTCCAGAATCACATGAGGGCCGATCTCGGTGCCACGCCCGATTCGGACATCTTCACCGACAACACTGTAGGGACCGATTTGCACATCGTCGCCGATCTGCGCTCTCGGGTGAATAATCGCCGTGCTGGCAATCGTAAGAGTCTCTGGCATAATTCTATTTCATCGCTCCTCAAACAAACCGGCCTCGTTCAGTCTACCATGGTGAACAACAGGGTCGCCTCCGCCGCTCGCTGTCCATCCACAGTGACACGACTTTCGACCCGTCCGGAGCGTCCTTTGATCTTCATAATCTGCGTTTCGATCACCAGTTGGTCTCCCGGAACAACCGGCCGCCGGATTTTCGCCTCATTGATCGCCGACAAATACACCTGCTTGCCCGCGTTTTGCTCCAGGGAAAGAAGCAAAACACCGCCCGCCTGCGCCATGGCTTCGATAATCAGAACACCCGGCATGATGGGGCGGTTTGGGAAATGCCCTTGGAAAAACGGCTCATTGGCCGTGACATTCTTGATCGCAACAACTCGATTGTTCTTGTAATCCAGATCCAGAACACGATCGATCAACAGGAACGGATACCGATGCGGAAGAATTTCCCGAATGCGATTGATATCGAGCGGCGGCTCAAACGATTTCTTCGCCTGTTGTTCGCGTTCTCGGATTGTTTCCAGGATCTTGCGGACAAATCGGACGTTGAACGCATGGCCCGAACGAACTGCAACAACATGCGCCTTGATCGGGCGGCCCAACAACGTGAAATCCCCCAGCACATCCAGCACCTTATGCCGCACAATCTCATCATCAAAACGCAGGTTCTTATTCAGAAACCCCTCTTCACCAATCACGATGGCACAGTCCAAACTGCCCCCTTTGATCTTGCCGTCCTGGCGCAGGGTCTGAATATCCTTCAGAAATCCGAAGGTTCTGGCTGGAGCGATCTTCTCCGTGAAGATCTCTTCGGTGATCCAAAAAGAGGTCGAGCGGATACCCACCGCCGGATGATCGTAGTCGATCTTGTACGTAATTTCGAATCGGTGCGAAGGAATCACGGCGAGTTCCAGGCCGTTTTCGAACAGCCAGATCGGTTGATCGATTTCCAGATAGGACCGGGGACGATCCAGTGTGACAATCCCCGCCTCGCGGATCATCTCCACAAACGGCAACGCGCTTCCATCGGCAATAGGAGGTTCTTTCGAGGTCAGTTCGATAATGAGATTGTCGATACCCAGGCCGCTGCACGCTGCAAGCACGTGCTCAACCGTCAGAATCTGTTCTTCACCCCGGCCGAGCGCCGTCAGGTAAAGGCTGTCTTCCATCGAGGCGTTCTCCGCGCTGACCTTGATTCGCGGCTCACCGGGAAGGTCTTTGCGAACAAACACAATCCCGCCGTCCGGCTCGTTCGGGCCGACGGTGATCGTGGTTTCCTCGCCGGTGTGTAAACCCACCCCTCTCAGGGAGGCTCGACTGGCGACCGTTTTCTGCATATCCCCTGTGGAATTCATTTTCGTAAAATTATGATTTCTCCTTGTCTTGATGCTGGACTTGTTTCTCCAGATCGGAAATTCGTTTCTGTAAATCGGGAACACGGCGCAAATAGACATGAAGCCGCCGTTCCAGACCGTGAGGCTGCGCCGGACTCCCGGAATAGGCCTGCCCGCCCGCCAGGTTTTCTTCCACGTAGCTTTTCGCACCGACCGTCGAATATGCGCCGATCGTAACACCCGGAGCGACAACCACCTGCCCCGCCAACGTCACATGTTCCTCCAGGGTGACACCTTCGCCAATAGTCACTTGGGCAACAATAATGCAATTCTCTCCCAGATGGGCGCCGGCCCGGATTCCAACCAGGTTGTCGATCTTGGTGCCTCGCGAGATCACCGTGTCGCGGTTTCCCCCACCGGCCACAGTCACATTGGCTCCAAGCTCCACATCATCTCCCAGGATAATCCGCGTTGAATGCCCCGGGTCGGACGCCTGCCTGGAAATCAGGCTTGTTCCCCCATGAATAATCACGCTATTGCCGATGACCGTGTTCGCACAGATCGTCACGTTGGGATACAGAACCGCGTCCTGTCCGATCCGAGTACCCTCTCCAATAAACGTCCCCGGATAGATACTGGACCGGTCACCGATCACCACATTGTCCTCAATGACCGCATTGGCCATGATACTGACTCCCTGCCCCAAACGGACGGTCGGGGCGACAATGGCCCGCTCGTGAACGCCGCCGTCCCGCACCGGGGTTTCGCCGAGAAGGAGTTTGAGCGCCCGGGTAAATGCCAGATATGGATCATCCGTAACCAACAGCGGACGGAAATCGGTAACAAGGTCCCGACCGACAATCAGCGCAGAGGCCCTGCAAACCCGGATTCGGGCAACATACTTGGGGTTGGCGACAAAGGAAATATCCCCCGCCTCCGCCTCGTCAATGCCGCTGATTCCATGAATCTGGATATCGGCATTGCCGACCACATCGGCTCCGAGCAGTTCACCCAGTTGTCGCAACGAGATCGAACGCATCGAATTCCTGCTCTACCTCCCCTTTTTCTCTGTTTCCTTTTTCTCCGTCTCTTTTTTCTCCGGCGCCATCGCGTTGAGTTTGTTGATCACCTTGTCGGTAATGTCGTACTGAGCTGCGCTGTAAGCCAGGTCCGCCCGTTTGAAAATGAAATCATAGCCTTCTTGTTTTGCGATCTCCTCCACAACGGCCTGCAATTTCTCACGAAGCGGGTCCAGGGTTTGCTTCAATCTTGAATTCAGCTGGACCTGTCTTTCCCGCTGGATTCCTTTCACTTCCGCCTTTCTCTTTTCCAGGTCGTTGAGTTTTTTGGTGTATTCCTCCGGTTTCATCAACGATCTTTGCGCCTGGAGATCCTCATATTCCTTAAGCAACGGCGCGGTCATTTCATCCAGGCTTTTCTGAGAATCCTCACGTGCAGCGCGCAGTTCCGCTGCTTTTGCTTTAAACACTTCTGCTTCTTCCAAAACCCGTTCCACATCGACAAATCCCAACTTCGGTCCGCTGGTCTGCGCTGTAACATCCGAAGAAAGCACAATACTCCCGAGCGCCAGCGCTCCAATGATTCCTAATGCCCATATACCGGTTACTTTCATTGTTTCAGTCCTCCAAAATCTTCTATTTCGATGTTCTGCCCCAGAGATACGAAATCCGACTCCAGGTTTACAGGATGGGAAAAGTCCACTTGGCTCACTAGAAGGACTGGCCAAAACTGAAGTGGAGATTTTCCTCTTCATCATCGTCTTCTTTGCTGATGGGAATGGCGTAATCGAGGCGGACCATCGCGCCGATGGGTAAATTGACGCGGATCCCCACGCCCGTGCTGAACCGCAGCTCGCCCAGGTCGATATCGCCAACCTCCGTGTATCCCGCGCCGGAATCCAGGAAAAACACCCCTTGCAACATATCAAAGAACGGGTATCGAAGTTCGGCTCTGCCGATCAAGGCGGCTTCGCTGCCCAGCCAAACCTCCTTCGAGTACTCATAAATCCCGTAGGGCGGGTAAAACCGACGACGGACAACCGTATCCCGTTCCGTCAGCGTTCCTTCTTCAAATCCACGTACCGTGTTTGCGCCGCCGATCCAGAATCTTTCCTGCAACGGCAAATAATCCGTCGACCCGAACGGTTCGGCCAGACGCACTTCCCCGGAAAGCATCAAAACCAACTTCCCTGTCAATGTATGGTAATAGTTGGTTTCTCCGATCAGCTTTGCAAACTCATTGTCGGCAAGCCCGGCCAGCTCAAGAGAAACCTGGTTGAACGTTCCGCTGGTCGGATTCGCCGTGAAATCCCTCGTATCTCTGGACAGGCCAAGCAAGAGACTGGTTGTAACGTTCTCGTCGGAATCGTAAATATCTGGAGCCTGGACCACCTCGGTCAGTCGTTCGTCAAAGACACTCATGTCAGACTGTTCGACCTGAAATCCGAAATAATATCGGCTGTAGTCGAACAGAGGATGAGAAAACGTTGTCTGGTTCCCAAACCGTTCTTCCTCGAATTCACGTCCCCCGTATGAATCAATATCGTAATAGTAAAACTCCGTATTTAACGCGTATTCCGATCCGAGCAGGTACGGTTCATTGAATCCCACCACAAAACGGTCTCGTATTCCGCCGAACTCCACCGTGCTATAAAACTCCTGTCCCCGCCCGAACAAGTTCCGCTTGCGAAATTCCACAAAGGCGCCGGGGCCGAATGTCGTATTGTAGCTGCCCCCGAACATGATACTTCCCGTCTGAATTTCCTCCAACTGAAGAATGAGATCCGCCACAGTGGGATCGTCCGGACGAATCAGCGGTTCCGAAAATCCCGGTTGAAGGTTCATCTGGTTGGGAACAGGAAACTCGCGGGCTTTGAAAAACCGAAGGTTGACCAACTTGCGGTCAGCCTCCATGACCTTGCTCCAGTCCAGAACATCCCCAGGCTTAAGATCGATCTCCCGCCTGATGACATAGTCTTTCGTGATAAACTCGTCTTTCTTCAGTTCGACGACCGAACCGTCCTCCATGACTGTCACGCCCTGGATCTGAATCTCTCCCAAGTGCAGACGATCCGCCTCTCCGATGTTGATCGCCACATCCGCGACGGGTTCTCCTTCTCGTTTCTGAAGGGTCTTTTGAATGCGGGTATTGTAGTAACCCTGGTTTCGGTAAAGGTTCAGAATCTTGAGAAGATCCTGGCGTATAGTTCCTTCCGAATAGAAATCTCCGTTTTTTAAAGTAATCTGACCGAGGATTTCCTCAGAGGTGAAAATCTCGTTCCCTTCGACGCCGGCTTTCCCGAATCGGTAACGGGGACCTTCGTTGATTCGCACGGTGACCGCCAGCCCGTCTTTTTCTTCCACCGGACCTTCCTGGGTAACCTGGACATCCAGATACCCACGATCCAGGTACAGGTACTGAATCACTTCCAAGTCCCGTTTCATAATCGATTCCGTGTAATCCCGTCGCAGGAAAAACCAGGATGGTTTGGTTTCCATTCGCCTTCGGATCTGTCGGTCGGAGTATTCCTGGTTTCCTTCGATGGAAAGGCGAATCAAAGGCAGTTTCCTGCCTTCCTGAATGCGAAAGACGGCAACCGTCTCAAAAGGCGTCTCCTGTTCTTCCAATTCGGCCTGAATCGTGGTGCGTGGAAAGGCTTTCTGTTCATAAAAAGAGAGGAGTTTGGTTCGATAGGATTCCAGTCGGTCTTTATCCATGAAAACCGACACGTCCTCTTTCCATCCGAGCTCCGTCTGTAGTTTCTTGCTGCTGATTTCCTTGTTCCCCTCAAAGCGGACTCCCACCAGGATCGGTTTCTCCCAGACATTGTAAATCAGGCGAATCCCGCCCTCGACCGATTCCGCCTCCACATTCACATCGGCGAACTTGCCAAGCTCCATGATCTTGCGAACATCTTCCCGAAGAAGCGCCTGAAGACCGGCCTTGTAATCCTGACCGGCGCGCGTCTGGATCACACCGGCAATCTCGGCGGGGTCCACATGAACGGTTCCCTCGATCACAATCTCTGTGATCAGTTCCGTCCTCCCTGAACAAGGAAATGAAAAGACCAGCACAAAAACTATGAGAGTATAAATCCGGCGGTTCAGACTTGCACCTCCTCCACCGAAGCTTCGCGAAACTCCGGTCCGTCCTTGCCGACCTCTACGATCACCTCCGCCCCTCCCCGGAATCGGCCCTTCAGGATTTCCTCCGCAAGAGGATCCTCCAGGCGTTTCTGTATCGTCCGTTTCAGAGGGCGAGCGCCGTATGTCGGATCGAAACCTTGATCGATCAGATATTCTTTGACTTCCGGCGTGATTTGTAAATGCACGTGGTATGCGGAGAGACGCTCCTGGACCTGTTTCAGCTCGATATCCAGGATCCGGGCAATATCTTCCCGAGTCAGGGAATGAAACACCACGACCTCATCCACCCGGTTCAGGAACTCCGGCCGGAAGGTCTTTTTCAGTTCCGACATGACCTTATCTTTCATGCTCTCGTAAGAAACCTGTTCATCGTCCGTGCTGAATCCCAGCGAGGCCTTGTTCGTGATTTCGTGGGAGCCGATGTTGGACGTCATAATAAGCACGGTATGCCGGAAATCCACCCTGTACCCCGTGGAATCGGTCAGGCGTCCCTCTTCGAGCACCTGGAGAAGCATATTGTAGACATCGGGATGGGCTTTTTCGATTTCATCCAAACAAACCACACAATACGGCTTGCGCCGGACTTTCTCCGTCAACTGCCCGCCTTCATCGTGACCGATGTATCCCGGCGGCGCACCGACCAGGCGGGAGGCGGCGAATTTCTCCATGTATTCCGACATATCCACGGTAACCAGCGCATCCTGGCTGCCGAAGAGGAATTCGGCCAGGATTTTCGCCATGTGTGTCTTGCCGGTTCCCGTGGGTCCCAGAAACAGGAAGGAGCCGATCGGACGCTGCTGGTCGGCCAGCCCGGCTCGCGACCGGCGAATCGCCGTGGCCACCGTCCGAATCGCCTGCTCCTGCGATACAACCTTTTTGCGCATTTCTTCTTCCATTCGAAGCAGTCGTTCGGATTCCGCCTCCTCGATTCGGACCATCGGAATGCCGGTCCACTTAGAGACAATATATGCGATATCTTCTTCATCCACGGTGGCGATACCGGCCTGGTTACGAGAGGTTTCCCACTCACGCGTGATTTGGGCTTCCCGTTCCCGCAGCATCTCCCGCTTTCGTTTCAGATCCAGGCATTTCTCGAATTCCTCGGCCACGGTTGAGGCTTCGATTTCTTTGACGACACGATCGATTTCTTCGTCGATTTCACGCAATTCCCGTGGACGTGTTGTGGCCTGGAGACGCGCTCGGGCCCCTGCTTCATCGACCAGGTCGATAGCCTTGTCCGGCAGGTAGCGGTCCGTGACGTAACGGGCTGAGAGTTCCGAAGCGGCTCGGAGGGCCGGATCGGTAATCTTCACCCGATGATGCGCTTCGTACTTGTCTCGCAGTCCCTCCAGAATTCGGATCGTTTGCTCAACCGTGGGCGGATCGACCATCACGGTCTGGAAACGCCGTTCGAGGGCTTTATCCTTTTCAATGTACTTCCGATATTCATCCAGCGTGGTCGCGCCGATGCACTGAAGCTCACCCCGTGCAAGCGCGGGTTTCAGCATATTGGAGGCATCCATGGACCCCTCCGCTGCCCCGGCGCCGACCAGCGTGTGCAATTCATCAACGAACAAAATGATATTGCCGGACCGCCGGATCTCTTCCAGAACCGCTTTCAGACGTTCCTCGAACTGCCCGCGATACTTCGTTCCGGCTACCAGCCCGCCCAAGTCAAGCGTAATCAACCGTCGGCCCAGGAGGAGATCCGGGACGACCCGTTGCTCAATCTGTTGGGCCAGTCCTTCCGCGATCGCGGTTTTTCCCACACCGGCCTCGCCGATCAGAACCGGGTTATTTTTGGTTCGCCTGCACAGAATCTGGATCACCCGTTCGATCTCATCCTGCCGACCGATAACCGGGTCCAGTTTGCCGAGCCGGGCCAATTCAGTCAGGTCGGTTCCGAACGCATCCAGCGCGGGGGTTTTGCTTTTGCCTTTTCCGGCGGCAACCACTTCCTGCGGAACCCCGCCCATCAGACGAAGAATCTCACTGCGGGCCTTGATCAAATCCACATTGTGTTCCGCCAGGATACGCGCGGCCAATCCTTCGTTCTCCCGGATAATACCGAGCAGAAGATGTTCCGTACCGATGAAGTTCACGCCGAAAGCCTGTGCTTCCTGGTACGCAAATTCGATTGCCCGTTTGCCGCTCGGCGAGAGGGGGATCGTGCTGTCCAAGCCGCCGGTTCCTTCACGGGGGATTCGCTTGAGTATCTCACCTCGGAGAGCCTCCAGGTTGAGACCCATGTTCCGCATGGCGGTCGCCGCCACACCTTCCCCTTCGGAGATCAGTCCAAGAAGGATGTGCTCCGTGGCCGCGTGGCTGCTGCCGATGGAGGCCGCCTCTTCCTTGGCCTTCTTCATGACGAGTCGCGCACGTTCGGTAAGCCGATCAAACATCATAATGACATCCGTCCCGCAAACAATAGTCTTGAGATTCAGGATTCATGAATCCTGTTGATTTCCTTCTCCGTATACCGACGAATCCAATCGCGCAGAAATGTGGCCCGGATGGCGTCACGCTCCGTCGCGATCAGCTTCTTCCCCGCACGCTTCTGCAAATGGGCGGGGCGGCTCTGGATGATCACATCATTAATAGCCGTATAAGGAATGCCCTTTATCAAGCCGAGATCAAGCCCCATTCGCAGCTGAGAGATCAATTCCAGCGCCTCACGGGAATTGAGTACGCGCGCATGAGACAGAAGGCCGAACGCCCGCCACACTTTGTCCTCCAGGGCTGTCCGGCTTTCCACCCAGAGATCCTGCTGTGTTTTGCGTTCATTATCGACGATCTGCCGGATGATGTTCTCCAGTTTCTCGATGGTCTCTTCTTCGGATGCGCCCAGGGTCCATTGATTGGAAATCTGAAACAGGTTTCCGGCAATCTCGCTCCCTTCCCCCGCAATCCCGCGCACCGTCAGACCCATTTGTGTCACCGCAGACAATACTTTCTTGATCCGCTGCGTCATCACCAGGGCCGGAAGGTGGACCATCACCGAACAGCGGATTCCGGTGCCGACATTGGTGGGGCAGGCAGTCAGGTAACCGTAAACCGGTGAAAAGGCATAATAGATGCGCTCTTCCATCTCATCATCGAGCGCATTCACTCTCTGCCAGGCTTCGCGCAGGCTCAGGCCCGATGTCAATACCTGCAAGCGGAGATGGTCTTCCTCATTGACCATAACACTGACCATCTCGTTGCGGCCCACCACGGCATATCGTTCCATCCCGCTCTCGGCGAGTTCCCGGCTGATAAGATATCGTTCCACCAGGTATTTCCGGTCCAGCGAATCGAGCGGTTCCACAGAAAGGACGGTTGCCCCGTTCATTGAGGAGCAGTCCTGGATCGCCCGAAGAGAGGTCTCCGCGATCCGGCTCAGGTCGGAGGAACTGGCCCAGTGGGAAAACGGCATTCCGGTGATATTGCGGGCAAGCCGGACCCGACTGGACACCACAAGATCCGAGTGTTGGCCCGGAGGCACGAGCCAACCGCATGGCCGTAACAAACATTCAGGTATTTCCTGGTTCATCTCTAACTGTTGACCTTCGTTGACGACAGAGTATACCGATCCGGGAAGGTGTCCGGGGGCGCTGCGGATCTCCATGAATTCGGTGCAGAAACGGGTTCTCGTTTCCGGTCACCCTCAATGGGGACAGTCCCCCTTTTCCATATCACGGATCTTATCCCGCAGTCGTGCGGCTTCCTCGAAATTCTCGTTGTTCACCGCGTCTTGCAGCCGTTTCCGCAGGTCCGCAATGTTCCGCTCCAGAAGGATTTCCTCTCCGCATCGTCTCGGTATTTTCCCGACATGCCGAGTCTGCTTCTGAATCTTCTGGAGAAGAGGTTCGATCTCCTGCTGAAAGGTATTATAGCATTCGCCGCAGCCGAAACGCCCGCTCTCCTTGAACGAGTTATAGGTCAGTCCGCATTCCAGGCAAGTGCGTTGCAAATCCTGCTCCTCGGCCTGTTCCTCATACCCCTTCAGCAGTCCGGTCAAAAGATCCGCCACGGAGAAATGGGTATTGATCGCGGGCCCGGCAACCCCCTTTTCATGGGCACATTCCTGGCACAAATGGATGGAGATCTTCTTGTCCTCCTTGATCTGGGTCACATGAATTTTCGCCTGGTTTTTCTTGCAAATTTCGCAGATCATCGTATAAATCTCGTTCTCACCGGCCGGACAGGGCGGCGGCATTCCGTTCCGCCACCGGGATTCCGGTTTCCTGCGTGAGCTTCGTAAACGCCGACACCAGGGTCCGAGTAATCCGACCGGGCCGGCCCGTTCCGATGGTTCGCCCATCCACTCGGGTCACCGGAACCACCTTGGCCGCCGTTCCGGTCAGAAAGCACTCATCCGCCCCATATAAATCTATCAATAACATATTACGTTCTTCTGTGGGAATCTCCAAGCCGGCGGCTAGCTCAAGCACCGAATGTCGGGTGATTCCGGGCAATGCCCCCGCGAGTACCGGCGGGGTTAGAACCCTCCCATTTTTCACAATGAAAACATTGTCCGCCGTCGCCTCCGCAACATACCCCAGGTGGTTAAGGAAAATAGCCTCTTTTGCGCCGTAGCGATTGGCTTCCAGTTTCGCCAGAATGTTATTCAGGTAGTTCAGGGACTTGATCTGCGGTGGGCAAGATTCGGGGGAGTTGCGGCGGATCGCCGTCGTCATAACCGCCAGGCCGTTCTGATAATCTTCTTCAGGATACAGCTTGATTGTGCCGACAATGGCAATCAGGCTGGGTTTGGGGCACGCGCTCGGATCAAGACCCAGGTTGCCTTTGCCGCGAGTCACCACCACACGACAATAAGCGTCCTTGTCCGTGAATCCGTTCTCGCAGGCTACCCGGCAAATCACATCGATCATCTCATCCGCTGTCCACGGCACATCCAACTGGATAACTTTCGCGCCCTGCTGCAGCCGGGCAATATGCAACTCCGGTCGAAACAGGCGCCCGCCATAAATGCGCATACCCTCGAAAACTCCATCGCCATACAGCAGCCCGTGGTCGAACACCGATATCTTGGCTTCGCTTTCGTCGTATAAGCAACCGTCGATATAAACCTTCATTTTCATTCTACTCAACTTTCGCATGGTTCCTGATTCCTCAACAGGCAAAACCTAGTCTAACGCACAGAACGAATGCTCACAACATTGACCGCGTATACGGGGAGAGACGTCCCTCGGCAAGTTCCAGGATACGGTCGGATTGCCGGGCCAGGTCGAGGTTGTGGGTCACCATGATGATCGTAAGCCCGTATTCCCCCCGAAAAGAATCCACCAGTTTCATCAACTCTTCCCCGTTCCGCGCATCCAGGTTTCCGGTCGGTTCATCCATCAAGAGAATATCGGGGCGATTGACCAGCGCACGGGCCACCGCCACCCGCTGACGCTCACCGCCGGAGAGCTGGGCCGGACGGTGACGCGCCCGTTCCGAAACCCCTACCTGAACCAAAAGGTCCCAAGCCCGCCGTTGTGCTTTCGAGTGAAACTCTCCTGCCATCAGGCTCGGCAGGAGAACATTCTCCAGCGCCGTAAACTCCGGAAGGAGATAATGAAACTGGAAAACAAAACCCAGGGTGCGGTTCCGAAGCGTGTCGGCCTGGTGATTCTTGAGGGCAGCCGTGTCCACACCCCGAATCCTGACCTCTCCCTCGGACGGACGATCGATCACGCCGAGCAAATGCAGCAACGTGCTTTTGCCGCTACCGGATGCCCCAATGATGGAAACAAATTCACCGGCCTGGACCCTCAAATCCACTCCGGTCAGCACATGCAGGTCCGTATCGCCACTTCGATACGTCTTTCGAAGTGAACGGGCTTCCAGGATCGGAGCAGGATCATTGGAAAAAATCTCATTCATGGATTCTTGGGATTCCATCATTTATGTCCGGGCCTACTCGTATCGCAGAGAGTCAACCGGCTGCTGTCGCGCCGCCCAGGATGCCGGGAACAGGCTCGCTACCAGGCTCACCACAAACGTATAACCGATCACTCCAAACACGTCGCCCCATTCCACCCGTACGGGCAGATACTGCAAATAATAAACCTGACCGTCACCAGGCATCTCGATCCCCACACGTCGAATGAATTCGCACACGGCCAGCCCCAACCCCAACCCCGAAAACACCCCAATCGCACCGATCAAGAGTCCCAAAAGCAAAAAAATCCGCAGGACACTCGAATGCCTGGCCCCGACGGCGCGCAACAGGCCGATATCCCGCGTCTTAACCATCCCCACCATGAAAAGCGTCGTGAGTATATTGAATGTCGCCACCAGAATGATGATCCGAAGGATATAGCTCATCACCCGCTTCTCATACACCAGCGCTTCAAAAAACTCCTTGTTCATCGTCATCCACGTCACCGGAAAGCCATCCAGACGGTTCTCTCTCGGTTGCCCTTTGTTATAGCGTTCCACAAGGCGAATGATTCGTTCCGCCGTCTCTTCCGTCGCCCGCTCGGAGAAATCCTTGAGAGCCATGGAATACGCCCCCACACGCCCCACAAGGTCATACAAATACTGTGCTTCCCGGATCGAGATATAGACCCAATTCAGATCGAATTCATAATGTCCCGTTGAGAAAACACCAACCACCTCAAATGTACGCACGCGGGGCATCGCACCCTGGGGCCTGTCCTTACCGCTGGGCGGTGCGGTGAGTGTGATGGTTTGCCCGATCGCCTCCCGCATCGCTTCGGCTTCTTCGCTCTTGGATGCCCGGCGCGGGGGATAAATCCCGAAGTAATACTTGGCCATCTCCTTCCCCACAACAATCCCCGGCAACTGCGGTTCGGCAACCTCGATAATCGGAATCATTTCCGTTGCCGAATCCGGGGATGGACGCGCCCGCCGCAATCGGTCCAGACTGCCCACAAGCAACTTCCGATCGAGATCCGATACGGAACTCTCATAAGCCGGATCAATTCCACGAACCAGAACACCCCCATAAGAGGACTGTTTCTCCACTTGAGCCAGCGCAAAACTCTCAATCAGCGGCGCCGCTGCCACAACATTCGGATCTTCCGAGAATACTGCCGGAAGGTGCGGCGAATCCGGCAGAGATCCCTGATAGGCGGTATACACCAGGTTGGATCGCCCGCTCAGAATTTTCTCCCGAAGGTCCTTGCCGAATCCGTTCATCACGGAAAGAACCACAATCAACGAGGCCACTCCCAGCGCCACACCCGCCATCGAAAGCATCGCAATGATGAAAACAAATGTCACCCGACCTTCGGGTTTCAAATAACGTTTGGCAATAAACCATTCGAATCGCATGAGCGTTCTTCCGGCTTTTGAAAGCGCGCTTTCTTCTCCCTCTCCCTCCGGGAGAGGGTTGGAGTGATGGAATTGGATCTCGAGCCATGGCTTACATGCCAGAATACCGGAGACCTTTCCCGCGGGGTAGGAAGGGGCGGATGAGGAGACCGTTTGCCTATCGGAAAGACTGCCGCATAATGATGGGGGAGAAGAATGACATGAGAGACGACAAAAGGATAAGCCTTGTGGAAAGCGCGGAACGACAAAAATCGGCCGGGCCGCGCGATATCCCTTTCAAACTGGTCGCCGATTTCGAACCGAAAGGAGACCAGCCCAAAGCCATCGAACAGCTGGTGGCAGGGCTGGAGCAGCGTCACAAGTTCCAGACCCTGGTCGGCGTCACCGGCAGCGGCAAAACCTTCACCATGGCGAATGTCATCGCCCGGATCAACCGCCCCACCCTGGTCATCTCGCACAACAAGGTCCTGGCGGCGCAACTGTACAGCGAGTTTCGCGAATTCTTCCCCGAAAACGCCGTCGGATATTTTGTTTCTTATTATGATTTTTACCAACCGGAGGCCTATTTGCCCAAGACAGATACCTACATCGAAAAGGAAATCACAATTAACGATGAAATCGAGCGTCTTCGCCTTGAGGCCACCACCAATCTCATGGAACGTCGCGACACGATCATCGTAGCCTCCGTGTCGAGTATTTACGGCTTGGGATCACCGGAAGATTACCAGGAAATGATTCTGCCCATCGCGACCGGCCAGACCACGCCGCGTCAAAAAATGCTGCGGAAACTCGTGGACCTTCAGTACAACCGAAACGATGTAGATTTCCACCGTGGGACTTTCCGGGTGCGTGGCGATGTCGTCGAAATTTTCCCCGGATATGGAGAGCATCCCTACCGGGTGGAACTCTGGGGGGATGACGTCGAGCGGATTCTCGAGATCCATCCGGTAACCGGCGAGGTAATGGGCGAACACAGTCGAATCACGATTTATCCCGCACGGCACTATGTCACCGCGCCGGAACGGCTGATGCGGGCCATTGAAACGATCCGCGTGGAATTGCGCGAGCGGCTGATGGAATTGAAACAGCAGGGAAAACTATTGGAGGCGCAACGCCTGGAACAGCGGACACTGTATGACCTGGAATGCCTTCAGGAGATGGGCATGTGTCATGGAATCGAGAACTATTCCCGGCATCTCGACGGCCGCGCGCCCGGCGAGCCGCCACACACCCTGATCGACTATTTCCCGGATGACTACCTGATGATCGTTGATGAATCGCACATCATGTTACCGCAGGTTCGCGGAATGTCCGGCGGCGACCGAAGCCGCAAAGAAACACTGGTGGAGTACGGGTTTCGATTGCCCTCCGCGTTAGACAACCGCCCCCTGAACTTCGAGGAGTTCTGGAACTCCATCCATCAGGCCATCTTTACTTCCGCCACACCGGGGGATCTGGAACTGCAATGCAGCGGGCAGATTGTCGAGCAGATCATCCGTCCTACAGGTCTGGTCGATCCGATGGTAACGGTTCGTCCTGCAACCAACCAGGTAGACGATCTCATCGGACGCATTCAGGAACGCGTCGGACGGGGTGAGCGAACATTAGTCATAACACTTACGAAGCGCATGGCGGAGGACCTGGCGAATTATCTTTCCGATCTCGGAATCAAGGTCCATTACCTGCACTTCCAGGTCGATACGATTGAGCGCGTAGAGATTCTGGAGGGGCTTCGGTCCGGTGAATTCGATGTAGTCGTGGGTGTAAATTTACTGCGGGAGGGATTGGACCTGCCGGAGGTTTCATTAGTGGCGATTCTGGATGCCGATAAAGAGGGATTTCTGCGGGATGAGCGGTCGCTGATCCAGACCTGCGGACGTGCGGCGCGGAATGTAGCCGGCGAGGTCATCATGTACGCCGATGAGCCGACCGGCTCCATGAAACGGGCCATCGCGGAAATGAACCGCCGTCGCAATCTCCAGCTGGAGTTCAACGAACAGCACGGCATCGTTCCCCAGAGCATTCGGAAAGAAATCCGCTCCATGCTGGAAACGCGCTCCGCTAAAAAACGCGAGACATCCGAGTTGCTGTTCCGGATCGGTGATGCCGTCGAACTGAAAGGCAAGAGCGTAAAAGATGCGGTAGCCGAACTGAAACGACGGATGGTGGATGCCGCTAAAAATCTCGAGTTTGAAAGGGCCGCCATCTACCGGGACAAGATTATCGAGTTGGAGCAAACCGGCTCGTTCGGCCCCGGTTTCGAAGCCATGGAGAAAGTGGAACAGATTCGCGAAAAGGGGAGAAAGGAACGAAGGAGAAGAAAATAAGCAGATTTCTCCCCAACGAGGCTATTTCCCCGGCACGAACGGTGGAACTGTGACAATCGCCAACACCCCGGACCGAGGCAATTCCCAGGAAATCTCCACACGCCCGTTGTGGAGCTTCCATCTGTCCAGCGGCAACACACTTCCATCCAGGCGCACCTCACGCACCATGGTATCGGAAAGCACACTGATCGTCTTCGCCTGCACAAAATGGATATACACGGTCTGCCTGACAGTCCCCGCGAAGAAACAAGCCGCATCCATACGAAACGGACCATACTCCGTTTCCTCTCCCTCATGCCCGGAACCGAAGAACAGGGCGTTCTCACCATCCAGAAAAGCCAATCCGGTCAGTCGATTTTCCATTCGTAACGGTTCTGCCTCAAAGTTCCCTGCCCGCTGAACCGGCAGAAAAACACAGGCACTTTGATACGACCCTCCCGAACCCATATCCTGTACGTTCATAAAAAACACGCGCGATTTCGCCTCTTTCGCCCCCGGATCGGTTTCCCGGAACACTTCAGGTTGCATAAGGTCCTCGCGCCCCACCGTAAACATGGCGAAATCCGCTACTTTAATTCCAACAGTAGTCCCGGTCGCATTCCGGATCTTTTCCGCATCCGTCTTGAAGTGCCATACAGGACCCGACAGGTACGCGCCGCTTGCCGAGGGAATGGCTTCATCGAACACCGCGCAAGCCCTCTCGGGGCAATGAATCACCGTTCGGGAATGCCGAACCGAGTCCGGTCCCGATCCGATGTCACGCATCGAACGAACAAGCGTAATCCCGGCAAGTCTCCGTTCGAAAATACGGATCGGTGGTTGACTGAGAAGCCTGTCAGGGGCCTGCAACAGAGAATCTTTGTAATATGAGTACAAATCGGATTCCGGCCGTTTCTCTACCGGATGGATTACCAGCGTATTATCATCCCCCATCATCATCGTTCGCGGGGAATGCCAGTTCCGCTCCACCAGAAGGCCCTGGATACGTTTCATATCGTCCGGCATTGTATCTTCTGCTGAGATATGGAATGTTCCGGTGAAGAAATAGAGGATAGTTGTGAAGTAAAGTACGGATTTCAGTGTGGGAATGTTGTGCATGTACACCGTCCGATTCTCATGGAGATCACATATCAAATTGGCAGGATTCCTTCCTGCCCCCCTCCAAGGAAAGAGAAGCAGCCTGTTTACAATAGTTCTTTAATTATCTTAATGTTTAATTTTAATTCTTAATGCTTAATTGACTCAGTACGCGAATCTTGCATTCAGCACAAACCGACTGATCCGGGGCGCAACCTGGCTTGGAAGAAGCCCGTACTCGCCGAAAATTTCCTCGCGCGTGCCGTGTTCGATCACACGGTCCGGGAGTCCGAGGCGCATCACCGAAATGTCGTGCAACCCCTCATCCTCAAGCGCCTCGCAGACCGCCCCACCGAATCCTCCATCCAGTACATGATCTTCATAGGTCACAACATGCGTGTGGGTCTGCGCCAACTGGTTCAGCAGGTCCCGATCCAGAGGTTTGACAAACCGCATGTTGACTACCGTAGGATCCAATCCGCTGGAGGCCAGGAGCGCGGCGGTCTCCCGTGCAAACTCCACCATCGTACCCAGCGCAAGGATCGCCAGCCGGGTTCCTTTATGCAAGACATCCGCTTTCCCGATCGGCAGCGGCGATTCATCCACATTCCACGGTACACCCGTCCCGAAACTTCTCGGATAGCGCACCGCAAACGGGCCATTGTGCGCCAAACCTGTCCACAGCATCTGCACCAGCTCCCGTTCGTTCGATGGAGCGCAAAGCGCCATGTTCGGCATACTGCGCAGAAAGGCGATATCATACAGTCCCTGATGTGTGGCTCCATCTGCCCCGACAACTCCGGCGCGGTCCATGGCGAAAATAACGGGCAGATTCTCGATGCACACATCATGGTAAATCTGGTCGAACGCCCTCTGGAGAAACGTGGAATAAATCGCTACAACGGGACGTTTCCCGTTTACTGCGAGACCGGCGGCCAGGTCCACCGCATGTTGCTCCGCAATAGCCACATCAAAAAACCGTTCCGGGAACCGCTCGGAAAACTCGATCAGTCCCGTGCCCGAGGCCATCGCGGCGGTAATCGCCGTGACATCCGGATTCTTCTCCGCCATCCGGCAAACCGTCTTGCCGAACACCGAGGTGTAGGTCCAGCCGGGCCGCTTGATAATCTGTCCGGTCACTCGGTCGAATGCCGACAGGCCATGATAGGTCGTCGGGTCTCTCTCCGCCGGTTTGTACCCGCGTCCTTTCTCCGTCAGGACATGCACCAGGATCGGGCCTTTCAGCTGACGAACATTCTCAAACGTGTCAATAAGAACTTTCAAATCGTGGCCGTCAATCGGCCCGAAATAGCGGAATCCCAGCTCCTCAAACAGCAATCCGGGAATTATCAGACCCTTGCAGACCTCCGCGAGTTTCAGAGCCCCTTTCTGCACCCGTTCGCCAATGGAGGGTATCCGAAGAAGGATTTTTTCCAATTCTTCGCTGAAACGGTTGTAAACCTGGCCGGTGATAATCCGGTTCAGGTATCTTGCCCAGCCGCCCAAGTTGGGCGAGATCGCCATTGCATTATCGTTCAGAATCACCAGGAAATTCGTGTCCAGTCTTCCCGCGTGGTTCAGTCCCTCCAGCGCAACTCCGCCGGTCAGCCCCCCATCGCCAATCACCGCCATAACATTGTATGTCTCGCCCTTCAAATCCCGCGCCAGAGCCATGCCCAGCGCCACGGAAATGGAAGTACTGGAATGCCCCGTCCCGAAATGGTCGTGCGGACTCTCACAGCGGCGCGGGAATCCGCTGATTCCATGAAACTTACGAAGCGTGTGGAATTGCTCCCGACGTCCGGTGAGGATCTTGTGGGGGTATGCCTGTGCGCCGACATCCCAGACAATCTTGTCTTCCGGGCTGTTGAACACCCGATGCAGTGCGATGGTCAATTCCACCGTCCCCAGATTGGGGGCGAGATGCCCGCCCGTTTTCGACACGGAATCAATCAGGAACTCTCGAATGGCTTCCGCCAGGTCCGGCAGCTGCTCAACCGGAAGCGCCTTGAGATCCGTGGGTGAATTGATGGTGGCAAGCAGGTCTTGTCCCTTGAGTGGCGTAATTTCCTCCGGAGATTTTGTGCGTTCGGCAATAGGTTGCATGGGTACGCTCTATGGAATCCAAAACCCGCGTCAATTCCGCCGCTGGGTGATTTTGCCGGCCAGAACACTCAGGGGGATTCCTCGTGGACCGCAGGCTTGGAGGATATCTTCGGCTTTCGAAAGTAATTCGGAAGATCGCCGACGAGCCGTTTCCAGTCCAAGCAGCCCCGGATAGGTCAATTTCCCCAACTCCGCATCCCGGCCCGTTGTCTTCCCCAGTTCTTCCTCCGTCCCTTCCACATCCAGGATATCATCCGTTACCTGGAAGATCAAACCGACAGTTTCACCAACGGATCGAAGGGTCTCAAGGTCATGCGCGTTGCCGCCGGCGAGAATGCCCCCAACGGTGAGCGATGCCCGAAACAGCGCAGCCGTTTTCCGGCGATGAATAAACTCCAGGTGGCTTTCCGTCCCGCCGCCCATCCGTTCGGAGATCAGGTCTACCGCCTGCCCCGCCACCATCCCTTCCGCCCCGCTGCCGTCGGCCAGCTCGCGAACGACATCCAGCGCCCGCTCCTTGAAAGGATCGCCGATCTGCCCGATGGTGAAAAACGCATGGGTCAACAGGGCATCCCCCGCAAGCAGGGCCATGGCCTCGCCGTACACCTTGTGACACGTTGCCAGCCCGCGCCGAAGGTCGTCATCATCCATGCAGGGAAGGTCATCGTGGATCAGCGAATACGTATGAATCATCTCCACGGCGCAGGCGGCACGCAGCAGCGCATCTGCCAAGCCGGGATCGCGGCTGCCTGCCCAATCCCCCCGCTCGATCTCCGGCGGCTCCAGTCCCATCACAAAATCCGCTCCCGCAAGCACACAGATCGGGCGAAGACGTTTCCCGCCCGCCTCGAGGGTATAGCGCATCGCCTCAAATAACGTCGAGGCCGGCCCCTCACACGGCGGCACATAGCCGAACAGATGCCCATCCACTAATCCCTTCCGGCGATTGAGATAATCCTGAAGGTTAAACAGGGAATTGGAATCCATTGTCGCTGTATCCAGGGTCCTTAGTCTGCTCTAATCGCTTCCTCACCCCTTGTCCACCTCGTCCACTATTCCGTCCGCCTCCCCCTCTCCGTACTCGAAAAGGGGGCCGGGGGGAGGACAATCACCAGTATACTCGGATTCTCCCGACAGGAAAGAAACCGGATTCCCTGTTGCCGGGATAAAAAATGTGTTACCCATCTCCCCGAACATCTGTTGCCTGTCTCTCCAGCCCAAACAGCGGGGGGCAGAGGGAATATGGAATGTGTGAGGATCTTTGTAAAAACATTTCAGTTACCGGACAATAGGACAAAATCCATGAATGACACAGAGCAAGTCTCATGCAAGATACCTCCTCTCAACGCGGAACAAATCCGGTGGCGATGGAAGATTCTAACCGCCACATATTTCAGTTATGCCGGTTATTACCTCTGCCGAAAAGCATTCTCCATCTGCAAGAAGAGCATCGGAGATGAGTTCTCGCTGGATGCGCTGGATCTGGCAAATATCTGGACCGCCTTTCTGATTGCCTACATGGTGGGGCAATTTCTGAATGGAATCCTGGGACGGAAAATGGGACCTCGGTTGCTGCTTTTAACCGGCATGGCGATATCACTCGGATGCAATGTTGTTTTCGGATTCGCAAATTCCTACGCAACGTTTATCGGATTCATGATCCTGAACGGGCTGGCCCAGGCCAGCGGATGGCCCGGCAATGTGGGCGGAATAGCGCACTGGCTTCGCAAGGAAGAGCGTGGTTTGTATATGGGTGTCTGGTCCACGAACTACCTGGCAGGGAATGTCGGCGTGAAATTCATAGCCGGGTTTATGCTGACGTACGCAGGATGGCGGTACTCGTTCTGGGCATGTTCTCTGGGAATGGCAGTCATCTGGCTTCTGTTCTATTTCTTCCACCGCAACCGTCCCGAAGATGTGGGGCTTCCACCGATTGTCACCCAGGACGAGGAGGTAAAATCCGAAGAGGCTGCGGAAGCCGAGGCCCGAGCCGGGGCTTTTCTGGGGTTCTTTCGAGTTCTGACCAATCCCGTGGTCGTGCTGATGGGCATTACTTATTTCACATTGAAGTTTCTGCGCTACGCGCTGGATTCCTGGCTGCCGTATTTTCTCTCGCAAAGCAGTTTTCAAGTGGAAGGAGATATTGCAGCCTATTACTCCTCGGTATTCGATCTGGCCGGATTTGCGGGCGTGATTCTGTCGGGTTGGGCGCTGGACAAGGTTTTCAAGGGTAACTGGCGTTTGCTCTGCGCAATCATGACCGCCGGGATGACCATTGCATACATCCTGGTGATTCAGTATGGGTACATCGGGCCGTTCACGCTGGCTTGTCTGTATGGGTTGGTCGGCTTCATGTTGTACGGCCCGGACACCATTCTGAACGGTGCGGGCGCAGTCGCCACCGCCGGACCGCGTGATGCACTTTCCGCGGTGGGAGTGATTGACGGAATCGGCAGCATCGGCCCGATTGTCCAGGAGCAGGTCATCGGAAGGATTTATCGCTATTACGGAAGCTATGAGCCATTTAAAATCATTTGCGTTTACATGAGCGCGACAACAACTCTGCTGCTTCTGCTCTTGATTCTTCAAGCATGGTGGAAAAATCGTTCCGCCGGGAGGTCCTCGTGATCGGAATCGGTATAGTCGGTTTAGGAAAAAGCGGTCTGGATATTCATGTGCCGTGTATTGAGGCCACCACAGGCTTCCAGGTGGTCGCCGGATGCGATGTCACACCCGAAAGACGGCAACTGGCGGAACAGCGCATCCCCGGCATCCGGACATACAGCGATTTAGACGAATTTCTGGCGGATAAAACCATTAACCTGGTCATTATCACTACGCCTACGGCAAGCCATGAGGCCATCGCTCTGAAAGCCATTGCCGCCGGAAAAGACCTGTTGATCGACAAACCCATGGCGCTGGACTTGGCGGGAACCGACCGGATTCTGGACGCCGCGCAAAACGCCGGGCGAATGGTCACCATGTTTCAGAATCGCCGGTGGGAGCCGGGATTTCAACGCATTCAACAATTGCTGAAAGATGGCATCGTCGGAAAGATCTTAGGAATCGAGTCAAGACGTATCCGTTTCGATTCGACATTCAATTATCCTGCTCAGGAGTTTCGACCCACTTGGCGTCAGGAAAAGGCTTACGGCGGTGGGGTAATCTATGATTGTGTACCGCACGATGTCGATCAGATTCTGCTTCTGGCGCCGGGAGCAATCGCAAGCCTGTATGCCGAGACCAAGACCGCCGTATGGTCAACGGAGGTCGAAACGGCCTATTTCGCCAGTCTCATCTATCGGGACGGATTGAATGCGAAGGTCGAGAACTGTCGGATTTCGCCGCACGGGCTTCCGCGCTGGTATGTCCTGGGAGAAGAAGGATCGATCCTTTTAGAGAGCGACAAGGGACCGGCAGTTGTAAAGCGAACTGTCGCCAAGTCTGCGCGTGTACGCACCATCGAGGAATCCACCCATCCGGTTCCCGATGCCATTCGCCCGGAAGGGATTTTATTTTATCAGAACCTGATTCGGGTACTCGAAGGCAAAGAGGATACGCTGATGGTGACACCGGAGTACGCACGCCGGGTGATGGCGATCATGGAGGCTATCCACATCTCCGCCAGAGAAAACAGGGTTGTGAAAGTGGACGGGGAAGGCTGACAGATCCGGGAATTGAACATTGTGAACCTGGTAGACCAGCCATAGTCTCATTCGAGACCCATCGTATCAGAACAGCCCGACGATTTTGCCGTCAGGGAACAGGTCAATTTTTTCCGCAGCCGGAACCTTCGGCAGTCCCGGCATCAACATCATATCGCCGGTCAGGACGACCAGGAATTCGGAACCGCTTCGAATTTGCACATCCTGCACTTGAAGCCGCCAGTCGGTCGGCGCACCCAGTCGGGTCTTATCATCGGTCAGGGATAACTGTGTTTTAGCCATACAGACCGGAAGACCGTCGAGTCCCTGGGCGGTGATTTCCCGGATGCTCTTCTCCGCTTTCGCAGCGTAATCCACACCCTCCGCGCGGTAAATCTCGCGCGCGACAGTTTCGATTTTCTGCTTCACCGGAACATCCAGAGGATAGATCGGTTCGAATTGCGCGGAATGCTGTTCCATCTGTTCGATGACGGCCTGCGCCATTTCGATCCCGCCTTCTCCCCCGCACGCCCACACCTCCGAGACGACCGCTTTCGCTCCAAGGTCCTCACAGAATGCCTTCAGCGCCTTGATTTCGTTGTCCGTATCGCGCGGGAAACGGTTGATCGCCACCACGGAAGGCACTTTGAACTTGCGGATGTTTTCAATATGCGCCTGGAGATTGCAGCACCCTTTCAGCATGGCCTCCACATTCTCGGTGTTCATCTCGGCCACCGCCGTTCCGCCGTGGAGTTTCAGAGCGCGAACGGAAGCGACAATGACAACAGCGTCCGGTTTCAGCCCGGCGGCTCGGCATTTGATGTCGAAAAACTTCTCCGCCCCCAAATCCGACGCGAACCCTGCCTCGGTAATGCAATAATCCCCCAACTTCAGTCCCATCCGTGTCGCAATCACACTGTTGCAGCCGTGCGCGATGTTGCCGAACGGTCCGCAATGCACAATGGCCGGTGTATTCTCCACGGTCTGGACCAAGTTCGGCTTGATGGCTTCTTTCAATAAAACGAGCATGGAACCGACCACTTTCAATTCCTCGGCCCGGACTCGCCTCCCCTCGCTTGTGTAAGCCACCGTGATATTCCCCAACCGGCGCCGGAGATCCTCCATGTTGTCACACAGGGCCAGGATGGCCATGATTTCAGAGGCCGCCGTAATAACAAAACCCGTCTGACGAGGGATTCCATTTGCCCGCCCTCCCAGGCCGATCACAATGTCCCGAAGCGTTCGATCCGCCAGGTCGATAGTGCGGGGCCACTCCACCCGCCCAATGTCAATCTCCAGTTCATTCCCTTTCAGGATGTGGTTGTCGATGATCGAGGCGAGAAGGTTGTGCGCTGTGGTGACAGCATGGAAATCGCCCGTGAAATGCAGGTTGATCTCATCCATCGGGAGTACCTGGGAATACCCGCCACCCGCCGCCCCACCCTTGATACCAAAAGTCGGACCGAGAGAAGGCTCCCGAAGGCACAGACAATGACGTTTCCCCATCTTGCCGAACGCCTGAGCCAACCCGATGGACGTGACAGTTTTCCCTTCCCCAGCGGACGTCGCTGTCATCGCCGTCACAAGAATCAGGCGTCCGTTTGGCGAATCAACCAGGCGATCCGGCACATCCAGGTGTATTTTCGCCTTGTATTTCCCGTAAAGATCGATGTCTTCTTCGGTCAACCCGATGGACTTCGCAACCTCAGTTATCGGCTTTAACCGTGTCGCCTGTGCAATTTCGATATCGCTCCGCATATTCCCACTCCTTCTTCCTGGCGATCTCAAACATTAGACGAAATTATAGTGGCTGCTTTCAACGGATTGAATGGCGGTTTCGAAGCACGTTCCGATCCGCCGCGCGGGGGACACAACCTATATCTGTATTGACTTGTTTGGTATAGTCGGCTTCCGTCAGCCCGAATTCGTGCTACAATATAATGTCGAAGTCCGGGTTTGTAGACAAGATTGATTTAAGGAGAAGAAATCATGCGAAGAGACGCCATCCGGGGATTCACTCTGATCGAACTGTTGATCGTCGTGGCAATTATCGGGATTCTGGCGGCAATTGCCGTTCCCAACTTCATGAATGCGCGAACGCGGGCCAAGATCGCACGTGTGCAGGGCGATTTCAGCGCGCTGGCGAACGCTTTGGAAACCTATCGTCTGGATAATGGGCGATACATCAGCCGCGCGGGAAACCTCTCCGAGCCCAGAAGGTTCTATCCGTTGACTTCACCGGTCTCCTATATCAGCCAGGGCCGCTGGCCCGATCCCTTTGCAACAGAGTACATAAAGGCCCCTGACGGCGATCCCATGAACTATTGCTACGAATCGGATGGATGGCCTGAAGCTTACGCAGGCTATATGACCAAGAAACTAAACAACTCGCCACATGTTTTTTTACATGGGAAACAGAATGCCTATCAGTACGCTCTGATTTCTTGCGGACCGGACATGGATTTGCAGGCAGATGCCGGCGCAAAAAGCCAGCCTCAGGATGTGTTTTTCCTGTACGATGCAAGCAACGGCACAACCAGCAACGGGGATGTGATCCGATTCGGTCCGTAAGGAAAACCGGGCGGCGGTCAATTCGCTTCCGCTAATCGCTCTCTTCCGAGCGCGGCTGCTCCCAGAATAACCGCATCATCCCCCAACTCGGAGGCCACAACGCGGACATTTTTGCAGCAGATCGGAAAAGCAATCTTAAACGCTTTCTTTCGAACCTGCTTCACAAAAAGTTCCGGCAAGGCCTCTACAACCCCACCGCCCAGAACCACAACCTCCGGACTGAGAATGTTCAGCAGGCTTCCCACGGCAATGCCCAGGTATTCGCAAGCGGTCTTGAGGACTTTTTCAACAACCGGATCGTTCGCCTCGAAGGCTTTCTTCAGTACGCTGCTTGTGATTTGGCTCATATCCCCTTTTACCAATTCATGAATAATCGACGATTTCCCGGCCCGAATTGCAAACTCAATTTCACGCTGAATGGCCGTGCGGCTTGAAAAAGCTTCCAGACACCCTCGGTTCCCGCATCCGCAGACCGGGCCGTCCGGATCCAGAATCATGTGTCCCAATTCGCCGCCGTTCAGACTGAACCCATGGTGCAGCCTCCCGTTGATGATCACCCCACCGCCGAGGCCGGTTCCCACAAAAAGCCCGATCACATCCTGCACCCCTCTTGCCGCACCGTAGACGAGTTCCCCGTATGTGCCGACATTCACATCATTATCCACAAATACGGGAACCGAAATCCGGGATTCCAGTTCATCTTTGAGATGAACATCGACAAATTTCAGGTTCGGGGTGTCGATAATGATGCCACGAATCGGATCAAGCGGCCCCGGTGCGCCCACACCGGCCGATGCAATATCACTCATTTGGAGACCGGCCTCTTCAACCGCCTCCCGGGCACAGGCCGCCATCCGGTCCAATACATCGGCGGGACCCTTTTCTGATTTTGTCTTTCGTTTGCTTCTGGATAAGACCTTTCCGTCCGGATCGACTACCGCAGCGAGAATCTTTGTTCCACCTAAATCAATGCCCAGAACCGGGCGATCCTGACGATTGACGTTCAACGGAGATTCCTTTCTTTGTCAGGTGAGAATATCCTCAATTTCCGCTACCAGATTTTCAATACTCTTGAGGTCCTTCCGGCGGCCCTTCTTCGGCTTGACATCCAGTCTTCGGATGCTGGAGATAACCTGGTCATACTGTTCCGATGTCAGTTCAAGGTCGGAGTCCTCCAAACCCATTGCCTCCACATTCTCCACCAGGCGTTGGATCATTGCGGACCCCCGGACAGAGTAAAAATCAACAATTTCCTGAAAAAGAGACCGCAGGCGGCGCAACTCCAAAAGCAACTCTTCACGTTGTTCTTTTGTAATTTTCGAGGGTACTTTCTGTTGACGAGGTTTGCGGGATGCGGATTTCGATACCATGGTGTCTTCCTATGCCTTTTTCCCCTGCCTTCTCGCTGAGAAAGCACATTGCAGGCAACAAACGAGAATAGCAAATCCGTGCTATCCTACTCCCAGTATACGAGCGAGCTTGGCCTGCAATTCCAGCTGCACAGCCCGGGGGGAGCGATTCCCATTGATTACTTCAAACCCAAACCTTTCCTGAAGCCCCGAAAATTCGGTCTGGACACGCCGTTGATACTTGACGAAGCTGTCGAACATATCCTGCGAGATGCCGATATCCATCCCGGATTCCCAGTAATCCAGGGTACTGTGTTTCTCAAAATTGCGTTCGATGAGATTCTTGGGACTGACTTTCAGATAGAAAACCGCATCCGGGACAAGCGCCACACCTAGCAGAAGGTCCTCAATCCACTTGCGTTCGATTCCGCGCACATAGGCCCGCGCGAGCAGAGTATAGATGTAACGATCCGCCAGAACGATGAATCCGGCGCGCAAAGCGGGAATGATTCGGTTCTCCAGTTGGTCCATGAAATCGGTCGTGTAAAACAGATTCATGGTGATGCGTCCCATCACATTCCCCTGCTTGGCCTTATCAAGTTCGGGACTGATGAGGTTGGACCGACGCAATCCCATACTGACCGTGGCGCGTCCGTGCCCCTCCAGCCAGTCGTTCAGCATGGCGATCTGGGAGCTTCGCCCGGAACCGTCTGCCCCCTCAATCACGATCAGGCTTCCCTGCAACTCGTCCAGATTGACACAGGGAATCCCTTTGCCGTACCAGGATTTGGGTTTGTGGGGAGAGGTCGTCATCACTTTTTTCCTCGCAGCCGATAAGATGCCAAGTCGATGCGTTCCGCCACTATCCTGCGAACCTCCTGTTGCATCACCTCGATCGATTGTGTCGCATCGATTACCACGAAACCGAATTCGTCGGTCATCTTGTCATATTCATCATTGATTTTCCCCTGGAAAATCGAGAAACACTCATAAGGATCCTTGGAAAACCCCATGTCCATTCCTGCTTCGTGATATTTCAGAACAGGCCGCCCGGAAAGGATGCGGTCCAAGGCGACCTGAAGAGGGGCCTTGAAGAAGAGAGTGATATCGGGAACAGTGGCAAAATTGTAAAGGGAACGAACCCATTCCCGGTCGCAACCACGTGTCGAGTCGCGTGCAAAGGCCGTAAACTTATACCGGTCGCACAAGACGATATATCCGGCCTTGAGAAGAGGAAGGACCTGACGTTCCCACCGATCGGCGAAATCCGTGCAATGAATCAGGCAAAATGTCGTCGGAGTGAGCAGATTCTGATTCTTCCCCCTCTTGGTGGCGCTTTTAACAAGGTCCGAAGAGTTCCACTCGGTGAAAAAGACCTTGACACCCTCCAATTCGAGCCACCGTCTCAGCAAATACACCTGCGTGGACTTTCCGGAACCGTCCAATCCTTCTACTGCAACAAGTTTCCCTTTCATTTCTTCGATTCTCCATCATCCGCATCGAATGATCGTTCGATGCACTTTTCCTGTCCCCGAATCAGGATGCGGACTTGATTCGATCCAAAAGAGCTAAAGGAAAAAACTTCAACCCCTTACGGTTTCCTATCAGTATTACACCGACGCACAACAAAAGCAATCCCTTGACGAACATTTCATCGGAACGTGCCAAGTGCAATCAGACTGTTCCATTTGGAAATTAGTGAGTTTTTTGTGTGTGAAACTTGCGTGGTTCGGAGGGTTGATCCGGACCGTTCGATGATCGTTTCCGCCTGGTGCGCACACCGTTCCGGGCAGGCCACCTGGGTACGCAACCGTTCGTTCTCCTCTTCCAACGGATTGCGTTTCCGTTTCCGGCCCCGATGGTCATCCCGCAACGCCCGATACGCCCCCTCCCGGGATTGTTTCCGCCAGTGGACCAGTTGGGAGAAGTACAGCCCTTCTCGGCGCAGCAGCGCTCCGATTTGCCCCGGTTGCGTACGTTAACAGCCTGTGGTGAAAGTCTGGGAGGGATTTATGGACACGTTGAATAGGAGTAAGATAAAGAATCAACTCTCTGAAAGAGAGGGCCGGACAGCGCGATGTTGGGCCAGCGTGAGGAGAAAGTAGCGGAAGAATTGTACGTGTGCTGGAACGAGATGCCGCAGTCGCCGGGGCATCCGTTTTACGAGCGGTTGAATCGGGTCCTGGCGCGGCATAAATTTGACGCGATGTGTCAGGAGAAATGCCGGCGATTTTATGCGGAGAAACAGGGGCGTCCGGGATTGGCGCCGGGGATTTACTTTCGGACCTTGCTGATCGGGTACTTTGAAGGGGTGGACTCGGAGCGAGGGATTGCGTGGCGGTGCAAGGATTCGCTGTCGTTGCGGTCGTTTTTGGGGATTCCGATTGGGAAAGAGCCGCCGGACCACTCGACGATTTCGCGGACGAGACGGTTGATCGATCTGGAAACCCACCAGGAGGTGTTCGGATATGTTGTGGGGATTTTGGAGAAGGAGGGATTGATCGAGGGGAAGACATTGGGCGTGGATGCGACGACATTGGAAGCGAACGCGGCGATGCGGTCGATAGTGCGTCGGGACACGGGAGAGAGTTACACGGAGTTTTTGGAACGGTTAATGAAGGCGTCGGGTGTGGAGACGCCGACGCGGGAGCAGGTAGCGGAGTTTGACCGGAAGCGGAAGAAGACGACGTCGAACGACGACTGGTACAACCCGAATGATCCGGATGCGGCGGTGACGAAGATGAAGGATGGGCGTACGCATTTCGGTTACAAGGCGGAACACGGGGTGGACTTGAGTAGTGGAGCGGTGGTGGCGGCGACGATTCATCGGGGGGATGTGGGGGATTCGCAGAGTGTGCTGACGACGGTACAGGAAGCGGTGGATCGGTTGGAGGCGGTGATCCCGGAGGATCGAGCGGTCGTCGAGGAAGTGGTTGCGGATAAGGGATATCATTTGGTGATGCGAAAGCGATACGGATTTGGGACACCGCGGGGCTGGGCGAATGGATTATTTAACTATTATTTGGCGATTTGGTACCGGAGAGATCTCCGGCTTCTGGTCGTTGTCTCTCGCGCGGTGCAACGACCACCCATCTCCTCCGATAACAGTCCTCCACAAACGCAGAACATCTACAAAATAAATTATGCCGTAGCCGGGGAAATCATGGCTTTTGCCACGGGCTGTTATCCTTCGGGCGGGGGGAACCGCCACCCCTCTCCTCAAGTTTCAACTGTCAACGGGACAACGCCGCTATACGTCCTGGAATGTATTCAGATTGGCAGATTCCATGACAGCATCATTGATAATTGAGAAATATCAATTCATTTTCACGATACATGGGGTGAACAGTTATGAGCGGAGACTATATGAAGATCCACAACTCACTGAAGAGTATTTTGGACAGGCTGAGCGAATTCCGAATCGAAGAACACCTTGCCAAGTTCAAAAACACCAAGCATTTTCAAGACCTTGAGAACCAATTCAAGGATTTTCAGTATGATGTCGGTCACGCCGCAGACCGGGCAAAGGAATCGATCGAAAGTCCGATTTATGTCGGAGTGATCGGCCACTATTCCCATGGCAAGTCCAGCCTGCTGAACGCCATGCTATTCCCGCCCAAGGCGAAGGATCTCCTGCCGACCGGCGAAAGCATTGTCACGTCGAAATGCACGTTGATTCAGTTCAAAGAGGGCGGGCGGGCAAACGACTTCTACGAAGTGTCTTTCAACGGAGATGAAAGACCCCTCAGCGAAGAGGAATACCAGGCGAAGGTATCCGGGAAGCGGGAGAGCGCCATCCAGGACTTGCATTTTTTTCGCTTGGTGCTTTCTGCAAGTGACCTTGCCGGCGAAGTTTTTGGAGATATGGCGGTCAAGAATATTCAGCTTCTGGATACTCCCGGTTTGGGAGGGCCTTACTGGAAGGACGAGCAATCTCTTCAGCAATGGGTCAAGGAATTCATGCTGCTGATTGTCTGTGTCAAAGCCGACGCAATCAACAGCCGCACCGCGAATGTCATCAACCCATTTCTACGCCAAACCGCCAGACCCGTTATTCCGGTCATCACGTTCTGGGACCTCTGGCAAGAGGCCGAATCTTTCCGCAACATTTCCGATGAAGCCTTGGCGCGCGAGAAAGCGCAAAAGGATCTCAAAGAATATCTGCCGACTTTGGCGGATGCCGTGGACGAAAACAGAACCATTTTTGTTTCGGCGCGGAACTATCACCTTTCCCAGGAAGTTCCCGAATCCGCGAAACATTACAGCACCCCGCAATGGAATATCGACAATCTACGGCGGTCTATGTCGAGCTACGTCAGCGCAAAGTCAAATATACTCCGTTCCGGCAAGACCGAGGAATCCTGCCTTGAGCGCCGTCGACGTGAAGGTGTCCTCAACGAATGCTGTAAACTCACTCAGAAATTCGGAGCATTGAAACCCCAGCTTCTGCGCGTCATGGACACGATGCGTCCGAAAGAAGCTTATGAGGAACAACTAAATGAAGACATAGAGCAACTGAAGGACAAGGTCGTCTCCGAATACGAACGGATCATCGACCGATTGGATCAGATCATCAGTGACAGCATCAGTGCGATTCCCGTTAACGGCAAGTTAACCGCCGAGTTTTCAAATATTCAAGAGGCTGTTTCAAAGGAACTCCAACAACAAATTTCGGATCAGATGCAAAGCAAACTGAAACGGCAAATGGACAAAACCCTGATTCGACATCTTGAGCGGTATTTCGAGGACGAAACACCCCTGGATGATCACGGAAAGAAAAGAATCAACGAGAAAGTCCGTGATCTTTGCGATGATCTCCTGGAGGGCTTGTGCAAGCCCGGTGATATGAAGCCTTTTAATCCGCCGCAAGGAGTTACGGATCTCACCAAAAATATCACATCTGCGCTCATATCTGGAATGAAACAATTGATGATAACGAATTTTCCGATGTTCATAGGTTTGGTTCTTGCCGTGCCTTTAGGGGGCTTCTTACTTAAGGCACTCACCTGGATTCCCTTTGTTGGAGATAAAATCAAGAACGTTATTTGGCCGTTCTTTTTGATCTTTCTTGTCGTCTGGGGCTTGACGGTTACGACGCTATTCTGGAATCAGTTCAAGAACGCTATGGAAAAGACCTGTCTGCAGGTTAAGGAGAAGGCCAGAAAAACAAACCGCCGCGCCGATATTCGAGGGCGGATCATGCCGGGGATTGAGAGTAGAATTCAAGATTTTCATCATGACTTGCTGGAGGATTTGCGCGATGGGCTTCAAAAAGTGGTGGATTCAAGCACTGGTATGCTGGACGAAATGGCGGATTTGATCAAAGATGTGGACACCGATCTCAAGACCATTGATCGGGAATGCGCGGATATTGCTCGGAGTATGAGAACATGACGGATTTCGAAGAAGCAATGGGCCTTCCAGGCTTGGACGACGTGTTTAATCGCTATTTTCATCTGATCGACCGCATCTTGCCGCATCCAACCCGAAAAGAGGAAGACGTTTCCGATGTTCTTTATACCGGGTTGCAGGATCTTGTCCATATTGCCCCGCAGGCCGCTTTGCCTTTACAGGAATTCCTGCGCGCATGTGACAAGTTCAGATCTCAGCAATATGCCTTAGATCCCGAAAGAATCTATACCGACATGAAGAACACATGGCTTCACCTGGTTCTTCTGGACACCGGATGGAGGGATGCGGTCCAACATTTGCTGTCGTACAACCTTCCCTCTGATCTGGACAAGGCGGAATTCATCAGACTCAAGCCTGTTGCACAGAAACAGCCACCATCTTTCACGGTTGAAATTAAGGAGAAAATTCAGTCCGTTGATGATAGGAAATATGCCCTTTTTGAAACCCATCTGAAAAAGCCTTTTCATCTGCGGACGAGTTACGACGTCGACCACCAGATTATCACCGTGATGGAAAACAAGCCCCTGATGTGCAATCTTGCTCAGCACGAAGGTGAGGAACTTCTCCACGGCAAGGTTCCTCGCTGGCTTCGTTTTCTTCTCGAAAGCGATGTCGTGGAGGTGATCTATATAGAATATCCTGTCCGGAGTATTTCTGTTCTTGCACCGAGAGATGTCATCGCAGGCATATTGGCGATACCGTCCTGCCCTGTCGAATGGCGATCCAATAAAACCGACTCGATAACTCATGCTCTGCAACAAGTCACCCAATGTCTGGAATTGGGTGACGGCCCCTTTCACGTGCTCCTGACAAGGAACGTCGAGGAATGGTTTCCCTTCCTCAATCACTATTTGTCAGACATAAAGGCCAGAGTTTGCGGAATGCAAAAGAAGTGTCCTTCGATCAAAGAAGACGGGACGGATATTCTCTCCCATACATTTACTCGATGCCTTTCCTTACAGCAAGAAGGGATTTCCCGGGGCCATTCCGAATATGAGATGCTTGGTCATCTGTTTTCAAAATCAAATGGGGCCGACGAGAGAGAGAAAGAGGAACATCTGATTCCTCACCAAATCTTCGTCACCGAAGTTTCCCCGCGTCTTGGAGAGGAATTGCTGGTCAAAATCGGCGACACAGAGTATCTCGATTGCGTGGTGAAGGAACTCGAGACAATCGGGATTTCCGTCGTCAAGAGACTTCAAGAATTCAGGGATCCCGAGACACCGGAATTAAAAAAAAAGAAAACAATGCTTGGTGAGATGTTCGGTGGTCTACTTGCATTGGACGAGAATAAGTCTGCGGGAGAATATGTCGCCGAGTTTCGCCGAAAGGGAATTCAGACATGGCTCGATCTTTCCAAAGCGGTGATTCAGATTACAGTCAGGAATCTGCACGTCCTTCGCGAAATGTTTCGGATGGCGGTAGGCCGGACCAGCCGGGTTCATGCTCGGCATTGGAATTGGATGCGCCAAAATGATGCGAATCCCAATATGGCTGAACAGGCTTTTCGATATTTTCTCAGTCTGGCAATTACCAATCAGGACCGAAAAGTGCGGGAATTGGCGATGAGTGGATTATTGTATCTATTCTATCCGCTGGACGCGGTGGCAGATCAGGAATTACTCGGTATCCTTGATGATGAAATCGCTGCTGCCAAAGTCATTCGAGATCTGCCCGAATCGATTGAACCACCCGCAGAGATTTCAAAATGGGCATTGAATTGCCATGCGAACGCAGATCAATGCCTGGATATGAATATCCAGGAGAGAATTGAAATCCATTTGAGGCAATATCTCTCATTATTGGAGGAACTCTAAGATGGACATCCAATCCGAAGGCAACCTCAAACCGGAAGAGGTCGCCAAGACTCTTCGCGTTCGCTCAATTATCGTGATTGTTCTACTCCTTGTAGCCGTTTCCGCAATGTTCATATTCCTGCGGCAAGCGGACGAAGGCTCTCTTGACACTCCTTTTTCCGGTTCCGTCAGCGCATCCCGCGGTCTCTCGCTTGCGGATCTCAAGATCGCATCACATATGCTGATAAGTGAGTGGACAGAAAAGGATGTCATGTCTAACGATACAAACTCTTGGACGGGAAGTGCAGGAGTTATTTCGGTAAAGGATGACAGGATCGTTTTGATCACCAATAGTCATTGTCTAGGCTTGGCGGAATTGGCCGTCAGCGACGATATGTCTGAGCCGGATATTCTTGCGTATGATCTTGTAGTTGAGTTCGCCAGTGGAAAAACAGCCTCCGTATTGCGTTTCGCTGAGCAAGATGGGGAATTGGATATTGCCTTGTTAGAAGTTGGTGCAAGAGGACTTCAAGAACAGGTCGATTATGTGATATTGCCTTCTGGCAAGGAATTATCCATATCCGAGGGGGCTGATGTTGTCGCGGTGGGAGCGCCACACGGCCTGAAGAATACCCACACTTTCGGGAAAGTCAGCGCTGTTCGCAATCCGGAGCCGGGTAAGAAATACCGCATATACCAAACAGATGCGGCCATCAATCCTGGAAACAGTGGTGGGCCGCTTCTTGTCGAAGCAAAAGGTTCATATCATTGGATTGGGGTAAATACATTTATTCTGGGTTCAGATAATCTGGCATTTGCTATTGATGCACAAGATGCAATGCGATCGGATTATGTCTGGTTCACCGCCGATCCCAAGGGTGCCCAGGAGGCAATTAAACGGTTTTACAGGAAATAATCTCCCTTCACTCCCTTTCAATCCCCACCACCGTCGAGAGTGCCTTGTCAAATGCGAGGAATTTCGCCGGTGGAAACATCCCGACAAAACGGGCGAACATTGACACTGGATTCCGGCTTGTGCCGGAATGACGGGAGGCCAGCGGTTACAGCCGGGGACACCTGTCCTACTGGGAAGGGGGAAATGACAGGCGGGCTACAATTCCTGCTCCAGTTCTTTCAATAGCTCCGGGTGATTGGCAAGCGCTTCACGAAGCCGAGTCACCTGCGAGCGGCTCAGTTGCACGGCATAAAGCATGTACTCCTCAAATGCGGTGTATGCCATGGGAGCCACCGCATTGGCAATCTTGGACATTTCCTCGGCGTACTGGCGGATCTCTTTCTGTGCGTGCCAATCGAGACGCAGCTTCAGGAAATGAAACAGGTTATGAAGATCAATCTGCCAATACCACTCGGTATATAGCGACAGGGGCAGATTGATCCGCGCCAGTTCGCGGGAAATGTCAGCCTTAATCATTCCATCATAAACCTGGTAGGCCGACTCCTGTCCCCGGACCAGCAAATCCAGGACCTTCTTGCGCAGGTCGGGCGGAACCTCCTCCGTGGACCGTCCCTGGCGATTACTCTTGCTCTGGAATCGAATATCGTCCTCCGAGGGCAAATAAAACTCATTGCGCATTACACTATACCGGCCCGATATCTCGTTGATCCGCGCGGTTCGGTGA
>JAKQSI010000086.1 GCA_029570205.1 Candidatus Omnitrophota bacterium | reverse complement strand
GAGAATCTGTAGTTCGAGGGTCTGGATATCTCGGCCTGTCTCTCGTATCAGCGGTCGTCTCAGGACCGGCCAGCGAGGTTGTGTATTCTTTGCCGGAGTAGAAACTGCAGGAGAATTTCTGGAGATGTTGCCTTGACGGTTTTATCTAAAGTGAAGGCCTATCGACATTTTCACCTGTTCCTGCTGACCGGTGTCGTGTATGTCTGCTTCTTTTTCCACCTCGGCACGATACCGCTCCTGGATCCGGATGAAGCCCGGTATACGGAGACTTCACGGAACATGTTGAGGACCGGGGACTTCGTTGTCCCACAATTTGCGGGTGAAAACCGCCTGCAGAAGCCGATCCTGTTTTATTGGCTGCAGGCGGCCATGTTGTCGGTCGTGCCGGACGAGGAATATGTCGCTCGTCTTCCCAGTGCGCTGGGTGCGACAGCGATAGTGGTTCTCGTGTATTGGTTCGGATGTCGTCGTTGGGGAGAGTTGCACGGCAGGGTTTCGGCCTTCGGAGTTGCGATCTTTCCTTTAACAATTGCTCTCAGTCGGATCGCGAGTACCGATATGACGCTTGCCGCCTGGGTGACCGCGTCGGCCTTATGGTTCCTGACGGCGTTTCGCGAATCTCGACCGGGCTTCCTTATTGTGGCGTACGCATCTCTGGGAGCCGCGTTGCTGACGAAAGGACCGGTGGCCTTTCTTTTTGTCATCCCGGCTCTTATTCCCGTGTTGCTGTCCCCACGGAGACGGGGGACCATCGCTGTTCGATACCACCTTCTGGGGATTCTCGTGATGGCAATTGTCCTTGCCCCATGGCTCGTGCTTGTCAGTCATCGTGTCCCGGGAATCTGGTCTTACTGGTTCATCGATGAGACCATTGCCCGAGTTTTCACGGGAGTCAAGCACCGCGAGATGGGGTGGTGGTTTTATATTCCCGCGACTTTTGCGTCCACATTTCCGGTTTCCCTCTGTTTTTTCCGTAAGTCTCTTTGGAAACATGCCTTCCATGCCTGGCGAAATGGGCGCCTCTCGATGGAGAATCGTGCGCTGATTCTATGGGTCCTGATGTCGCTGATCTTCTTTTCGATCAGCCATTCCCAACTCATCAGTTATGCGATGCCGATCCTGCCCCCGATTGCCCTGTTGGTGGCCTCACTCTGGTATGACGGAAACAGGGGTTCTTCAAAAAAGTCCACACCAATTTTGCCTCCGCGACTCAGAAGAACACTGACAGTGACCATCGCCCTGGTAGTGATATTTTTTATGGGGCCACCGGCGGATTATATCGGTCGCACCAAATCCGCCAAGGAATTGGTTCTGGCAGCGAATCTGGCGGCGCTGCCTGACGATTTTACTATAATCTCGTACAAATACGGTCGGTACTCTTCGCTTGTATACTATACAAAACGGAAAGTCTACTTGTGCGATACGGAGCAAGCCGTAGCCTGGATGCGAAAAGATTCTCCCGTCATCATGGTCTGCCCGATTGAGAAATGGGAACAGTTTCCTTTTCGGCAAGGTCTTATTCTCTTGACAAGCCGCCTGAACTGGTGTGCCGTTGCGAACCGTCAGGCCTCGGAACGATTGCATCTGTCGATATTCGGGCCGGTCACTCCGACGTCCTCTGTCCGGCCGACGCTTGGCCCAAATTCGTCACGAATGTTCGTAAGTGGTTGATTTTATTGCTGGAAGTTGTCATTATCGGCACTATCTCCCCGAATCCCCTGCTCCCCATTACCCCTGAAATTAGAAAGACTTCCAGGTTGTCCAAGTGAATCAGGACCTCCGCGGATTATTCAGCAGCGCCGTGTGCTGATGTCCATGCGCGAAAATGCGGCTATT
>JAKQSI010000084.1 GCA_029570205.1 Candidatus Omnitrophota bacterium | reverse complement strand
CGCGGTGGGCCGCCGGCGTGCCTCCAGCCGCGAGGATATGGTGGCCAATGTGCGCGGCTATCTCCGGAGTACACAGAAACGGCCCGACGTCGTCCGAAATTTCTTTCACGCACCTTCGGTTCGCTACGCGATGGAGTAAGCGACATTACTACAGTATGCCTACTATTTCGAGTTTGGAGTAATAACACGAACGCCACGTGTTTCTGTAAGACTTGCTGCACTCCCGATCTCATGATACGCGAATTCCCTCAAATATGCCGCAACATGGGGAACCTGATCAAAACGTATGCAGTTACTCAGTACGTACGCCAGGGGCCTTTTTTGGTCAATTCTGCTGAGGAAGTCCCGACAGAGATCACTACAAACGAAATAGGCACGGAGACGGCAAACGGTTCTTGTTTTCTCCGTATCTCCCTTCTTATAATTTTCTGACTCCGCTGCTGTTTGAAGGACGATCTGAAACAGCGTCTCTGCGTCCGCTTCGGGGATGTTCAGAGGTGTCCATTCTCCCCTTCTCGTTCCATAAATCCCAAGCAACCTATCGGTTGCTCTCTTCCTCGTTCCTCGCTCACGGTTTGTCAGATCAGCGATAGGGACTCCCTGGATGCTGGTCACCTCCCCAATTGATCGAATGTGCGGCGCGTTGAGCAGCTCCTCGCGAAGAAGTTGCGTATCAGGAGGTTCTCCTTCTTTGTTGCTACAATCTGAGTAAGAAGATCCTTTTCATAATCGTCCCTCCAAGGGATTTGTATGGGGATTCCCGTTTTTCGGTAAGATCGTTCATCGTCATTCCTCCACAAACCGCGCAAGGATCACGCGCATTATTTGTCGTGCCCGCCAGAGGTGGTTTCGCACGTTGTTTTCCGACAGGCCCAGCCGTTCGGCGATTTCCGCGACGGATACCCCGTCCAGGTAATGAAGAACAAAGGCCGCGCGCTGAAGTTCCGTCAGCTGCGGCAAACCGCCCCGTATTGCCTCCTGGATATCGTTTTCTTCGGCCACATCACCGGGATTCTTCGCATTCCGCCGTAACACTTCGAAATCCCGGATTTCATCCTTCCGCAAGCGGAATCGGTCCTTGCTTCGAATTCGGTCAATACACAGGTTGCCTGCTGTGGTGCGCAAAAATGCGCGGATCGAGCCGCTGCCCGCACGAAATTGCCCGTTGCGGACCTCTTCCATAAGGTGAAATATACATTCCTGGAGAACATCCCTTGCTTCCTCCATATTCCACAAACGTGAATAAGCGAGCCAGTAAACTTCCGGCCCATACAGGCGCAAAACCTCACCACGGCTCCCCGGATTCCCCTGGAGTATCGCCTCGATCAGCCTGTTTTCCCCAGTCTCCATTACATTCCCTCGTATATAAGAGACGTTCGAGAGGCAAAAACATCACAGCAGGGGAGCAATTTTAATCAAAAAAAAGTGGTCGGGGGCGGGGATTTGTGTAAGAGTGTCGGGATTTGTGCCTGATGTGTTACCCATGTCCCCGAACACCTGTTTCCTATGTCTCCGACCCAAACAATCCTCGGGGGAGGGACATCTTTCCCCCGCGTCGCCTCAATACCCCCGCACCGATGACGATTGCAAACGAGAGGCCGAATCGATTCCTTTGTTGATACTCCGCGAAAGCCCATTCGGATTGGTGGCAATGTTCTCGGTGGTATTCAGCACGTTATTCGCCGTTTTGAACGGCAAATTCACAACCCGGTTCACCGTGGAACAGCCCGAAAAGGTGGCCAGCAGCATCACCGCCGCAAAAATCAGTGACCAATATCGGGAAACACGCAATGTGTTGTTCCTCCTTGTGATTTGATAGTAGTGTATCTTAAACTTGCTCCAAGTGTCATAGAGGCCGTACACCCATGAATCTCTTCCACGATGAATACGCGGCGGAACGAAGCCGGATGGTCGATGAACAGATCAAGGCCAGGGGGATTCTCAACCCGGCGGTTCTCTCTGCCATGCGGGAGGTCCCACGACACCTGTTCGTTCCCCCGGAATCCATCGAGGAGGCTTATCAAGACCACCCCCTGCCTTTGGAGGAGCCGCAAGCCACTATTTCCCAGCCTTACATTGTTGCTTACATGACAGATGCTCTCCAGCTGGTTGGAACCGAGCGAGTCCTGGAAATCGGCACAGGCTCAGGATACCAGGCCGCCGTGCTATCCCGCCTCTGCCGAGAGGTATACACCATTGAACGTTATCCATCCCTTTGCCGATTGGCCGAAGATCGCCTTAAAGCGCTCGGATACAACAACGTCACCGTAATCTGCGGCGACGGACGGTTGGGATTGGAGCAGTATGCCCCGTTTGATGCCATTCTCGTCACCGCAATGGCAGACCAGGTTCCGGAACCTCTTAAGCGCCAGCTCGCTATCGGAGGACGGCTGGTCATGCCGGTCGGCCATCCCAATGCGCAGGATCTGATTCGATTGAAACGAACCGGCGAAGATCAGTTCCAGCGGGAAACCCTCCTCTCGGTCGTCTTCGTTCCCCTTATGCCGTTGCCCACTTCCCCCGAATCTTCTCCCGAGTCTGGACATTATTAGAGCGAGGGAAATTAAAGGTAGCGCGGCATCTACCCTGTCTTTCCGTTTCTTCCTTTTGTTTTTAATTCTTAATTTTTAATTTGTCCCTGCCTCACTTCCAAACCTTCTCTCTCCGCCGCAAACTCACATTTTGATGAAGTCCGTATCGTATTCTCCGTTCGCAGTTTTCCTTGCCTCTCTTGTGCTCTATTCTTCTCCGGCACAAGGGCAGGGATTTGTGCCGCCCCTTCCTGTGGGAGTTCGATCGGCGTGGCTTGATCTGGGAACTCAGCCCATGGGGTGGGGTCTCATTCTGTGCGTAACCGATGCGGTCCCCGTCCGGTGGGAAAAACATTTAGGCTCAGAGGGAATCCTTCCTGCGAAAAGCAGCCCTGATCCGTCCATTTACCTCCGCGTAGCTCCCGGTTTCCTCCTCCAGCCCACCGGCACGTTTTATCTTGGAGTAGAGTACTGGGATGCGAAAAACGGGACATTCCTTGTGGAATATGCCCTCGATACCGAATCGGCCACCTCCACTGTGGAAAACATACAAACCAAACGGTTTTACACCGGCGGCACAAAACGCTGGCAACGGGAGAATCTCGCAATCACAGACGCCCGGCTTACTCAGAATCTGCCTTATGGGGCCGATTTTCGCCTGATCCCGCCGGAGACTCCCATCCGACGAGTTTTTCTCTCTCGGATTCCCCTGGGAGAGGTGGACCGGGTCCGGCCGCTCAGCGCCGCGCGGGAAGTTGTGAGGCCGCCGGAGTCCCTTGAAATCATGGTTCGTCCTACAAACAGGGAGCGGCTGTTCGGCGATCTTTCCGAACGAATACAATTATTCGATCTGTATGCCTCTTGGGGAGCAAAGGCAGTCGCCGTTTCCATAAACCGCTCGGAATTGTTGAGCGGGAGGTCGTACCGGGATTCACCGATCACTCAATGGCATTCTCTTTTCCAGGATCAATCGGCGCCAATTCTCCTGGAGATTCCAGTCTCCGCTTCCGAGGATACGCTTCCATCGTTGTGGGATCGCGGAGAATTCGAGCGATGGGAACTTGCTGTGAAAGCGGTTTCTCTCGCCTCATCGGGACACTGGCTGCATGGCGTGGTCTTGTGCCTGGAGGATCTTGCAGGGATGGTTCCCGATACCCAGCTGGACCTTGCGCTCAATTCTCCCATTGTGCGGCAGGACTTTCAGAACACGGTCCGTAATGAAATCGGTTTCCTGTCCAGGGTGAATGCTCAATGGGGCGTGACTTACCGTGGATCGGACCAGGTTGTCCCATTCCGACTTGAAAACGCTCCATCTCAAGAGGCCGCGCAGTTTGCGAATAGCTGGCTCCGAAAACGCCAGGTGGATTATCTGAACGAGGTCTTGAGGATATGGCGTTCCCAGATGGGTGAATATTCAATTTATGTTCGGATTCCTTGCGGAATCGGATGGGGCACGTCTGAACCGACTGAAGTCTGCCGAGTCGCGCGAAATTACAAGGCGACAATCCAACTTATCTACAAGGAGGGCAATCCCATAACCGATCCGGGATGGCATTTGTGGGCTGCTGCCGCACAAAAAACCGGTGTGCCGGTCTCCCTGGATATTGAATGTTCCGATTCGGGTGCGGTCCCTGCGGCGATTTTCGCCCTTTCCGAAAGCGGCGGAACTGGTCTCACCGTCTCTGAGGATCAGATTGCCCTCCAGGTGACACCGGAGCGATTCAAGTCCCTTGTTCAGCAGTTCCGAAACAGGCCCCGGATATATCCTGTCGCAGCCCTGTATCCCCGAACTTCAATGGAACTCGGCAAGAAAAACCATTTCATAGAATGGTTCGCCCAACTCCGCGATGCCGTGCCCGTTGACTTGGTCGATGAGCGCGACCTGTCCGATCCATCCTCGCTGTCAAAATACAAGCTCCTGCTCCATCTCGGCGGTGAGGTATGGACGAAAGAAAGCCTGATGGGCTTGAATGAATGGGTGCGACTTGGAAATCTCTTCGTATGTGCCGGGGATCACATCCTCGCCGATTTATCCGGTAATGCGGAGATCATGCCCATTCTGTTCCCCTTGGAGATGCGCCGCGATGGGACTCTCAGACCGGTTTCGCAACAGATGCGCACTGTCGATCTCTTATCGTCGTTCAGCGATCTCCGCGCGCGATGGGGCAAGGAGGTGGGGCAGGGATTCACTTTGTACGTTCCCTCCGCTGCGCAATATCCGCAGGCTTACATAGAACTCCTTACGGCGATTGCGCAGAACCCTGCCATCCTTGCACGAAAGTTCGGCCAGGGAGTTCGTGGCGATGGCGCGGTAAATGGCCTCTTTGTAACCGGCATCGGCCCCGGTGAAATGATTTTGAACCGGACTCCCACCCCCATCACATTCCAACCCACACCAGGAAGCTCCATCCTTCTCGATCCCTGGGAACTCCGCCTCTTGAAAAACTGACTCTTATATGCCTCCGTCTCTTCTTTTCTTCCTTTTTAATTCTTGATTTTTCATTCTCTCATTGCGCCTCCTTCCTCTTTCTGCCATCATATCAACAATTCTCGTCCCCAAAGGAGAACCATAAATGTGCACAAAATGTACACGCCGTGAATTCATGGAAGCCGGCGCTGCCGGTGCGATTGCCCTTTCCACTTTCGGCGGGCTGACCTCAAACGTAATGGTTTCCGCCGCTCAAAGTCCCCAACGGCCGGTTCGTGTTCGCGTTATCTTTCTCGCCAAGCCGGTCCCGACCTGGCCCACCCCATACCTGGATGTCCAGGCGGAATGCAAACGAGTCGATACCGAGCTGCGCAGAGTCGCGAAACAGGTCCCCGATATCGAACTGGTGGGCGGAGACCTTCTCCGAGTCGCCGAGGATCTCGAAAAACTCAAGGGCACAATGGAGGGCATCGATGGCATCATCGTGTTCAACCTTACATCAACGGTCGGCCGTCTTCTGAACGGGATCACTGACTACAACATCCCCACGTTTCTGTTCTCGCAGCCGTACAGCGGTCATGACTGGTCCACCATTGCCGATATGCAGAAAGAGGGAAAGCGGATTGATGTTATGGCGACCAGCGATTTCAACGAACTGGCTCCCGGCCTGCGCACATTCCGCACGGTCCGCCGCCTTCGCGACTCGAAAATCCTGTGGACCGGCGATGTGTCCTCCGATAAGTTTGCTCAACAAGTTGTAGAGAAATTCGGCACGCAGATCCTCCCCATCTCCGGCGATCAGATGATGGCCGCTTACGAGGCCGCCGACAAAACCGAGGCGGCCACCCTTGCCAAAGAGATGTCCTCGAAAGCGAAAAAAGTCGTCGAACCCTCCAACGAAGAAATCGAAAAATCTACCCGGTTTTACCTGGCCATGCAGAATATGCTCCGGGAGGCAGGCGCTCAGGCCATCACCATCAATTGCCTCGGCATGTTCCGTGAAGGCAAACTGCCCGCGTATCCGTGCCTGGGGTTCTCCCGCATGAACGATGATGGCCTCGTGGGAGCCTGCGAGGGGGACCTCTACTCGACCCTGACCATGCTCACCTTCGCCTACCTCGTGGAACGTCCGGGATTCATCAGCGACCCGGTCATCGACACTTCCAAGGACGCGGTCATCCATGCCCATTGCGTCTGTGCAACAAAGATGGGTGGGCCGGACAGCAAGCCGTGTGCGTATGCCATTCGAAGCCACATGGAGGATGACAAAGGCGCGGCCATGCAGGTATTTATGGACATCGGCCAGAAGATCACCATGGCACGGTATCTCGATACGGAGGCCATGATGATTTCCACGGGCGAAATCGTCGATGTTCCTGAGAGCGACCGAGGCTGCCGTACCAAGATTACCACGAAAGTTGCGGATGCGCGCAAGATGCTGTACCAATACACCGGCGGTTTGCATCGGGTTATCTTTTATGGCGACCACGTTCAGGACGTTTACCGTCTCTCGCACTTCCTGAACTTCAAAGTCATCGAGGAGTGTTAGAATCGAGGAGTATTCGAATCAGGCAGGCGGGGGTATTTTGCTCCCGCCTTTTTCCTTTTCTCTTTGTTCCATCTTGCCCCAAAGTTTGACGGCCCGGTAAAAGCTGTGAAACAGTTTGGGGCCGTAAAAAGCGGTGACGATTTTTAGCCGGGGCGTCAGGGATGGAGAAAGGGAGCGCAAGCTTTCAGCCTGTGGCATGGTATTACAAAAGGAAAAGGCTGTTTCACACAATCGACTTATGAGTGGAGACACGTGATGCGCTTGTTTGTCGTTCTGCTTGCATTGGTTGTTTGTTTTCCGGTGTATTCTCAGGATGAATATCCCGAACAGATGGCGCTGGTGATGGTTTGGGATGGGCTTCGCCCGGATCTGGTTACACCGGAGACGACACCGACATTGTGGGAGTTTGCCGAATCCGGGATGGTATTCGATAATCACCATTCGGTTTTTCCCACAGTGACGCGCGTGAACTCGGCGGCGGTTGCCACCGGCTGCTATCCGGGCACAAACGGGATTCTGGGGAATAGCATTTATGCGCCCGAAGTGTATGAAGACAGGGAATTGGATACCGGCGACGCGGGGGAATTGAAAAAGTATCAGAAGGCGCTCGGCGGGTCCATTCTTACTTGCCCTACATTGGGGGATGTACTCAAAGATCGAAACTTGCGGTTTGCCGTGGCCAGTTCCGGCTCGACCGGATCGGCGTTTCTGCTGGATGCAAACGGTGCGGGAGTCACAGTACACTACGACTACACCAATCCCGAGACAATTTGGGATGAGGTTATCCGGCGGTGCGGGAAACCCGGCCCCGAAATGGCTCCAAATGAATTTCGAAATGCTTTCGCCGTCCGGGCCTATTTGGACTATCTGCTGCCCGTGGTCAAGCCGCATGTGACCCTGATGTGGATTTCGGACCCGGATCATACCCAGCATGACGCCGGTGTGGGGGCGCCGGAGACTCTCCGAGCCATTCGCCTGGTGGATGCGCTTTTCCGCACCATTCTGGATACCCTGAAGGCACGGGACCTCCTGGAGCGGACAACGATTATTGTTGCCTCGGACCATGGATTTTCCTCTTACTCGGGCGGTAAGAATGCCGTGAAAGCTCTTTTCGAACCGGGCGTTCTGGACGGTAATCCCGCCAAGAACATCGTCATGACGGGGGGCGCGATCTATGTGCGCAACGGGGACAAAGAAACCATCGCGAAAATCTGCAAGGTTCTTCAATCGCAGCCGCAGGTCGGTGTGGTGTTCACGTCATCAGATGCAGAAGATGGGAATCTTCTGGGCGGTGTGCCGGGAACATTCTCGTTTGATGCTGTCCACTGGAGTCACCCCGGAGCCGGTGCAATTCTGTTTTCCAAGGCTTGGTCGGATCAGAAAGGACCATTCGGCTATCCCGGCACAAGCGCCAACGAGGGCACAGCGGGTCATGGAACCTCCAGCCCGTTCGATATTCATAGTGTGCTGATTATGAGTGGACCCCAGATCCGCACCGGCAGTCGATCAACCGTTCCAACTGCAAATGTAGACATTGCGCCAACTGTGTGTCGGATAGTCGGCATCGAACCGCCGGACTATATGGACGGACGAGTGATTCGGGAGGCTTTTGAGGACGGTCCTCATCCCTTTGCGGTTCCATATCAAACAAAGGTTGTTCGGAGTTCGGACGGAGTATTCATTTTGCGTTGTTCAACGGTCGAACAAGGCGGAGGGAAGAATTCTCACTACTTCGACTTTGCGGGGAGAGAGTGATCTATCATACAGGCACACCGCACCGTGCCCCTCTTCCAATTCCGGATTGGGGATAGCGGATACGCAGAGAGGCGCGCTTTTCTTGTTACTCCAGGACAGATTTTCCGGCCTTGATCGCGGATTCGGTCATCAGGGTGCCCAGAGTTCGGCCATAGAATGAAGCCGTGGCCTCATATCCGCCCTGGTCATACTCCTCCGGCGGGAGAATGTATCCCACCACATCGTTTACCAATCCGACCACCAATGCGGTTACCTTGCCGGAGGATTCAAGTTCGGTTCGGATTTTCGTGCCCAATGACGAAGCCATTTCTCCGGGGATGCCGACCATCACCAGGGAGCCGATCCGCAGCGCTGAAATAGTGACCTCGTTGGGGAACGCCTGTTCGACGAAGGCGAGCGCCCGCTTTTCATCCATCTTGTATTCTTCTCCCGCGATCGCGGCGAATTGGGGGAACAGGCTTTTCGGGGGGAGTTTGACCGTCAACTCGGTCGCTTTGAGAATAGGATTTTCCATGAGGACGGAGGAGTCCAGGCACACCAATGCTTTTTCACTCACCTGCTTCCCGAATGTGATCATTTTCTCAAGATCGGTGCTTCCTTCGGGACGGACTGTCGTGATATCGCCCTGTGCGCCATTGAGATAGAGGACTGTGATCCCCGCGCCGATGTTCTTTTCCAGGGTTCGGCAGAGCGCGCCGGGCCAGTCCGCGGAAATTTCCATCATATCCGCCCCGAGGATGGTGGGATGGGCGGCGAAATGAACAATCATGGCGACAGGTTGTTCCTCACCGGCGCTGATACTGAGAACAGTCAGGCGATTGTCCACAGTTCCATCATCGCGACGATTGCGGATCAGCCCTTCGGTTTCCAGCGTGCCCAAGGCGATCCGAGCCGGTTTGGCATCGGCCATTGCCTGGAACACGGACAGGGCGACAATGTTTGCGGTCCAGTCGAGCAGCCAGGGATCATAAATCCCGATTGCCGCATTCCCGGCCGTATTGTTTGAGTTCATTGCCATGGCCTCCGGCGCAGAATGGCTGTGGGTGGCGGCCATGAACAGGAATACATCCTCTTTCCCGCCCTCTTTCAGGCGGCTGCGGACGGCATCCGCCAAGCTGAACGGGATATAAAGAAGGTCGCAGGATACCAGGGCCACTTTGGTGTCCCCCTGTTCCAGATACACGGCACGGCTCATCACGGGGTCATGCACACCCGTGGCCGGTTTTCCGTTTCGGTCGCCGTATCCTCCCAGGGGGATATCATGGGCCTTCGGGTCCGGTGTGATGCTGATGGAGGAGCTTCCAGCGAGCAACGGAGGGCTGTCGGATTTCCCCTGAGCGGGACAGCCGAACAGAAAAACGGCCATGGCAATCAGGAGACCTGTTCCGAGTATCTGATGGAGATTCGCTTGTTTTTGCATCTTTTTTCTCCCATTTCGGATTGAGTCCGGCATGATGCCGCTGTTGTACGTGACAAAATACATCCTATACTATTACAATTGTAAGAAGACAAGTTCACAAAGGAGTGGTTGCCGGTTTGTTTTTGAACCGGAATCGATCATGAAAAAACACACGGTTGTTATTTCTCTTGCGCTCATTTTTCTGTCTGCGGGTGCGGCCCAATCGTCCAAAGTCCTGCCGCTGAATCTTCCCCAGATCGTGGAAGATGCAGGGAAGATTTTTGTCGGCAAGTGCACCGAGATAAAAAGCGGTAAGGACCCGGAGAGCCAACTTGTTGTCACATGGATCACTTTCAAGGTCTCACGGGGGATCAAGGGAGATGTTCAAGAGACCGAAACGATCAAACAGATCGGTGGGAGCCACGAGGGGATAACTGTGAGCACATTCACTCCCAAGTTCAACGTGGGTGAGGAAGTCCTTCTTTTTGTGTATCCCCCAAGTTCGGTCGGGCTGACCAGTGCGGTGGGATTGAACCAGGGGAAATTCCTGATTTATTCCGACAAAGAGACAGGCAAGAAAAAGGTCACCAATGGAATGCCGGAGAATGTTCTGTTTTCGCTTCAGCCCAGTAAAATAGGCAAGAAGCGGGGATATCAGATTCAGGGGGAGAACGACCCCGTTCTTGCCGGAGCCAGGACCATGGAGCTGGAACCTTTCATTGAAAGTGTCAAGGCCATGGTGAAGATGACAAAGAAAGAAACCGAGTAATTTCCCTCTTTTTTCCCCGGATGAATGATATTGCATTCAGTTGACGTCGGAGGGGGAGCGATATGGATTGTACGATCAGGGTGCGGTGAGCCGCCCGGCAGCACAACCGGAAAAACAGCTTGTCCGGATTAAATTGCTGCCTGGATTGGATGGAGAAAATCGGTTGAAAATCTGCATTCGTGGTGCGCGCGGGTCTATTCCTACCCCGATTTCCTCGGCGGAGATTGCCGAAAAAATTGCGGATGTTCTCTGGACCACCCAGGGCCGGGCTTTTGCGGGGAAAGAGGAAGTCATGGAGTATCTCCGATCGCTTCCATTGATGCAAACAGGGACGGTGGGGGGGAATACGGCCTGCATTGAAGTGCGACAGGGTGAGGAGCCGGTCGTTCTGGACGCCGGAACGGGGATTCGCTCTCTCGGTTCGGATCTTATGAAAGGGCCGTGCGGCAAAGGGAAGGGCGTGGTTCACCTGTTCATGAGCCATACGCATTGGGACCATATAATCGGATTCCCCTTTTTCCAGCCGGCTTATGTACGCGGCAACCGGATTATCGTTTATGGGGTTCACGATGAGCTGCAAAAGCGATTTGAAATCCAGCAGAATCCTCTTTACTTTCCGGTCCCCTTGAGTGCCATGCCCGCCGAAATCGAGTTCCGGCAAATTCGAGAAGGTGAATCATTTGCGATCGGGTCTCTTCGGATTCGTACCATGGAACTCCATCATCCCGGAAAGGCGTATGCCTACCGGATTGAGGATGACACCGGATCATTTGTCTATGCGACCGATGGGGAATACAAGGACCTGAGCCAGGCGATGATGCGTCCCTGTCTCGACTTCTTCCGAGATGCGGACATTCTGATTTTTGATTCGCAATACACCTTCCATGAAACAATGCTCAAGGAGGCGTGGGGGCACAGCTCCTCCATTATCGGGATGGATATCGCTGTAGCCGCCGGGGTGCGGCACTTTCTGATGTTCCATCATGAGCCGGCCAATCAGGACAAGAGAATCCTGAACCTTCTCGAAGAAACCCGGCGGTATTGCCGTCACGCTCACCCGCAGGCACGTTGCGTGGTCAATCTGGCCTGCGAGGGGATTGTGCTGGATCCTTCCGAACCGCCGATGGAAATCGCGTTTTGAAGTATGATTTCTTTGTCTGAACCATGATTCGTTTGATTATGGGATTACCCTGATTTTTTTAATTATGGTCATCCGGTAATCCTGCGAATCATGTCCCGCCGTGAGGGCGGAGTGGGGGTCACACACGGGAGAACAGCCGGTGACGGCTCAGAGTGAACTTGAGGGAGTTCCAGGTCCCTCGTGGGTGTGCCAGCAGGCGTTTCAGATGACGTGGGTGACGGAACGGTCGGATGAGTTTGTGCCATTCCCATTCCCTGTACGCCTGTTTGAGCGCATGTTCGAGATCCCCCGGTGAGAGGCATTCGGTGCGGATAACAGCGGTGCTCATGCCATCGTATTGGGAAAAGTCCTCGGTCACGATCATCCCCGCATTGCGCATATCCTGGTAGAAGGATGAGCCGGGATAGGGCGTCATGATGGAGTATTGAACGGTTTCCGGGTCGAGACGTTTGGACAGGTCGATGGTTTTGCGGATGGTTTCCCAGGTTTCGCCGGGCAATCCGAACGAGAAGGTGAGGTGTTGCCGGATGCCCAGTTCACGAGTGATACGGACGGTTTCCTCTACGCGGTCCAGGTCGAGGCCCTTTTTTGCGCGGTCAATCAGTTCCTGGGAAGCGGACTCCACTCCGTACTTGATCGCCACGAGACCGGCGTCTTTCATGGCCTTAAGTGTCTCGCGGTCTGAGGTATCGGCGCGGGCCATGGCTGCCCAGGGGAGACCCAGATTCCGCTTTCGCATCTCCTCGCAGAGCGCCAGAATCCGCTTCTTTCCGATGTTGAACGTGTCATCATCGAAATAAACGGAGCGGAACCCGTACTCATTCTTCATGGCCTCGATTTCGTCCACGACATCCATGGGATTACGAGTACGATAGAGATTGTTCCCGTACATGATCTGAGGCCATGCACAGAAGACGCATTGGAACGGGCATCCGCGACTTGCCCAGATCTGTAATGTCGGTTCGGGAATCGCGCCCGGCTGGTCATAGTAATCCAGCATCGGCAGATGTCTGCGGGATGGCCACGGGAGACTGTCGAGATCCCGAATTACCTCTGCGCGGGGGTTAACAATTCCTTTGCCATCGGAATCGCGAAACCCCAACCCACGAATGGCCTCCATCTTGCCGCCTGACTCCAATGTGGAAACCAGGTCCCGCAGAATGTATTCGTATTCGCCCTGAAGAATGTAATCGACTTCCGGCACGCGCTCGAAAAAAGCCGGTTCATACATGCCCAAGTGCGGTCCGCAGAACACAATTGAGGATTCCGGACATCGTTTTTTTGCCTCACGCGCCTGGCGCAAATCCGTGCCCATGGAAGCGGTGGAGACCTCGAGTACAATCAGGTCGGGTTGGAATTTCTCAATGCGGGAAAGGAACTCCTGCTCTGTGATGCGTTCGGCAACCCCATCCACCAGGCAGCAATCGTGACCCTCACGTTCCAGCACAGTCGTTGCATACGCCAGGTAGAAGGGAAACGGCATGTACCGGTTGCACGATTCCTCAAAGTGAGGCCAGCGGGACCCCGCGCGGACGCCATACGCGCCATCTTTATACCAGGGACCATTTCCCAGGAAGATTCGCATCATTCTCCCTCGTGACGGAAATCAAGCGGGGACGCCTCCCCCGCTGCCGGCGGCTGCCAGGAAGAACAACAATCCTACCAGCAACGGTGAAATGGCCGCCAGAACGGATAACCAGCCGGAAATGCCGTGTACCTCGCGAAGCCCCAGTGCATTCATGGCGATCCAGCAGAAATACCCGATGAACATTCCGACAAACGGAATCAATAGAAAGAGAATCCCTACCAATGAGTAACACCGAACTTGAAGAGTCACTTCAAATCCGCGCCGACCTCCGGCCAAGTACACGAAAATCTGCTGAATCCAGGAAGCCAGGATAATCTCCACGATCAGAAACTGCATGAGATAATTCAGCCATCGGGAGGGACTTCGGTTGGAGAAATAGATGGCCATCTTTTCGTAGACCGCATCGACCGGTTCAGCGGGTTCCCCGTTTGCCTTTACTTTTTGCAATTCCTGGGCGACCAGAGGGAGCAATAGCGTCTGATTAATAAGAATCCCCGGAAAATAAAACAGGAAGGTGCAGACCACGGCGAACAGCAGCGGCGCCCAAGGAGGGCTGACGGTCGGCAGTCGTCCGAAAAACCGGGTGGGCTGCAACATGGCATCACTGACGGTTTGTACGAACGCCCGAACAAATCCCAGTTCTTTGCGTCGAAGCCAGGGGATCAGGTTGGGCGATTGGGTTGAGTTTTCCATACCGGCCCGGCGGACAGAGGCAGCGAATCCGGCCAGGCATCGCCGACAGCAGGGTTCTCCTTCCAGGCGCGGCACTTCCCGTGTGCCGATCGGCATGCCGCAGGTGCAGCAGATCGGTTCATCGGATCGGATCGACCGGTCATTCTGTTCGTTCATAACGGCAAAATCCTCACCCGTCTTCCCTCCACCTTGAGCCGGCCCGCGACGTGCAGCCGGATTGCTTCCGGGTAAATCTCACGCTCCGCTGCCTGGACCCGCTCCGCGAGGGTGTCCGGCGTATCGTTATCCAGAACCTCCACGGCTTTCTGCAGGATGATCGGACCATGGTCATATTCCTCATCGACATAGTGGACCGTTGCGCCGGTGATTCTCGCACCCGACTCGATCACGGCCTCATGTACGTGATGACCGTATAGCCCCTTTCCGCAAAAAGCGGGAATCAATGCGGGATGTACGTTGAGAATCCTTCTCTCGTAACGTTTCCCGATCCGAAAAAGAGACATGAATCCCGCCATGGCGATAAGATCAGGTTCGTAAGCATTCACCGCTTCACAAAGCGCTTGATTGAACTTCTCCCAGGTCGCATATTCTTTTCGTGCCACGAGAGTTGTCGGAATCCCATGTTTTTCCGCGCGAACAAGGCCATACGCATCCGCCCGACTGGAGATCACGCCCACAATCCGCACCGGCAGTTGTCCGGCGTCGATCCGGTCAATGAAATTCTGGAGGGTGGTTCCCCCGCCCGAAATCATGACCAACATGCGCGGTGTCTCTGTCATGGTGTCTACGATGTTTCGTTCCACTGTGTTTCTCAGTGTAACCACAGAATCATATAAATAGAATCTCAGGTATGGGTTTTGTGACAGGCATCAGGGTCGCTATTCAACTTGTGGTGTGAAATGAATGAAACGAACAGGACGGATGGGGCCGATCGCGCGCGATATGTCATACGGGGGTCCGGAAGGATCCGGGCGGGCACTGTGTGCGGGATGGAATTATGAGATAATGAGTCCGTATATGTTTTTTATTTTGCATGCGGGTGGCCAATCCAGCGGATCGAGGGAACTCATGGCCGACGTTGGCGAGATTCTGTCCGATCTCCGAAACAACCCGGAGTTTCGCAATGGTATTACATTCTGGCACACGATCGAACCGCGCCCGCCGGTGTACGGGGACTGGCCGGAGGGACTCTCTGAGGATCTCCGTACCGTTCTGCGGAAACGGGGCATTCAAAATCTATACAGCCACCAGTCCGAGGCTGTGCGTCTCGCTCAGAACGGTCGAAATGTGATTGTAGTCACTCCCACGGCATCGGGAAAAACCCTTTGCTATAACCTTCCCGTGCTGGCGCACTTGCAACGGAACCCGGATGCACGGGCACTGTATCTGTTCCCGACTAAAGCTCTGTCTCAAGACCAGATGCTGGAGTTGCACGAGCTTGCCGGGGAGCTGAGCCGGCCATTGAAGATTTACACTTTCGACGGCGACACTCCCGCGACTGCCAGACGGACCATCCGTTCCTCCGGACACATTGTTGTCACCAACCCCGATATGCTTCATGCCGGCATTCTCCCACAGCATACACAGTGGGTGTGCCTTTTCGAGAACCTGAAATTTGTGGTAATCGACGAACTGCACCATTATCGCGGGGTGTTCGGCAGCCATACAGCGAATCTCCTGCGCAGGCTGCATCGAATTTGTAAGTTCTACGGCTCTCATCCGCAGTTTATCTGTTGTTCGGCAACCATTGCCAATCCGAAAGAGCTGGCGGAGCAGCTGGTCGGACGACCGTTCGATCTGGTGGATAACAACGGCGCACCACAGGGAGGAAAGCATCTTATTTTTTACAACCCGCCCGTTGTGAATGAGGAATTGGGAATTCGGCGATCCGTTATCAACGAGGCGGTAAAATGGGCGATGCAATTTATCCCCAAAGGCATCCAAACGATTGTTTTCGGACGAACCCGTCTGACCGTGGAGATTCTGACCACTTATTTGAAACGGGCCATGGAGCGCATGAAAAAGGATCCGAGCCGGATCACGGGATATCGTGGCGGCTATCTTCCGCTGGAGCGGCGGGAGATCGAGGAGGGAACACGATCCGGGAAATACCTGGGGATTGTCAGCACGAACGCGCTGGAACTCGGGATCGATATCGGGCAATTGCAGGCAGCGGTTCTGGCAGGGTATCCGGGGACGATTTCCTCAACCTGGCAGCAGGGCGGACGCGCCGGACGGCGACAGGACACCTCCATCGTGGTCCTGGTGGCCAGTTCCGCTCCCCTGGACCAGTTTATTGTCAATAATCCCCGATATTTCTTCGGCACAAACATGGAGAGCGGGTTAATCAATCCGGATAACGTGGCGATCCTGATCAGCCATCTCAAATGCGGGGCATTTGAACTTCCCTTCGAGAGCGATGAGTCATTCGGACCGGACAGCCAGGGATTGCTGCGATACCTGGAAGAGGAACGAGTTGTGCGTCAAACCGGCAACCGATGGTACTGGTCCAGCGAGACCTATCCCGCCGAGGAGGTCTCTCTCCGGTCCGCTGCTGCCGAGAACTTTGTGATTATCAACCTGTCGGACAACAACCGGGTTCTGGGAGAGGTGGACTTTTTCAGCGCCCCCATGCTGATCCACGAGCAGGCAATTTACCTGCACCTCAGCCAACCTTATGTGATCGAGAAACTGGACTGGGAAGGCCGAACGGCATACGCCCGTGAGGTGGATGTGGACTATTACACCGATGCCGTTGCGAAAACGGATATCAAAGTCCTGACACCGGACCGCGAGGAAGAAATCCCGTCCGAGAAAAGCCTGCCGCATATCGCGGCCTATCGGCATTTCGGCGATGTAGAGGTCAGCACGCTGGTTCCCAAGTACAAGAAAATCCGGTTCGAGACTCATGAGAATGTCGGATTCGGTGATGTTCATCTTTCCCAGCAGGATATGCACACCGAATCTTATTGGGTGGATTTTTCCGAGGGGGTCGTGGAGGCGTTGCGTGAGGAGGGGGTGGACCTGGGGGGCGGATTGCGTGCCCTGGGGACAGCGCTGGTAAATGTGGTTCCGATTTTCGTGCTGTGCGATCCGAGGGATATTCGATGCTCCCCGATGGTCCGTGCGCCGTTTTCCGATTTGCCGACTATCTATTTATACGATGCCTATCCGGGCGGGATCGGAATCGCGCAACGGATTTTTGAAATCGACAAGGAGTTATTTCGGTCGGCGGCAGATGCCATCGCGAAATGCGCCTGTAAAACCGGATGTCCATCCTGTGTCGGTCCGCCGCTGGAGATCGGCGACCGTGGAAAACAGAGCGCCGAACGGCTGCTGGAGTATTTGCTTTGAGGAAATGCGCTTCGCTTTCTCGGTATGCAGAATCGCGGAATCTCGATGCCGCTTGACAGATGCTGCATTGTACCTGAGAATCAAAAAAACCGTGATTTATTATTTGCGCACGGAAAACTGGGATTGGAGGACGGTTTTGTGAACCAAACCAACCAGAAGTTGAATGTGTTCGAGGGTGTAACCCTATACCATTGGATCATCGTCATTATTGCGTCGTGTGGCTGGCTGTTCGATTGCATGGATCAGCGGCTGTTTGTGCTGGCACGTGAATCGGCATTACGGGAGGTCCTGGGCAGCGATGCCGCCGCTCAGCTGGCGATTAAGAAATACATCGGGTGGGCCACCGGATCCATGATCTTCGGCTGGGCCACGGGGGGGATTGTCTTCGGTATGATGAGCGACAAGATCGGTCGGGTAAAAACCATGATCTGCACGTTGCTGGTGTATTCCGGGTTTACCGGGTTATCGGGCTGTGCAACATCGTGGCTGGATTTTACGATTTACCGATTCCTGGTGGGCTTGGGAGTAGGGGGGATGTTCGGCGCGGCGACGACACTGGTTGCGGAAAGCGTTCCCTCCGGGTTCCGGTCGATGGCCCTGGGGTCTCTCCAGACCCTCTCCGCGATCGGCAACATGATGGGGTCCTGGATTGCCTACACTGTCCCGCCGAGTGCGGAACAGTTTTTCCTTGGTTTCTCCGGTTGGCGAGTTCTGTTCTTTGTGGGAATTGTCCCCGCATTACTGGTGATTCCCATTGTGGGCATTCTGAGTGAACCGGAAGCCTGGAAGAGGAAAAAGGCGGAAATGGCCCAAGGTGGAGCGGCAGTGTTAAAACAACTTGGATCGCCCGTCGATTTGTTTAAGGAACCCCGGTGGCGGCGGAATACGATTGTCGGTCTTTTACTCGGTGTCTCCGGCATGATCGGGTTATGGGGGATCGGTTTCTTCTCCCCCGAACTGATCACCATGGCGTTGATGGATGCCCCCATCCGGGTTGAGGACCTGACCGATGCCAAGGCGGTCGTGGAGAAAATCAAGGCCAATTCCGATCCGTTTGTTCAATTTCTGCGCGGACGACTCCCCCAGGATACCCTTGCGATGGTGGATGCTTATGATGGCTCGACGGATCCGTCCGAGGAATTGAAAGAGCGGCTGGTCTCCGGGTTAAATGCCATCATTGAGGGAGAACCGGTTTACTCTCCCGAACGGTTTTCCCACCTGGAACTCTCCAAGCCCATTCAGACCCGGATCGAGCAAAATCCCGAAGGGGATTCATTGATTCACCTGAACCGGCTGTTGGTCGAATCTGAATTTCCGGGCGCCATGGCCGGCGTTCAAGGCTACATCGACAGTGTGCGGGCCAAAGGGACCCTTTTGCAGGATGCGGGGTCATTCCTCGGCATGTTTGCGTTTACGCTGCTCGCGACGTATATCGGTCGGCGGATCGCCTTTCTTGGTTCGTTCATTCTCTGCCTGCTGTCAACAATCTTTGTTTTCTATTCCCTGGACACGGCGACACAGGCGTATTGGATGCTGCCTCTTATGGGGTTCGCCCAGCTGGCCGTGTTCGGCGGGTACTCGATTTATTTCCCGGAATTGTTCCCGACTCGTCTGCGTGGAACCGGAGTCGGCTTCTGCTATAACACGGTGCGCTACCTCGCCGTGCCGGCTCCGATCGCGTTCGGGTATCTCAGCACGGTGATGTCCATCCGTACGGCAGCGGTAATTATGTCCTTTATTTATGTATTGGGGATGATCGCCTTGATTTGGGCGCCGGAAACCAAGGGGCAGGAACTCCCGGAGGACTGATTTTCGAATCCGTGCAGCACGGAACATTTTTCTGGTGCAGGCTGTATCTTTCGCGATTCGCAAACGTTATTGTAATAGCCAACAGTCGATTCGCGCAGGTTTTGGAGCTCACCTATCGGTTTGTTGTATGCCGGAATGCCCCCGGCATCGGAGGCCGCCATGTTTACTTACCCCACCCCCCTGTACCCGTTTCGAACCTTTTTTACCCAGTTTACGCGCGGGTTGCTTTTTGCCGCGATGGTTCTCGGTTCTATCCCGGCCTTCGGCGATTTGCCGTCTCTCCTTGAAAGCCGGTCCGACCGGCATGTCAATGTTGTCGGGGTCCTTCCGCTTGAAGAGGAAGCGGTAAAGGATCGGATCCTCATCATCTTCGACCGCACTCTTCAGCCGATTCCGCAACCGGACCGGGATGTTTTGACCATTATTCCGCCCCTGGACGGACAGTTGCAACTTGGTCCGAACTATGTTGCGTTCCTGCCCACCGAGGTAACGCCGGATCAGATATTCCATCTCCAAATGGGACCGGCGCTACGCTCGACAGACGGACTGGAAATCAATCCGGCTCATCGGGAAATCTCTATTGCAAGCACACCGTTCCTGCCCAAACGTGTTGCGGTCCTTCGGGAACAGCCGGGGGGGGTGCTGCTCGTGCTGTTTCTCCCGTATTCTGTCGATATAGAGACACTGAAACAATACTTGGAGATCCTGTCGAAATCCGGCGGGTCGGTGCCTTATGAACTCGCTCCCGGAGATAACGATAAGTCTCCGCGCATTACCATTAGTAACTTCAGCGACTGGCCCATTACACTGACGGTAAAGAAAGGATTACCGGATCGAACCGGACGGTTCCATAGTTTGAGAGATTTTGTGCAGACTTATCCCAGGCGGGATCTTCTCCAGGTTTTAGACGTTCACTGGTATGACTTCACCCCGGAGTTGCAGCGCATCCTGATCTCCTTTACAAAACTCGTGGAGCCGACCGATCTGCAAAAGTACTTGACCATCACAGATACTCATACCGGTGAGACAATTCCCTGCACTTTGGAACGCGGCGAGTTCCCACTCGATCATCTTGCCCGGATTTCCTTACAATGTCTCGACAATATCCGACTGGAGGTCAGCGTCGCCGAGGGCCTTCCGGGAGAGATGGGGACCGCGCTTCCCGGAGCCTATACAACGGTTCTGGAAGCCCAATTCCAGCCCCTTCAAATAGTACACACATTCTGGAATGATTTCGGTGAACGCGGTTCCGCGTTGCACATCAATTTCAATCATAATCTGCAGCGTTATATTTCGCCCAGGGAGTTTCTTGCGCATCTTCGGATTGAACCGGAAGTCCCCGGCCTTGAAGCCGAGTACTCCTCCTGGTCAACATCCGAGTTTGACCTATTCGGCGACTGGCAGGAAAAGCAGACATACCAGATCACGATCCTTCCCGGTATTCAATACCGGGACAATTTTCGCTCCAAGGACCCGATTCATCGTGTTGTACATTCCGAGACGTTCCACCCATGGCTGGGCTTCGGCTACGATGAGCAATTTTACTTTCCCCGGCGGAGCGGCTTGGTGTTGCCGCTTCGCAGCCGCAATGTGTCATCCGCCAACCTGACCCTTTACCGCCTCTTTCCATCGAACATAGCGGTGGCTCTGAACGACGCACAGAACGGCCGGGGGAGTTGGTCATTCGGCCGTTCCTGGTGCGAACAAGTGGCGCAGAAACGTTACTCGGTGAACCGACAAGGCCCCACCCTTGTCGAAACGAAGATCCCGCTGGATGAACTGTTCGGTAGCGGCAAGCGTGGGGTGTTCTGCCTGGAAGCCGACGCACAAGAGGCGCCTAAAGCAACGAAAGTGGTCCTGTTTACCGATATCGGATTGCTTGCCCATTGGCGCGACAGTGAATTGTATGTGTTTGTACACGACCTGTACTCTCTGTCTCCCATTGAGTTTGCCAAGATTACGGTATATTCGGAAAAGAACCGGCTATTGGCGGAACTCCGCACCGATGCCGAGGGCCTCGCCCGTGTTTCAAATATGAACACCGCTTGGGGAAATCCGAAAGTTCTTGTAGCCGAATATGGAGAGGATTACACGTTTCTGCAGTTGACGCCCAGCGAGGATAATGTCCCGCAGATTCGCTCGGATATGCCGTCCTATCGAGCGGATGCTTACGATGGTTTCCTGTACGCAGACCGCGATCTGTACCGTCCGGGCGAGACGGTGCATCTGCGCTGGATTGTCCGCACAAATTACGGGGATGCGTCGGCGAACGTGCCCCTTCAATTCGTCGTCCTGAAACCCAACGGGGAATCTCTCTTGAGAGAGCCGGTTACATTATCGTCTACAGGAGCAGGCGGATATGATTTTATGACACAGGATGTCTATCCGACAGGAAACTATGTTGCGCAGCTCAAGGTCCCCGGGAGCGAAGCCCCCATCGGCTCCTATTCGTTTCGATTAGAGGAATTTGTGCCGCAACGCATGAAGGCCGAGATGTTTCTCTCGGACGCGAACTGGCTGATGGGGAATGATTATGTAATCAGTGTTACCGCGACACAACTGATCGGCCCGCCCGCGGTGAATCGGAAAGTCGATGCAAAGATTCATCTCCGTAAAGGAACGTTCTCCAGCCGGAAGTTTCCTTTGTATTATTTCGGGAATGACAAGGGATATAAACCCGAGACATTTTCTATCGGCGAAACGAATACGGATGAACACGGTCTGGCCCAATTCCATTACACACCGCCGTTTCATCCGGGGATTACGTATCCCATTGAGGCAGTCATTTCAGCCAATGTGCATGAAATCGGCGGGCGGACTGTCCCGGCCCACGCTCGCGCGATTCTCTGCGCATCCGATATTCTCCTGGGTATCCACATGGCCGGGCGGGTCGGCAAGAGCGGCCTGGATGTCAATGTGATCGCCATCCACCCCGATGAAGCGCCCGCTGTCCTGCCCAGTGTAACCGTGACTCTGGAGCAGCAAAAATGGAGCTATTACCTTCGCAGGTACTATACTCATGACGAACCCAGTTGGGCCGACAATTTTTATGAAATTGAAACCCGCGCGGTTCCTCTCCAGGATGGAATCGGTCACACGGAATTCGACCCGAAAGGCTACGGATATTTTCGCGTATGTGTTCAATCCGATGCGACCGCGCTGAACAGTACACGAACTTTTTACTGCTATGACGGACGCTGTCAGTTGTCCGATATGGCCCAGCCGACGCTTCTCAAATTGTCATTAGACAAGGAGAAATACGAAATCGGCGAGGACGCGGTTCTCCGAGTAGAATCGCCGTTTGACGGCTGCGGAATTGTTGTCTTGCAGCATCAGACCATCCGGTCGATGATCCCAATTCGCATAGAGAACCAGTCGGGGGAGATTCGCATCCCGATCACCGAAGAGGCGTTTCCGAATCTGTGGGCCGAAGTGACCGTGGTCCACGCGATTGAGAAGGACAAGGCGCAACTATACCCATTCATGAGTTTCGCCGTGGCGAGCATTGCGGTCCACAATGCGACACGGGATCTGACACTGTCCATGCCGGGCCTTCCATCGGAGATTCGCCCGAATCGTGAAACAGAGATTGCGATCCAGGTAACGGACTCGAGTGGAAATCCCGTCCAGTCGGAACTGACTCTTGCCGCGGTGGATGAAGGAATTCATTTGATCACCGACTACAAGAATCCGGACCCGTACGCCTGGCTCAGCCGGCCGAGAAAACCCGATCTTCGCCGTGCCCACTATTATGACCGTGTTGTCTATCAATATGAACAAACTACCCCGGGCGGAGACATGGAGGCGGATTTGGAGAAGCGCGTCGCTCCACCCATGGAGAGTTGGATCAAGCCGGTCGCTCTCTGGTCGGGTGAAGTGCGCACGGATGAATCCGGAAAAGCGACTGTTCGATTAGCCGTTCCGGAGTTCGACGGCGTGCTGCGCCTCGTTGCAGTCGGGTGGAATGAGCGCGCCGCCGGTAGTCTTGCCCAGGAGTTGCCGGTCCGCCGCCCTGTTATGCTTCGAACAAGTATGCCGCGCTTTTTACTGCCCGGCGACTCCTGTGAGTGTCGGGCTGTGATTTTCAATACGACGGCCTCACCTTGCCGGACAACGCTCCGGTGGATTGCCTCCGGTGCGTTGAAAGCGAGTTCCGGTTCACTGCAACTTGCGGTCCCCGCCAATTCAGAGAAGGATTGTTCCGCGCCGATTTTCGCGGGAGACCTGTCGGGTCAGGGGCAACTGGACTGGACTATGGATGTCTATGATGAAGCCGGCGGTTTAGTTGAAACCGTTACTCAGTCCGCTCCATTACCGGTTAAAATGCCTGCTGCCTATCAACTAGCCGCCGATATTCGCGTTGTTAAACCTTCCGAGTCGATGGAGATTGTGAATGACCGTTTCCTGGAAGATGAACGGTTCCAGATAAACGTCCGTATCGGGGCAAGCCCGGCCATTCAGCTGGAGAAAGCCTTGTCCTATCTCCTGGACTATCCTTATGGCTGTGTCGAACAAGTGACCTCACGGCTGATGGCTTTGTACGTTCTGAAAGAGCGTGCGGATCTGATTCAGCAACGGCCGGGGCGCCTTGAGTACACGCCGGCCTATCTGCAAGCAGGGATCGATCAACTCCTTGCCATGCAACTTCCGTCGGGCGGGCTTGCGAGCTGGCCCAGTTGGTACGATCCGTATCCCTATGGCTCGATTTACGCGTTCCATTTATTGACGCTTGTGAAAGACGACTCGAGTGTACAGATTCCCGGCAATGCGTATAAACTGTTAAAGAATTACGTCAATACGCTGGCAGGGAATGCGGCTGACTCTTCGGAGTCCGGCCTGTACCAGCGAGCCTATGCTCTGTATACGCTATCGCTGGCACGCGACGAGGGCGCCATCAGCCGGATTGCCGGATTCGATGCGATTCCGTTGCCGCGCGCGGCCCGATATCTGCTTGCGGCGGCCCTGGCGCTCAATACGAAAGAGTACGACAGGGTTCGCATGTATATGGCGCAGTCGCCGTCCGAGCCGTATCTGTTCGCAGAGCAGGACGGAACCCTGAACTCCGAAATTCGGAATGATGCGGTGGAGTTGCTTTCTCTTTTGCAGATGAACACCGATCCGGTTACATTAGCGGAGCGGGCCGAGAGGATTGCTATGTATCTGCGAAACCGGGAGCATTACATAACACATGAGACTGCTTTCGCGGTAACAGCCCTGGGAATGTACATGAAGAAGATCGGCGTGAACACCGCGGCTGCCATGGCCGAAATCTCGTACTCCACAGGCGTTGAGCCGCTGACAACACGAATACAGGGAATGGACATTTGCGAACAACAGCACAAAGGAGGCGGGGCGAAGTTCATCGTAAAGAACACGGGCGATACGAATATCTACGCAAATGTCGTAATGGAGGGCATTCCCCGAGATCCCATTCGAGAGGCCGTGTCGAATGGGATTTCCATGGGGCGGCAATACTTCACGAACCGGGCTGTTCTACAGGACTCCAGGCGATTTAAGCATGGGGATGATTACGTGATTTGCTTGGATGTCTCCTGCGATCAGAATCTCAAGAATGTGGTTGTTGTGGATCTCCTCCCGGCGGGCTTCGAGATTATGAATCCCCGGCTGGATGCGGATGCCTTACCCGAGCTGGATGTGATTTCGAACATTATCGCCCCGACGTATACGGATATCCGGGACGACCGGATTATCCTTGCATTCCGCGATCTGCCCGGCGGAAGCCGGCACTATTGTTACGCCGTCCGGGCGATTACTCCGGGTAATTATCAGGTTCCGGCTGTCCATGCCGAGTGTATGTACGACCCGCTGGTTCAAGGATCCTCCGCCCCGGAAACTATTGAAATATCGAGATGAATAACTACCGGGAATCTGTCTGCCGAGTTCTACAGGGATGGGCTGCCATCTGTAAGCTCGCCGGTGTTCATCGACGGGTTGTATTGTGTGTTTCTGCGTTAGTTCTGTTCGGTATTATTTGTTTATCCTGGCCGCCGGACAAGGAGTATTATCGGGTAACCGACGTTTCTCCGGAGCTGCGAGACCGGCACGGCAATTTGCTTTATTGCTATCTCAATGCGAATGACTCGTGGTGTGTTGAGCGCGGGATAGAGGAAATCAGTCCGCGATTGATCCAGGCCACAGTGAGTACGGAGGATCAGCGGTTCTATTCTCACATCGGCGTCGATCCCTTCGCAATTGTTCGCGCCCTGGTACAGGATATTGTCCATCACCGCGTTGTTTCCGGTGCGTCCACAATCCCCATGCAGGTTGTGAAGATGACGTGTGCTGCCCACAACCGCTCCTGTAGCAAGGTTTACCAGGCTGTTGAGGCGATTCGATTATCCCTGCACTTCTCCAGGAATGACATTCTGGAAATGTACTTGAACCGTGCCCCCTACGGCGGGAATCTAATCGGCTGCGAGGCGGCGTCCAGACGTTATTTCGGGAAACCCGCCGGCGAATTGACAATAGCGGAAGCCGCCTTGCTGGCTGGGCTGCCGAAGGCTCCGGGATATTATTCTCCATTGAATCATCCGAGTCGGGCACTGGCGCGGCGGAATTATGTGCTGAGGCGGATGCACGAGGAAGGGTATATCGACCGGAAGGAACTTCTTGGCGTGAGGGAACAGCCCATACAGGTGCGATATTCACAGTTTCCGCAACACTCACCGCATTTGGCGATGCGCGTTAAGGGCACAATTCGCGCCGGTTCCCCGATGACCGTTACACTTGACGGGGCCATTCAGGAGAAATGCGAAGAAATCCTGCGCCGCAGCGTTCGGAATCTTGGGAACGGTGTGGAAAACGCGGCGGCGATGGTAGTCGATGTTGAAACAGCCGAGGTTCTTGCGCGGGTCGGATCGGCGGGATTCTATGATGTACCGGGCGGGCAGGTGGATTTGTGCGATGCTCCCCGTTCCCCAGGTTCCGCTCTGAAACCTTTTCTGTATGCCCTGGCCATGGAGCGGAACAGCTTGTATGCCTCGGAAACGTTAATAGACGATACGTGGGATGTCGGTCTTTACAGGCCGGAGAATTTCAATCGCTACTATAACGGAACAATTTCCGCCGGGTATGCCCTCCGAAAGTCTCTGAATGTCCCTGCGGTCAGCGTGCAGCGGCGGATCGGCACGGCGGCCTTCTTGAGTCACTTGAAGGACATCGGATTTACAACGTTAACGAAATCGGCGGATTACTATGGGCTTGGACTGACTTTGGGAAGTTGCGAAGTGAAACTGGAAGAGGCTATTGCGGCGTACTGTACTATTGCGAATCTCGGTGTATACCGTCCGTTACGAACCATTCGGGATTCAAGCAGGGATGGGGAGCGAAGGATCTATTCAGCCGGTATTTGTCTGATGCTTTATCAGATGCTGGAACAGCCGCTGCCGTCGGAGTTGGACCGGGATATGAATGCGGTTCATTCGCCGTCTCGTGTGTGTTGGAAAACAGGTACGTCGTGGGGACTGCGGGATGCGTGGGCGTTCGTGTGGAATACGCATTATGTAGTCGGTGTATGGGTGGGGAACAATGACGCGCGTTCATCGGAGTTGCTGGTCGGCGCTCGTGCAGCCCTGCCGCCGGCGGGGAAGATATTCCGATCCTTACCGCTCAAGACAACATCGGAATGGCCGGAGACGGGTGGCGAACTTCATGAGGTACTCGTGTGTGCGGCAAGCGGCTTACCGGCCTCACAATGGTGCAAAAATACGCGGACAGTGTATTTGCCTCGTACACAATATCTGCATCGAACGTGCAAAATGCATCAGCCGATGAGCGGGAAAGAAGGGGTGAAGATAGTCGAGCGGCGACCCGCATCGCCGAGTCAGTGGGATTTGGCGGCCGTGCAAATACCTGTACGATTACATTCATGCGTGCCCGTATATGCGCGACAGATTGACCTGGAAATTTTGGAACCATCGGATGGGGCGGAGTATGTTTTAACGGGCGAGCCGGATGGCGATAGAATCCGGCTTCGCGCTTCTGTAGAGAATAGTCCTTTGCACTGGTACTTGGATGACCAATACATCGGGGATACGGGACCGGACAGAGGCATGTATATAGATTTGCAGGCGGGGGCGCATCGGTTGACCTGTATGTCGTTGGAAGGGGAGACGGAAACGGTTCATTTTGTTGTGTCGCTTCCGGGGAGCAGGCCGGCGCTGGCGGTGTCCGAATAGGTGGGAGTATCGGCGGTGTTGAGGAATCAGGGAAGCGTTAGTTGTCAGGGACCCTCCCGAACAGCTTTTCAGTAAAGGATGGCGGGAGAAGTCCTGTCGCGGGCAATCAAGGTTGTACCATAACCGCTGCCGGTTATTTCTGACAGGTCGGGTTCGTACAGGATTCGGAGGGAACCACGGGATGTCGCTCCGCGCTTTATCTTGACAGATGCGCGGGTTCTATGGATCATCCCCAGCTGTAAGGCAACCTTATTCCATCGGTACGCGATGGAGAAACGATCGGAAGGAAGGTAGGTAGGTATGATGAGCGAAAAATCTGTTTCCCGCAGACGGTTTATTCAAAGTACTTCGGTGGCAGCGCTTGCGTTGGGCACTCCCCGGCGAATTCTGGGCGCGAACGACAAGATTTCCCTAGCGATTATCGGAACCGGCGGTCGCGGACGCCGCCTGCTGACGGTGGTGACGCATGTCCCGGATTTCCAGGTGGTTTCGGTCTGCGATCTGGTGGAAGACCGCATGGACCTTGCGCTGGAGATCTGTTCACAGTTCAAACCGACACCGAGGAAGTATCTCGATTTTCGTGAAATGCTGGAAAAGGAGAAACCGGATGCCTGCATCGTCGCCACGGAGGAGGCCAACCATGCAAAGTGCGCCATTCCGGTTATGGAGGCGGGTGTTCACTGTTTCTGTGAAAAACCCGTCGAGATCACGGTGGAAAAAGTCGACCAGGTTACGCGGGTTGCGCGAAGTGTGAAGACGATCTATCAGATCGGATTCCAGCGTCATTACGTCCCCGCCTTTCAACAGTGCATTCAGCATATTCATGACGGCAAGTTGGGAAAGATCACGTTTCTGCAGGGCATGTGGCAGTGGGAGGGGGGTGTTGGTGGAAGGTATTTGGACATGGATTTGTCCGGGTGCTGGTTCCTGGCGCAGGCGTGCCATCATACGGATACGATGGCGTGGGTGATGCAGCAGCCACCGCTTCAATGTGAGGCCATGGGGGCTGTTACCGAACAGCATGAGAAAGCGCCGGAGCATTGCGCCGAGGATCACTCCGCAGTAGCTTTCCGATTCCCCGGAGATGTTGTTTTCTCTTATACCCATCTGATGAATTGCTGCAAGGAGTTTACCGGCGAGAAACTCTGGGTTTATTGCGAAAAAGGCGGTGTCGATTTGCCCAAGGCGATGATTTATCCCCGGTCCGGCATGGGCGAACCGCAACAGCTTACCGAACCGGCTGCGGACTGGGATGCGGGCACCTCGACGGAGATTGAAGGATTTGCGCGCCATATAAAAAATGGCGAGAAACCGCTGGCTGACCTGGAGACGGCTCGGATCGGCACGCTGATGGGAATCATGGGAGGAATGGCCATGTACGACCGTTCACAAAGGAAATGGGAACCCCGTATTGTGAAGTGGGAAGACTTGGGATCGACAACTTGATCGGCAGTCTCCGTTGTAGATCCTCGACTTGCGTGTTTGAAATCCGTTGCCGGGGATTCCCTGGAAGCGGTACAATGCGGATAAGTCCGCCGGGCCTGTCTGTATGGGACCACTCGACCGGCAGTGGACTGTCGGAGGGGGTGAAGGATGTCTGAGGAAAACAACAGTCCTGGAGCCGATATCTCCGGCCCGATCTCTTCCCTCTCTTTGTCCGGTTTGCGGATGAAACCGGAAATCCCGGAAGAGATAATAGCCAGGTGGCAGAAAACGGTGGATCTTCTGGCCAAGGTCTGTGGTGTTCCCGCTGCCGGAATTACCCGAATCCTCTCAGAAGATTTGGAGATACTTGTTACCAGCTGCACGGAGGGTAATCCGTTTGAACAGGGGAGCAGATTCCACCGAGACGGCAAACTCCTTTGCGAAAGGGCTATGGCACGCCGTCGACCACTTCTCATCCCTGACCTGCGGAAAGATCCCGATTATTCACCGGCTATCGACTCCGAACCGCCGATCATTTCCTATTTTGGTATTCCCCTGGAGTGGACGGATGGAGAGATTTTCGGTACGATCTGCCTTTTTGACGGCAAGGTCCATGAGTATTCCCAAGTCTATCAAGACCTGATGCGGCAATCCAAGGAACTGATAGAGGGGCATCTGCGACTCCTGGTGGAATTGGAGGAGCGGAAATGTGGCGAACGGTCGCTCTGCAGAATCCAGGAGAGCCTGGAGCGTCAGATTGCCGAACGAACGCATACGTTGACCCAGTTGAACCGGGAACTCTTGGATGCGCGAATTGAGATGGAACAGCATGTTGCGGTTCGAACCGCCGAATTGGCGAAAACCAATGAAAGCCTCCGCACCGAAATCGCAGAGAAAAAGCGAATTGAGGCGACCCTGCTGGAATATCAAAAGGCGGTGGAAGGGTCACAGGACCTGATCTGTGTGGTGGATCAGGACTATGTATACCGTCTCGTAAACGATACCCTCTTACAGTACCGAAACATGACACGGGAGGAGATCATCGGGCATCGAGTTGAGGAGGTATTGGGGAGGGACCTGTTTGAGAAATCAGTCAAGCCGGAGTTGGACCGCTGTTTTCAAGGCGAGACAGTGGAATTTGAGACGCGGTACAGGTATCCCGATCTGGGAAGTCAGAGCCTGCACATCCGGTTTTATCCGGTCCTGACGGCGGAGGGGAAAGCCACGCGTGTGGTTGCGGTTCTCCGTGATATGACCGAGCAGAAGCGCGCGGAGGAAGAACGGATGATGTTGGAGGAACATCTCCGCAATTCAGTGCATGATGGAATTGTTACGGTGGACAGTCGTGGGAAGGTTCTGGCGATCAACAGCGCGGCCGGTTCTCTTCTGGGAACCTTGCCCGCCAATGCCGTAGGAAAGTCGTTACACGATCTTTGTCGGGGCGGTCGTGAGGCCATTTCCGAACTTGTGGAGAGCTCCACCCGAAGCGGAGAATTCATCCGAGAATACCAGATCACGGGAACCACCGCGGATCGCTCCTGGACCTATATTATCGGCGTGACGCCTTTGAAAGGGTTGACTGAAGAGCGGGCAGTCCTGGTGATCCGCGATATCAGTCGTCTTCGGGCACTGGAACAGGAGGTTTCCGGAAGGTTTGCATTTGAGAATATCATCGGGAAAAGCCAGGCCATGGTCCGAATCTTCGATATGGTTCGCCATCTGGCAGACACGGATTCCACTGTGCTTATTCAGGGACCGAGCGGAACCGGCAAGGAGCTGGTGGCGGAGGCCCTGCATTATCACGGCGCCCGTCGGAAGGGACCGCTGGTGAAAGTGAATTGCGCCGCATTGCCCGAAACACTTCTCGAAACGGAACTGTTCGGCCATGTGCGGGGAGCGTTTACCGGAGCCACGCAGCAGAAACTGGGTCGATTTGAGATGGCAAACGGCGGGACGATTTTTCTCGACGAGATCGGGGACATGTCGCCACGGATTCAGCTGCGGTTGCTGAGGGTTCTCCAGGAGCGGGCGATCGAACGGGTGGGGTCCGGAAGAACCATTAAAATCGATGTGCGCGTTGTGGCCGCCACGAACAAGAACCTGTCGGAGCTGGTCATGCAAGGTCTGTTTCGGGACGATCTGTATTATCGTCTGAATGTCTTTACCTTGCGGCTTCCGGCTCTTCGCGACCGGCGGGAAGATGTTCCGCTGCTGATTCGCCATTTCATGCTCCGATTTGAAGAGCGATTCGGCAGGACCATCAAGGCTATCGATCCCCAAGTCATGGATCTGTTTCTGCACCACGAATGGCCGGGTAACGTCCGACAACTGGAAAATGCACTGGAGCATGCGGTTGTGCTCTGCCGGGATGGAATTATCCACCTGGACAACCTTCCCCAGGAGCTGTTTCGGGGGTCTGCGATGCGGGCTGTCACCCCGGTGGAAACTCGACAGCCCATGGATTCGCATCGTCTGCGCGAGGTTCTTGATTCGGTCGGATGGAACCGTTCTCGTGCGGCTTCGCTGATTGGGGTCCATCGGAACACCCTGGCTCGATGGATGCGAAAGCATGGTTTGGGGAACTTCCTTCGTTGAGGACAAGGACCCGAAAAGTCTATAGTGCAATATGCACTGTTCACTGTGCATATTGCACTGTACAGAATATCTTGATTCCCCGTGCCAGCGCTTGACAACTGGTGATGGTTTCCCGAATGCCTTCTTGAAACTCAATATATTTTGTTTGTGCAGGATTTGTGCGATATGAATTCACGAACGGCTCGCGGAGGTAACTCCTGTAGAATCAAGATGTTACCAAAAACAAGACACCTTTGTTTAAGCAGGGAATCTGTCATGGCCGGTTGCAACGGCAGGTGTTTTGCGGAACTGGCATCTTGATTGCATAGTGATATGGCAGGTATAGCACATAGCAGGGTTTAATCCCCTTCCCCTCCAGGACAGGGACCGGTTTACTGTTTCCACCGCTCGCATTACAACACCGGTCCCTGTTTCATTTTTAATTTTCCGTTCGTCCGGTAATAATTACGACAAAGATGCGAAATCCTTACTTTCCGGAAAACCGGCAGCCAGGGTGGATAAAGATCTTGGCAAGAGTAGACCCATGTGGGTTGACAGTCCGGCAGAGATACCGGGATACTACGATGATTGAATGAATTTCAACCTTCTCCCGGCGGGAGAGGGAAAAGAACAGAGCCGGTCTGATGAGTGATGTAAACGACGATTGGAATGGCGGGATACCTGAGGCGGAAGACCCGGAACTCTTCGGGCCTGGTGTTGCCAAACAGCCGTCCGTGGTTGATTCCGATGTAGCGATGGAGGGCGATCTTCAAGTGGGCGGCGGAATCGAAATGGACGGCAAGTTCAGGGGAACATTGCGATGCGGGGAAGTCCTGACTATCGGCCCTAATGGGGAAACGACCGGTGATATCGAAGCCGTCAATGTGGTGATCGGCGGGCTTCTGGAAGGAAGTCTCCTGGCCCGAAAGCGCCTTGAAATCCGGGCAGGAGGTACTTTCTTCGGCGAACTGGTTGTGCAGCCGGAGGTTCTGGTTCTGGCCGAGAAATCCGAGTTTGCGCGGGAACGCCCGAAAGATCAGCCCGCTTCACGGAAAGTGGTGGAAATGCCTGTCGCGGTCAAGAAATCGCCACCGCAGCCGAGACAATCTCCGCGCAAGCCCTCCAGAAAAGACCCGAAAACCTGAACTCCCTTTTCCAGGCACACTCTTGGAGTGCGGCAGTACAGCGATCGGCTTCTGTGCGCTCCGATGGGGTAACGCGAACCGCGTCGGTATATGCAATCCGAACAGATCAAAAGCAATCCCGAGATTTGCCGGAACCTCATCGGATTCCGTTCCGCCTGGACTGTCGCGGAATAACCGCCTGCCTGCTTCTCTATTGACATCGGAATCCGCAGCCTCCATGATTCCCGTTGTGGTTTCATTTTGCCCGGGAAGGTGTCCTGAATATGGCTCACGGTATGGAACAGCTGTACGCGGAACGTTTGAAACGCTATGTCACGGCCATGCGGAATGAAAAACCGGATCGGATTCCGATTCGACCGTTTGCCGCTGAGTTTACGGCGAAATATGCCGGGTATACCTGCCAGGAGGTCACGCATGATTACGAGAAAGCCTTTGCGGCGGTGCGGAAATGCGCTGCCGATTTCGATTGGGATGCTGTGGTGGGGAATATGGTCTATGTTTGGACTGCTTTAACTCAAGCCATCGGATTGCGATATTACGCCACGCCGGGAATCGAACTGGACCCGGATACCGGATTTCAATATCTGGAACCATCGGAAGAGGCGGCGTTTATGCGAGCGGATGAGTACGACCAGCTGATTGAAAGTCCCACAGAGTTCCTGTTCAATGTCTGGCTTCCGCGTGTCTCAAAGGATGTCAGTCCCATGGGGCAGCCCACCTCGTACCGCAACAACCTTTCATTCTTGAAAGGCGGGATGGCAATGCTGTCTTATTTCAGTTCGTTTGAAACGCAGGCGGCGCGACTGAGAGCCGAATCCGGGACTGTTTCAGCCATCTCGGGGATTCTCAAAGCGCCGTTTGATATTCTTGCCGATAAACTGCGTGGGTATATCGGCCTGACGATGGATATCCTGGAACGTCCCGATAAGGTTCTCGCCGCATGTGAGGCGCTTATGCCGCATCTGCTTCATATCGCCCTGGGGGGAGCCGATCCCGAAAAGAACGTCCCGATTTCAATCTGGATGCACCGGGGGTGTGTTCCTTTCATCTCGCCGCAGCAATTCAACCGATTCTATTGGCCGACACTCAAGCCGATTATTCAGGAAATCTGGTCCCGGGGGCATCAGGTGCTTTTTTATGCGGAGGGGGACTGGAATGCGCACCTGGATTCATTTGCCGAACTGCCGGATGCCAGTATTATCTATCATGCCGATAAGGCCGACCCGTTCGAGGCTCATCGCAAAATCGGCCGTAAGTTCTGTATCAGCGGCGGGATTCCAAATACATTGCTCAGTTTCGGCACGCCGGATGAAGTACGCGCATATTGCAAAAAAGTCATCGATGAGGTAGCCCGTGACGGCGGCTACATTATGGATGCCGGCGCGATCATCCAGAACGATGCCCGGGTTGAAAATGTCCGGGCAATGACCGAGTTCACCCGCGAGTATGGAGTCTATTGAGGAGCAGCGACTATGTCCGACAAAAAAGAACCGAAATGGAAACCGGGTGTTTGTATTCCCTGGGAAGAAAAAATCAAGGAACTTCCGCCGATCCGTGGTGATGAAGAACTGGTCCGTCGGAAATGGGAGGACATTGACCAGTTGGCCTATATTTACATCTGGCATTGTCTGGTTTCGTTTTGAGGGAAACACTCCGAAAGAGGCCTTGATGTGAAAGAACGATCTGGTTTCACGCTGATTGAATTGCTGATTGTCGTTGCCATTATCGGCATTCTGGCGGCTGTGGCGGTCCCCAATTTTCTCAATGCCCAGATGAAAGCCAGGGTCGTTCGCGCTTATGCGGACATGAGGAGTATTGAAACAGCCCTGGAAACCTACCGTCTCGAATCCAACAACTACCCGCCGAGTTTGTACACGACTTCCCCGCGTCCCCTTGTCCGTTTGACCAGCCCGGTGGCCTATCTGTCCTCTGTTCCGGTGGATGAATTCAAGAAACACCTGACCGGCCAGAACCTGGATGCGGTTTACGGTCATGATTACAACTACTGGGCAGCCTACGAAAGCGAACGCTACCGAAGGGGCGGATACCAGGATGAGGGGTGGGACTGGTTCTTGTTCTCGCCGGGGCCGAATCTGACTATCGAATGGTGTTATTATCATCCCTCGAACGGTATCGTCAGTAACTGCGACATCTACAAGTTTAATGATCGTCACGAGGGGAAGTCGTTTTAGTGTCCTGCGATTGAGTTTTATTCTCATCCATTATATTGTCGCCCTACAGGCTGGAAGCCGGTGCCGCCCATTCCGTGGACGGTAGATTCTGGCTTGCGCCGGAATGACGGCAGGGGCAATTCCTGAATGGTCCCTGCGTGAATTGCCGCTATAAAATTGCCCTCACGGCGGGAGAGCGCGTCTTCTCTCTCCTTTCGGGAGAGGGTCGGGATGAGGGATTTTTATCTGCCCCTAAACCACGACCTGTATATTGAACAGCCGACAGAACGTCTTGAGTTGTTTCGTGTAATTTCCATAGAAGATGCACTGATGCATCCCTTTCACATCGCATACGTCCTTTACCTCATTGACGGTCATCTTGAGATTGGTGCGGCATCCGCCGGTCGGCGGGACACTGGGGCAGCTCCTGACTTTCCCGGAATAAATCATCATGGACGGACTTTCACCGGATTGGTAAAGGGCCATGGTGACCTCTTCGCCCGGTCTCCAGAGAACACGGGGCACACATCCCCAACCCGCCTCGGCGTGGTTTCTCAGGATGTACGGCTCAGCAGGCAGATCCGGCCCGAATAGTTTTGTCGGGCAGGTGCAGTGCGCGCCGAAATAGAGATTATTTTCGGTATCCATGGAGGCATTCTGCTGGAACGAAGGCCGATTAAACAACTGCTGAATCAGCATCATGGTAAGAGTCGGATTGAGATCTGCCTGGCAACCGGCGGCAATACCCTCATCTCGCAAGCTCATGAATCCCATACAGGGCGGGACATGTTTCGGTGGTTTTGAAATACCCGAGAGGCAATCCATCATCACGGCATCGCCTTGTTCCTCTTGGAGGATTTGTTTGAATACAAAATAGGTTTTGGCGGCTTCGAGAACATCGGCCTCGGTCGGCTCCTCAATTCGGACAGCATTCTTCAAATACCCGTCGGCCAGTTCCTTAACAGGACCGACGGCTTGGGTTCGCTGGAATATCTCGGCAAATCGGTCAATGGGAACAGTTCGTATTTCCGTTCCGAGATGCGGCACTCTGGTTGTCTGGGCTTCCTTCTTCACGATATTGATAATTCGGCTTTCCCGCATCCATTGTGCGGTCCGGATCGCGTTCATGCCGCTTTCGACCGCATCCAGATCGTCCAATGCATTGATCAGATAGATCCCCGGAGTCTCATGGACTTGCCGGATATGATCCACCAGGAGAATCCCAAGGCCGGCCAGGATGACGGACGGTTTTTGGGTTTCCTGTTGGATACGCAGGACGTGATTCCAATGTCCCTTTTTGAAAAGGATCAAAAGGAGGCCGTCCGGCTGAGTCTTCTGTGCGGCCCGGATAAATCGTGTAACATCCTCTTCATTCTCAAGCGGCTTTTCCTCCATGCGAATCTGCATTCCCAGTTTTTCTTCGATTTTTCGAATCCGTCCCATGTATTCCGCTTGCCGGCCCTCCGCATTGAACCCGGAACCGGGCCAGCTGTAATAGCCCACTTTGTCGAGCGATTCGGTGGATGGATATACAAACGCGCCCATCACCAAGGCCGGGGGCTTGACGCCCGGCGCTCCCGGCTGCGATCCCAAGGCGGTTTGTGCTGCGAGTGACATACTTCCTGCCGTTGTTCCGAGTGTAATCATGAAATCGCGCCTTCGCATGGTCGATATCCTTCCTGTCAATGTTGTCTCTAGTCCGAACAGGCTTCCACACTCACTGTTTGATGTGTCATGGCGCCGAACAGGAAATTAGGACAGTTCACCCGTTTTGTCCAGTAGGGATAATCAGAGTTTTCCGCAATCCAAGGCTGTCTGTCCCTGTCCCGGATTCCACGGAACAGGTTATTCTGTATGGTCTGAGTTCCTCCTTCAAGGAATCAAAGATAGGGGTATGAATTCGACCCTCAATCGCCGAGATTTCTCCAAGGCCTGCGCTCCGGCAGGCGGCTTGTTCGACTCCATGTCGCCGATATAAAGAACGGCTTCCCGGATGGCGATGCGAAAACAATTTGGATCGGCAGGCCGATTCGGACGACTTTCCTGAAATTAGTCAATCGGCAGGAAATCGATGTACCATGGCTCCATCCGATACGGTGCCGGAAAAACTAAATAGCCGGGGTGTGAGGTAGAGGAACGACTTTCCAGCCCTCAAGGCCGAAGCGGATATCCCGTTCGACAAACTCCCAAATCACGACCTTCTTGTTTTTCAATAGATCGGGTTTCCGGCTGAGTTGCTGTCGAACGAGCGTGGATGCCCCGCCGTCAATGATGATCGCGGCAATCGGTTGCTGCAATTCATACGCGAGATGCGCTGTAAATCCGGCGGATTTCGGTTCGTCCTGTTCATAAATTCTGAGAAAGCTGTCACCCATTACAAGAATTTCCGCATCCGGTAGAGGTGCGAACAATCGGCCGTTCTGCGATTGAACAACCTGAGTACAGTTCAGTTCCTCCGGGGAGTAGAGACGTTCAATCATGGGATTCGACAACATTCGAAGGATATCCCCGTACCGGTGGAGGCGGATGATCTTCCGTTCGAATTGGCTATCGCCTTTTGTAATCCAGCTTCGGCTCACAAGCATCTCTGCAACGGTGGTTCCCGCGAAACGCATACCCTCCGGTGACCAGTGTGTATCTTGCGGCAAGTAGCACAGAAAATCGTTTTTCTGTGAGGAATACAGATCAAATAAATCGAGTACATCGACGTTGTTTGCGCGGAGCAGGTCGATAACCTGCAGGGTGTGCGTGTAAACGGGAGCGGATATAGTTTTCGCCCGTGAGGTCAGTTGTTCAGGGTAGATGCTGGATTTGTTCGGTGCGGGGATTACGAGCAGCTGGATTCCGCGTTCCAGAAGGTCATCGCGGAAGCGGAGGATAGCGGGAAGTGGATCTTCATATTTCTGCGAAGAATGCCCGCGGGGAGGCCATGGTTCGGTCAGGTAACGAACGCCGCTTTTATAGAAGAACCAGCCGTCTTTCCCCAGGAGCGCTTTCTCTCCGGCGTCTTTGAGTACGATGAATTGAAGGTATCGCATGAGAGGCTGCAATTCCCGGGAGAACCAGCTGAGTCTTTCCAGGTCGTTCTCGAATCGTCGCAGATTCGCCGCCGTAGGAGGCTGGAGCAGAATATCGATACATTGCGGGCGTTCGTGACGGGCCAATTCCATTACGGACTGAATGATCGGCACGCTGAAAATGATGAGCAGAAACGACATACTCAGGAAGAACATCTTGGGTCGGTTCAGCGGCATGTCGGTTCTCCTAGAATTGGTAGTACAGGAACGGATTGAAGGATTGAGCGGACATCGTCATAAGGGTAAAGAAAAAGAGAACAATCAGGAAACACATCCTGGCCCAAGTCAGGTTCTTAACCCAGTCGAATGCCTGAACCGGCTGGAAGGCCAGGATGGCGCACAATCCCATCATAAGGAAATTGCCCTGGGTATATAATTCGCCGGCTAGTAGAACGGAACCGCCTTCTGCTGTAGCCATTCCGGACATGGCCTTGAAGAATTGGACGGCTCCTTCCAGGGTGGGGCACCGGAACAGAACCCAGGAGAATAGTACCAAAACGAATGTAATGGCAATGCGGAAAGGTTTCGGCAGGACGTTGTAGAGGCTTTCTTTTCCCCGCCAGCGTTCAAACGCAAGAAGAAGGCCGTGGTAGGCTCCCCAGATGACAAATACCCAGCTGGCGCCGTGCCAAAGACCGCCGAGGAGCATGACGATAGTCAGGTTGACATAGGTACGGCGTGGTCCGATTCGATTCCCTCCCAGGGGGATATAGAGGTAGTCGCGCAAGAACCTGGATAGCGAAATATGCCATCGTCGCCAGAAGTCGGTGATGCTGTCGGCGAGATAGGGGGCATCGAAGTTCCGGGGGAATTCAAACCCGAACATTCGCCCGAGACCGATAGCCATGTCGGAGTAGCCGGAGAAATCGAAATAGATTTGAAAGGCATACGCGACCACGCCGAACCAGGCATCGGATGCGCACAGAGTTTCGGCGCCGAACGCCGCGTCGGCGGCCTGACCGATCATGTTGGCAAGGAATAGTTTTTTCGCAAAGCCGAGAATAAAGAGGGCGGTGCCGGAGGTGAATTTGTCCAGGGTGTGCGCACGGGAGGCCAGCTGATCCGCGATGGTGTTGTATCGAACAATCGGTCCGGCGATCAACTGTGGAAACAACGCGACAAAACAGGCGAAGTCCCAGAAGGTGCGGACCGGCGGGGAGGTTCCGCGATAGACATCGACCGTGTAACTCAAACTCTGAAAAATGTAAAACGAGATTCCGATCGGGAGGGTGACCTGATAGATGGAGAAGACCTTTGATCCGAGGATTTGCAGGAGGAAATTAAGGTTGTTCTGCACGAACATGAAGTATTTGAAGAATCCCAACATGCTCAGGCTGATCGCAACAGAAGCAAACACAGCCCAGTACCGTTTGGATGATCCTACCGGCGCGGCGGCGATGATCCTGCCGCAAATGTAGTTCACCAGCGTGGCCAGAAACATCAGTAGAACAAAGCGCGGGTCCCACCAGCCGTAGAAAATGTAACTTAGAACGAGCAGGAAGAAATTCCGTTTCACCGGAAGTGAGTAATAGACCAGGAGAACGAACGGAAGGAAATAGAAAATAAAGATGTGTGATGTGAAAATCATGTAAGTTTACTGAATCACAAGGTTGGTCCAAACAGCCCAGTACACAGGTCCGGAGTATTCCTCGGAGTATGGATTCATAATGCCGCCCATAAAATAGTCCTCAATGGGAGCCTCCAGCGCGATCCGGTGGGTGTCTCCGACACGGAAGGTCTTCAGGTTTCCGCCGATCTCGCCGGAACGGACATCGGCCACGGCCGACCGTGGTTTCAGCGGTTTGTAATGCCCGACGTAAATAACGTTGGAGTCGATCGTCCCGCGATGCACCTGCATGACCTCGTATTTCATGACGTATGCGTAATCGTACAGGGGATCATCTGGAAACTCCCCTCGAATTTCCGACAATTTTGCCGTGACCTCATAACTACCCATTGAGGTGACCTGTGCGTCTTCGCCGGAATCGGCTTTCTGTCCGCAGCCATGGAGGGCCAGTGACAGGGAAAGAAGTAGACAACCGGTCAAGAAGCGGTGCAGGGATTGTGCGATTCGGGATGTTACTTTTCTTTGATGATTTCCGCGTATGTCCAACAGGGTTCCCATCCTTGGAATAAATGTGCAATCGTTCCGTTCTTAGCGTCGGGGTACCGACTTCGAAGTTCCGGGCTTTCGCCGTGAATTGTGGGAGCATCGCTCATGCGCATGAGATACACCGGAGCTCCGGAGCCTTCCGCTCCACCGCCGTCTTGTGGCAACTTGGTGAACAGTACATATTGGGCATCCGGGGATACGGTCCCACTATAGATGTGATAGCCTTCTTCGGCGTAAATCAGCTGCGGATTTTCTCCGCTCCCATCGGCAAAAAAGAGCTGAGTCCACCCATACCCGTTATTGCTCTTTTGATCTTCGGGGCGTGTGGAATAAATTATTCGGAGGGAATCGGGAAACCAGTCCGGTGTACAGCTCTGGGTCTTGGTGACTACATTGAGTTCCCCTGTTTCGGCATTCATTCGAACGACACGCCAGTTTTTGCCCTGGACATTACCCGTGCCGACAAACCATTTTCCATCCGGCGACCAGAAAAGTTGCTGATAGATTCCCTGTCGCGGAAACTCACGGAGTACCTTTTTCGTGGCCAGATCCACAATCTGAATGGCTTTCCGTGTCAGGCAAAGGATTTGCGTACCATCCGGAGACCAGGATGCCCATGGAAATTCTTTGTCTTTACCGATGATTTGCGGATTGGCTCCGGTAGAGTCGGAGATGCACAGTTCTCCCTCGAATCCCCACAGGTCGTGATTGATGGGCGTTCCTTTCGGCAGACGGCGATACAGGATTTTTGCGCTGTCCGGCGAGAAACGAGCCGCGATTTCCTCATAGTCCGGAGTGTTGGTGATGTTCAGGCGATGCGATGCGTCCGGTCGCGAGAGAAACAAATCCCATGTTCCATTTTCGCTTCGCGCGCTGTATGCGATCCAGCCCTTCAAGGCTACCTCGCGCAGCAGATCCGTAGCCGATTGATCCTGTGCCCAAAGAGCAGGGGCGCCGACAAGAACAGGCAGGATAATGCAGATTCTGACTACCGTATGCACGGGTAATCTCCTTATGAGAATCATTCGGGGCGTTCAAACTGTGGGATTTTCAACAGAGCGCCTTCTTGAAGCGCCGATTGGTGAGCGATGATCCCCGGCACGGTGTAGGCAAGCGCCTCATAGACATCGACTTTCGGGCGACGTCCCTGGGTCAGGGACTCGATGAATTCGTGCGTGAGAAATGTGTGCGATCCTTCGTGGCCCGTTTCGATCCGAAGCGGTTCCGGCAGCATGTCGGTTTTCCACCATTCCGGCTGCCGGTATTCCTCAAACTCCGGCAGATTCCTGACAAAGCCCGCGTCGTCCTTTTCTGTCTGATTGCCCTTGCGGATGATCACGGCGCCGTAACCGTTCGGATGTGGGGAATAAAAGCTCATTTGGGTTCCGATCCATTGCGCGCGTTCGCATCCGCGATGCGCACCTTTCCACCAGACATTGACGCGGAACCCGTGTCCCCGGTCCGTTCGGAACATGGCGGAACCGGTCCAGAACGGGTTGTGATATACGTTGTCTTTCAGGATGGGGCTGTCATCGCCCCACCCATGGCAGACCACCTCGGTGAGGCGCTCGCCGGTGACACTGATCAGGTGGGCCGTGCAGTGGGTGGGATAGTGCATGGGAGCCATACCGTACCGCCAGGTTCTTTTCCCGTCTTTGTCGAAAAACATACTTTCCAGGCCGTCATGCTGGTATTCCGATTCGCAATAGAAAATCTCGCCGAATTTACCTTCTTCCTGGAACTGGCGTACGGAGATGGTTTTCTGCTGGAAATAGCTGGTTTCAGCCATCATGTAAGTCAAGCCGTATTTCTTGACCGTATCCGCCAGCATTTCCGCCTGTTCCATCGTTCCGTAAGCGGCGGGGACAGCGCTGATAACATGTTTGCCGTGTTTCATGGCGTCGGCCACATGCTCCACATGCAGGGGGCCATCCGTAAAAATCGCCACGGCGTCGATATCTTTATCCTTCACAAGTTCTGCCAGTGAGTTATAGACCTTGTCGCACCCGTAGGTCTTCACCAGGCGTTCCCGCCGTTCCGGGAGAAGATCGGAAACGGCCACAACCCGGCAATCGGGATGCAAATGCCATTGGAAACTGCATCCAAATCCGCCGCCGACCACACCGATCCGCACCTTATTCGGGGGTGTATAGGCTGCAAGCGCGGAACGAGTTGCGAACGTCGAAGTCGCCAAGGCGGCGCCGCTTCGTTCCAGAAAATCCCGGCGAGAGCATTTCGCTCCCGGTTTCGCGTTGTTTTGACTGGTCACTGTCCGCTCCTGAACCGGCTGTCCGCTGAAGTCCGGAGATTTTTCACAACAAACGCGAAGGACTATAGCATACACAGGACGGGAACCATAGAACGGGCCTTGAGTCCCAGCGGTCTTCTGTGATGATGAACAGACCCCCTCAATTCGGTATCACGAAAGGAGCAGGCAGGGTGAGCGATCAGGAATATGGAGTCGGGATTGTCGGTTTCGGATTCATGGGGAAGACCCATACTTACGCCTATCGGACTATCCCCTTTTTTTATACGGAACCGCCTCTTCGATATACATTGAAAGGGGTTTGTGTGCGTCGGAAGGAGAGTATCGAGGAGGCGATGCGGATCGGCGGTTTCGAGTTTGCGACGCCGGACTATGCCGAACTCCTTGCCCGTGAGGATATCCACATTATTCATGTTTGCACGCCAAATGCTCTGCACCGGGATCAGGTAATCCAGGCGATCCGGGCGGGCAAGCATGTGTATTGCGATAAGCCGCTGGGGGCGAGCTATGAGGACTGCCGGGCGATGCTGAATGCGCTGGAAACATACAGAGAGGGGCTGGTTACCCAAGTTGCGCTACAGAATCGTTTTTATCCCTGCACCATGCGCGCCAAGCTGCTGGTGGAGGAGGGCTTTCTGGGACGGGTACTGAGTTTCCGCGCGTGTTATCTTCATGCGAGCTCCATCAATCCCAACAAGCCGATGGGATGGAAATTGGACAAGTCCCAGTGCGGCGGAGGAGTATTGTACGACCTTGGATCGCATGTTTTGGACCTGGTTGACTGGCTGATCGGCCCGTTTGCGGAGGTTGCAGTGGCGACCCTGATCGCGTTCCCGGAACGCCCCGATCCCCGAACCGGGGAGATGGTCCCTGTGAATGTAGATGACCATGTAGTGATGTGTCTGCGAACTCAGGAAGGGGCCCTTGGAACGGTGGAGGCCACGAAACTGGCCACCGGCGCGAATGATGAGATTCGCGTGGAGATCCACGGAGAGAAGGGGGCCATCCGTTTTAACCTGATGGACCCCAACTGGCTGGAAGTCTATGACACCCGTGATCCGGGGGAACCGATGGGCGGAATGCGGGGATTCAAAAAAATCGAGACCGTGAGCCGGTATCCCGATCCCGGCGGGAAGTTCAATCCGCCCGCTCTCAATGTCGGCTGGCTTCGGGCGCATGTGGCCTGTCTGCACAATTTTCTGGCTGCTATCGCCGGAAAAGCACAAGCCGCGCCGACCATCCCGGAAGCAGCGGAAATTCAGCGTGTGATGGATATCGCTTATCGCTCGGCGGAAAGGAAATGCTGGGAAAAGGTGTGAGAAAGCGGCTTGGGGCTTCCGGGGGGGCCAAAACCGGTCATGTCGTTCACCGCCGGGATACATGCCCGTATACCGCCTGCCTGTTCCCGGATCGCGACCACCGTAGAAATCATCTTTTGACCACCACCTTCCTGTTCCAAATGCCATATAGAATCCCCCCAGAACAAGTAGCTGTTTTCAAATATATTATGAAACCCCGAAGTCAAAAACCGGAGAAGATCCTGATATTCAAGAAAAACCGGCTTCTGAAATTTTCAAAAGGATGGCCCTTCGACAGGCTCAGGACAACTCGCAATCTTTGCGGGAGATGGTTATCCGGTGTTCGGGGCGCTTCCCTCTTCCTGTGCCTGATCTTGTCATAATATAGCCCGATTTTGCCCCAGGTGAGTTCAATCATAATAGAGGCTCTCCTTCCGATCACAATTATGCAGAAAGGTTGCCCACATGAACCGTTTTTGGATTCCGTTGTTGTTGTGTTTCCTGGCGATATCTGTGCAGTCCGTCTTGGCGCAGGAGGAATGGCGGATTGTTGCCTCCGATGAAAATTGGCGGGAGGAAGGAATTAAACTGGCTTTTACGGACCTTGTGGAATTGGGAAAAAATCATGGAGTCCGTTTTCAGGAAGGGAAGGAGCAGGATGCGGAATTTCCGAGGACCATCCTGGTCGGCGACGGTTCCCGAAACCGTCAGGTGGAGGCCCTTGCAAAGAAAGGCCTGATTTCGCTTGATACCGGCATTCACCCGGAAGGGTATCAGATAGCAACCGTTGAGAGCGACGGCAAGAGAATCGTTGTGGTGGCTGGAGGTTCCGTCCCAGGGGATATCTATGGGCTATATTGGATCTGGGATCGCCTGCGTGTTCTCGGCACAATCCCGGAGTTGAATCTTGTGCAGGAACCCGACATGCAGATTCGATATACGCGGCGGGTGGTCAACAGCAGGGAGGATATCCACCGTGCCCTGCGTTACGGGCTCAATACGGTTTACGGAGAGAATCCCCTGCGACTGGTTCCATGGAATGCCGAACCGGAACGAACGGAAAATGAGAAGTTCCGTGAACAGACAAGGGAATTGGCGGCGTATGCCCATTCCGTTCATTTGAAAATCCTGGCGTTCGGGACGGAGTTTACCTATCACCCCTCTATACTTCAGGAATTCGGAGCCACGCTTTCCCCCTCGGACCCGTGTTTCTGGAATGCCGTGCAGGCCAAGTTTCGCCGATTGTTCCAGGCCGTCCCTGAATTGGACGGTGTGTGCAGCTTCACCGGGGAAGAACAATCCTACTGGGGAAATTACACAACATTCGATCCGATGCACCAGGGAGAGAATTGCGATTGGAGTCTGGAGAAGCGGTATCGCACCTATGTGAAAATGCTGGCGAATGTTGTAGTCGGAGAATTCAATAAATTGCTCTTTCAACGAACCTGGAACACCAATTGTTACGAACAACAGTCGCAACCGGATATATTTCGAAGAACATTTACAAATGATGTGCCGACCCGGAATCTCTACCTGATTCCGAGTTTCACCCAGAATGACCGCTGGTGGTATCAGAGATACAACCCCACGGTGAATATCACTCCTCACAACACAATGGTGGTGCTTGAGACCATGGATTATCACGCCGGAGGGAACGTCTTTCCGACATACCCCGGTCCGTATTATCAGGCCGGTCTGCAAACCATGCTGGATGTGGAAGACAGCAACCTGAAAGGCGCAAGTTTCGATATGCCCGGCAAAGAAACCTGGGATACCGAAGGCTTGACTGCCTACACAGCGTTCCGCCTGGAATGGGATCACAATGAGGATATCAGAACGATTGCCGAGGATTTTGCCTCGATCTATTTCGGGCGAGACGCGGCAAAGGAGATGGCGGAAATTTGCCTGATGTCGCCGGTGGCCTATAAATATGGATTGTATATCGAGCCGGTGGCGTACGGATTTTTCAATTCCCTGCCGCTGATTCGTGTGGGCATGTTTGTGGCTCCGGGATATCCGAGCATCGACGGTGGAAAAGAGCATGTCGAATTTCTGCGAAAGATTTATCTGAGTTGCAAACCGTGGATCGCCAAGACCCTGAACGATCTGGACTACGGTCTGGACACCGCGAAACAGATGCAGGAACGATATCGGGCGATTCAGGCCCGAGTCAAAGATCAGGAGTTTGCCGAGAATGTCGCCAATTCTCTCGAATTGACCAGACTGCTGATCCAGGCGAATAATCTCTATGTGAAAACGTTCTTCGCTTATTTTCAATATCGGGAAGACCCGGTTGAATCGAATCGGGAAAAACTGTCGTCGCTTTCCGTTCAACTGAAAAGTACGCTGGATCAATTCAAAAGTACTCCCGGATTCCGGTACCAGCTTTTCGGAATCGAGCAGTTGTTGAAAAATGTCGATGAGATTCTGGTGGACCACGAGAAGGCGGAGGCTCGCCTGGCAAAAGCCCCCTCTCGTCAGGAAATTGAAATCGCGGTCGCGGAGCAGCAGAAACGATACGCGGAAGTGCTTGCGGAATACGCAGATCAGGCCGTGCCCGTTCTCCACCTGGAGGCGCGTGTTGACGGCATGGATGTTTTAAGCATCCATGGAAGCGCCATGGAGATCGAGCATTTGCTTTGGGACAACATGTATTTCAGCGATTCGAAAATCCTCAATCCGCTTCCGGCGGAACGGGTGACGGTGATTCCGAAAGACATCGAATCCCGTCCAATGCACCCGTTCATTCTGGAGCAGCCGTCGGAGAAGAACAATTTCACGGCCAAAGTGTATCTTAACGATATCCCCGGCGGCGCGGGGTGGTGCAAATTCGATTTGTATTATATTCCCAAGCCACCAGAGGATCTGGGACTGAAGATTTCCTGGCAGGAATAGGCGGATTGCCTTTCTTGACCAGGCAGGGACGCCTGGCCTACTGGAAAGACTGGTGGGACGGGCCTCTGTGCCTGTTGCTGGGCGGATGCCCGGACATTTTCTCAGGAGCGTGATCCATGCTAAGGTACGCGATACAGCCGGCCCGAATGGCCTGACTGCCCCGGCGCGGTTCGGGAAACAAACTTGGCGGAACAGGTTTTGAAAATGAGTGCATACACAGTGAATCGAAGAGGATTTCTGAAAACAACCGGTACGGCGGCGTTGGTGTTGTCGGCCCTTAACCACAAGGCCCAGTCCGGAGTCGGACCGAACGAAACCATCCGGGTCGGCTGCATCGGTGTGGGCGGGATGGGAACAGGGCGGATGAAAGAGTTCCTTCGCCAGGAGGATACCCAGGTTGTCGCTCTTTGCGATGTGGATCGGGAGCATCTGGATGCAGCGGCGTCGATTTGCGAAGAGGCCAAGGGCCGGAAACCCGATTTATACAAGGATTTCCGGGAGATCCTGGACCGAAACGATATTGATGCGGTCAGTGTGACCACGCCCGACCACTGGCACGCAATCCCGTTTGTCCTGGCCTGTGAGGCGGGCAAAGATGTTTTTGTGGAAAAACCGCTCAGCCATTCGCTCTGGGAAGGCCGCAGAATGTGCGAGGCTGCCGACAAAAACGGGCGGGTGTCCCAGATGGGCAACCATATCCATGCGGGCGAGAATTATCGCAAGGTTGTGCGCGTCGTCCGTTCGGGAATCCTGGGCGATATCACCCGAATTCAGGTTTGGAGGACCTCCGGTTTTCGCGATTTGGGCTATCCGCCGGATACGAATCCGCCGGACTGTCTGGACTACGATTTCTGGTTGGGTCCCGCTCCAAAGCGCCCTTACAACCCCGCACGTTGCCACTTCAACTTCCGGTATTTCTGGGATTATTCGGGCGGGATGTTCGCCGATTTCTGGTGTCATATCAGCGATATTGCTTACTGGTCGCTGGATTTGAAAGCGCCACGCACGATTGCCGCCGTCGGCGGTGAACAATTCGCCCATGATATCGGCGAAACCCCGGACTCCATGGAAGTAATCTATGATTATGACGGTGTCCCACTGGTGTTTACGCTCAGCCCGACCGGGATTCCCGGGTTCCTCCATTTGGGCGGCATCGGTTGCATGATTCAGGGAACCAAAGGCACGGTGGTAACCAATTATGACACCCACGAGGTCTATCTCGACAACCAGAAAGTCGAGAACCCTGATTTGGGGAATACCCCGGCGCTGGAACCCTCCCCCGGTCATATTCGCCAGTTTTTGGACTGCATTAAGAGCCGAAAACAGCCCGATTGCAATGTGTTTTATGCCCATCAACTGGCCAAGGGATTGCACTTGGGACTGATTGCATTCCGCACCGGCGAGAGCCTGACTTGGGACGACGGCAAGGAGCGGTTTGTCGGAAACAATCAGGCGAATCGTTTCCTGAAACGGCGATATCGCCGTCCCTGGAAGATTTAGGCGACGGTTATGCGGACATGTGCAACATTGTCCCGGGCTTTTTCCCGCCCAAACCGAGCGGTTTCAGGCGCTGAAACCGTTGACATCTTCCCTTCTCAGGTAGTATAAGAAGGCGCATTTGAGTGAGACTCCATGGGCTGTTTCGCGATCCGCAAAGGATTGCCGCTTGCCTGATGATCCACTCCATTTCTTCACGTTTTTTTGAAGGCCGATTAGGGTATGGGAATGCCTGAACCGATGCGCCCTGATGTCATTGTGTATGTCTGCCACAACTGCGTTCCGCCTGGAACACGTATGATGCGGCAATGGCGACTGAACGGCGCTCTGGTTCAGGTCAGGCAAATCCCGTGCAGTGGTAAGACGGACATCCAGTATTTGTTTCATGTGCTGGAAGGCGGGGGATATGGTTTTTGCGTAGTGACCTGCCCGTCGGGCGAATGTCACCTCGCCCAGGGGAACTACCGTGCCCGGATTCGCGTTCAGACCGTACAGCGCCTGCTGGGCGAGATCGGATTGGAACCGGAACGGGCGCAGATACTGGAATCTTCCCCTCGGGAATCTCCCGAATCGTTTGAGCAGCGAATTCATGCGGTGGTGGAACGGATTTGCGGGCTTGGCCCAGTGCCGTTCGGTGTCAATTCACTTCAGGAGGCAATACGGCAGGATTATCAATGTCGGGCATGATCTCCCGACCGGTTCCCCCGGTTGAAAACCATGGCAAAAGAGAAAACGGCCTTACACGAACGAATCGAATCGGGAAAACGGATTCTTCTTGCGGAAATCTGCCCTCCAACCGGCAGCGATTCCTCCGTTGTGGTCGCCACAGTGAAACGGTACGCAGGAAAAGTTCATGCGCTTGGGATCAGCGACAATCGGCACGGAGTCTGCATGTCTGCTTTTGCGGCGGCGTCATTGGTTGCGGCTCAGGGAGTCGAGCCGATTCTCCACCTTGTGACACGGGACCGGAACCGGATTGCGTTGATTTCCGATTGCTTGGGAGCCGATGCGCTGGGTATTCGCAACGTTTTCTGCACCGGCGGAACCCATCAGACCCTGGGGCGATGCCGCGCGGCCAGGAATGTTTTCGATCTCGACTCGGTCCAACTGATCCGGGCGATTGCGGGATTGGCTGAGAATGGAACCGTTGTCGGAGAGGAGAGATTCGACAACGCCGGTCCGTTCTGCCTGGGTGGTGTGGCGGCTCCGTATGCCGATCCGATGGAATTGCAGATCATGCGCCTGGTTAAGAAGGTTAATGCCGGAGTCCATTTTCTGATTACTCAGCCCGTCTTTGATTTGGAACGATTCAAAGCATGGTGGAAAGAAATTGTCCGTGTGCGTATACATGAAACAGTTGCCGTTCTTGCGGGGATTCGCGTGTTGGGAAATGTCGAACAGGCGAACTTTTTCGTGGCGGAACGCCCCAATCCGGTAGTTCCTGAGTCTGTTCTTCAACGTCTTGCGTCGAAATCAGGTCCGGATGCGCAGCGGACTGAGGGAATTGCGATCGCTCTGGAGACCCTCCGCGAACTCTCCGGGCTGGAGGGCGTACGCGGTTTTGAAATCGATGGCGCAGGGGATGACGACGCCGCTCTGGAAGTCACGGCAACATCGGGGCTTGGGGTGGACTGAACGTGCCGGCTAAATACCACATCCATACCGAACCGGCTCCCCCACGATTTCGTCCTGTCGGAAAACTCGGCATCGTGGATTGGAGGGAGGATTGCGCCGGTTGTCACAATTGTGTCAAGAAAAGCTGCGTTTACGGTTTCTACCGTAAAGAGGCCGATATCCTTCACGATGAACCGGGTTACCTGGACTACATATATCAATGTAAAGGTTGTTTAACCTGCGTCCAAAACTGTACCAAAGGGATTTTGACGCGCGTGGTTAATCCCGAATACATGCAGCTCGGCGACTCCTACTATACGCCGGATATTATTCTCACCACGTGGTTTCAGGCGGAAACCGGTAAGATTCCTGTTTCAGGCTCCGGATACGGAGGGCCGTTCAGCGGTCCCGGATTCGATTCGATGTGGACGGATATGTCCGAAATTGTCCGCCCCACTCGTGACGGTATTCACGGGCGTGAGTACATCAGCACCAGTGTAGATATCGGACGAACCCTGCCTTATCTTTCCTTTCAGGACGGGCAACCGACGGCTTCGCCTCCGACGTTAATCGAAATCCCTTTCCCGGTTATTTTCGATGTTGTCCCGGAACCCTGGCAGAAGGGCGCGATCTGCTATTCGGTCATCCGGGCGGCCTCGGAAATCGGCTTGATGGCAATTGTTCCCGGCGACGAAATCCCCGCGGAATCCGGGCATATCATCCCGCTTTATCGAAACGCGGAAGATGCGCCGACGTCCGCCGACAATTCCGCTGCGATGGTGATGTTAGCCGATTCGCCGAACGTTGTTTCTGTACAGAAATCTCTAAAAGAAAAGAATCCCGATCAAATAGTCGCTGTTCGTGCGCCGGCGACTCCCAAATCCCACAAACGAGCCGTTGAATTGACCCGGGAAGGTGTAGAGGTGATTCAATTCGATTTCGACCCGCATGGGATGGAACATGAATCTTCGGATCCGCGACACCTTCGCGATGTAATGCGCGAGATTCACGGCGCTCTTGTCCGGGAAGGAATTCGCGACGAAGTTACGTTAATTGCATCCGGCGGTATCGCCCTCGCCGAACATGCGGCGAAGGCGATCATCTGCGGCGCGAATCTTGTAGCCGTTGATATTCCTCTCATGGTAGCCTTGGAATGCCGGTTGTGCGGCGAATGCGAACGCGGGGAAATCTGTCCGGTCGATCTCGCACGGATCGAACCGGAATATGCGGTTCGACGCATCGTCAACCTGATGGGAGCCTGGTACAACCAGATGCTTGAAATGCTCGGCGCAATGGGTATCCGGGAAGTGCGCCGGTTGCGCGGGGAAACGGGTCGAAGTATGTTTTTCGAGGATTTAGAGCGAGACAACTTCGGCAGACTTTTCGGCAAACGGAAAGACCGGATTGGAGCGTAATCGCTACGATGAATGCTGCACAAGCCGCCGTTCTTTCAACACCGACGGAGAAGAAGCGACCCACGCCGGACTATTCGGAGGTCTCCCGGGCAGTGCGCCCGGCTCCGTCCCGTTACCGAAATGAAATCGGCAAATTCAGTATCCATCGTGCCTCAACCTGTATCCGGTGTCGCAGATGTGTAGAGATTTGTCCGTACGGTGTCCATTCCAGCCCGGATGGGGACGGATTGATTGTTCGTCCGCAAGACTACCGATGTATCGGATTCGATTGTTCGAACACGGAACATTACTGTATTGAGGCTTGCCCGCAGGGCGCGCTTTCGCTTCTCAGGAATCCGGCTTTTGATACCCTTGGGGACTGTCGTTGGACCGGCGATCTGCTTGCCGCTACGTGGGCCATGGCGGAAACCGGCCGGATTCCGCCGTCCCACCTGGAAAGTGAGATCGGCAATTCAGGCGGGGGATTCGACCGCCTGTACTTCCGTTACCCTGACCACCCACCGGCGGATATCCGTCGGGAGGACATTTCGACAGAGATACTGCTCAACAAACGAAAGGATACACGGCCGAAAATAAAGATTGATGTGCCCTGGTATGGCGGGGGGATGTCGTTCGGATCCACGAATATCCGCGCTCTACTGGGCAGGTCTCGCTCGGCAACAGCATGGAATACCTTTACCTCTACGGGCGAAGGCGGCTATCATGAAAGACTTATTCCGTACTCCGACCATATCATTACACAAGTGGCTACAGGATTGTTCGGTGTGCGCGAGGACACGATCCAACGTGCCCCGATCGTTGAATTGAAATACGCGCAGGGGGCAAAACCCGGCCTCGGCGGACATCTGCTGGGCGATAAGAACACGCCGGAGGTCGCGCGGATGCGGGAAGCGGTTGTGGGAACATCCCTTTTCTCGCCGTTTCCGTTTCACAGCGTGTACTCGATTGAGGACCACAAGAAACATCTGGACTGGATTTCGCACGTGAATCCGCGCGCTTTGCTTTCAGCAAAAGTGTCTACTCCGGCGGATATCGACATGGTAGCCGTTGGAGTGTACTGTGCCGGGGCGCATATCGTCCACATTGACGGCAGCTACGGCGGAACCGGGGCCGCGCCGAACATCGCGAAGAAGAATATAGCCATGCCGATTGAATATGCGATCAACCAGGTTCATCGGTTTTTGCTGGGCGAGGGGGTTCGGGATGAGATAAATGTGATCGCAAGCGGCGGAATTCGTACACCGGCAGATATGGCCAAGGCCATTGCATTGGGCGCGGACGGTGTGGTGATTGGGACGGCGGAGCTGGTGGCCCTCGGCTGTGTTCGCTGCGGATGCTGTGAAAGCGGACGGGGATGCGCGCGCGGAATCTGTACCACGGACACGGAACTCCTGGAAATGGTCACAATCGATTGGTGCACACAGCGACTGGTGAATATGTATAACGCCTGGCGCGAAATGCTGATCGACATTCTGTATCGCCTGGGTCTCGATTCTGTAACCGCCTTACGCGGGCGAACGGATTTGCTCGGACATCTTGACTATGAAGAATGAAGATTCCGGCGAAGGATAATCGATGGATAAACGGGTATGGAAATATATTCAGGCTCGGTCGGATCTTCGTCCGCCACTTTCTGATTGGTTCCGAAAATGCCCCGAAGCCGAAGGTGGATGCGGAGTTACCGGATTGGCGTGCACCATCCCCGTAAGCGGCAAACACATCTATGAACCATCAATCCAAATGCGGAACCGAGGCAACGGTAAAGGAGGTGGAATTGCCGCATGTGGTCTCGTTCCCGAAGACTTGAGAGTTTCGCGAGGAACACTCGAGGAAAGTTACATTCTTCAGATTGCCTTGCTGGATTCCACGGCGCGTGGCGAAGTAGAGAAAACTTTCCTGGAACCATATTTCGATGTGCAGCAGGGTGGGATCATCCCCACTGTGGATGACTATCGTGATATTGCTCTGCTCGAGATCAGGCCCCCGGACGTTGCTCGATATTTTGTCCGCGTCAAATCGGCTATTCTTGAGCGGTTTGTCGAGGAAAAGAATCTGATCGGCCTCACTGAACGCGAGAGTGAGGATGAATTTGTTTTCCAGAATTCCAATCGGCTGAACGATCGTTTTTATTCTTCCCTGGGAGAGAAACGTGCCTTTGTGCTGTCTCATGCCCGAAATCTGTTTATTATCAAAATAGTCGGGTATGCGGAAGCGGCGGTGGAATATTACCAGATGCGAGAACTGCGGGCGCATGTCTGGCTGGCGCACCAGCGCTATCCGACTCGGGGCCGTGTCTGGCATCCGGGCGGGGCACACCCATTCATCGGCATGAACGAGGCGCTTGTGCATAATGGGGACTTTGCGAATTACCATTCCGTTACCGAATACCTTGCACAGCGACACCTGTTTCCGAAATTCCTGACCGATACGGAAGTCTCCGTTCTTTTATTCGATTTGCTTCACCGTGTGTACAAGTATCCCATCGAATATATTATTGAAGCATTAGCCCCGACTGCAGAACTGGATGTTGATCGCCTGCCTGCCGAAAAACGCCGCATCTATCGTCAGATCCAGGCGTCGCATATTCACGGCTCTCCGGACGGACCGTGGTTCTTCATTATTGCGCGCGTTCTTGATAACAAGGGTGGTTTTCAACTGCTGGGAATTACCGATACAGCGATGCTCCGCCCGCAAGTGTTTGCTCTCCAGGAAGGCGAGGTGTCGATCGGCTTGATCTGTTCCGAGAAACAGGCTATTGATGCAACGCTGGCAAGTCTCGCCGGGGAGGATTCTCGGTTTTGTCCGGTCGCCGATCTGTACTGGAACGCGCGGGGCGGCAGCCATACCGACGGCGGCGCGTTTCTCATGAATGTGGTTCCGAATGAACACGGCAGGGGAGACAATGGCGGCTACGACCTTCATGTAACGAACAAGTTTGGCGAAGCGGTCACCGTTCCTCCGGGGCAGGTGTCATGCGATTTCTCCATCGCGGTCAATCCGCCGGAAGAAAAGAAAGAGGCTCTTTCCAGGATTCAACAAGCCGTTCGCTCAAATTCATCGGACGAGTTATTTCAATACATGCGGGATTCCGTCGTGGACATGGATTACAACCGACTTCGCTGGATAGTTGATGAAATTGTCGCACAGACGGCGGTCAGGTTACCTCTTTTGGGAATCGACATATTAACTGCCTGTATGGACCGGAGATACCCGACAGGGCACAAGAAACGTAGTTCCGTTCTCATGGTATTCCGCAATGGCCTCGAACATCTATTTCGACGACAACCGTTTCTCGGTGATTCCCGCGAGGGGGCGTGTAGAAGAATTACGTGGGACTCCCGAAGACAACTGCGCGGGCCTCTGGCGGGAGAGACCGTGCTGTTGATTGATGCGCGCGGTTTCTCCGCGGAGGGGCAACAATGCGATGCAAGGCTGGCTGTCGAAGCCTATACACTCGGTTGGCGACACCTGATTCATTACAATACACGTGGAACCCGTTTTCATGCAGTCGGATTCGGCCCCAATACGGACGGGCTGCGCATCGATTGTTATGATAATCCCGGTGACTACCTGGCTTCCGGGATCGACGGCCTGGAGGTGTATGTTCACTGTAATGCTCAGGATCAGCTGTGCCAGATCGCGAAGCGCGGTAAGGTAGTCATCTATGGGGATGTGGGCCAGACGTTCCTGTACGGCGCAAAAGGAGGGGAAATCTATGTGATGGGGAATACAGCGGGTCGTCCACTGATCAATGCGGTGGGGCGCCCCAGGGTCGTTATCAACGGAACCGCTCTCGATTTTCTGGGCGAGTCGTTTATGGCGGGCAATCCTTTGCAGGGTGGCGGTTTTGCGATTGTGAATGGAATTCGATTTCATGTTGACGGAAATGTGGTTCCATTGGATTTACCTTACCCCGGCAGTAACCTGCTCTCGTTAGCCTCCGGGGGCGCGATTTATATTCGAGACCCTTACCGTACACTTGTCAATGAGCAGCTGAACGGTGGTGTGTATCAGACTGTAAACGGCGCGGACTGGAAAGTAATCCTGCCGTATCTTCGCGAGAACGAGCGGCTATTCGGAGTTAAGGTGGAGCGCGATTTGCTCACAGTAGACGGGGTTCTGCGGAGCCCGTCAGAAGTTTATCGTAAAGTAGTCCCCGTGAAGGATGCGGTCAAGGAGCCGGATTTGGATGAAATGGACGAATAAGAGATGAACGACACGTTGGAGTGGAGAGACATCGCGTTCCTTCGCGAGGTTGAGCGACTCAGCGGTACACCTGTAAGCGCGTGTGTCCAATGCCACAAATGCTCTGCCGGCTGTCCCATCGGCCGGGAAATGGATCTTCTTTCAAGCCAAATTATGCGGCTAATCCATCTCGGAGGAGAGGAGGAGGTACTGAAATGTCGCTCGATCTGGCTTTGCGCATCGTGTGAAGCCTGCACAAGCCGCTGCCCGATGGGGATCGACGTTGCTACCGTGATGGATACTCTTCGAATCCTCGCGGCCCGACGTAAATTGCGAGTTCCCGGTAAGCGGGGCGAGACGTTTTACCGTTCTTTTCTTTCGAGCGTGCGCAGGCACGGGCGGATTTTCGAACTGGGGATGCTTACTGCATACAAATTCCGGTGCTTTGACTTTCTTACCGACCTGGACAAAGCGCGGAAATTATTGGCAAAAAGGAAACTTTCTGTGTTAGCCCCACGATCGGCTAATGTCGCGCAGGTTACAGAGATATTTCAGAGAGCGGATGAGGAGGAAAGAAATCGGTGAAATACGCTTTTTTCCCCGGTTGCAGCCTGGAATCAACGGCTTGGGATTTTAAGAAATCCACGCTTTCCGTTTGCGCCGCCCTCCGCTTGGAGTTGCATGAGATAGCCGACTGGATCTGTTGTGGTTCCACACCGGCACATGCCAGCAATGCGTCGTTAGCCGTGGCGCTTCCCGTGTTCAGCTTGCTCAGGGCACGGGACATGGGGATGCCCGTGATGGCGGCGTGCGCCTCATGTTACTCCCGCCTTCGGACAGCCAACTATAAGATCACGCATGATCCGGCGGAATGCAGTCGTGCCGAGAGAATCACGGGCATGCCGTATGACGGTTCTGTACAGGTCCAGCACATCCTGGATGTCTTGGCTAACGATCTGGGAACAGAGGAAATTCGAAGGAATGTCTCACATCCGCTTGGCGGTCTGAAAGTGGCCTGTTATTACGGCTGTCTCCTGTCGCGGCCTCCCGAAATAGTAGCGTTCGACGATCCGGAATACCCGACCTGTATGGAGGAAGTGCTGCGCGTCGTTGGAGCCGAGGCGATTGATTGGCCATACAAGACGGAATGTTGCGGGGCAAGTCTTTCTATTACCGATCCGGATGTCGTCCGACGACTCGGGTACAGGTTACTTTCAATGGCGCACCGCGCCGGAGCCGAATGTATCGCCGTTGCGTGCCCGCTTTGCCAATCCAATCTTGACCTTCGCCAGGCGGATATCGGGAAGTCGTTCGGTGAGGTCCCGGAGATCCCGATTCTTTACATTACACAACTACTGGGGTTGGCGTTGGGGCTGTCGGTGGATGAATTGGCGCTGGAGGCTCCGGCGGTTGATGCCATGCCGCTTCTAGCGAAACACGGGATTCTGAATCCGGCCGAAGGAGGCAAACGATCATGAATCCGAACGGTTGCCCTTCAGCCTCGGGAGGATCGAACGATTTGTGCGGTGCGGTATTGGTCTGCGGCGGGGGAATCGCCGGGATTCAGGCCTCTCTCGATCTCTCCGCTGCCGGATTCCGTGTTTACCTGGTAGAGGAAAGCCCGGCAGTGGGTGGCGGAATGTCCCGTCTGGATAAGACTTTTCCAACTGGGGATTGCGCTACCTGCATCATCTCTCCAAAACTTGTGGAATGTATGCGGGACATCAATATCGATGTATTTACCCTTTCGGATGTGTTACGTATTGAAGGAGAAGCCGGGCACTTTAGGGTTACGGTTCGCCGGCGGCCACGCTATGTTGATATCCACAAATGCACGGCGTGCGGTGATTGCGCGGCTGTCTGTCCGGTTAACTTGCCGAGTACCTTTGACGCGGGGATAGGGACCCGAAAGGCAATTGACCGGGTCTATGCACAGGCCGCTCCGAATGCGTACGTGATCCGCAAGAACGGTCGCGGAATGTGCAGCACAGGGTGCCCCATCGACTCCAGTGTTCAGGCGTATGTGGCTCTGATCGCGGCGGGCAGAATTAAGGAGGCAGCGGATGTGATTCGTCGGGATAATCCTCTACCTTCGATTTGTGGTCGCGTCTGTTTTCATCCGTGTGAGTCTCTCTGCAGTCGGCGCGAGATTGATGAGCCGATCAATATACGCGGACTGAAACGATTCGCAATGGATCTCTTTCCCGAATCGGACAAGCCGAACCGGACTGAGCCGAGTGGGAAATCCGTAGCCATTATCGGGTCCGGGCCGGCGGGTCTGGCCGCTGCTCATTCATTAGCTCTCGCCGGGCATCACTGTATTGTCTATGAGGCATTACCTGTTCTGGGCGGTATGTTGGCGGTCGGTATTCCACAGTATCGGCTGCCTCGCCACATTCTGGAGAGGGACATTTCCGCGATTCGTAAGCTGGGAGTAACATTCCTACCGGGAAGTTCTGTCGGAAAGGACATTCCGAGAGAGCAGATAGAGAAAGAATTCGATGTGGTGTTTATCGCGACCGGCGCCCATGAAAGCCGGAAATTAGGCATCCCCGGTGAGCAGTGCGCTGGAGTCGTTTATGGAGTAGAGTTTCTGAGACGATTCTCATTGAATGAAGGGGCAGAGGTAGGAAAACGTGTAATGGTTGTCGGTGGGGGGAATACGGCGTTCGATGCCGCAAGAGTAGCCAGGCGCTTGGGGGCTGAAACAGTTACGATATTGATTCGATGTCGCGATGAAATGATTGCCGCGCCGGAGGAAATTGCGGGCGCACTTGCAGAGAACATCGAAATCATGGCGGGTGCGACAGCGATTAGAGTTGTCAGTGAGAATGGGCGAATGACGGGCGCTCAGTGTATTCGCATGAAGCTGGGCGAGCGGGATGCAAGCGGGAGATGGGAGCCGGCGCCGATCGAGGGCACGGAGTTTTTCTTTGAAGCAGATATGCTGATTCCGGCAATTAGCCAATACGCCGACACAAGACTGGCGGAATTATTTGAACTCGAGATCAGTGAATTGGGAACCGTTGTAACGGACAACATCACGATGGCTACATCAAAGGAGGGAATTTTTGCGGCTGGAGATGTCGTGACCGGGCCATCCAATGTTATTGAAGCCATCGCGCAAGGCACTAGGGCCGCGCGCGCCATTGATAATTACCTGTCAGGTCGTCCGTTAAGTGACGGTTTGAGACTGCCGGAAAGAGAGGCAAATCCGCTCAGCAAGAAAGATGTGGCCCGGCTTAAGAGAACGATATCCCGCGTCCCGCGAGTCAATACGGAGGAACTTGCCCCTGCAGATCGTATTGGGAATTTCCGGGAAGTAGAATGTACATATACCGCGGACGAGGCTCAGCGGGAGGCACGACGCTGTCTGAACTGCGCCGGATGTTCGGAGTGCATGTTGTGTGTCCAGGCCTGTCAAGCGGGGGCGATTAACCATAGCGAAAGTAGTCATACGTTCCAGTTGCAGGCCGGCGCTGTGTTGTTGACACCGGGATTTGAGCCGTTTGACGCGACGCGTCGTGCGGAGTTTGGCTTTGGAGTTGCAAAGAATGTTGTAACAAATGTACAGTTTGAACGCATGTTGTCCGCTTCCGGACCGACAGGGGGCAGAATCTTTCGACCTTCAGACGGAAACACGCCGAGACGTCTTGCATTCATTCAATGTGTCGGATCACGGGATACGTCATGCGGTAACGATTACTGCTCGTCGGTGTGCTGCATGGCGGCGACAAAAGAGGCGATTCTTGCGAAGGAACATGAGCCGGCCTTGGAGGTAACGGTGTTCTTTCTGGATTTGCGGGCGTTCGGTAAGGAGTGTGACCGCTACTATGAGCGGGCAAGAAATCGGGGAATTCGGTATATTCGATCTCTTGTCTCACGAACATACGAAATGCCCGATACAAAGAACATCTTGTTGACCTATATCGGATCGGATCTGAAGCAGGTGGAAGAGGAATTCGATCTGGTCGTGTTGTCGGTGGGATTGGAGGCGAGTTCATCGATTCGTAGACAAGCCGAGGAGTGGGGAGTGGATTTAAACGAATGGGGATTTGCGAGAACTCGCGAATTGGCTCCGTTGGATTCATCGCGAGACGGTATTTATGTCGGCGGAGTGTTCCAGGAACCGAAGGATATTCCAGATACGGTTGTACAGGCAAGCGCTGCGGCAGCGCGGGCGATGTCGCTTCTTGCCCCCGCTCGAGGAAGCGAGACGCGCAGGAAGAGTTATCCGCCCGAGCGAGACATTACGGACGAGCCGCCAAGAGTCGGTGTATTTGTTTGTCACTGCGGAAGCAACATCGCATCTGTTGTAGACATTGAAGCCGTCGTTGGGGAGGCGCGGCGATTACCGCATGTAGTTTATGCGGATCATAACATCTATACCTGTGCCGATGACACCCAGGACAAGATGAAACAGATTATCCGAGAGCGGGGTATCAATCGTGTAGTCGTCGCTTCCTGTACACCACGAACGCACGAACCGATTTTCCGGGATACCTTGCGGGATGCCGGACTGAATCCGTATCTTCTCGAGATGGCCAATATTCGTGACCAATGTTCCTGGGTTCATTCTGGGCGTCCGGAAAAGGCTACCGAGAAGGCGGTGGACCTGGTTCGAATGATGGTGGGGCGCGCAACCCAGTTGTTACCGCTACAGGAAGAGAGGGTGCCTGTGAATAATACGGCTCTGGTGGTGGGTGGAGGTATCGCCGGTATGACCGTCGCTCTCTCCCTTGCGGAGCAGGGTTTCCCTGTGCATTTAATTGAGAAGAGTGAGCATCTTGGAGGTACGGCGCTGCGTGTGCATCGGACTCTGGATGGGGAAAATGTACAGACTTTTCTTCTTCAGACCATCGAACGTGTAACGACCAATCCACGTATCACGGTCCATTTGAATACTCGTGTTTCACATGTCGGCGGACATGTAGGGGAGTTTCGCTCCATATTGGCTATTGAGGGGGCTGAAGGGGAGATTGAGCACGGCGTAATTGTGGTCGCTACAGGCGCTGTTGAAATGAAACCGCACACTTTCGGATACGGCAGGCACAATAGGATTGTGACGCAACTGGAGCTCACAGAGAATCTCGCAAATGATTCTCTAATTCTTCGCGCCGACGGGACTGTGGTAATGATTCAATGCGTAGAGCAGCGGAATGCCGAACGCCCGTATTGCAGCCGTGTATGTTGCACCACCGCGGTGAAGAATGCTTTGGCCCTGCGGGAGCGCTATGCGAATCTGCGTATTGTTGTTTTGTATCGGGATATGCGGACATACGGTTTCCGGGAGGCGGCGTACCGGGAAGCGCGTGAGAAAGGTATTTTGTTCATACGTTATGAGCCGGATAACCCGCCGGATGTGTCGGCGAGCGGTGATATTCGTGTGAGAGTACAGGAACCGTCGCTTGGCAGTTATCTGGAATTGAGGCCCGATCTGTTGGTCCTCGCGGCCCCCATGGAACCGCGTGCGGATCGGCAGGTGATAGCGAATCTGCTTCGTGTCCCGTTGAATGCGGACGGATTTTTCCTGGAAGCGCATATAAAGTTGCGACCGGTAGATGTTGCAAGCGAGGGGGTGTTCCTCTGCGGCACAGCGCAGGCGCCAAAATTCATCAGCGAAACAATTTCACAGGCCAACGCTGTAGCCGCGCGGGCGGCATCGATCTTGTCTCATAAAGAAATGGCGGTGAGCGGACAGGTCGCCTGGGTTGACCCGGACAAATGTATTTCCTGTATGACATGCGTGCATGTGTGCCCGTATATGGCCCCGCAAATCAACTCGTTCAACAAGGCGGAGATCCGGACGGCAGTCTGTATGGGATGCGGAAGTTGTGCGGCGGAGTGTCCGGCGAGGGCGGTCCAGCTTCGGCACTACCTTGACTCGCAGATCCTTGGTGCGGTAGAGAGTCTGCTGCGCGTTGCTTCCGGTGAGTGGGATAGCTCGATTGATTATCTTGAAGAAATCGGGGCGGCGGAACCGCTCCGGCGTAATGAATAGGATTGAGAAATGGCCGACAGAGAGCCGATTATCCTCGCATTGTGCTGCCATTACTGCGCGTATGCAGCGGCCGACCTGGCAGGCTCCATGCGGATTCAATACCCGGAGAGTGTTCGGGTACTTCGCTTGCCGTGCACCGGCAGAGTAGAGATCAATCATCTGCTTTTGGCATTTGAGTATGGAGCGGACGGGGTAATTGTTGCCGGTTGCCTGGAGGGGGGATGCCATTTTCTTGAGGGCAATGTGCGGGCGCGGCGACGGGTAGAGCGCGCCAAGAAAATACTGGCGGAAATCGGTCTCGAACCGGAGCGGCTGGAAATGTATAACCTGTCTTCCGGCGAAGGGGGACGCTTCGCGCAAATTGTGACAGAGATGGCCGAGCGCATTTCCCGGCTGGGACTCAGCCCGTTGCACTCGAACAGGCTGCACCAGGAGCGGGAATTGGGCGGACGCATTATACAAGAGGAGGCGATTCCTCAAGGAGAGACGAAATGATTGTTGCGGACCGGAAAAAAGTACCTGAAATTCGGGATATGATAAAGGACCATAGCCGTGTTCTGCTTGTCGGCTGCGGGACCTGTGTTACGGTATGCCTCGCCGGTGGAGAACGCGAGACGGGGATCCTGGGTTCCGCGCTTCGCATGGCGCTTCGTCTTATCGGTCGGGGCAATGTAGTTGTAGATGAGTGTACGATTGAGCGGCAATGCGAGAATGCCTTTATTGATCTTCTTGCTCCCCGCGTGAAGCCGTATGACGCTATTTGCTCGCTGGGTTGCGGAGCCGGTGTGCAGGCGTTAGCCGATCGGTTCCCAAATACGACAGTCTATCCCGGTGTGAACACGCAGTTCATCGGTATCCTGGAGGCGCCGGGAGTCTGGACCGAGAAATGTGCCGCTTGTGGTAATTGCAGGCTGGGCGAATTCGTCGGGATTTGCCCCATTACTCGTTGTGCGAAACGTTTATTAAACGGACCGTGCGCCGGATCTCGGGACGGCAAATGCGAGATTGTTGCTGAGCGAGATTGTGCCTGGCAGCTCATTTATGATCGGGCGTGTGCTTTGGGTGTTCTTGAACAATTTGCACGGATTGCCGAGCCGCATGATTGGTCAACCGCTTCGGATGGCGGGCCACGAAAGGTTATTCGGGAAGATCAATGTATCGCCGGTCTGGGACCGAAGGCATAGCAGGGTCCGCGATTGTGACTGCGAATCCGAAGTTCGGCGAGTGGGTCCATGTATTCGGCAGTGTGAAATCGCCCGCCACGAAATCAGGGTTCAGACGTCTATTTCCTCATTCCCCATACTGCAGACTATACGGAATGTGTCAAGCAGAATGACAGAGAACGAGAGTTTGGGCGACATTCGGGCAAAATCTGAGGGCAATGCGGGGGCTGATGGGTCGAAGTGTTCCAAAATCAACGAGCCGGCGATGGGACTTGAACCCGTGACCTGCGGTTTACGAAACCGCTGCTCTGCCGACTGAGCTACGCCGGCCTGAAAAATCAAACAACAAAGCCGATTCGCTTTCCGCCACTCACTTTCTTACTATAGAGAGGCCCGATCCGTCCATACAAGGCCGCCCTGTTCTTCATCGCTTAATTCACGCGCCGCACAAATCGGGTGGGCGACTCACGGTCATTCGCTTTCCGCCGAAACAGGCTCCAGGCGAATCTTGGACGCGGCGGCATCCCGCAAAACCGTCGCATCGCCGATCACCCTGCCGATCACGGTCACCTTACTTGCCGGAACAGGCTTGTCCGTATCCGACGCCGGAGTGGGACCATAAAAAATGCAAAACGCTTTCCCCGGCGGCCAATATCCCAAATCGCCCATCTCCACATCCGTTGTCCCCTTCTCCAATTCCCGCTTCACAGGGATGGAAAAATAAATCTCATCCCCCCACGTGGAGAACCCGGATTCAATCGGCAAGGCCTGGTAGATCGCTTGCGCGGTTTCGTTGGCGAGCAACTCGGCTTCCAGGCGGATTTCTCCGACTATGATGCGAATTTTCATGGAAATCCTCTACGGCATCAGGTCCTTCGCCGCATTGTTGAGATTATCGCACAACCTCGGAATGTCCTCGGCCTCCACGCTGCAGAACGCGACCCGGATACCGTTCAATGAGCCGAAATGTACCGGAATGGTTCCTGTCTTGTATTTCTTGAGCAGGTGATCCGCCATATCCTCCGCCGACGGACCGTCTTTCGGAACAATGTCGAAAAAGTTGAAAAATCCACCCTGAAACGGGTTGCACTGAAGGCGCGTGGTGTCGATCTTCTTAAGTTCCTCTTTGAAAATCCGGTAGCGTTCCGCCAGGATTCCGATACACACCTTCCTCTCCTCGAGAATCTGATCCATATCCTGCAAGGCTGCTGCCGCTACCGACTGCGCTACCATGGAGCAGTTGGAATACGTGCTTCGCGAAATCCCCGCAAACTTGTTGCCCCATTCCTTGTCCAACGCATTCCGCCCCACGGCACTGACCCAATCCGGCGGATACGCCATCGTGATCGTCCCCACCCTGCCGCCATACCAGAGCATTTCCTTGCTGATCCCATCCAGCTTGATGGTGACCAGCCCCTTCTGCGGAAGCATTTCGTAAAACAAAGACCTGTTTGCCGCACCGGGATCATACACATATCCCTCGTAGGCGTCATCAAAAATGACTACAAGCCATTTGTTTCCCGACGCCGTCAATTCCAGCAGGCTGTTCTTGATCGCTTCCGCCTCGGCGCGTGGCGGAGAATAACCTGTGGGATTATTGGGAAAGTTGAGGATCAGGACGGCACGATCCTGCCGTTTCCAAACCGAACGAATTGCATCGCACATCCCGTCGATATTGAATCGGTCGCCACTGAAAAACGGAAACTCGGCCGGTTTGCCTCCCAGGTTGATCTCGATTATATTGTCGTAGTTTTCCCAGCGCTTATCGGGAACCACCACGGGATCTCCCTGTGCGACAAACAATTTCAGCGTGTTGTGCAGTCCGCCCGTAATGCCCGGAGTAACCTGACACTCCCCCAGAATCGGATCGAGCCGCTTCGCCTGCTCACCCGCCTTGCGGAGAATCCAGTTTCGCCAGGCCGAGCTGAATGCCGGCAGTCCCTTATCGGGCGCGTAAGGGAAAATCTGCTCGGGGTCCAGGTTTGGAATGTATTTCTTCATCGACGGCAATGCCATCGTGACTTTCTTGTCTCCCCCGGTTCCGAACACCTGTTGGGCTTTCCCTTTGGCGGTGCCGATGGTTCCGTTGATCTCCGCTTCCGCTTTCGCCCGTCCTGACCAATGAAAAATCCCCGCGGGCAGGTGCATGTTCTGCCCCCAGGGCGACAAAAGACTCATCGCACCCACTTTCTCCAATGCTTCGAACTTCATCTTGGTTCCTCCTTTCCGGCATAATGATCTGGCGGATGCCGGGGCAAATCTCTCCTTGCGGAACAACAACGGTAACATTCCGAGAGTTTGTCGTGTAGACAGGTCCCGATGTGACTCTTATTTCAAAAATCGGGTTGTGGTCAGTTCCCAATCGCGATAGGACGTACCGAACAGGAAATAAAATGTCTGGCGATAATGGGGCTTGGACTCCGATATCTTGTCTTTCCAGGGACCGTCCGCAACCTCCGAGGCATCCACAAAACGCCAATTCACCTGATTCCTTCCGCCCAGCCCGACCTCATCGGCCAGGGCCGGAGAAAGATCGATTCCGGCATTGTTCAGGATTCTGTGGGGCTTTCGCACTCCGCTTCCCTGGTCACTACGGTAGATATTCCAATATTCCCCCTCATGCAGTTCGGCAAAGGGACGGGTCTTGCCGGTCGGATCGAAAACATAATCTACGTCGTTCACAAACCACGGCCCTACATCCTCCCATTGCCCGAATGCGCGCTTTCCGGTCGAGACCACCACAACCTCCACCCACCGATTCTTGCAGGGACCATACCCATTGAACCCCGGAACCCTGTCATTAAACGGCAAAGCCAGGTAATACGGGTTTTCATCGAGGGCATCCGAGTCGTTCCAGGCAGTCTGCGGAGTGGGATACTCTGCAATGTCGAAATAGGTCGCCGTGATATTCTTATGCCAGGCCTCTGACGACGCCGACAGATCCGGGGATTGCTCACTTTCCCGAGCCGGAACCGGGGTGGCTTCTCCTTTTCGCGACGTCGATTCCACCTGTTCGGAAGATGCCTGTTTATGAGACAGATTGAAAACTGAAGTCATCTCTGACTCTACACAGGAAGAAGCGCAAAACAAAACAAGAACGGACAGCAAAAAAGAAAGGGGGTGATTTCGTCGAACCATAATTTCTCTCCGGGAACCGAATCTGTGCAAGAATGGCACACCTTTTTTGCCCTCTCCTGCACAACTGCTTGATTTTCCGGTATCTATACCGTGGCATACCTTTTGCTTTAGTTTGACCTGTAATTATACAGGAGGTCAAGGCGAGATGAGATTAGACACATTAACCTTAAAATCGCAAGAAGCCCTTCGGGACGCCCAACAGCTCGCCGAGGAGCATCACCATCAGGAAATCACCTGCGAACACCTTCTTCTTGCACTGTTGGGACAAGAGGAGGGAATTGTTCCATCCTTGCTGAAAAAGATCGGAGTGGATATCGCCCAGCTCGCAAGAGCCTTGTCGGAAGATTTGGCGAAACGGGCAAAGATTTATGGCGACGGGAGTGTGCAGGCGTCCCTTTCCCGAAGCGCCGTGGCTGCAATCAACGCCGCCGAAAAGGAAGCCGCTCGACTGGGAGACCAGTATGTCAGCACCGAACATCTGCTTCTGGGTATTGTCCAACAGACCAAAACCCCAGCCGCGCAGCGACTGGCTTCAGCCGGTATCACCAGCCAGGCCATTTATGATGCCTTAAAATCCTACCGGGGCAATCAGCGCGTCTCCTCCCAGGAACCGGAGTCCACCTATAACGCTCTGGATCGCTATGCGGTCGATCTGGTGGCGCTGGCACGGCAGGGAAAACTCGACCCCGTGATCGGGCGCGATGATGAAATCCGCCGCCTGATGCAGGTCCTCTCGCGACGCACCAAGAACAATCCGGTTCTGATCGGCGACCCCGGCGTCGGTAAGACAGCCCTCGTGGAAGGTCTTGCGCAGCGGATTGCCGATGGCGATGTGCCGGAATCCCTCAAGAACCGTCGGCTTCTCGCCCTGGATATGGGGCAACTCGTGGCCGGCGCGAAATATCGCGGCGAGTTTGAGGAACGCATGAAAGCCGTCATGAACGAAATCCGCGCAGCGGAAGGCGAAATCATCCTATTCCTGGATGAACTCCACACCGTGGTCGGCGCGGGCGCGGCGGAGGGTTCTGTCGATGCCTCCAATTTGCTCAAACCCGCCCTGGCAAGGGGCGAACTTCGCTGCATCGGCGCAACCACGCTCAACGAATATCGAAAATACATCGAGAAAGACGCTGCCCTGGAACGACGATTCCAGCCGATTTATGTCGGCGAACCGACAGTGGAAGATACCATCGCCATTCTGCGCGGCCTGAAAGAGAAATACGAAGTCCATCACGGCGTCCGCATTACCGATTCCGCCCTGGTCGCCGCCGCTACACTCTCCCACCGCTACATCACCGATCGATTCCTGCCGGATAAGGCCATCGATCTGGTCGATGAAGCGGCCTCTCGGCTCCGTATCGAAATCGACAGTATGCCGACCGAACTGGATGAAATCACCCGGCGGATTCGTCAGATGGAAATCGAACGCCAGGCGCTCAAAAAGGAAAAAGACGATATCTCGAAAAAACGCCTGGCCGATCTGGAAAAAAACCTGGCCGATTTGCGGGAAGAGGAGAAGGCCCTGCGGGCACACTGGGAGAACGAAAAGAAAGCCATTCATCGTATCCAGGAACTCAAAGAACGAATCGAACAGACCCATTTGGAAGAGCAGTCCGCAGAACGTCACGGCGATCTCTCACGAGTGGCCGAACTGCGGTATGGCGTGATTGTCGGCCTGCAGAAGGAACTGGCCGCCGAACAGGAGCGACTCAAGGAACTCCAGAAAACTCGCAAAATGCTTAAAGAGGAAGTGGATGAGGAAGACATTGCGGGAGTTGTCTCCCGTTGGACCGGCATTCCGGTACAACGCATGATGGAAGGCGAAATAGAAAAAATGCGCCATATCGAGGAGAGCCTGCGAAGCCGCGTCGTCGGTCAGGACACCGCGATTCGGCTGGTATCCGAGGCGGTTCGGCGATCCCGCGCGGGCCTGTCGGATCCGTCACGCCCCATCGGCTCTTTCCTGTTTCTCGGACCGACCGGAGTCGGAAAGACCGAACTGGCACGATCATTGGCCTGGTTCCTGTTCGATGATGAAACCCATATCGTCCGTATCGATATGAGCGAATACACCGAGCGGCACACCGTCTCTCGCCTTGTGGGAGCGCCGCCGGGATATGTCGGATACGAGGAAGGCGGTCAATTGACAGAGGCTGTTCGACGGCGGCCTTATTCGGTCGTCCTTCTCGATGAGATCGAAAAGGCGCACCCGGAGGTTCACTCCATCCTGCTTCAACTGCTGGATGATGGGCGACTGACTGACGGCAAGGGGCGCACGGTCGATTTCAAAAACACTGTTGTGATTATGACCTCGAATATCGGCAGCGAGTTCTATCAAAATGGTGACCCTGGAAACCCCTCCGACTATGAGCAGATCGAAAAACAAGTCCGGGAGGCTGTGAAACTCCACTTCCGCCCGGAATTGCTGAACCGGATTGATGAAATCGTCGTGTTCCAGTCTCTGGGCATGGAGGAGATCGAACAGATTGTGGACTTGCAGATTCAACGCCTGAATCAACGCCTGGCGAGTCGCCGGTTGAAGGTGGTTCTGGATCGCGAGGCGCGGATGGAGCTGGCGAAAATCGGTTTCGATCCCGTCTACGGAGCGCGCCCGTTACAGCGTACGATCCGCCGCATGGTCGAAACCCCGTTAGCCGAAGCGCTTATGGAAAATAAATTCGGGCCGGATAGTGTAATCGAGGTTACGTTTGAAAATCGGGAGTTTCGGCTGAGAAAGAGGGAGGGGGAGGGAGTGGCGGTGTGAGAAATGCGGGGAATTCGTTTGTGACGGGATTCTGCCTGTCCGCTCGTTAGGACGCAACGACAGGGTCGCCTCAATCCCCTCTGCGGCCCGGCTCACTGCCGGGACTACCTTATTCCCGCCATCGCTGCCTCCAACCGCTGCCGAACTCGCTCCTTACCGAGCAGGATCAGTACCCGGTCTATCGGCGGGCTGACCGTGCTGCCCGTAAGCGCCACACGGATCGGTTGAACCATATCCTTCATCTTTAACTGATACTTTTCCATGATAGCCGTTAAACAATCCATCCATTCCTGTTCCGTCGGCTCGCCGGCCGATGAAGCGATGAAATTCAACACGTCGCGAATCGGCTCTCGAATGGCCTCCGTCAAAAATCTCTTTCCCGCCTTCTCCTCGATTTCGACCTCTTCGACCAAACAGAATCGGCATTTGTCGAGCATTTCACTCAGGGTCCGAGCGCGTTCCTTGACCGACTCGATCAGGGAATTCCTCCAGTCCGGCAGATGCGCAAAAAGAGACTCGTTGACGGAATAAGATGTGAACTCCAGCAGGTACTCCGAAAAATAGCGAAATAGTTTTTCGTTGTCACAGGCCCGGATATGCTCACCGGCCAGCCAATCGAATTTCTTGGGATCGAACGCCGCGGGCGCCGCCTGCACACCCTCCAGCGAGAACTTCTCGATCAACTCCTGACGGGTGAAATACTCCTGATCGCCGTATCCCCAGCCCAGACGCGCCATGTAGTTCACCACGGCATCCGGCAGGTAGCCTTCCCGTTTGTATTCCAGAACGGCCTTGGCTCCTCGACGTTTCGCCAGAGGTTTACGGTCGGGAGCCAGCACTAGAGGCAAATGCGCACATTCCGGAACTGTATATCCAAGCGCCCGATACAGAAGAATCTGCGGAATGGTGTTCGTTAAATGCCCATCCCCACGGATAACATGCGTAATCTCCATATCGTGATCATCGACTACCACTGCGAAATTGTATACCGGGCTTTTATTGGTTCGCACGATAATAATATCGTCCACCTCGGCATTGCGAACGGAGATATCCCCTTTAATCAGGTCATGAAACGATGTCTCGCCCTCGCGGGGGGATTTCAGACGAACACAGAACGGGGTCCCGTCATCCGGGTAGTTTTTTTCCCGACAGGTCCCGTCGTATTTGCGGTTCCGGCCTGCCGCTTCCGCCGCATGACGCTTGAGTTCCAGCTCTTCCGGTGTGCAGCGGCAGCGATACGCATGGCCTTCCGCCAGAAGGCGGTTCGCTTCGGCTAAATGACGCTCCCGATGGCGGCTCTGCCGCGCCATGTTACCGTCCCATTCCAGGCCGAGCCAGTTCAGGGTCTCCAAAATGACCCGCTCGTTCTCCGGTGTAGAGGTCTCTTCGTCGGTATCTTCAATGCGCAATAAAAACCTACCGCCCTGATTTCGGGCGAACAAGTAGTTAAACAGCGCAGTCCGCACATTCCCGACATGGAGAAATCCCGACGGACTCGGGGCAAATCGAACACAAACCTGACTCATGGATCGTCCTTTCTATTATGCATACACGCGAATTTCGTATATCCGAGCTCCCTGCGTCTCATCCGGCGGTTCGCAGGTCAGCCGCAGCATAGACGCGGCAACCGGGTCGAATTTCAATACCACTTTTCGTTGGTAGTTATTCTGCACTTCCTTTACAACACGCCATTCATCGGGACCGAATGCCTCCAACCGGAAATTCCGAACGGTCTCCGGCTGAACTCCCCAGATAAATTTCCGGTTGAATGACTGGCTCCCCGATAGGGCCAACGGCCGATGAAGACCGGTGTCGAATGTGATATGAACCTCGGAAAATCGCTTATCCGGGCCAATATCCAACTCGATCCAGGCTTCCTTGCCGTCCGGCTGAGAACGCCAGGCATGATTCCCGTTGTATGTCATGCGGGCAATGCCATCAATAACATTTCCGGCGGCATATCCTTCCTGCTCTGAGGATGCCGTAACGCGCGCATTCCGGGCCAGGTCGTTGGGATCTTCATTCTTGACACCGGGGATAAACTGATCATGGTAGAGAAGTCTCTGCTGAATCTCGCGAACATAGCGGTCGGCGGCTTCCATCGGCAGGCACTTCTTGTTAAGGCAAACGGCTGCGGCAATGCCGACAGCCTGCCCCATCGCCGCGCACGTTCCCATTACTCTTGTAGAACAAAACGCTACATGAGACGCGCTGATATTCCGCCCTGCAAAGAATAGATTCTTGATATTCCTGGAAAAGAGAGATCGCAAGGGAATACTATACATGCGATCCAGCCAGATCTGTTTACACGCCGGGTCCGGCGAGTCGATCCCCGCCGGTGGGTGATCGTCCAGGGTCCATCCGCCATGCGACACAGCATCCGGGAATGCGACCGCCGATTGCAAGTCATTCTGGTTCAACACATAAGGACCAAGAAAACGTCTACTTTCCCGTTTGCCCGGAATTGCGCCGATCCATTCCAACGCCCAGCGTTCCGCCCCATGGTCCACCTGGTTCTTGATATGGTCCCAGACACCCAGGGCAATCCGGTACAACTCATGCCGAATCGTTTCGCCGTCCTTGATCGTGTCCAGTTCCCCGCCCCATTCGCACCACCAGTAACCGTACTCCCAACTCTTGTGCGAACGATGCGGCAGATCTTCGCATCGCGGGTATGTCCGAATCCAGGATGGCGGCACAAACGGCATGGGACGGTCGTACTCTCTTGTGAAAAAGAGAATCGAGCTGCCCTGTGTTTTTCGGTCTGCCTTTTCCTGCCCCAATGATTCGCCGTAGGTCGATTTGGCTTCTCTGCCCACCGTGAAGTCCGCACCCGCTTCTTTGCCCAGGCGTCCATCTCCGCTGCAATCGGCAAAAAGCGTGGCACGAATAGAGAAGACATCCTCGGTGGAAGGCCTCATCGCCACGACCTCTTCGATTCGCCCCTTCTTCACTTTCACCGATTCCAGGTGCGTGTTCAGGAAAACCCGGAGGTTCTTCTCTCGCTGACAGAAATCGTAGAGAATGTAATCCCAGTACGGGAAAGACCGCTGCGGATTGGTGACGGCGCACGTGAGCCGGATCTCCTCCAGGATGCCGGATTCGCGGCTGTCCACATCATTCCGCCTTCCGCTGCACTCCGCCCCTAACACGTGCATTCGAATTTCACTGGAGGCATTTCCGCCCAGAACCGGGCGGTCCTGAACCAGGACCACCTGTGTGCCCTCGCGGGCAGCGGCGATTGCCGCGATCATCCCGGCCATCCCGCCGCCGATGACACAGAAATCGCATTCAACTGGAATCTCGCGTATGGCTTTCCGAAGAGGACACATCTTCCTTCCTCATTGATCGCGGATTTGTCAATCTCGCCTATGACATTAACCTCATCTTCCTGTCCGGTGCAATCCACGCCGGTCAATCTGTCGGCCGGAATCCGGCTTCTCCCTTTTCCGAACAGGACGGCACAGATACGATTTCTTCCAAGAAATCCCGCATCCGGACGGGAACAATGTCCTGCAAGGAGCGCTTACAATGCCTTTTCCGCAATTCGATCGCCGACGTGTCAAATTTCTCCCCTTGTCTGCACGCAAAAATAAACAACAAATCGCCAAAATGGCCATCGACCCTGACAGCACGCCACCTCCCCTCCCCGGGGATGGGGAACGTCAGTTGGACGAAGTGGCCGAACGGGTCAAAACGGCTCGGGCCAATGGGAAACCCGTGATGCTGGTTTTCGGCGCGCACTCCATCAAAAACTGCCTCGGACCGCTGTTCATCCGCATGATGGAAGAGAAATGGGTGACCCACCTGGCGACAAATGGGGCAGGCATTATTCACGACTGGGAGTTTTCGTTCCAGGGAGAGAGCAGCGAGGATGTTCGGGCGAATGTGGACCGGGGCCAGTTCGGAAACTGGATCGAGACAGGAACCTACTTGAACCTGGCCTTTGTTGTCGGGGCATACCGGGGGTTGGGATACGGTGAATCGGTGGGCCGGATGGTGCAGGAGGAATGCCTTGAGTTCCCCACAGTCAACGAATTGCGGGAGATCATCGCGGAAGGGGCAAAGGCAGAGACCATCTCGGAAACCGTTGCGGCTGCCGCGGACCTTCTATGGACCATGCAGCAGTTCGATATCCCGGAAGGCCGGATGAACATCGCGCATCCGTTCAAGCAGTATGGAGTCCAGGCGGCTGCGTATTGTCTCCAGGTCCCGTTCACCGGCCATCCGATGATCGGGCACGACATTATCTACAACAGCCCTTACAACCACGGTGGCGCATTGGGCCGCTGCGCGGTGAGGGATTTCCTCATCTATGCACACAGTGTCGAGCAACTGGATGGCGGTGTGTATCTCTCCATCGGGTCTGCGGTCATGTCGCCCATGATTTTTGAGAAATCTCTTTCTATCAGCCAGAACGTCCACTTGCAGAAGGGCAGCAAAATTACAAATCACTTGATGGTAGTTGTGGATTTGCAGGTTGCTCCGTGGGACTGGAGCCGGGGCGAACCGCCCATGGATAACCCCGCGTATTACCTGCGCTACTGCAAAACATTCAACCGCATGGGCGGGACACTGAAATATATCACCGCCGACAATCGCGATTTTCTGCTGGGGCTATATAGCCGATTACGGTAGATTTCCGATGGCAGGATAACAATATAGGAAAGGAGACCGATCATGCTCTCCTTATTGCCTTTCAGAGAATTGGTTGACGCAGCGGATCAGCTGAGTCTGCCGGAGCAGGAAGTCTTACTGGACATTCTGAGCCGATGAGTCATCGATCATCGTCGGAAAATACCGGCAAAAGAAATCGAAGAGGCGAACAAGGAATTCGAGCGCGGCGAGTGTCATCCGGCTACCCCAGACGAGATTATGAAGGAAATCGGCTTATTCAACGATCACCGTCCGAATCGAATTACGTCGTCCGCGCCGGCAAAAGATGACCAACCAAGTTGATCCTTTCTCTAAGACATTTCAGATTTGAATTCGTTGAGAAGACCCCAATCCTCTACCGTCCATATCGGTAATAGATGGAACAGGTTCCTTCCTGGGAGGCCATACATGCGCCGCGTGGACGGTCGGGAACGCAGATCTCCCCGAAAAGCGCGCATTCATTCGGCAGGGCAATTCCTCTCAGTATCTTGTGGCAAATACAACCGGATAAATCTTCCGGTGGAATCTCGACCGGCGGAATCAGCTGCGCGGCATTGTATGCGACATATTCCTCTCGAATCCGCAGTCCGCTTAAGGGAATACGGCCCAATCCGCGCCAGTCATCATCCGACTCGCAGAAAACCCGCTGCATCAACTCGCGGGCCTTGGGATTCCCCTCCGGTCTTACAGCGCGGGTGTATTGAATCTCCACCGCCGAACGCCGTTCATTGCGCTGACGGATCAGCATAAGCAGCCCCTGCAAAACATCCACCGGCTCGAATCCGGCAATCACACACGGTTTTCCCTTCTCCTCGGCAAGGAATCGGTAAGGGGCATCGCCGGTGATGACGCTGACATGTCCCGGACAGAGAAATCCATCTATGGCAACCTCGCCCGATTCAACCAATGCCCGCATCGGCGGCGGCATGATTTTATGACCCGAAAGAACAAAGAAGTTTCCGCAACATTCGTTCTGAGCCGACTCGATAACCGCAGCGGTAAGCGGTGCGGTGGTTTCAAATCCGATCCCCAGAAATACGAATTTCTTCAGTGGATCCATCAAAGCGAATTCCAATGCTTGAGCGGGAGAATAAACCACCCGAACATCCGCCCCGTTTACTCGCAAATCCTCCAATGAGCCATCTCGCCCCGGCACGCGAAGCAAATCCCCAAATGAGCAGAGAACCACATCGCGATTCTGTGCAAGAAGACGGACCTGCTCATAATAGTTATTCGGCGTCACGCAAACCGGACAGCCCGGTCCCGAAAGCAGTTTCAACTCCGTCGGCAGGAGATCCCGCAGCCCGAACCGGTGAACCGACATGGTATGCGTGCCGCACACCTCCATCAGCGTGATGGGACCCGCCAATTCGCGGCGAATACAAGCGGCTAGCCGGCAGACCCGGTCAGGATCGCGAAAGGAATCGAAATAAATATCGGAAGGATCGGGATTTGTCATATTCCATTGGGAAACAATGCAGAGGCTATTCCTCGGCGGCGTGGGCGGACAATTCATCCAGCAGGCTCAACGTCTCAAGCGCTTCTTGTTCATCCAGTCTCTGGATGGCATAGCCCGCGTGGACAATGACATAATCCCCAACCCGGACATCGGGAACAAGATCGAGACGGACACGCGCCGTGATCCCGCTCATTTCAGCGGTACAGTTTGGTCCGACTATCTGAGTAACTTTCATGGGGACTGCCAGGCACATGCTTTCCACCTCGCCGCCGCCGCGGCAGCCTGTCCGAAAGCGATCCCGCCGTCATTGGCAGGAATTTCCGAATGCGTCAGCACGGAAAATCCCTCGTCTTCCAACGCGGCGGTAACCTGCTCCAACAGGACGAGATTCTGAAACACACCGCCCGACAGGGCGACGGTATCCAATCCGGTCTCTATTCGCAGCTTGCAACAAATCTCCACGCAAATCAATGCCAATGTAAGATGGAATCGTCCGGAGATCTCCGATACATCCGTTCCCGAAACAACATCCTGCACCAGCGAACGGAACATCGGGCGTGTGTCGATCTCCCAGGGCGCAAGCGAATCCACAATTTCATACGGGTATGCTTTCCCGGATTGGCGCACACAGCGCTCCTCCAGGGCCACGGCAGCCTCTGCCTCATAGGTGACCGTGTGACGCAGTCCTGCCAGGGATGCCACCGCATCGAACAACCGCCCGACACTCGTGCATTTGGGCGAATGCAGATCCCGCTTCAGAAGATGTCCGACCGTATGCCGCGACGAGTACCGGATTTCTCTCATCGTGTGCGGGAGATTGTCTTCGACTGTCTCTCCAAACAAATCCCAGAGGATCGAGTAAGCTACTCTCCATGGTTGATGGATGGCCTGCTCGCCACCGGGTAATCGAACGGCACGGAACGTGGCAGCCCGTCTGGGAAACACCGCATCTCCTACAATGAATTCCCCGCCCCATAAGCGCCCATCCAGACCGTATCCTGTCCCATCCCAGGAAATGCCGATTGCGGGTCCATCATGGCCGTTTTCCGCAAGACAACCGGCAAAATGGGCCGCGTGATGCTGCACCATGCAGGAGGGGAGTCCCGGATAGATGCTTTCTGCAAGGCGCATAGAATGGTAATCGGGATGAGGGTCCGTCACGACGGCTTCGGGCTGAAGGTCCAATAATTTGCACAAATCCCGCAGTGTATTCCGAAAGTGATTCTGCGATTCGGGTGTCTCCAGATCGCCGATATGCTGGCTGGGAAAAGCCAGGCCATCCGGGGAAACCAGGCAAAACGTATTCTTGAGGTCTGCCCCGACACAGAGATACGGTTTCAGCCCCGTTGCTTGCGGCAAAGCCAGTGGCCGGGGAGCGAATCCACGCGACCGTCGCAAAAGCCGTAGCCGGTTCCGCCAGACCGCGCCGACGGAATCATCGCAGGGCCGGGCAATCGGACGATCATGCAGCAGAAAGACATCCGCAATGTTTCCCAGACGCGCCAGCGCATCGTCCGGCTCGTAGGCCAGCGGCTCCTCCGAGAGATTCCCGCTGGTCATCACGAGTGGGCGTCCGAATGTCCCGCACAACAGGTGATGCAACGGCGAATACGGCAACATGATACCGAGTCGTGGCGTATCGGGGGCAATCCAGCGCCGCAGTTCCGCATCCATCCTGGGTTGAAGCAGAAGAATGGGAGCCTGGACCGATTGCAGATGTTCCTTTTCTTTCGGAGAAATAAAAGCCAGTTCCTCAGCGGATTGAAGATTGGGAACCATCAAAGCCAACGGCTTGTTTCCTCGCCCCTTACGCTGACGGAGTCGCTCCACAGCCTGTTGGTTTGTCGCATCGCAGGCCAGATGAAATCCACCGATCCCTTTGATCGCAACGACCTTGCCTTGAGTCAGATGCTGCGCGGATTCTTCAATTACGGATTGCGGTGCGATCAAGAAAGAGTTCTCCCCCAAGATTGGGGGAGATACAGAGAGGGTTGACTCGATTGGCTCTGTTTCCCTTGCTCCAACCTGCAACATAAAAATCCCCGGCCCGCAGACCGGACACGCATTCGGCTGCGCATGGAACCGCCGGTCTCTTGGATCGTGATATTCGCGTTCGCAGTTCGGACACATTTGAAAGGTCCGCATGGTCGTGAACGGACGATCATAAGGAATATCAAGAATGATACTGAATCGAGGCCCGCAATTGGTGCAATTGATGAACGGATAACTCCACCGTCGGTCGGATGGATCGCGCAACTCCGCCAGGCATTCGTCGCATGTGGCAAGGTCCGGGGAAATAAGGGTCTTGCAGATGGATGGTTCGGGAGAAGCGAGAATCTCGAACGCTGTTTCCCCCCCGATAGCCGCGATATCTTCCCGTGTAATCTCGATGATGTGCGATTGCGGCGGGGCCGATCTCTCCAATTCCAATGCGAATTGTTCGACGGAATCTCCGGGACCCTGAACCTCAATAGAAACACCGTCGGATGTGTTGCGCACCCACCCGGTAAGATCGAGCTGTTCCGCAAGCCGAGACACAAACGGACGGAATCCTACACCTTGAACAATTCCACGAACGGATATTCTTTCACGGCAGGAGTCCATGAGTTTAAGCATACCCCGACCGGGATTTCCGGTTTCCAGTTGGGGGTTGGGAGACTTTTCAGTATAGGGGCACGTGGCTGTTTGCGCATGTTGTCCTCTCTCCTTCCGGGAGCAACATTGAAAAGCCCCCGCTAGAGGTTGGTGTGAGAGTCTTTCCTTCTCCCTCTCTTCTTTCTTCAATGTTTAATTCTTAGTTCCTCGCCCTCTTCCCGGTCGGTCAGTCGGGATTACGGGCCGACAACACGAACCAGGTCGCCGTCGCTTTTCACGCCGTTCGTGATGTTGTAAATCTTCCCTTTGCTCTTGGCCTGCCCGGAATCATGGATCATATTCGGTCCGGGACTCCAGAAATAACCAACAGTCGATGAGCTGTAATTCGGATCGCGCCACTCTTTCGTTGTGCAATTTCGGACCCGCGCAAATAATGCCGGATCTTCTTCCAGACGGCTGCCTGGGCACGGATCGACGTGAAACTCCCCGTGCGTATAGCTGAGAACATCCGGCTGGGTTTTTGCCATACCCACCTGGAAAATATCTTGCGGAACCGAGGCAATATAAGCAACAGGGGTGGTGACGAACCGATTCTGCCAGACCGGATGCCCCCCGACATGCGGCGGATAGACATTCCAATCCAGACGATACATATCATAGGCTCTCTCAAACGCCAGCATATCCGCCTCCGTCCGCGCCAGCCGCGCTCTCATCTGGGCATTCAAAAAATTGGGTACGGCGATCGCTGCGAGGATACCGATAATCGCAACAACGATGAGAAGTTCGATCAATGTGAAAGCCCGGTGTTTTGCCATAGGTTGACCTCAGACATGCAAAATCTGCCCGATTCCATCCTTCTGATTCCTGGCCGTTAAGACGATGTTGAATATGAAACGCGATCGAATTCCCCGGTATCAAACCGGACACCCAGTCGGGTGGAACCAAGCACTCTTATCATACTATAAAAAAGAAAAGCAACAATCGGAATGTCAGTGGTCAGTTTGAACCTTCCAACATGGTGGCACTCTCACATTTGTAATAAGAATTCACCAATCCGACAGAACCGGCGAAAGTCAGATGCCGGTTGAATCCTTCTCCCGAAGATCGGGGGGAATACAAGGGGGGTTGATTCGAGAAGGCAGGATTTTGGCCGGGTTTCGAGTTAACCCCCACTTGGCCTCCCCCGATCTTCGGGAAAAGGATTTCATGGCTTTGTCAGATCATCGGCCCCGCCGGTGTCATCCTCCATGGAACAATGGAATTGATCCCCTATGATAAAAGATTGATAGAACCGACATTGAAAGATTTTGGAGTTGATACGATGACACGGTACTTTTTGATTATGGCCGTTGTTTTCTGCGGATTATGCGCACCCGCCGAGCAGTCGATTCCGAAAGACGAGCAAGCGGTCCAGGAAGTCCTTGCCGGTACGCGGACTACGGCGAACGCTGCCTGGTGGGGATTCGACAAGGAAGATTCCACCGAATTCCTTCAGGCGGCCATCGACTCCGGCGTACCGAAACTGGTAATTCCTTATATGGGCGACCCGTGGATTGTGCGTCCGATCAAACTCCGAAGCAAACTGGAGATTGTTTTCGAGCCGGGAGTTCTGGTTCTTGCAAAGAAAGGCGAGTTCAAAGGCGGCGGGGATTCCCTGTTCAGCGCCATCGATGAGACCGATATCACAATCCGAGGATACGGCGCAACTCTGCGGATGCACAAGAAGGACTACCAGAGCGAAGCCTACCAGAAAGCCGAATGGCGAATGACGCTTCGATTCATGGGATGCAAACGGGTGCTGGTAGAAGGATTGCGAATGGAAAGCAGCGGCGGGGACGGGATTTATGTCGGATCAAGCGGACAGAACCGCTGGTCCGAAGATGTTGTGATTCGAAACTGTGTTTGCCATGATAATCATCGTCAGGGAATCAGTGTGACCAGCGCCCAGAACCTGCTGATCGAAAATTGTATCCTGTCCGATACATCCGGCACGGCTCCCGGAGCGGGAATCGACCTGGAACCGGACAGCGAGGATGAAAGGCTGGTGAACTGTGTCATTCGGAATTGCATTATGGAGAACAACGAGGGCCATGCCATGCTCGTCTATCTTAAACCGCTCACGAGCGGGAGCGAACCGGTTTCCGTTCGGTTCGAGAACTGCCTTTCCCGCATGGGGCATTCGGCCGGGCTTCCCCTCGATGCGTTTGAGGACTATGACCGAATGGGTTGGGCGGGGATGGCGGTCGGTGCGGTGAAAGATGATGGGCCGAAGGGGACGGTTGAGTTCATCAACTGCACGGCGGAGAACACCGGCAAAGAAGGAGCGAAAGTATTCGACAAGTCTGCCGAGAATGTCCGGGTCCGTTTTGTCAATTGCAAGTGGAAAAACGGCTGGGTTTCGCGACACAGCGATGATGGCGGTCCGCGTGTGCCGATCCTCATCCATCTGCGACAAAGCGAGATCACTCAGAAATACGGCGGTGTGGAGTTTGTCGATTGCTCGGTCTACGACGATGTCTATCGTCCGGTTCTGTGGGCCTTGGAGGACGAGAGCAGTTTTGGTGTCCGGGATCTGGTCGGCTCCATTTCCGTGTACAGCCCACATGAGCCGAGAATGCAACTCGGTCCGAATGCACAGAATATCGATTTGAAAATAAAAAAGGTGGGAAAATAAAACCGGCGGTGTTATTTCTCGGGTTCGCGCAGACGGTCGTTCTCGTCCTGGAGAATTTTGATCTGCATGTTCAGTTCGTCGATCTGCTGCTGGTATTGCTCTTTGATCGCCGAAATCTCTTTCTGATGGGTTTCCTGAAGGTCCTGAATGCGCTTTTCGTACTGTTCGATGGTGGCCTTGAAGTCATCCACGGTCACTTTCTCGCCTGCTTCACTGGACAGAAGGTTTCCGAAAACTCCCTTGCCCGGTAACACAAAACCGCCGTTAACCAGTACCCAGCCGACAATCATCAATGCCAGGATGGTCAATCCCCCGAAAAGGACTATCCACTTGCCGGATGACGGTGCCGGAATATCTCTGTCCTGGGAGCGGGAACGTGGGCGAGCCACCTTCTATTCCCCCTTTGCCTGGGTTTCATTCAAATCGAAATGGAATTCGTGTTGATCCGTTACGGTAAACGGAAGAATGGTCACAAAGAAATCGAGCGGAACCCATAAATGTTTGGGAGATTTAATGTCGATCACATATTTACTGGGTGGGTGGCCTTCCCGAACGAATGTGACCGTGTGTTGGCCGTACCATTCCACGTCGATGGTTGTCGGGGTTTTTTCCGGCAGCAGGCGGGTATCGTAATAGACCTCGGCTCCGGGGGGATCCGATTCGAGGAGCGCCACGGTTTTCAGACAACCTCCGAATGCGAGAAGAACCATCGCCGCTACAGGCAAGATGAATCTGCGAACCACCATATCCTCCAAAGTCTGGTGCGGGTTCTGCGCCACGCATAGGAGCGTACCTTGGGAATGGCCAATAGTCAAAGCCGGTGGATTGGAATACCGACCGGATTGTATGCGTATAGGATACTAAAATCCGACGGGGCTGCGCGTTGACGGGAGAGGGGATACCTGCTTATACTAAGTTGCTATTCCGTGATGTCTTGTATGACTCAACTGTGCAGCGAAACGAACCGACTTTATTCGCGCGGGGGGCTTAATTATCCCCGATGATATTCGGGTCGGAACCTGGAAGGACAGAGAGCATCTCCGTGCGCCTGATCGATCGATCCAGCCCCAGAAAGTATTACCTCCAACTGGTGGAGAGTCTCAGTCTCGCGATCAGCTCCGGCGAGATCCGTGAAGGCGACAAGCTCCCCACGGAGGAAGAGTTGTGTCGGCAGCATTCCGTGAGCCGCGCGGTTGTGCGGGCCGCGATGCAGGAGTTGGCGCGGCAGGGGATGATTATCAAGATTGCGGGGAAAGGAACCTTTGTGCAGCGGGCCGCGCAAATGGACGAAATTGTGCTGCGGACCCTTCTTACAGAACGGGTTCTGGATTACGGCCTCGAATGGACCACGGAAGTCGTCCAGAAAATGATGGTGACACCGCCATCCGATATCGCCCAGCTGTTTTCCTCTGAGAAAGCCGGGCAGGTATTCAAAACGGCGCGTCTTCGACTGGTGCAAGGGACTCCGGTTCTCCTGGAGACCTCTTATGTCTCGGCGGACCTCTGTCCGGGGCTGGCTTTGGAGGATTTGCGCGTGAACTCCTTCTTTGAATTGTTGCTTCACCGGTATGGTGTGCCCATCGCCCGCACGGCAGACTCGTTTGCCACCACCACCCTGGAGCAGCATGAGGCCAAATTACTTCGAAAAAAAGTCGGACAAACAGTTCTGTTGATGGATCGGATCGTTTACACTACCGGAGACCGGGTGGCCGCTTTCATCCGGATTCTGAATGGAAGCGACGAGTATCGAATCACCATTCAGAACTTTCATGCATAACGGACCAGTAACCCGTGCAATTTCAAACAGGTATCCTCCCCTCCGGATTGGAGAAATCGCCATGGATCTTTTTCTTGATAACCAACCCCTCGCTGTTATAGAAGACAGCGAAGCCACGATTCGCGATGTTATCAACCGTGTATCCGACGATCTGAAAGGCCGGAACCGCGTCGTGTGTGAAGTCTATGTGGATGAGGTCCCCCAGGGGGATTGGCAGAACGATCCGTTCGCGGAACAGCACATCCGGGAAATCAACTCCCTTCGTCTGATCAGCGAGGAGCCGCGCCGACTGGCCATCAAGGTCCTTTATGACATTGCCAAATACATGTCTCCGATCCAAAAAGAGCTGGTCGATATCTCCAGTTTTCTTCAGTCCCGGCAGGAGGAACAAGCCTTCAACCGTCTCCAGCAGCTGATGTATGCCTGGTCTCAGCTGTATCATGGCCTGAATGGCGCATCAGCCATTTTGGGGGTTGACCATGACCGAATTGCTGTCGGGCAGCAATCCGCCTCGGAGATTCATTTGCAGGTTCTTCAGCTCCTGGAGGATGCAACACGGCACCTTCAGGAACAACGATTTCTTGAACTCTCGGATCTTCTGGAGTACGAGCTGGCTCCGAAAATGCCCTTGGTGGAAGAGGCCATCTATGTGATGATCCGTGAAGCGGAACGTCCCCAGCATTAGGGTTGCGTAACCGTATCGTCTGACAATTCACCGGCCTGAATAAACACAGTCAAGATACTGGTGCGATCCGAAGAACTCGCTCTCCTTTCGATAATATAAGTGAAAGTGCGCTTAGCGGACAGGACTCGGATTAAAAACCTGGTTCGGCCACTCTTGACAAACCAATCGGGCGAGAACACATAATAAGTCATATAAAATAAAAAACCCGAAGTAATCCGGCGAGTTATGAAACACACGTTCGGGACGATGCGAATACGCCTGTGTGACAGGTGGGCAGGCACGGGGAAACCCTTTTGAGGGTCTGTGGCGAACCCGGTCAAAGTGTGTCGATTCGCCGGAAAGCCAAACGGTCTGGTTCCAATAGGCATTCATCACGGTCCCCTTAACTGATGGCGCTCTAGTCAACTGAGTGAAAAACAACAAGCCAGGAGGATTCGACATGAACAAAGTCAGAGGCAAGCAGACGGAAATACAGCGGATTTGTTTTCAGGTCGCTTTGGCGCTGATGGTTTTCGGGGGTATGGAAGTTCAGGCGGGGAAAGTGCAATGGGATTTCGCCGGTGATACGTTGCCGATCGTCCCAACTGTGGCAACCCTGGCAGGGACGGCAAACGATTGGGCGTTGATGCCGCACCCGCTGAACCCTTCGGCGTCGGCAGCGACCGTCGATCTCTCAGGTCCGTCGTTGATCTTTACCGACGATCTGCAGACAAGCGGCGATGCCGGGCTGAGAACCGCTCAAAACGCGGAACTCCGCAATGCCTACGCCCTGAATGAGGTCGGTGATCGACTTTGGGTGATCTGCGACCATCGCATGATCGAGTACGGTCACCGTGCAAACGATGTCCCGGGATCGGTGGACAGTACCCGGTGTCAGGTCTTCGCAATCTCCTTCAACACGAGCGACGGCAAAACCTTCGGCCTCGACTACCTCGCCGGGGAGTACAATACCGAAGGGACACTGTTTTTCACGGCAATCGGGAACGGCGGAATCGACCAAAATACCATGATCAGCGATGGCTATCGAATCGAGAGTGGACCGGCTCCCAACCTCGACCGCCGCCTGCTGGTATTGCGCATAACACGTTCTCCATTCCCCGGTATCGTTTTGGTCGATGCGAAATACGGGGATGGTCCGTACGTTCGGATCAACAGTGCGTACAGCCTTTCCCCAACGAACAACGCTTTTGGCGGCACCGACGGGGATAGCAATGCTTTGGTCGCCGTCGGCGATTTTTCGGGTAGTGGCGCTATCCAATTCGAGATGTTCAGTTTGTGTATCACGGATGAAAATCCGTCACCGGGCGCAGGCGGAGGGAATGAACCCGTTGCCCGCCGCTCGTTAGACAAGGTCAGGTTCTTCCCCGGTGAATCAATAGGGGTTCGTTTGACCGTCTTCAACCCATCGTCCTCCAGTCAGGCGGTCACGGTTACGGAAGAAATCCCCGAGGGTTGGACCGCGACAGATATCAGCAACGGTGGGACGGTTGCTTCCGGTCGCATTACCTGGAACATCACCGTGCCCTTCGGAACGACGGACTTGACTTATTCGGCGAACTCCCCCAAATCCCTCACTTCGTCGCCGCAATTTTCGGGTTCCATTGGATCCATCGCCACTGGCGGCACGAATACACTTACGCTCGTGCGCGGCTTTGCTCCGCTTTATACCGCCTGGCAGCCTCCGGCAGGCGGGTGGGACTATATCTACGACCCCGATCTCGGCAGCCCGGAAAACCTCGAGGATGATAATTGGAAGCACAACAATGGTTCCGATATGTATGTCTTTCAGCCGACATTGCCGTCAGGTGTCGTATGGAAAAATCCGGCTTTCATCAACGATGAAGACTTCGGCGGAAAAGCGCTGCGGATGTATGACCCCGGGGATCCACGAAATGCACCCTATCTTCTGCCTGATCCCAGTCTTCGTAAGATAACCATCAGTTTCGACTTGGGAGTAGCGACCAAGGCTGTCGCCGCTTTCCGGGTCCGTTCCAGAGAGTTCACCGACGAATTCGGCGTCCATGTTCCCTTCGGATATAAAAACGGAGACGAGCTGCCGCTCCTGGGCCTGCTCATCAACAGGGATGTGGGTTCTCTCCTCAGTTTCGATGAACTTTCATACGCCGGTCTGTATTACAGCAGCGACTACCCGGATGTTTTGAACTTCCTCAACGGAGGTGGTGTGGTGGAACAATACATTCCCGGCCCGTTTCTCGAATCCTACGACAACACCGTGTGGCATGAGTATTGGCTGACCTGGAATGTAACGGAAGGCCAAAAAGCCACTGCGCTGTATATTGATGGTGCGCTGCAACCGACCTTCGCGTTCCCCCTTCAACCGGGCGATCCGAACTATGAGGACTCGGCCGAGTTCCGGGATGCGCAGGCGCGCGGCGCGTTCTTTAATCGCTGCGAAGACACGGAAGGGGATATCCCTGAAGGCAATGCCATGTTCCGCTTCACCTTCGTGAACACAGGAGATGCGGGCACGATAGAGATTGACTACCTGGCTTTCCGCGCCGGTACCGACGAAGCCCCATCCGTATTCGTTCCAGTCTCCGACTGGGAATTGTACTGATCCGTGCGGAAATCTGTCCGCATTGCACAAATAGAGGTTCCCTGCAAACTGCCCGATCACGGGCGACGAAAAACCTCCCCCTGGTCTCCTCGGATCCAGGGGGAGGTTCTTTTACTCCCGGCGCACTGACCGAATCTAACCCCTGTTTCTGCGCCCCCTATCGGAACGTAGAGAGAACACTATGGCAACAAAAAGCGGATTTAAGCTTGACTGGGGGATTTTTCTACGCTGTGCGGAAACACTCGGATTGTCTTGAACTTAGCAAACCATCCCACGGTAAGATGGCCGCGCCACAACGTATAGCAACTCCGCGGCGCCAGGGCAGAGCCATAATAAAGCCAAAGAGGCTCAACCGTTGCCAGCTGAGCCTCCCGCGCCTGGGCACAAACGATGTCTTCCGGCGCCCCCGGCCTGTTCCCGCCTCACGACGGGATCGGCGGTAGAGGGAACCTATCCCAGTGCCTCAGACAAACCTTATTGTATCACACGGAATAGCAAGGGCAATAGCTGAAACAAAAAATTTTAAAAACAATCCCGATTTTTTCTATTTCCCTGTCGGATAAACCTGCGCGATTTGCAGCTATGTTTCTGAATCACAAGCAGATGGAGGATACACAATTATCCCGACTGTAATTACACCGTCTGCAACTCCATGATGTGCCTTGACTTCCTGATTGACAGGCTGGAAACGGTGGAGTATCCTCCCAGACAGTGACATGTGGGACTTCCACGCCGGGGATACCCCCCGAACTGCTCCTCCTGAAAGCGAGATGCCGGCCTGTGTAGGAAGTCGCGGTCGCGAGAATCCACACCACAAGAAAAAGAAACGGAATGTTATGATGGTAAAACGTACGTTACTGACTGTTTTCCTGATGCTCTCTGTCCCGACCACATGGGCCATGGACACCGCGCCGGAAGTCGGACGTGCCCCGGAGAATGTCTACCAGGGCGAGCTTGTGCGCTACCCGGGCCCGTGGGCATTTATGCTTCCCGGTTCGCATATCATTCTGGTGAGCGACGAGGAACTGGAAAAGTTGTCCGACCCCGACGCGAAGCTCAATTTGAGCCTTGGGCGCCAGGAAAGGATCGAAAGCCTGCGCGAGATTTGTGAACGTGCCCAGGAAGCGGGACATCGAACGCTGGTTTTGGCATTCGACCATTTTTTCAGCCAGTACCGTCCCGGCCAGGGCGACCGTCCCCGCCGTCTCATGCCGGACATGGACGAGTATATTGCCCGCATCGCCGCCATCGGTCGATTTGCCGAACAGCACGGCATGGGGCTGGAGCTGAGCCTGTTAAGCCCCCTGGAAATCGGTCCGGCTTACGCCAAGGCCACCGGAGAAACCGGGCGGTGGATGCACTACCGGAAAGGGGTCCGCGACCCGCAGTCCGGCACATACAGCGTCCAACTTTGGCGACATCTGCGCTGGGTGAACAACAAAGGGCCGGTGAGTCTCATGGACGGTGGAGTGCGCGTCTTTGCGTTCCGGGAGAAGGCAATTCGCGGTACACCGTATCGTGTTGTAAATCCCGATGAAATTGTAGAGATTACCGACACGGCCCAGGTGGAGCGGTACGAAGGTTTGACGGTGACCCCGGGCGACTTTGCGGCAGAGCGTATCCGTATTTACGGAACCGGCCGTGCCGATATCGGTCCGCTGAATCGAGTACTTGTTGTGCAGCAATATGTCACACCGGAAATGGACTATTTCAGCGCGAACGCGCTGCCGTATCTCACAGGACTGATTGACCGCTATGCGGACGCCGGTGTCAAACTGAACGGGCTGTATTCCGATGAAATGCACATTCAGCAGGACTGGAATTATTTCAGCCATCACGATCACGGGGAGTTTGCCATGCGATATGTCAGCGACGGATTTGCAAAAGCGTTCGCGGCGCGGTACGGAGAGGAATACCGGGATTTCGCAAAGTACCTGGTCTACTTCGTACACGGGCAGGAGGATTTCAGCTACCAACTGGACGCGAAAGCGGACATCATGCACGTGTGGGGCGAGACACCGGAGGATATTCAGAATACAGCCCTGTTTCGGTCGCGATATTACAGGTTCTTGCAAACAGGGGTAGTCGATCTGTTTGTCCGCGCGAAACACCATGCAGAGAAACGAATGGGACACCGGCTGTATACACGCGCTCATGCCACCTGGGCGGAAAGTCCGACGATCGACAAGTGGGAGACCGGACGCGAGAACGAATATCGCAGCAAGTATGAATACACATCCAACTTTATCTGGTCCAATACAGTGCAGCAGGCCGCCTCGGCTTGCTACGACTATTTTGCCTGGGGCGACTACCTGACCGGGACGGGTAACGATCATGCCGAATGCGGTTGGCTGGACCGTAACTATCTGGGGTTGGCGCTGGCCTGTTCGACAGGGATACTGAACGAGATACCGTATTCATACGGAGCGCATTGGGGGATGCCCAACGAAATGGCGGCACGTCGGGCCGCGCTCGCGAGTGTCTACGGCGCCGCCGGGTCATCGCTGCACGGAATTGTACAGGATATGCAGCATCGGGATACCGATGTGCTGATGCTTTACCCGATCGACCTCGTGAGTGTAGACGAGCGGTTTGGCAGTTGGATGACACAGTACGCTTATGCGAATTACGTGACTCAGGACAAACTGCTCGAGCGCGCCGAAGCAAAAGACGGCGCGATATGGATGGCTAACCGGACTTTTCAAACACTGGTTGCGACTTTTGAGCCTTTCCCCGACAAGGCGCTGTTGCGATTCATGCGCACGCTTATTGATAGCGGCGGGAGAGTGATCTGGTCCGGCCCGCCGCCTCTGGTGGATCGGGATGGCGAACCTGTACTGCACGAATGGGAAAATCTGTTCGGAGTGGACTATGAACCGGTATGGACGATCGGCGAATATGCGCCGGGACGAGTGATTCAGTTTGAGGGCGTGCTTAGCGGAGTTGAGCCGCAGACCATTTTAACGCATCTGCTGGTAGACCGGATTTATCCGGTAACGCCGAGAGATGCGACGGCGCCTGCCGCGCGTGTCGGGCATCGGGTTGTTGGGACGGTCCGGAGATACGAGGGGGGCGGAACGGCCTGTTTCCTGGGATATCGCCCGCGTGACGATCAATCGCAGAGCCTGGGTTACGAGACACGGAACTGGTTTGAGATTCTCAGTGCGCTGGGTGCGTATCCCGGAACAGGGAAATCAGCCGCCAGGAATGATAATACGGATTACGTGTCCCGAACAAGCGACTACATGGTTTGCCGTTTTCCCAACGGAGCCGTATCCGTTGCGCCCCATCTCCGGACCGTTGTGGAGGACTGGGAGGGAGGTTTTGCGAGAGACGAAGAGAAGGACCGGGAGTACCTGACACGTGTGCCGCCGCCATCGGATGAAATTGCGCTGAATGACTTTGCCGTGAATGGGCATGTTGTCAACTACCGGGGACGGTCGGCGATGACATTTCTGGTCAATGCGAATAATGAATTGATTGGGTTTGCGGGGAACAGGACGGATCGAATTACAATTGACGGCAAGGAAACAGTATTTGCAGACCGGCCGCTGGGAGAGATTGCCTGGGCGCCCGTTCCCGGGGATCGGCAAGTAGAGAATGGGGCGGTGCTTCAAATTCGTGTGAATGGCAGCGGACGGATTACAATTCCATTGGAGAAAGCGCCCAAATCGGCGCACCTGTACACTGAGGGACAGAAACCGGGAAGTCGGGGGCAGGAAATCCCATGTACGATCACCGGAAACACGGTAGTGTTTGAGGCGGACGGCTCCATTGGGGGTCGATGGTTGTATTTGACAGAAGAGGGGAGAAACTAAGAATTAATCGGAATTTGCGACGAATGTTGCATGAGATCGGTTAGGTAAAGTCAGGATTCGGTGTACACTTCTAATGTGGCCGGCAATGACACACTGAATTCTGCGAAATGCCTGGTAATGGCAGCTGGTTATATGTATTCTTTGTTAAAGGAACTTCCGTTTATGGAACATTAGCGTGATTTCGGCAGTTCGGATTCTCGGGTGAGATTCTCAGGGCGACTGATGGCCGCCGGAGAGACGGGCAATGATACCCTCGCTGACTACACCATTGCTGGGGTCATACCAGGTCCGTTTCGGTACGGGGATGTGTGCAAGATCCGATTCCCAAAAGCTCTTTGCGCCCTTGGGACCAACGCTCCAGATCCCGTAGTTGACCGGGGAGTCTTCCTGGCTGAAATAAGGCAAATCCTGATCGGCACCGGACTCGGATGGGAAAGATTTCGGGACCCAGATGGTCAGATAGGTCAAAACATGGTTGCTGTATCCGAGTCCGGGAGCCAGGTACTTGTACTGTCTACCCGGATTAAACACGTCGAGCGGACGGTGGTTGATATAGGCCACGGGAGTAGTGATCTCAGGCGGGCAGATATTGTAGTCGTCAATCTCGTTCATGGAGCCGGCACAGAAAGTCCGTGCGATGGGATAGGCTTTCTGATCCAGGTAATAAGACTCGAGTGCGATGGAGATAGATTTCAGATCCGCTTTCGCGCGGGCAACTTTGGATCGGATCTGCGCCTGGATGAAGTTCGGAACGGCAATAGCGGCAAGAATCCCGATGATTGCGACTACGATGAGCAATTCAATCAGGGTGAACGCAGGCAAACGGCCGGACCGCCCAGGTGGAACCCCGGACAGTCCGGCATGGAGCTTCTCTTCCCGAAAGACCTTCCTGGCTTGTCTCATTCGTAAAGATCCCATGATGGAACCATGGACCGAGGCAGGATATCCTCGGCCTTTTTCACCCAGAGTCTGTAGCTGTCGACAAACGGAGCTTCGGAGTCTTCCTGATCGAAGATTCCCATTACGTCGAACGCACCTGTCGGAGCAGTCCCGAACGTACCTTGCGAGGAAAGCAGCATGGTCAATTCCGCACCGGAGGAATCGGTGATCACAATCTCATTGCCCGCGCCCCATTCGCCGGAAACAATCCGGACACCGTTCAGGCGAACCCACCGGGTTTGATAGTATTCCGCACCTCCTGCTCGTGTCGGATCGAAATAGTTGCAGGCCGCGATGCTGGGAATCACTTCCGGTTCGGGCATCGGTCCGTGGGACAAGACCTGCATGGTCCACATTGTGGCCAAACTGTGCCGGTCGTTCAGAAACACTTTACCGTTGTGGTCCATCACCCAACCTTCGACTCGAACTCGGTCACCTGCCTGGACGGAATACCCCTGCCACACACTTTTACTCCACGGCCCGGCCCATACCTGGATGCCGCCATGTCCGACTTCAGCCTGCACCCAAAGCGAGAACCATGCGAACCCCGGATCGGTCGGCGCATCGACCTCCCCGGTCGAGGCAAGAGAAATACCCTCAATCACCACTTTATTGGCCTCCTCGGGAGCCGCCCCAACCTTGGGATGCGAGCCGGTCCCGTCCGGATTGACCGCCTGGAGCTCCCAAAGGGTCTCCCCTGCCCAGATTGGGGTGACCGCGAACACGAACACACAGATTGTGGCATAACTCACTGGCTTCTTCACTGCTTGTTCTCCTCTTTATATAGGTTATTGTACCAGGATTTTACTGGCGCTGATAGCATAATTCTTATATTCGTGCTACGCAAGGGGCGAGAATAAGAATTGCAGATTGAAAAAGAAGATAGGAGGGACGAAAAGGGTAAAAGTTGAATTGCGAGGGGAAACGACTCTCAGGCGCGGTTTTTCTTGCCGTTCAGGATGTTCTTGAGGAACTGGCCCGTGAAGGAACTACGGTTCTGGGCAACCTCCTCCGGCGTCCCTTCGGCGATCACCCGGCCCCCCTCATCGCCACCCTCCGGCCCCAGGTCGATAATCCAATCTGCGCACTTGATGACATCCAGGTTATGCTCGATCACAACCACCGTGTTGCCACGGTCCACGAGGGTATTCAGCACACGCAACAGTTTCCGAATATCTTCGAAATGAAGGCCGGTGGTGGGTTCATCGAGAATATACAGGGTATTACCGGTGTCGCGACGGGAGAGTTCCTTGGCCAATTTAATGCGCTGCGCCTCTCCGCCGGAGAGAGTAGGCGCCGGCTGGCCGAGGTGAATGTAATCGAGTCCGACATCCGCCAGCGTATCGAGAATCCGGCTGATCCGTGGGAAATTCTCGAACAGCTCCAGCGCCTCGGTAACGGTCAGGTCCAGAACATCGGCAATGGACCGCCCCTTGAATTTCACCTGAAGCGTTTCTCGATTAAACCGTTTTCCTTTACAGATTTCACAGGTGACAAACACATCCGCGAGGAAGTGCATTTCGATTCGTTTGAATCCGTCACCGTCGCACGCCTCGCACCGGCCACCGGGCACATTGAATGAAAACCGTCCGGGTTTATACCCACGGACTTTCGCTTCCGGCAGTTCAGCAAACAGGGAACGAATGGGATCGAATACCTTCACATAAGTTGCGGGATTGGAACGCGGTGTTCGCCCGATGGGATTCTGATCGATGTTGATCACCTTATCGATCTGATCGACTCCCTTGATTTCTTGATGCGCACCGGCGGGGATTTTGGAGCCGTGGAGCCGCTGCGCCAATGCTTTGTACAGCACTTCCCGTATCAGACTGCTTTTCCCGGAACCGGAGACGCCGGTGACACAGGTAAACAGACCGAGTGGAATGGAGACATCGATCTGTTTGAGGTTGTTTTCCGCCGCTCCGATCACGCGGAGGAACTGCGCCTTTGATTTACGTCGGCTCTCGGGGATATCGATCTTGCGGGTTCCGGAAAGATAGGCGCCGGTGAGTGATTCCGGGCAAGCCCGGACCGCATCGGGTGGCCCGGCAACAACAATCCGACCGCCATCCCGACCCGCTCCGGGACCGAAATCTACAATGTAATCGGCGGATTCCATCATCTCCTGGTCGTGTTCCACCACCAGGACAGTGTTACCCAGGTCGCGCAGCTGACAGAGCGTATCGATCAAGCGGCGATTGTCCCGCTGATGCAGACCGATACTCGGTTCATCCAATACATACAAAACGCCAACCAGTGCGCTGCCGATTTGACTGGCAAGACGGATTCGCTGTGCCTCTCCACCGGCAAGGCTTGGAGCGGCCCGGTCCAGAGTCAGGTAATTCAGCCCCACATCGCAAAGAAACCGGAGTCGGTTTCGAATTTCTTTCAGAACCTGTCCCGCAATTTTCTCCTCGCGAGCGGTAAGTGAGGCATGATCGAAAAAGTCCAGAGCCTGTGCCACATTTCTCCCGCAGACCTCGTGAATCGCGCACCCGTTGAAATAGACCGACAGCGATTCCTCCCGAAGCCGCCCACCGTTGCAGACATGGCAGGGGATCCGGTGCATAAAATTCTCCAGTAAGTAACTGCGGAACCCCTCGGAGGATGTCGTGGCATACCATTCCTCCATTTCCGGGATAATCCCGCGATAGGAACCTCCTTTGTTTTTCATATCGCCATAGAGCAAGACCTGTTGGGCCTTTTGTGACAGTTTTTCCCAGGGAGTATCGAGGGAAAATCCGAATTTTCGGGCTACGGTCTGTAAGCGACTCCGAATCTGCCTTGCCCAATAGGCATCGCTGTTTCCTTCAAACAAGTTCCGCCATGGATGGATCGCGCCCTCCACAACGGAGAGATGCTTGTTTGGGACCACCAAATCCGGGTCCAGCTCCAATTTCCGCCCCAGCCCATCGCACTCCGGGCACATGCCCAGCGGATGATTGAACGAGAAATGCTGCGGTGTGAGTTCGTCAAAGGATCGCCCGCACTTGAGACAGGCGTTCTTTGCGCTGAAAAACAGGTCTTCACCATCCACGACGGAGACAATCAGGGTTCCTTCGCCCACACGCAAGGCGGTCTCAACCGAGTCGGACAGACGGGATTGAATGTCACCACGCATTACCAGACGGTCCACAACGATCTCGATGTTGTGTTTCAGCCGTTTGTCGAGAACGATCTCCTCTTCCAGATCGTGAATGACCCCGTTCACACGGACCCGGACAAACCCATCCTTCTTTGCATCTTCAAAAATGTCCTTGTATTCGCCTTTTCGTTCGCGGATCCGTGGTGCAAGAACCATGAATTTTGTGTTTTGAGGCAGCTCAAAAATGCGGTCCACGATCTGATCAACGGTCTGGGAGCCGACCGGCTCATGGCAATCGGGGCAGTACGGGATTCCGCACCGGGAGAACAGAACGCGCAGGTAATCATAGATTTCCGTGACTGTGCCGACTGTGGAGCGCGGATTCTTGGCGGCGCTTTTTTGCTCGATGGAGATAGCAGGGGACAAGCCGTCAATCAGGTCGACGCGGGGTTTTTCCATTTGCCCCAGAAATTGACGGGCGTAAGCGCTGAGAGACTCCACATAGCGGCGTTGCCCTTCCGCATAGATCGTGTCGAATGCAAGCGAGGATTTCCCGGAACCGCTGACTCCCGTGAACACCACCAGCTGGTCTCGTGGAAGATCCAGGTCGATTCGCTGCAAATTATGCTCTCTCGCCCCTCGTATACGGATAAACTTCATGTTACCTTTTACCGGGGACTCCGGTTGTTCGCGCGGTGGAGTCCTGAAACGATATAACACGTTCCAACAACACAACTTCGGTACAGCCCGAGACCGATCCGTTCCGAACACACAGGGTTGTTAGAGGGTCGATCTCGAACAGAAACGAAATGACTTTTATTTCGACGCTCATAGCGCTTGTTCAATCGCTCGGCTCAGTCCTTCTCCCGGTCCTGTTGGGTATTTTATTCGGCCGTTTTTCTCAGCGCATGGAAGACCGGACCGTGGCGATTTGCCTCCTGTTCTTTTTCCTTCCGGTATATCTATTGTTCAATTTGGCGCGGCCCATGCAAGTGGACAAGGATCTGGGGCTGGTTCTTTTCTTCTTTTTCTTTCATACTGCCGCCCTCTGGATTGTCTCCTCATTTGTTTTGAGGATGTTTCATTTATCCCAGAAAGCTCATTCGCTCATTTTGATGACGATCCTTTTGGCACATCCTTTCCTGATCCCGCCGCAAATGCTTTCCCCATTAACCGGTGAGACCGGCATTGCCACGGAGACTGCTGCGAACATATACCATGTTGCGCTTGTGATTGTGGCCGTTCTGGGGATGTACCTCGGAAGCCAGAAGATGTCTTTTCCGGAACGGCTTTTTGAAATGCTCACCGTGCCCGTGGCGTGCTTTGGGCTGCTTGGATTTGCGCTGGGGCTGTTGCGGGTCGGATTGGCGGAAACCATCCCGAAAATCCTGTCGCCTTCCGCGCAGGCCGCTATGCCGCTGACATTCTTGCTGCTGGGATTTTTGATCGGTAGGGGACTGCATCTTTTTGAATTATTGAGTTCCGCCCAGATCCTTTTTGCCGCCGGAATTGCAACAGCCCTGAAACTGGTTCTCTCGCCCATAATTGGAGTTCTTCTTGTGCATATCATGCCTATCGGCCCGGCCCTGGGGAATTTGCTCATCCTTCAAACCGCCATGCCGACTGCTGCCATTGCCTGTGTATTCACCGCCTATTATGGGCAACCTCCAGACCGGCGATATGTTGCCCTGTGCATTGTTCTCTCCTCCCTGATCTGCTGCGTAACTATCCCGATCCTGTGCAAATTCCTGGTATAATAGGAATGGGGTTTGCTTCTATTTTAGTATGAGTTCTGGCCGTTGGGTGAGATCAGGAGATTATCCCATGAATAAACAAATTGTTGCCGTTTTTTTTACATGTATCGTGACAATTCTGCCCGCCTTCGGGCAAGAAAAGCCGGTTGCCCCCTCCGAGCCATCCTCTGCTCCCCAGGCAGGGCAACCAGCATCGCAACCACAGGAGGATCAACCGTTGACGGTGGATGATTTCGGGGCCGATCTGGATTTGGAGGTCCGGGTGCTGCTCGGCCAGAAAGCCGGCGTTGTAGGCACGCTTCCACCGGACCTGGATGATATGTGTGATGTTCTGCAACACAAGTTCAACTATACAACTTATTCTTTATGGAACACGCTTCACGTTGTGGCCTGGCCGGGAGAGCAGACCGTTGTCCAGGTAGTCCCCGGTCATTACCTGGTCGTAGAAACCCTGGCGGCGGATGCGGCTCGAGGAATCGTTAAAGCCAGAGTCTCGGTGTGTCGAGATGAGGGCGAACCGGCAGTGCGACGCGAATTCCTGGCCGGACAACAAGGCGCGATGGAGGTCACCCATCCGCCCAAAGTATCCGCCCAGCCACCCGATCTTCTCTCCTCGCCCATGACCGTGACTCGCACCGATTGGAAAGCCATCGGGGGTGTAGAACTCTGGCTTTCGGCGGATGGTGAAAGGCTCCGTTCCACCCTGCCCGGAAAGACCCTGATGAATGCCGGGAACACGGAAGAAATTGGGCAAACAAAACGATTTCTGATCGTTGCTGTTAAAATCGCAGAGTAGAACAGATTAAAACGTAGATTGGTTGCGATTCTCCGGAATAACACCTGTGCCAAAATGGCCCACCTGAGACTTTTTCATGCGCTGCCCCCCTTTTGACAGATAGCATGTGACCCGACGACAGAAAATCTTCAATACATGTATCTCAAGAAGTAGGCGCCTCCGCCGATAATTTTTCACAGAGAAATTGCGGAGTGAACGGGAAACTATGAAAAAAAACAGAAACGCCGGCATCGGAGCGCCGGTGTTAACGTAGAAGGGAGGGATGTATGAATTAAGAAACGCCAAATTACCGGCGGAGATCGGAGTTCCGAGCCGGTGAAGCGGCTAAGGGGTTTGGGCGAATCCCCTTAAAACACCCAGGTTGAGTGTCACCCGCCACAAAAAGGGAACTCAATGGGGGTCACGACCCGGCGAGTAAACCCGGCAAAGACTCTCACAATCACCCACCGGGAGCACCCCCCGGAACAAGTTCGGCAGGGATGCCGAACCCGCCTTCAAGGAGGAAGAAACAATGAGTATCACTCGTGTAGTAAACAACATCGCTGCAATTAACGCCAACCGAAACCTCGACAACACCGGGATCAGGATACAGAAATCCATCGAACGATTGTCTTCCGGATTACGCATCAACCGTGCGGGTGATGACGCCGCCGGGATGACCGTATCCTCTCGTTTGAAAGCCCAGTTTTCCGGTATCAACCGTGCGGTCGAGAATGCCCAGGACGGCATCAACCTGATCAATGTGGCAGAAGGCGCGCTGGAAGAAGTTACCAACCGCCTGACCCGCATGAGAGTTCTTGCCATTCAGGCCGGTAACACCGGCGTAAACGACATCCAGGCTCGTCAGGCGCTTCAGGATGAAATCTTCCAAAGCATTGACGAGATCAACCGAATTGCCAACACCACCCAGTTCAATACCAACTATCTGCTCAATGGAGATTTCGAGATCAAAAGCAACCTGATCGACGGTCAGGATTATGTCGGCGTTCGGATCGACCAATCTCCGGTTGCCAGCACGTTGGACGGTGGTTTGTCCTTCCTTAACATTCACCGAACTGAAGTCGGTTCCGCGCAAATTGTCGCAGGCGAAACCCAATTGACAGCGCAGACCATCAATATGGGCACGCGCAATCAGACCGATATCGCGGTATCGTTGGGACATTGGACCTCAACCGCGACCATCGACGGTGCGAATGCGTCAACGTCAACGGTTTTAACGAGCGCCTATTTTCAAGGCGTCTCGCTGTACTCCGGCGACTCGATCGTTTTTGAAGGAGTTCTTTCTGATGGTGTCCAGCGATTCGTCGGATCCATCTCCGTGGCCGCCAGCTATCATATCTCCGATCTGTTGAGCGCGATCAACAAGGCGATCCGCGATGCGGAGAATGCCTATTTCGGAAGCGCGGCAGCCGTTCCGTCCAACTATCACATCACAGCCACTTTCGGAGCCGATGCGAATGCGGGCCGGATTCTTCTTCGCAATACGACCGAGACATTCTCGGAGGCAAGTATCTCCATTTCCGTCACACGAAACAGCCGAAATGGAGAGCTGGCTGCCCAGGCAATCGGGGTCACACGGGCCGCGATTGGAAATGTCTCCATTCTGTCCGGTGGGGGGCAGATCGGAAATAGCCTGTCGGCAATCACCGGTTCGACTTTCGATACCGGCAGCTTCAACATTGCTGTGGAAGATGTTGTCTCGGCCCAACAGCGATCCACGGAAAGCATGATTCAGTGGCTTGATACAAACGGCGCACTGATGAAACGAACCGCGTCTCTGGGCGCAGTCAACACAGCGGCTGTTATCAACGGAACGTTTGTTGAGGGCGTGTACACGGGCGGTGTGACACTGTTCAACGACAGTACGATCACACTCACCGGAACGGAGATTGACGGAACCACGTTCTCCGCCACCTATACGCTCGACACGACGCTGACCGCCTCCACGGACACGGCTTACAACGACTTCCGGTTCCAGTCGATCTCCGGGCTGATCGAAGAGATCAACTATCGAACCCGGTCCTATACGGCGTTCGCCGGAACCCTGAACATTGCCGATGGCGATGTGTCCCGTTTCAGCCTGTCGCAGTTCACTTATACGAACAGCGCGACCTTCCGTCTGACCGACGATATCGGCATTACCGGATCGCAGTCTACGTTCACTCTGACCTTCTTCCAAGACGTTACAAACCACGTCACCCTGCAGGATGATGCGGAGCTGAAATTGGAAGGCTTTGCGGAATCCGCCACGCTCAGTATCAATGGCGGGGACGCGGTCCGAGTCGAGGCCGGCCAGGTGGTCACTCTGTACGGGCCACAATCGACCGTGGACGGTGTCCCGACTCCGCAGGTCACCCTGCGTGTAGGCAGCGGATTGACCATCGGAAACGACGTCCTGGAAACCCAGGCGAAGGAATTCGTGGGACAGCTGAATGGTGGAGCCAGCGTGACATTCCAGAACGGCGACCAGGATGTTGTCTTCATCAGCGGGGCACAAACCACCGGCCAGGCGAAGTTCGTCACCGTGGACTTTGACGCCATTCTGGATGTAACCAAGTCCTCCACAGGCCTCGCCGATTCCGGAACTACGATCATCATTTCGACGGTCAACAAGTCGATGAACTACCACATCGGCGCGTATGCAGGGCAGCGGTTCCGCAATGCGATCGGCGATCTGCGTGCCGACAACCTCGGATTCGGACGCGGGTCCGGCCGAACCGTGGAAGACATCGATATCACCACAATAGAGGGTGTGGACGAAGGGCTGCGGATCATCGACGAGGCCTTGGATCAGGTCAACAAGACCCGGTCCCTGCTCGGCGCAGCGACCAACCGCCTGGAAGCCACGGTCTCCAATCTGTCGGTGACCTCTGAGAACTTGACGGCATCGTACTCAAGACTCAAGGACACTGATATTGCCCGAGAAAGCACGGAATTCACGAAGAACCAGGTTCTCCTGCAGGCCGGAACCTCTGTGTTGGCGCAAGCCAATTACATTCAGCAGAGCTTCCTCTCCCTGCTCGGCTAACCGGCGAAAAATAGGGGGCGTGGGTAGGGATCAGGCTCGACTCGCAGCCTGATCCCTCCCCCGCAAAATGCCCTTACAAAGGAGGGCATTCCAATGCAGATTCAAGCCATTCAATCCATCTCTTCTCCGTTCGCTCTATCGGAAGAAGACTTCTTTGTGCAAAAAACCGGGCAAGCGCAATCCGGGGAATACGACTTTCTCAAATCAACGGCACCTCGTTTTGGCTCTTCCGACCGGAGCATCCGGGCTTCCTCAGCTCTCCGGCAGGAACCGGAGGCTCCCCAAACGGATATCGTGAGCAAACGAGTCAGGATTCAGTTGAATCGTATGCAAAGACCCATTGTTTCCGTAATTGACAATGAGACCAACGAGGTGATTCGGGAAGTGCCGCCTGAACAGCTGGTGAATATGCTGGAAAACCTCCATTCTTTTCTCGGAAAAGTATTGGATCAGGAAGCATGAACCCGATGAGTAAATTGAGAATTCGTATGCCGGCTGAATTTCCGTAGAATGAAGCACAGAGCCACTGGCTCCGCAGCCGGTCGGCTCTGTGCTCCAAATTGCCCGCGATTTTCCTCTCAACAACCCTTGCCGGGCGGGGGTATCTTTTTGTCCCTCAGTAGAGTCCTCCTTCCTGAAGTTCTATAGTGTCTCATCCGCACAAACAATTCGGAGCCCGAGAAGTTGTCTGAAAAAGCCCCTTCTCCATTCGGGAATAACCTGTCTTGCCTGGGACATTTTTACCCTTCGGAGGAACGACGTGTCCGACGTATCCTGGACAATCTTCGGTCGGGAAGGCAGAAACCACGGTTTCGGCTTTCGCCACTTGGATCGCAGTATCTATGTCGCACTTCAGGCTTGTGTGAGGGGAAATGGATTCACGGTCCCGTTATACCCTCTCTCCGGGCACAAGACTCCTTGAACAGAATCGCCTCGGATGAAAGCACACCGGTGGCGATTTGGCGGCCTGGACTTGGATATGTGCCGGCCTTAGCCGTTAAACAACCGTTTTCCCGGCTGATTGTCCTGGAGCCGGACGAAGAGTTATTCGCGTTAAGCCTGGAAGTCACCGATTGGACGGAAATCCTCTCTTCGCAGCGATGCCTGTTGATCCTCGGTCCCGAATGCCGGAACCGCTTTCTGTCGTTGATCCGCAACGTCGCGGGTTTTTTCCATGCACCCTGGAAATGGATTATGGGAATTGAACGGAGCGAGGAACTCCTTGCGGAGTTGGAGGATTTGACCCGAGAGGCACGCCAACGGGCACGGGAATCCGAGCCGCGCATACCGATGGATTCCCGCTCTGTTGACATCTGGATGCACGGTCCCCCGACGACGGCGATGTTTTTTCCGGCCATGCTGGAAAGCGCAGGATCACTGGATTTCAAATCTACAGCACGATCATCGAGCGATGCCCGATTCCGATTCCTCTGCTCTCCGCCGGAATGGACTCATTTCCTGGAAGGAACGAAGCCGGGATTCCTATTGGGTTTGAATCGAGGAGCGCTCCCGCCGGCTGCGGAGAAGGCTGTGGCGGAATCCGGTATCCCGCAGGCGCTGTATTTCCTGGAAGACCCTGACTGGTATGACCCGAATCCGGAAACCTGGAGCCTTCTTGACCGTGTCTACGTGTTCGATCCGGGCCACGGCAAACGCCTGGAAGCGATGGGATACAAGGGCCGCCGTATGTTGCCGCCTGCGGCGGCTCTTCGCGCGCCTTCCACTCCGACAGATTCGCCCAGGTATGCCGTCACATTTGTCGGCTCATCCGGATTCAATCGCGGTGTGGAGCGTTATTTCGACCAGATGGAACGGGTGTGTCCGGGAGTCGGCAGAGTTTTTCAACAACTGAAGGATGGCCTCCTGGAATTCGGAGCCGATTGGTTGAAAAAGGAAATCCCCGACAGAGTGGATCTTTCCCGTATCGGTAGCCCGGGACTTCTGCTGAAGATGATCGAGGAAACCGCCACCATACAAAGACATCTCTGGTACCTGAACGCTCTGATCGGATCGCCCCTGATCATTTTCGGCGACTCCGCGTGGGCGGATACCACACGAGTCGGTGCACTCACCAATCATTATGCCGGTCGAGGAACTTACTATCCGACTGAAACGGCAGCCATTTATGCGTCCAGCGAGATCAATATCAACCTCTTCCATTTGCAATGCGAACGTTCCCTCATTTTACGGGTATATGATGTCATGGCATGTGGGGGATTTCTTTTGTCGGAATACACTCCGGCGTTCGAGGACAGTTTTCGGGTTGGAGAGGAACTGGACGTTTTTCGGACACCTGGGGAACTGAAAGAGAAAGTTGAATTCTACTTAGCCCACCCGGAACGCCGGAGAGAGATTGCGCGGTGCGGCCAACGGGCAGTTCTCACGGGGCATACGTATGCACACAGACTGAGGAGGGTTGTTGGCGATTTGGGATTTACCCGGCATTGAAATGCCGGGCTTTGAAGCGCCCTTTGGGCGGCACGACAATAGCCCGGACATTCATGTCCGGCAAGTAGCTCATTTCCGGGAATTGGCTGTTTTTGTGCGTTTCATGGCGCAGAATCGCGCCCCGCACATGGAGCAGTAATCGGCCATCTTGTATTCTTGCCCCGGTAAAGATTCATCGTGCATGATCTGCGCCAATTCGGGGTCCACGGAGAGTTCAAATTGCCGATTCCATTGAAAGGCGAAACGGGCACGGGAGATCTCATCATCGCGGTCACGCGCACCGGGACGCTTTCTCGCAACATCGGCAGCATGAGCGGCGATCTTATAGGCGATCACACCCTGCCTGACATCCTCCAGGTTCGGTAAACCTAAATGCTCTTTGGGAGTAACATAGCAGAGCATTGCCGCGCCGTGATAGGCCGCAACAGCTGCCCCGATCGCCGAGGTGATATGGTCATACCCCGGCGCAATGTCGGTCACCAGTGGGCCTAAAACATAGAACGGTGCTTCCTTGCATACTTGCCGTTCCCGCTCGACGTTCATGGCGATCTGATCGAGCGGCACATGCCCTGGTCCCTCGATCATCGCCTGGACTCCTGCCGCCCAGGCACGCTCGGTTAGTTCCCCCAAAACATCCAGTTCCGCGAATTGCGCCTCATCGCTCGCATCCGCCAGGCAACCGGGACGAAGGCCATCCCCCAAGCTGAGCGTTACATCATACTTCCTGCAGATATCCAGGATTTCATCGAATAGTGTATACAAGGGATTCTCGCGCTGATGGAAACTCATCCAGCAGGCGACAATCGCGCCCCCACGGCTGACAATGCCGGTCAATCGACGTTCCACCAGCGGCAAATGGTGATGCAGCAGCCCCGCATGGAGTGTCATAAAATCCACCCCCTGCTCGGCCTGCATACGGATAACGTCCAGAATGATCTCCGGGGTCAGATCCTGCGGCTCCTCGACCAGGGACATCATTTGATACAGGGGAACCGTGCCGACCGGAGCGGGGCTGTGCCGAATGATCTCATCGCGAATTCGGTTGATTTCGCCGCCGGTAGAGAGGTCCATGACGCTGTCCGCGCCGTATTTCAGGGCGACGTCGAGTTTGTCAAGCTCTTCTTTCAGGCTTGACGTGGTTGGCGAATTACCGATGTTCGCATTGATTTTGCACCGTGCCGCGATTCCGATTCCGATCGGGTGCAGATTTGTGTGCCTGGGATTAGCAGGGATGACCATACGCCCACGGGCAACCTCGGCGCGGATTTCTTCAGGGTCCAGGCGCTCATCCGCCGCAACCAGGTGCATCTCCGGGGTGATCCGGTTCTGACGGGCTTCGGCGATCTGGGTCTTCGCCTCTTTTATCGGATCGGTGCTCATACCTGTCATTATATCGCCTTTCAAATAAAAAACCGCTTACTTCCAGGGAAAGCGGTTCAACTCGCGAGTCGATTCGATCTTGAACGGCATTCCCTACGCCGGTATGACCCGGATCAGGTTCAAAGGGTTACCGGACTCTTCTTCCGGTTCTCAGGGACAAGTCCCACCCCCAGCTTGCTTCACAGGCAGTTTACCACGATACCGCATCGGCTGAACGGGGAACCTTGTCCGAACGATGGTTTAATTCATTAAAGATGTAGAAATCGGATTTTCAAAGAGGCTCCTCTTCCCCCAGCCGGACCCTTTCCCGAAAGTAGAGGAGCCAGAGGCGGCAGCTGCGCTGCCGCACTCCAAGGCATAAATGAGCCAGAGGCGGCAGCTGCGCTGCCGCACTCCAAGGCATAAATGAACCAAAGGCGGCAGCTGCGCTGCTGCACTCCAAGGCATAAATGAGCCAGAGGCGGCAGCTGCGCTGCCGCACTCCAAGGCATAAATGAACCAAAGGCGGCAGCTGCGCTGCCGCACTCCAAGGCATAAATGAGCCAGAGGCGGCAGCTGCGCTGCCGCACTCCAAGGCATAAATGAACCAGAGGCGGCAGCTGCGCTGCCGCACTCCAAGGCATAGTGGGGTTCATGGGCGAGGGAGATTATACACTCGCCGCGAACGCCTGTTCCAGGTCCTCGATAATCGCCTCGGCCTCTTCAATGCCGGCAGCGAGACGAATCAAATTGTCTTTGATTCCGAGGGCAATTCGTTCATCCCGTGTGCAATCGTAATAGGATACACTGGCCGGGTGAGTAATCAGGGACTCCGCGCCCCCGAAACTCGGCCCGATTCGGAACAGTTTTAGCTGATCTAAGAAGCGTTTTGTTCCCTCCAGGTCGGCATCCATTTCAAAAGAAACAACAGCGCCGAAACCGGTCATATAACGTTTTGCGATTTCATAGTGCGGGTGCGACGGCAACCCCGGATAGTAGATTTTCTGTACTCGCGGATGATTTTCCAGAAACTGCGCGACCCGCATTCCGTTTTCGTTCAGTCGTTGCATCCGCAAATCAAATGTTTTCAACCCGCGAATCAGGAGATATCCCACAAGCGGGTCCACAACCCCGCCCAGGATCTTGTGAAACTTCAGGATTTCCTCAATCAACTTCTCGCTGCCCATAACAACTCCCGCCATGAGATCGTTATGTCCGCCCAGGTATTTCGTACAGCTGTGGATTACCAGGTCCACACCGAACTTCAGGGGTTGCATGTTGTAAGGTGTGGCGAATGTACTGTCGCACAGGAGCAGAACCTGTGTGTCCTTCAACATTGTGGCAATGCGCTGAAGGTCCATGATGTTCAGATATGGGTTGGTTGGGGATTCCGAGAAAAAGATGCGCGTGTTCGGACGAATCGCTTTCTCCATGGCGTCATAGTCGTGCACGGAGACGATATCGAACTGAATCCCATATCGCGGCAAGACATACTTGCAGAACTCCAGGGATTTTTTATAGGCATCATCCGTGATGATGATGTGGTCGCCGGATTGCAGCAGGCAAAGCAAAGTTGTGGTAACGGCGCTCATGCCGGAGGAGAACAGCAGCGCCGATTCGGCGTCCTCCAACGCGGCCAGTTTTTTCTGCGCTGCGGTCTGAGTCGGGTTGCCGTACCGGGTGTATTCATAATGTGCTTCTCCACGGCAGGTATATCCCTCAATGGCATCCGTATTTTTGAAAATGAATGTGGAGGTCTGGACAATCGGTGTCGTGATGGCGTCATAAGGGTTATATCGTTCTTCCCCTTCGTGAACGCAGATTCGGGAGATTTGACGTTTACTGTATGGTTCGTTCATTGTGTGATTCCTCGAAGATCAATTTGCGTTTTGCATGAACTTCAGATTATAGAATCCCTTCCTCACTTTCCAAAGGAATCGGGACCCAATTGCCGAGCCGGGCGGATTTGTACATCGCCAGCACGATTTCCAGCGATGGCCGCACAGAGATCGCCGGGATGCAGGGGTCCCGGTGTTCGCGGACGGCATCGGCCATGTCCTCGATCACGACCTTGTGATCGAAGAACGCGAAGTCGGCCGGGCCGGTGGCAGCGGTCTGAACGGATTCGCTGCCATACGTGCGGATTTCCTCGTCTTCCGGTTGTTTGTCGCGGAATATCCACGTGTGCATACGTTCGCCGACCATGATGGCCGTACCGTCTTCGCCGTTCATCTCGATGCGGATATCCGTTCCCGGCCACAGCCCCGTTGAGGCTTCGACCACACCTTGTGCGCCGGACTCGAACTCAATGACCGAAAGCACGGTATCTTCCAGGTCCACCTGCGGATGCGAAAGGTTGTTCATTCGTGCCCAGACCCGTTTGCCGGGACCGGCGAGATACTGAAGCAGGTCGATATAGTGGAAAGCGTGCTGAACCGTTACCCCCGCTCCGGAGGCTCGCGAGGATCGCCAGCCGTCGCTCAGGTAGTACTCCGTGGACCGGAACCATTTCATGTAGGCATCCGCATGAAGCAGCCTGCCGAACCGGCCGGACCCGATGGCTTTCTTCATGGCCTGAATCGCCTTGCGAACGCGGCACTGGAGAACGACCCCGAACCGCACATCGGCCTCTTTGCAGGCAGCAATCATACTGTCGGTCTCGCGAAGGGTCATCGCGGGCGGTTTCTCTACCAGCACATGCTTGCCTGCGCGGGCGGCGGCGATCACCACATCATGGTGTGCATGATTGGGAGTCAAGGCACAAATTGCCTCCACACCGGGATAGTTCAACAATTCATCGAGCGTTGTCAGGCACTTGCATTCGTATTCTTTCGCAAGTTTCTCGGCCCGCTCGCGGTTCATATCGGCTACCGCGACCAGTTTGGCTTTGGAGGAGCTGCGTAAGGATTTCGCATGAAACGGGGCGACAAGTCCCGCTCCGAGTAATCCAAATCCGACGGGTTTTTCCGACATGAGAATCTCTCCCTTGAGGTGTTATGGATTCAGTATGACTTTCAGCGCTTTCAGGCTTTCGACATGATCGAATGCGGTCTCCCACTGGTCAAGGGGGAAACGGTGCGTAACCAGTTTTCCGGCCTGGATTTTCCCGGATGCAATCAGTGTAATCGTTCGGTCCCAGCAGGTATAGCCGGTGGAAAGGCAGAAAAACACATCACATACTTTGAAAGCGGCCTGGTCCCAGGGAAACGGAACCGGCTTATTCCCGGTCAAGCCGATTGAACATATCTTCCCTTTTTTACGAATCAGATCGACTGTGGTAACAATCGCCTGGGGAGCGCCGGTACACTCCACTACCAGGTCCGCACCGATGCCGCCTGTAAGGGCCAAAATCTTTTCCTTCGAATTCTCATTGTCTACGTTTACGAAACATTGAAAACCCAATTCGCGGGCTTTGGTAAAGCGCAGTTCCTCATCCATGGAACGCCCGATAATCGCTACCTCTCGCGCACCGGAAGCACGTGCGGCCATCGCGGCAAGAAGCCCGATGGGGCCGGGGCCGAGTACGACTACAAAATCTCCCGCCTGAACCTGTGCCCTCTCAATTACGTCATGAACCGCATTCGCCGCCGGTTCCACCACAGCGGCTTCCTCAAACGACATGGTATCGGGGATCGCGTGGAGCAGCTTTCCTGGATAGGCCAGGTAGCGGGCCATCGCGCCGTTCATGCCCCAGCCGGGAGACCGCTTCGCGGGGCAGATCTGGATATTCCCGGTTCGGCAAAGATAACACTCGCCGCACGCCAGTGTGTGCGGCTCGCCGACGACACGATCTCCCACTTTCCAACGCTTGACCTCCGCCCCAACCTCCACAATCCGACCGGAAAACTCATGACCGAGAATCACCGGCGGCCAGTACGGAAACTCATCGTACTTGACATGAATATCCGTGCCGCAGATCCCGCAGGCTTTGATCTCGATCAATACCTCATCCGGTTTTGGACGCGGTTCTTCCACATCCTGTATCTCGATGAAACCGACACCTTTTTGTGTTTTAACTAATGCTTTCATCATGACCTCAGAAGGCCGCCGTACCACACCAGTTCCGAATAAAACGAATGAGTACTCGTGCGGCGGCAGCGATTTGATCCGGTGAAATTTGCTCTTCGCTGGAATGCGCATATCCCAGACTTCCCGGACCGAACACCACAGTCGGGAGGCCCAGTTGGTTGTTGTAAAACCACGAGTCACACGAAGCCGTCATGGCAGAGATTTCCGATTTGACATTCTCCGCCAGGCATTGCGCATAAAGATTCTGTACGAGCGGATGGTGCGGATCGAGTACATGCGCATCGTGACGGTACATGAATTCAACCCGGGTATGGTCGCGCAGCCATTCATCACCCGTATTCGCGACCGCAGCGCGTATTTCGTCCATGATCTGAAACCGTGTCTTGTTCGGCAAGAATCCCAGAACACCCTCCAGTACGGCGTGATTCGGCGCGGCAGAGGGCCATTTCCCGGCAGAGAGTGTTCCGAATGTCAACGGCATCGGATCAGCGAACTTGTCGAATAGCGGGATTCCCCTGGAGGCTGCCAGCAGCTTCGCGTGGTAGTCATCCAGGCTGTTCATTACCTGACGCGCCATGTTCAGAGCGCTGATTGTGCCGCCGCTGCCGGAATGCCCGGTCCTCCCCTCGAACGTTATCCGAAACCACACCGCGCCGCGAACCGATGGGAGGACATTCAAATCCGTCGGTTCCAGGATAATCGCTCCATCGGCTTTCTCACCCCGGCGGATCATGGCTAGTGTTCCATTCCCGCCCACTTCTTCCTCGACTACCAGGTGGAGAATAATATCTCCGTCGAGAGATACCCCGAGTGTTTCCAATGCAGACAAAACGAGAAACAATGTTGCCGCCTGACCTTTTGCGTCACATGCGCCGCGACCGCGAATGACCCCATCGGTGACGGTGGGATGAAAAGCGTCCTCCTGATTCTCGGAGGCGGGTACAACGTCCAAATGCGTATTGAGCAGCAGCGTTTTTCCGCCGCCGAAACCTTTTCGAACCACACGCAGATTGCGATGACCGTCGTAAGTCAAATCGGGAATCGGGGTGCTGTAATCCTCGTCCTCACGGATGCTGTTCTGAATGGGAACAGATTCCACGTGGGCGCCGATGTTGGCGAAGGCCGTCGCGGTATAGTCAATCGCATCCTGTTCTTGTCCCGGTGTGGAAGGATAGCGGATCAGGGTACACAGAAATTCCTGCGTCTGTGGCAGAAGGCGCTCGATGGTTCGTCGAATATCGTCAGGTGTATTTTTGTGCATAATTTATGTACTGTCATTTCGTCGGAGGCCGCAGTCCAGGCCGGCCTGGCATCGTCATTCCGTCGAAGGCCGGAATGACGGAACGCTGGGCCATCGCCTGGATTCCGGCCTTTGCCGGAATGACGATATGCGGACCTGTCAAAAAGACACCAACACTTTCTCCATAATCCCCGAACTCTCCTCTGCCTCACTTTCTGTAATAACTAACGGTGGCGCGACGCGGATCACATTTCCAAAAATCCCCACCGAACCGACCAACAGGCCATTTTCGGCACAGCGGTGGATAATTTGCCGGGTCAGGTCGGGAGCCGGCTCCTTCGTTTTCTTATCCTTTACGATCTCCAGACCCATTACTAATCCTTTACCGCGTACGTCACCGAGAATTCGAGATTTCTCTTGTATTTCCTCGAGGCGTTTCTTCATTATTGTCCCGATACGCAAAGAGTTCTCAACAAGATTCTCGCTTTTCATAATGTCGATTACGGCTAATACTGCTGCGCTGGACACCGGATTGCCGCCCGCCGTGCTGCTCATCTCGCCGACGCCCAGCACTCCGATTACCTCGCCACGTGCCGCCAGGCACGAGACTGGGATGCCGGAGCCGATTCCTTTACCGATACACAGCAGGTCCGGTTGCAGATTCTCCCATTCCATCGCCCACATTTTCCCGGTTCGACCATACGAGGCCTGGACCTCGTCCAAGGTGAACAGCATGTCGTGTTCGCGAATCCAGGTCTCCAGCCGTTTCAGCCAGCCGTCCGGCGGAAAGATAAACCCTGCGGATCCCATGTACGGCTCTACCAGCACACCGGCCAGGCTGCCGGTAGAGTCGGCACGCACTATTTCATTCAGGAAATCCAGGCAAAGAAAGTCGCACGTGGACGGGTGCAGTTTGAACGGGCATCGGTAGCAGTACGGGTACGGTGTACGGATGGCTCCGGGCATGGTGGGACCATATTCCTTTTTTGTACTGGAAAGTCCGCCGACACTGGACGCGGAGTAGGTTCGGCCATGAAATCCGCCGAAGAACCCGACAATCTCAAATCGTCCGGTCTTGCGTTTCATCAGCCGGATCGCGGCTTCCGTGGTCTCGCTGCCTGTCGTCATAAAGAAACATCGATCCAGATGCGGCGGAGTAATGCTGACTACCGCCTCCGCTGCCTTGATACGCGGCACATTGGCACATTCGTAGTTATTCATCAGTTTTTCGCAGGCATCCTGGACCGCTTTAACCAGCTTCGGGTGACAGTGGCCGACATTGGTGACCAGAACGCCCGATGTCCAGTCAATATAGCGATTTCCGTCTACATCCGTGACGACTACCCCCCGTGCGTGATCCCACACAACGGGGGCCTGGTAGCCCACGCAGTTGGCCTCAAACTGATGCCACCGATCCAGTAGCTCTTTCGATTTCGGCCCCGGTAAAGGACCTGTGACACAAGCAACACCATTCGAATTGGATGTCATAGTTTATTTCCCTTCAAGGACGGAGGAATTAACGCAGAATCGCGGGGGCTGACCGGCGATATTCCGTCGGATGTCCTCGATAATGTTCTCTCGAATCGACCAACCGGCATCTTCAGAGTACCAGGAGAGGTGCGGCGTGAGAATCACGTTGTCCAGGCCGAAGAGCGGATGGGAGGGGTCCGGCGGCTCTTTTTCAAACACGTCGATGGCGGCTCCCGCAATGGTTTTTGAGCGCAAGGCTTCGGCCAGGTCGTTTTCGTTTACCATAGGCCCGCGTGAGGTATTGATGATATATGCGGTCGGTTTCATCATAGCCAGGGTGTTCGCGTTAACCATGTACCGGGTTTCGTCCTTAAGCGGCGTGTGTATCGTGATGTAATCCGAATTTCGGAAAACCGTTTCATGATCGACCGGAGTGATCCCCAAGGCCTCGACTCTTCGTGTGGATAGATACGGATCGCAGATTAAAAAATTGAACCCGAAATGTTTCAATTTCAGATATGTCAGACTCCCGATTCGTCCGCAGCCGATAATCCCGAGGGTCTGGCCTTTCATCCTGTACATGGGAATCACAGCATCAAAATTCCACCGGCCGCACGCACTGGACTCATCGAGAACTGTCCGACTCCACACGATTTTCCGCGCACAGGCGAAAATGAGCGCGATAGCCTGCTCCGCAACTTCATCCGAACAGTAGTCCGGCATGTACGCCAATGGGATCCCGCGGTCGGTCAGGGCATCGACATCTACATTGTCATATCCCACGCCGTGACGGATAACAAGGCGGCATTTCTCCAGTTTCTCGATCAGTTCGCGCGGCAATTTGACCATGTTGACTACGATGATATGCGCATCGCGTATCTTCTCGAGTACCTCTTCCATGGGGCGGAATGTCAACTGGTAATAACGGAACTCAACATTGAGTTCGGCCAGCTGTTCTTCCTCCCATTTCATATCCGGTTCAATGTAATCGGTAACGACGACCTTGATCGTGTTCGTCACAATGAATTCCTTTCAACGATTAACCATGGATTTGTACCGCTTTCCCTGTTTCGGCGGCGGTATAGATCGCTTCGACTACACGAAGCGCTTCAATGGCATCTTTGCCTGTAATCGGTACCGGCAGGTCCTCCAGGATGCAGCGGGCAATATCGCGAATGAAATGGACGCCCAGTGTCCCGCAGTACCCGGGCGCGCTCTCCAGTTCGAATTGCAGGTGACGTCGTGGAGAGTCTGAGAAATCGGAGGCATTGCTGCAAAGGAACAGCGTTTCCTTCGCTCCTTCAAACGAGGGCGACCACGACAGCACACCCTCGGTTCCCCGCAGTCCCAGGTAAAGGTCCCGCCCGTAGGGGTACGAGTCCGGAACAGTGTAGCTGATATCCAACGCAAGAACGGCTCCGTTTCGGAACGTCAGCAGAGCGAACGAGTTATCCTCGATATCGTACTGCGTATTCACCTTTACATTCCGTGCCAGCACCTTGGTGACCTCATCGTTGAGAAACCACCTGAACAGATCGATCCAGTGGACACCCAGGTTGTACATCGGGCCGCCTCCGCTCTTGGCCTTTTCGAGCATCCACCCCGCATGACCGTCAATATATCGCTGAACCTTTCCGGCGGCACATCGGCCCTCACAGCCGACAATCCGGCCTAATACCCGGCGGTCGATCAGACTTTTCATCTCCCGCGCAACGGGGTGATACCGCCACACATAAGGGACGCTCAGTTTGACATCGGCTTTTTCCGCTGCCGCCACAATTTTTTCCGCTCCGGCGCGATTGGCCGCAATGGGTTTCTCGATCAGAAGATGAATTCCCTTTTCCGCACAGGCCACGGCGGCATCCGGACAATCGACATGCGGAAGAAAAATCGCTGCGAGATCGAGCGATTCCTTTTCCAGCATCTCTGTCCAGGAGGAATACCCCCGCACGCCGAAATCATCCGTAAATGCTTCACGCAACTGAACATCTGACTCTGCCACGCAGACCACCTCGGTCTCTTCTACCGCTTTGAACAGCGGCATATAACTTCTCGGATGGAGGTGTTGCAGGCCGATAATCCCGACGGACAGGGAGTTCATAGGCGCTCTGGTTCTCCTGTATATATTCAGATCATAGCATAGTAGCTCATCGTGGCCCCGCACAGAAGGGAATACCCATCAGAAGGCCGATCGGGAGCAGATTCGGAGGTCCGTGCCGTGAAGGCAGACCGCTCTTCGTGCTATGATAGCCTTCAATCTCAAACAAAAGCAGGATCAAGTCCCATGGCCCATATTGTGGTTCCTGAGGCGGAAGCCATTCTCGATAAGGAGTTTCCGGTTCTTGACCGGGGGTTTGTGCGTCTTGTGGATTATCTTGGCGGTGACCGCCGGATTGTACAGGCAGCCCGTGTTTCCTACGGCGAAGGCACAAAAACCATCCGGGAAGACAGGCTGCTCATCAACTATTTAATGCAGCATCAGCATACATCGCCTTTTGAGCAGGTAATTTTGACATTCCATGCAAAAATGCCCATTTTTGTCGCCCGGCAGTGGGTACGTCACCGAACCGCGCGGATCAACGAGATATCGGGCCGGTATAGTGTAATGCGCAATGAGTTTTATTTGCCCTCGGAGGACGATATTCGATTCCAGAGCAAGAGTAATCGCCAGGGACGGTCCACGGAGGAGGTTCCGCCCGA
>JAKQSI010000123.1 GCA_029570205.1 Candidatus Omnitrophota bacterium | reverse complement strand
TGGTTGCGATTATCGGGATTCTGGCGGCGATTGCGGTGCCGAACTTTATGAATGCGCGTGTGAAGGCGAAAGTTGCCAGAGCCTATTCGGATATTCGGGCCATTGCGATGGCGAACGAGATGTATCGGATGGACAACGGTTTTTATCCAACTGAGTCTGAGGATTACCCGTACGAGCGGGGCTGGATGGAAGCGGGCATATTCCGGCTGACCACTCCGGTGGCGTATTTGTCCTCGATCCCGGCGGACCCGTTCACGCCGAGTACCGAAAAAATGGACCACGTGGGGCCTCGCGTTTATGAGATCGGAACGGGGAAGCGTGGCGTCAAGAATGTGGCCTATTGCATTTTCACCGTGGGGCCGGACGGATCTGAGAATGGAATCGAATCGAACAATCCATTTTTCGGACCGCAGCGGGGAGGTCAGAATACCACATACGCTTCTTCGAATGGTCTTGTAAGTACGGGTGACATTTATTGGTATGGCGGCGACTGTTCCGTGGCGCAGAACCTTGTTGTAGATGGGAGAATCTACAAGGGTACCTGCCCGCCGACCTTTACGAATTGACCGATGCAGGGGCTCACTTCCTGGGGCGATAGAGGTGTGTGCATCGTCCGCTGAAAAGGGCCGCTGATTCCATCAGGGTTTCCGAGAGGGTGGGGTGAGGGTGAATAACCGATTCCAGAACGGTGGCGGTTGCCCCTGTATGGACAGCCAGAGCGCCTTCTGCAATCAGTTCGCCTGCGCCGTATCCGGCCATTCCTACTCCGAGGATGCGCTGTGTTTCCGGATCGATGATGAGTTTGGTGAGTCCATCGGTGCGTCCCAGGGTTACGGCTCTTGCGGAAGCGGCCCAGGGGAAACGGGTGACCGTCACGCTGCGTGCCGCGTGTTTGGCCTCTGTCTCGGTCAGTCCGCACCAGGCGATTTCAGGATCGGTGAACACGACGGCGGGAATGGGTGCGAACTTGCGGGGAGGTTGATCGGCGGCAATGGCCTCGACAGCGACACGACCATCATGGGAAGCCTTGTGGGCCAGCATGGGTCCGCCGGTCAGATCGCCGACGGCAAAAATGGCGGGGTCGGTTGTGCGCTGCTGCGTGTCCACTTCCACAAACCCACGACTATCGAGTTCGACGGAAGTGTGTTCCAGGCCCAAATCGCCCGTGTTCGGTTTCCGACCTGTGCAAAGCAAGACTTTCTCGTACTGGTCTTCAGAAACCGGGCCGTCTTTGTGTTGAATGCGGATCATAAGTCCTATGGGTCCTATATCTGCGCCCATCACAACCGAATTCAGCATCACCTTTTCGAAGACCCGGGTAATCCGCCCACTGAGCACTCGCACCAGGTCGCGGTCTACGCCCGGCAAGAGGCTGTCTGTCATCTCCACCATGGAGACCCGCGTTCCGAGAGAGGCATATACTGTGCCCAGCTCCAGACCGATGAATCCGCCGCCCACAATCAGCATGGAATGCGGGATAGCGGGCAATTCCAAGGCCTGTGTGGAATCCCAGACATGCGGACTACTCCATGCCAATCCGGGGATACCGGCGGAGACCGAGCCGGTTGCGAGGATGGCGTGTTCAAAGGCCAGGAGAGCCTCACCGCCATCCGGCCGTGCGATCCGCAAGGTGTGGGAGTCCGCAAACCGCGCATGGCCGACAACCCGCTCAATGCCGCGCCGTTTGCAGAGATCGGCCAGCCCGTCTGCCAGTTTTCGGACGATTTCCTCTTTCGAGGCCCGGACTTTTTCCAGGTTGATTTGAGGTTCAGGGAAACGGATCCCGAATCGGGCCGCATCGCGGGCTTCCGAGAGGATCTTGGAGACGTGCAGAAGGGCCTTGGAGGGAATACAGCCGTAATGCAGGCAAGTTCCGCCGGGGGTGGGATGACGGTCGATGAGGGCGACCTTCATTCCCAAGTCCGCCGCCAGAAATGCCGCCGCATATCCGCCCGGCCCGGCGCCGATGACTGCAAGGGAAGACATTGTTGAATTAAGAATGAAGAACTAAAAATTAAGAACTGAGAAAAGGTATTATGAAGGACGAAGAGGGAAGGGGAAAGAGCAGGGTTTTGCCATCGCAGGACCGTTTTCAAAGCGTTGCATTTCCCGGCCAAAGGACCCCGGTAAAATGAATCGAGGAAGATTGTTCCGTGACTCTTATTGAAATCCTGATTATGTCAGTCGGGCTGGCCATGGATGCTATGGCGGTCTGTCTGGGGATCGCCGCGGCGGGGCTGAGCGCGGGCGTTCGCGCGCGGTTTCGTCTCGCGTTTCATTTCGGTTTGTTCCAGTTTCTCATGCCGGTGATCGGCTGGTTTGCGGGCACGACCATCGAGCGGTTTATTGCGGTATTCGACCATTGGGTCGCATTTGCCCTGCTGGGTTTTGTAGGCGTGCGCATGATCCGTGCCGGATTGCGCGAGGAAAGCGAGTCATACGCGACCGATCCGACCCGGGGGATCACGCTGGTCATGCTTTCCGTGGCGGTGAGTATCGATGCGCTTGCGGTCGGTCTCAGCCTGGCGATGGTGCACATTTCGATTTGGTACGCCGGTGTGATTGTCGGTGTAGTGACCGGTGCGCTTTCCATGCTGGGACTCCTGCTGGGAGACCGGATCGGCGCCCGATTCGGACATCGCATGGAGATTGCGGGCGGGGTAATTCTGCTTCTGATCGGCATTCGGATTGTGGTTTCCCATGTCTTGTTCTAATATCGTCCGTTATGGCTTGTATGAAGGCAGATGCATCGAACCGGAGCAGGCCGGGTCACGCCCACAGGAGGTAGAAAACATGTCATCACGAAATGCTTTGTCACTCACCCGCATGGCGGTATTCTTCGTCGCTTTCGGGATTCTCTGTGTCATCGGGTGCGCTCAGACACAGACAGCGGATAACAGGACAACATCAGAATCTGCGCTTTTCCAACTGCGTGAAATGGATATGCACCTTCATGCGGGGATGGAACGCCCGGTTCCTCTTGATGAATGGGTGGAGTTGGCCGCGGCGGACGGTCGGAAAGCCTTGCTGCTTCTGGATCACATCGAACTTTACCGAAAGACACAAGCGGAGTATGAGGCTTGGGCCGGGGAAAATGGCTTTCCGTTATGGTATCCGGTCGGTTCGGCGGGGCACAAGGCGCTGATGGCGGATTTCGATCGGGTGGCAAAGAAAAGGAAAAGCGATCTGCTCATATTCAAAGGCTGGGAGATCGACTCACGGGAGCTGGACGGGGACCTGGAAACCGAACCGATGCGCATGGCGGATGTTCTCGGCTGGCATATTTCCCCGAACAACGGCGGAGAGGCGCCCGATGGACAACTCCTGATTAAGCGCGCGAAGCAACTTAAGGCGCTTCAGAAGAGATTTCCGGTCCCGATGATTCTGTGCCATCCTTTCTCGATGCGAATTGAAAATATCGTGAACACCGCCCAGAAACAGGGGCGGGATATCTCCACGATAACCGTGCAGGAGTACCGATTTTTCCAGCCGGGAGAACAGGCACAACTGGCGGAGATCCTGCGGGGGACATCGATTTATGTGGAGATCAACCGGGCTTATGAGGGCTGCTGGAAGAATCCCGTGGTTCGTGAGGCATTCATTGCGGACATCCGTCCGCTGGCGGAGGCGGGAGTACAGTTCACCATTGGGACCGACCACCATGGACTTCGCGAAGCGCGACTGCCGTTTCATCCGGAAGAGTACTGCGGTGAATTGGGCGTCACACCGGAAAACGCGAATGGAATCATCCGGGATCTTTTGTTGAAACGGTAGCGAACAGAGGGATTTGAGTCTGCGGAGTTTCGGCGGGCACAGCGGAACAGGGGTAGAGTACTTGTGTGGCCGGAGGGGAGAGAAGTTCAGTCGAACTTCTTTGTCATGTCGGTAATCACATCGGATGATCGGAAGCCGATGCAAAACAGGGTCATTGTCACGATCAGCACTCCCAGGGCACAAGCCAAACGGAACCAGGTATGGCCGACGAGGCTGCCTCCAAGAAAGACGCAGACTGCGGCATCGGGCAAGCTCCCCAGAAGCGTGCCCCAAAAGAAACTATGCACGGTTACCGGGCTTGCTCCACAAAGGAGATTGGTCAATTGATTATGTCCGACGGGAAACAAGCGAATGAGCAGAACCACGAGAAATCCGTGTTCACGAAATTGTCTGTCCAGGTTGGGGTAGCGGTTGAATTTCCGGCGCACCCAATCGCCCACAACCCAGCGGGCAAATCCGAAGCTGATCAATCCGGAAAGGAGTGTGATCGTCTGAACCCAGAGGATTCCACGAAAAGAGCCGAACAAGGCGCCGGCAATCCCTGCTAATATCCGTCGGGGAACTCCGACGATCAGGATCAGGGTCCCAATCAACAAGAATACCGATTGGGTCCACGCACCGAATGCCTTGAGGTCCTCTCCCCACTTGGGGATCTGCGATACCTGCAGGAACTCGGCCAGCGAGGTATGGCGAATCAGGAGAATGAGGCCAAGCAAAATCCCGACGGCGATGAGCAATCGAACAACAGGCGGGGGGACGGATGATATCTGCGGGTTATTCCTCATGGTTTTTCTGTGTCCGTCCAGAAGAAAATAATCTATATTTAAACCAACGAACGGCCAAACAGTCCAGGATCCCCCGCCATAACCGATTCCCAATTCCGTACTTGGATTTGCCGAATTGGCGCGGTCGATGGTTCACAGGCACCTGTACAACACGAAAGCCCTGGAATCGGGCCAGGGTGGGCAGGAAACGATGCAATCCATTGAATCGCGGCAGTTCATGCACGACCTCGCGTTTCAGAACGCGGAGCGAGCATCCGGCATCCACAATGCTGTCCCCTGTGATGAGATTTCGGAAGGCATTCCCAATCCTGGAGGAGAGCCGCCTGATCCAGGGGTCCTTGCGCCGAGCGCGGATGCCGCACACAACATCCGCATTCGAGAGACACTCCAACAGAATCGGAATGTCGTGAGGATCGTTTTGCAGATCCGCATCCAGGGTTACAAGAATGGCTCCTCGCGCCATCTGAAATCCCGTGGAAATTGCCGCGCTCTGGCCCCAGTTGTTCGTATGACGCACCAGTCGAACAGCGGGAAACTCGGCCCGGATCTCCCACACACGAGCCACCGTCCTGTCCGTGCTGCAATCATCTACAAAAAGGATCTCAAAAGATTTACCAAGCGGAGTCAATACCTCAACTAATTCCCTTACGAGCGGACCGATATTCTCCTCTTCGTTGTAACACGGAACCACAACCGACAGATCGACAGAAGACTCAGTCATTCCAGCATCCTGCATCGCTCACTGTGTAAAGAATCATCTTTGTGGAGAGTCCGCCCACAGTCAATATCTCGTGCGGCGGATATCTCCGATCCGAAGTCCAGTTCCCAAGTTTCTCCGGGAGCCAGGGTCCCATTCTTTACGATTTCCGGCTGTGTATTGCTGATACGGACGCGCAAGGGGCAAGGAGAGTCGGCGACATTGGATAGAATTACTTTTCCGCAAGGTTGTTTGGCCCGAAACAGCAGATTGTTATTGGGCGATTCCTGCAAATCTGCTCGGTCCATTCGAATAAGAACCGGGCCGGCGAAAGTCGCCATGCGACGTGTGTATTCCAGTCGCGGGTGATTACTGATGATCCGCAGATAGGGGGGGTCGGTATCGGGCCGGCGAAGGACTTCATAAAGTGTCGGACCGGCCATACAGCGGAGAGCCTCGACGGTTTCGGTGGCCCTCACAACCAGAAAGGCGGCATAGTCGGATTTCAGGAGCGGCGCGGCTTGTTCCGGCGGAATAACCGGCTTCATTGTGTTGAGTTCGAATTGCAAAGCGTAAGGGGAATCAATGTGGATCAGCGGAAATTCGCTGCCGACTTCTCGGCGGATTACATGAGCCAACTCCTGTGTCCAGCGGGTTCGCTGTACAGGATCGCTGTGCCCTCGAACAACGTGCAGGTAAATGAAAGCAAAAAGTAATGAAACCAATACCAGCATGGCGGTTCCATAAAGAATACGCTTCGCAGGATAATGGCGAAGCGCCTTTGAAACTTCCGGTCCGGCGATCAACGCCGCTGCCGGTAACAGCGGAAAGAGGTGGTCGGGGCGCTGGTGGGGAGAGACCGAAAAGATCAGGAGGCCGAAAAAAAAGAAGCAAAACCAGAAACGCTCGAATCGTCGGATGGTGTCATCCGCCGATGGCCGTTTCACGATCCGCCAGAATCCGAAGCAGGCCACAATGCTCCACGGCGCAAAACGTGCAAGAAAATAGAGCGGGGGGGTGAATAATGCGTGTCCGGGAGGAAGTCGTTGTTTACCGCCGACGAGCGCATGACCGACCAATTCTGTTCCGATCAACCGGTCGATAAGCGCCCGGCCCATCTCGGCATAAGCAAGAAGGAACCATCCTCCCGTTATACAGAAGAAAAGAAGTATGCCGGTAAGATGAGAGCCACGGAGCGGAGGAAACGGCTTTCGATCATACTTTTCCCAGACAATTGCCCACAGTCCGCCAAGGGCAATCACGACTCCGAGCGGGCCTTTCGTGAGAACGGCTGCCGCCGACATGAGCCAGAATCTTGTCCACCCTTTTCCCTCAACCCACGCGGTGTATGCGAACCACGCCGCCGCGAATACGGTTAATGAGAACAGCGGGTCTGTCCGGGCAAGACAGAGTTGTCGGAGACTTGTGGAGGAAAGCAGATACATCACGGCGGCAAGGAATCCGGCCATCCGCCCATAGTACATGCTTCCCAATGCCGTCAATAACCACGAAACGCCCAACACGGACAAGGCGCTGGGAAGGTACAACGTGAATCGACTGATGCGACCGAACGGGAGGGTAACAAGCGCGGCAAGCCAGGTATACAGGGGCGGTTTCGAGGTAACGGCTCCCGACACATCTCTCTGGCAGATCCAATTGCCGTTGCGCAAGACATCCAACACGTAGGCTGCCGGGCGTTGCTGATCTTTGCCTATCAGGTCCGAAGGACTTGAAAGATTCACGGCAAACAACGCCGCCCAGGTAAGGCTGATAAACAGCAGAAGAACGAGAGGAGGCAAAGCGAGGTCCTTTCCGGTTCCATCGCACGGAGAGAAAAAGTGTCCTATCCTCCCTGCCGGAGAGGCAAAACAACGCTTCGGAAACATGCTGACCTTCTTCAGTGAGTTCAAATGCCCGTCGGAGTCCCGACAAAGATGAAAACTCTCCACGGGAGGCCATCTTATTATGCAATTATAGGGAAAGAAAGCGCCCCTCTCCCCGTTCCCCTATATCCCCTTTTGGAATCCGGCGCAAAATACAAACGAATCAGGCCGTGCCCTTCGCGCCTTATGTCTCATTGGCACAATGGAACTGCGGAGGAAACGCCATGTCGAACCATCCGCGGACGCGATTTTCTGAAACCGTTCGCCTTTGGAGGAACGAGCGTCTTTGTTCCACACACGTCGCAGACTGCCATGCCCCGTCATTCCGGCGAAAGATGGAATCCGGGTGGAACGCCGGTAGCCGCTCCATCTCCCGTCATGGCTACACTTCGGGCTTGATCCAGAGGGGGAAGATCCCGCTCAATTATGCGCTCTTCGTCTCTCCCATGGCGGGCGCAACGTCCGCCTGTCGCAAGAAATCTCGCCTGCTATTCTTTAGGCTGGATTTCCTCCTGTGTTGTAATGCGCACAGTTTTCGTCCACACGTCGGAAACCACGCACAGGTCGTTCACTGCGACTGCCTTCAGTGTCACCGTTATCGTTCCCGGTGCACCGCGCGGCACAAATTCCACCATCCCCGTATTCTTCCAAGTTATTTGGGGTTCCGTCAGCTCGGATGGTTGCGTATTCGGTCCCAAGTTCGGCAGGTCGTTTCCCGCAATCCAAACGCTGTGCCAGACCCTGTGTCCGTTGGGATCGCTTGCACTCAACAATGCTTTACCGAATCTCGCCCGGGATATGCTCATCTCGGACGGAAAGTCCACATCTTGAATCATCGGTGGCTCAACTTTTTCTCCCCGCGTTATTCCTTCCGCAGTGTTTTTGAGATCATTGTCAATGGCACGGATTACGGTGGCGGGATCAAGCTGTTCGGCAACCTGGATATTGACAAACACGTTGTCCCGCACAAACACATCCGGTAGTTTCGAGTTCGGATTGATCCAAGTCACGTATCCCGGATCGTCCGTCGAAACAACAGGCGGGTCGTATGTCATTTGGATACTATTCAGAAAGAGATTCGCGGCCAGCAAAGCATCCCGGTGGCTTCGGAAGACGCCGATTTCCAAAGATATGCCTCTCGGATCTATCGGCCAGGCCATGGCGGCCATCGCTCCCTCAGCCGTATTCGCGTGAGTAAGCGAACGTGGCCGTGGAATGCGATAGTCAAACCCGATACCGAAATCCGCTGGTCCAAGCACATCGCGTTCAAATTGCGGAAAATCAGGGACGTGTCGCTTAAGTACGTTGGCCAGATCGACACCGGTGACTGGTAACTCTGGTTCGCTCAACACAGGAACCTCGTGTCTGGCAACCATTACCGAATCGGCCAAAGCAGGATTGCCGACGCACGAAAGAATAAACAACAATTGCGAAATGAGAAATGCGCTCATCGAGAAGTCAATTCGCCTGTTTATTGATGATGGAAAGTGTCTCATTGTTGGTCTCCTTTTTCGGCTTCATGGGCACGTTTGCCTGTCTCACTAGATAGCGCGTATGGAAGCCCATAAATAAAATGCATGTATCATCATTCGCAACGTCGTCCAAAGGGAGATCTCGACTTAATTGTTCAAGATACTCATCCCAACCGATGTCACAGGCGGACCATCACCATTTTCCTGTATATCGCTTTCTTACTGCGGCGTCAAATAATTCTGGATATTTTTTTCAGCCCCTGGGACCGAGGGGGGATTCGAACTTGGATTTGCGCTGCTTGCGAGCCTCATTGAGCAGGGTGCGGATTCGGTGAGTAATTTTCATGCGGGTGGTGTGTTCGAGATGCGCGATTTCATCGCCGAGCATATTCATGCTCTGGGAGTAGATTTCCTGCTCGTACTTGGAGAGATCCTGGACTTTAGCCTTATTGAACAGCCGGCGGATGATTTCGGCGAGTCCAAGCGGGTCCCGTCGTTTGACCTGATCGCGGGCCTGATCGATATCGATCGCGTAGAGTTGCGGAGTTTCATCCTGATCCTCTTCCAGGTAAATCGGTTCCGCGATAGCGCCGAGTACTTGTTCGGCGAGTTCAGGGTCCATGATAGCGCGAAGCCCCCCCGTATGCGCGGCGGAGAGGGGAACCATTACTTTGACCTCCCCGGCCTGAAGGACATACAGTTCGCATTCCTCGCCATTCAGCGACATTTTTTGGACGCCCTTGATTTTGCAGAGGCCTAAACCCGGCTTGACAACTGTATCACCGATCTGGAATGTTCGCACGATTCGATTCCCCCGGGGATTCTTTAGGAGGCGGTTTCCGCCTGGTCTTCATACACGAGGAGCGGTTCCGACTGTCGGGTCACGACCTCACGCGTGATGACACACTTGGTGATTCCGGCCATGGACGGAAGATCATACATGACATTCAGCATGACTTTTTCGAGGATCGCCCGTAATCCACGAGCGCCGGTTTTGCGTTTGAGAGCCTGTTCCGCGATTTCCTCCAGCGCCTCCGGAGTGAATTCGAGCTGGACCCCCTCAAACTCCAACAGCTTCTTGAACTGTTTGCAGACCGCATTTTTCGGTTCGGTTAGAATCTTCAGAAGGATCTCTCGATCCAGTTCCTCCAGGGTGGCCAGGCAGGAGAATCGACCGACGAATTCGGGGATCATGCCGAATTTCAGCAGGTCCTCCGGTTCCACCGCGGCCAGGACATTGTTGTCCAACACGGCAGTCAGTTCGCCATCCTCGGTACCGAATCCGATCACCTTGCGTCCGACGCGGCGTTCGATGATCTTATCCAGTCCGACGAACGCGCCGCCGCAAATAAACAGGATGTCCTGCGTATTGACCTGGATGAATTCCTGGTGCGGGTGTTTTCGTCCGCCCTGCGGCGGCACATTACAGACTGTGCCTTCGATGATTTTCAGAAGAGCCTGTTGTACACCTTCCCCGGATACATCGCGTGTGATGGAGACATTCTGAGTGGTCCGGGCGATTTTGTCGATTTCATCAATGTAGATGATCCCCTTCTCGGCCTTTTCGACATTGTAGCCGGTGACCATGAGAAGGCGGAGAATGATGTTCTCCACGTCCTCGCCCACATATCCGGCCTCGGTGAGGGTGGTCGCGTCCACGATGGTGAACGGAACATTGAGGATTTTCGCCATGGTTTGGGCGATGAGTGTCTTGCCGACGCCGGTGGGACCGATGAGAAGGATATTGCTTTTCTGCAATTCCACATCGCTGGAGATGGCTTCGTGATAGCGCACACGCTTGAAGTGGTTATAGACGGCCACGGAGACAATGCGCTTGGTTTCTTCCTGACCGATGACATATTGGTCCAAGCCCTCTTTGAGTTCCCGAGGTTTGGGAAAATCGCGCATCTCGACTTCGATTTCCTCATCGAGAACACTGTTGCAGAGGAGAACACATTCGTTGCAGATATAGGCCGGCTGCGAGGAGTGTTTCTGAGGCGGGCCTGCAATCAGCTTCTTGACTTCATCTTGATGCTTTCCGCAGAACGAACAATAAAGTGGTTTGCCTCTACCTTTGTAATCCATCGGACTTCCCCGGTCTGGTTTGTGGCTCGGTTATGGTGTTGCGAATTCCGTTCAGGCGTGGAGGACCGTCTTACACGGAACTGCCGCCGTTCTTTTTGGTATCCGGCGCGCCCTTTTTCTTGGGTGTATAAATCGAATCGATCAATCCGTACTCTTTGGCCTCCTCTGCGGACATAAAGAAGTCCCGGTCCGAGTCCTCGATGATCCGCTCGACCGGTTGCCCGGTATGGTGGGCCAGAATATAGTTCAGACGATCCTTGATCTCCAGGATCTCACGCGCCCGGATTTCGATGTCGGCTGCCGGTCCCTGAAACCCGCCCATGGGTTGATGAATCATCACCCGGGCGTTGGGAAGGGCGAACCGTTTTCCCGGTTCGCCGGCCGCCAGGAGAACGGCCGCCATGCTGGCCGCCATTCCCATGCAGGTTGTGGCCACAGCCGGTTTGACATATTGCATTGTATCATAGATGGCCATTCCCGCCGAAACGGAACCCCCCATACTGTTAATATACAGCTGAATGTCCTTATCGGGATCCTCCGCCTGCAAAAAAAGCATTTGGGCGATCACGAGATTGGCAATATGATCCTCGATGGGAGTGCCGAGGAATATGATTCGATCTTTCAGCAACCGGGAGTAAATATCGTAGGCACGTTCACCCCGGTTGCTCTGTTCCACGACCATCGGAACCAGTACCACTTGTCCATCTCCTTACTTCTCATCCCCGGCGGATTCAGGTATTTCGGTTGAGGCCGCCGCCTGGGATTGCTCGGTTTGTCGGTCGGGGGCCGGGGCAGGGGCTCGGTCCTCCGGAGGAATCATGAGGAAATTCATAACCTTTTCTTCCAAGGCGTTCCGCTCATAGTACGCATGGAGATCCTGCTCCTCAATCCGTCGAAAGTACCAGACTGGGTCCACATTCTCCCGGCGAGCCAGGTTGGATACATACACTCGATAATCTTCTTCGGATACTTCCAGATTTTCGCGTTTCGCGATCTCATCCAGAATCAGGGAGAGACGGGTTTCCTCCTCCGCCCGAATCTGATTCTGACCGACAAGATTCTGATTGAGGTGTCTTGCCTCATCCAGCGAGGAGCCTCTGCGACGTAACTCCATATCCTGCACGGCCTGGATATAGTTCAAGCGCGCCCGAACCATGCTGGGAGGCACGTCGAACTGATTGGCATCCAGAAGCTGACGGCGTATGCTTTCCCGAAGGTTCTGCTCTTTTCGGCTTTCCAGGCTCTGTTCCAGTCCCTTGCGAATATGGTCTTTCAAGTCCGCTATTGTTTCGAAATCGCCCATGTCTTTGGCAAAGTCATCGTCCAATTCGGGGAGCTGCTCGACTTTGATCTCATCGACCGTGACACTGAAATGAGCCTGCTTGCCACGGTTTTCCTCCACCGGATAATCATCGGGGAGGACAATATCCAGTTCGCGGGTTTCGCCGACTGTGGCGCCGAGCAGCCCATCCTCAAATCCCCTGATATAGCGTTTGGAGCCGACCTCGATAATGATTTCGGGATGGCTGGCCTCCTCAAACGGCTTGCCTTCAAGGGTCGCTACCACAGAGCAGGTAACAAAGTCGCCGTTCTGCACCGGACGTTCCACCGACCGGTAAAGCGCGGCGCTCTTCCGAAGGCTTTCCAGGGTCTCAACGACTTCTTTTTCGGTGACTTCCAGATTCTGTTCCGCCGGGCGGAGCTGACTGTAATCGGCCAATTCAAACTTGGGAATGAACTCGATTTCACCCGAAAAGGTGATGGGTTCGTCCTCATTGCGGGTGGGATTTTCCAGTCCGTCGAATTCCGGCTCCGTAACAGCCCGAAGCCCCTGTTCTTTCAGGGCTTCCTTGAACCCTTGTTCCGCCGCTTTGCGGATGGCCTCTTTGGTAAAAGCCCTTCCATACCGCATCTGAAGAACATAACGTGGCGCACGTCCTCGTCGGAAGCCGGGAACATCTGCGCTTCGCGAGAACTCCGCATAAATGTCTTCGAGCTCCTTGCTGACCTCGTCGGGCGGGATTTCCACGATCAGTTTCTTCCGACAAGTTCCCACATCCGTTGATTCAAGAATTTTCACCGATTAGCCTCGTCTGCGAATTCCCCAGGATGGTCCCATGCCCCGTCCGGGAATGGCCCATACCTGAGAGATTGATAAGGGCCGACGAAACCGTCGGCCCGCTATGTAATATCTTCTGAAATCTTAATATACAAACAGTGTTCCAGGCAGTCAAGATGCATGGTGCGGCTTAAGAGAATCCGCTGCCAGGACAATCCATAGAATCATTCCCCAGAGGAAGGTGGCATTGACCGATATCCATCCCGTCCACGGCGCCTCCAGGAAACGGTGCAGAATGCCCGCCAAATTCAGCGCTGCCATCCCGAACACCACCCCCCCTGCCATGCCAAGCGCAATCCTCCCCAACCTGCCGGACTCCAGGCATCTCTTGCCTGTATAACCCATCGCGAACAAGGCATAGGTGTATTCGGTCACACGAGACAGGGGCGAAAACAGCGCCAGAGTCAACGCAACCAGTGAGAATGAGGCCACAATCGTTTCCGGTTTGCTCCCCGACCGAAAGGTCACGAAAAGCACAAGACACGCAGCAATCGCGCCGAGACCGGCGGCAAGACGAATTGCGCCACGAATCTCTGTCAGGCTTTCGGGAGTGATCCAGCGTTCCCGATTCTCACTCACGGCCCGGCATAAAACCCCATTGAGGCACTGGTTTGACTCCAGTGTGGAACCCAGGCGGACATGAGGCAGAACCCACCGAAACAGCCGGACATTATGAGTCGGCCCTGCGCACAGCAGGATCAAGAAAACAATCAGGGCCATTCCTGCCGCTCGAAATCGGCGCAGAACCAACAGCCAAGCCACATAAACAACAGGGCCGAGTTTCAACCCCGCCGCCAGTCCAAGCGCACCGGCGGCAAGAAAATCACGCTGGGTCAATACAGCCCAAAGAGTCAGGGAGAGAAACAGAAAAATCCACGGAACCACCTGGCCATGCTGTACCGCTATCAGAAACGGCGGCCAGATCATGGACAGAAACAGCCAGGCGATCTCCCAGGCTCCGGATTGAAATCCGGTCAAACGAACGGATCGGATAAATACCCAGACCCCGATTCCATAAGCAAGAAGGCAAGAGAGATTCCACAGGACCTCTGCTGTCTTGAACGGCAGGAAAGTCAGCGGGACCAGGATATACGCCAGAAGCGCGGGATAGAGATACACATTTTCCGGTTTTGCATGGACGCCGTCTTCGGATTTCCAGGTGTCTCGGAGAACATTCGGCTTCAGCAGCGCGTACGGACCGCTGTTGTGCATGGGAGCGCCCCAGCGTGCCGCAAGAGCCGCCGAGTAATAACATGCAAAATCCACCTCCGGCTTGAGTAAATTAACCAGAAACGCGCGATCCACGAACACGCAGGTCGAATAGAATCCTACCACGGCAAAAAGGACAATGACCAGAAATCGCTTGATAGACATGGTGGCATTTCAGCACATCAGAACTGGATAGGAAACGGTTTCTCTTTTCTTGCAGGAAACGCCTTTTCTGTTCTTGATTTCATAAGAATGTCCTGGCTTCCGCCGGAATGAGAATGGGCGTAAGGATTCGCACACCGGCAGGGGAGCGGGACATCTTGCCCCCGACGATACTCCCTCCCCGTGTACGGGGCCATGTCATTAAGCCAGAGAGGGCGAGGATTCTCCAGGTAGGACAGGCGTCCCTGCCTGTCAGAAGATCATCACCACCACACGAAAAAAAGTTTAAAAACCGCCTTAACAGGAAGTGAGGAGGGGTGATATCATTCCGGATAGTGGTGAGGTTTTTTAATTCGGGATTTGAAA
>JAKQSI010000122.1 GCA_029570205.1 Candidatus Omnitrophota bacterium | reverse complement strand
TTTCCGAGGATGGCCGGGCAGTCGCGTTCACGATATCGGAGAGTCTTCCACCCCGACCGTATTGGGACCAGTCAGTTGCTCCGTATCCCATGATGTGGCTTTATGTGGCAAGACTGGAGGAACAGGCGGATGGCAAGCCCGAAGTGAAACTCAAGATAATTGACATGGGGAAAGGGATCTCATTCCGTTTATATGGGGATGGACGTCGTATTCTCTGGGCCGTCACAAACACGCGGTATGCTTCTTCGGTGCAGGGCTGGCAGGGGAGATGATTTTCGGAAAGAGAAAGCAGGGAGGGGGTTGATAAGTTCAGTGAATTCAACCCCCTCTGTATCTCCCCCAATCCTTGGGGGAGAAATTCTCATGTTCTTCCCCGGTCCTTGGCTCCATCAGCGGTTGTCTGGTTCTGCCTTCTTTCCACCTTCTCTCTCGGCCTGGTTAAGTTCATTGGAGCGGTCTTTGGATAATTCCAGGCTGTTGAAATCCGGGTTATTGGGCAGGATGATTCGAATTTCCGGCAAATAATCCAGAAACAACGTTGCATCCCGAACGATGAAGTCGAGGATATGTCCCCCGCCTGACTTGTCATCGGCAAGAAAATGCAGGTGGTAGCCGGGGACGTTCAGGCCGCCGACATAGTCCGGTGTGTAAAATCCCACAACCGTGCCCGCGATGTCGTGAAACTCAAAAGTCGGTTGATTGGCGGTGACCTTCACGAGCGGCGGGTACGGCTTGGTCTGGCCCGGCACGCTCCGCGTTTTCATGTACTGAAACGTGCCGAGAATCTTGATGCCCTGGAAAATGTTTTCCACCGGGATGGTCTCTTTCAAGTGTGCCTGAATCTCCTGGTAATTGGTCCCCGAAGCGATTGGTATCTCTTTCTCAGCCTGGAAAAAGGCGATGCTTGAGAACGGTGTCGTTGCCGTATCCGTGACATCGTAGACCCGTCCGTCCGCCTTTACCTGGTAAAATGCCCCGTCGAGCGCGACCATCTCCCCATCGAGACTGTGGAATGTGCCGATCCCGAAATTCCCATATTCGCGCAGCTCGCCGAAGGATAGTACTCCATCGTAGAGTCCGTTTAGAATCGCGTCGATTGTGGAGATCTGGGTCAAGGCGTTATCCCGCTGCGCCGATGCGGGTAAGATCAGGCAAGTCAGGGCAAGCAATAAGCAAAGAATGGATCGAGTATTCATAGTTTTGTTTGTCTTTCGCAGAGAGCAAATCGGTTTTTCCGTATCGGGAGCAGTGTACAAAGCCCGTCGACAGGCGCGGAGGCCTGTCCTACCGTTTTTCCGGGTCATTGTCGACAGGCGCGGAGGCCTGTCCTACCATTTCTCCCCGGTAGGTCAGGCGTCCCTGCCTGACGCCAGTGGCAAAGAAAGGCGGTAACATGAAAAGAGAAAACGCCCGCCGGATCGAGCTGGTTGCGTTTGTGGTCAATCTGCTGCTGTGTGGATGGGCGCATCTGCTTGCGGCCCGACCTTCGTATGTTGGAGGGGTCCTTCTGCCCCTGTTGACCGGGATGGCCTTCGTGTTTGCAGCGTTCGCTTTTACCGCCTATGCCCACTATGTCGAGATTTCGTTCCGCGATTTTTGCAGTGAATACCTCACCCCGAGACGGATCTTCGCCCTTCTCCTGTTTCTCCTGGTTTGTCTTCCGCTGGGGCATCTTGCGAAAAGCGGACTCTGGCTGACCGAGCCATGGATGGGGCTGCTGTATCGCTGGATGTTGCTGATTCTGGTGGCGGTGCAGGGCCTATTTCTGGTGCGGTTTTATCCCTGGATTCCGGCTTCCGCCGGAATGATGGAGAAAGACCCGCATCTTGCCGGTGTGCACCGATTTCCGGTTGCGGTCCTGTTCGCGATGGGGATTGTGTTTCTGGAGACAAATTGGATTTCCTGGAAAGTCCTGGATCATGTGGCCCATGTGGAGGACAGTATCGCGCAATTGTTTCAGGCGAAGATATT
>JAKQSI010000121.1 GCA_029570205.1 Candidatus Omnitrophota bacterium | reverse complement strand
CTTGCGTAGCTCATTGGCAATGAATTTGTAAACATTCGAACGTTCCTCGGGTCATGGTATTCATATTCATTGAACTTATAGTCCTGCATTCAACACGAAGCGATGTTACGACCGGCTGATCCCTTTGTCGGGATGCGATCGTTGTGGCATGGAAGCGTTAGTCATTTTCCGACGAAAGTGTCTTATTTCACTTCGGGTTAGGCCCCGGGTCAAGTACATCAGGCGGATGTGCACCACCGCCGCCTGGAGTTGTTTTACGCAGAACATTCTATTGCTCTTGCGCAGGATGTCAAGCCACGCATGTGGACCGGATGTTCTCTCCATTACAGTTCGAAGGTGTCAGGGCATGCCGCCGTCACGAAAATCTATTCGAGCTGTAGTTCTCCAGGTTCATCCCCATCCTGCCCGGCGTGCGCGACAATGGGGGACCAACTTGGCCTACTTTTCCGCTATCGGCGTGTTGGACAGCGCCCCGATTTCCTCCCCCGTCAAAACCCGCCCATACAAACGCACATTTCGGATGATCCCATTGAAGTAATCGTGCGGGCCAAATCCGATGCGAAGGGGTTGCTCATTGCTTAGATCAAATCCGTTTGCCGAGAATCGGTCGGATTGCGCTACGTGCTTCCCGTCCAGAATAATCTTCAGAATTCCATTATCACGGATCGAGACAAGATGTCTCCATCCTGCTTTCAGTTCGTCATCATGGGAAACACACTTTCCGGCTTCCAGGCTGTAGACATGTCCGGATGGTAGCGTCCCGCAGAAGAGGGAACCGTGATGAACCGCCATACTCCATACCCGGCGGTACTTGACATCCGGGGTTGTGTCTAATTGACCCGTACTGGTCCATTTGAGATTGCCGTCGTAGCGGTAAACGTGCGCAAGCGGGAGTGTTCCGGCATACAGCTTGCCATTATACATCATTAAACCCATTACTTCCAATTCTTCTCCAAGTCGCCCGCAACCGCTCCACAGTTGGCCCCCAGCGTATCGGAACACCGTCCCGCCGGGCCAGGTTCCGACATGAAGGTTCCCCTCGTGGACGGCGAATGAATAGGTCTGGGTTGTATTGAGTGACGTTCCGCAGTCTGCCCAGGTGGTGTTTCCGTCATAGCGATAAACGCCGCCGAAGTTGACATCGTATCCTGTACCGTAAAGGCTCTCGCGGAAGGCAGTCAGTGCCACGACCCGTCCGCCGCTGTGTCCGCAGAATTTCCAGTCGCTGCCTCCTTCGTAGCGGTAGACACCGGGCGGGGCATACATGCTGGATGCGTACAGTTGTCCCCGGTACACGGCGAGACCGAAAATCGCCTCCGGGATGGGGAGATTACCGATTTCCACCCAGTTCTTATCGCCCAAGTGTCGAAAGACCTTGCCGCCGGGTATCTCATTCGGAGAATCGCCGATTGCCGATCCGGAAGAGCGATAATGCCCGGTGGCGGCATACAGATCACCCTCAAACACTGTGAGCGATGTCACCGCATTGCAGGGATGCGGGCTGCCGCAGTCAATCCATTCACCGTTTCCTCCGTAACGGTAGACATGCCCCGCGCCTTCCTTCTCTATCTCGAAAG
>JAKQSI010000075.1 GCA_029570205.1 Candidatus Omnitrophota bacterium | reverse complement strand
CCATGGGAATCCTCCTGGTATCTAGTTATATCACTAGATCCCAGGATACACCGAAAACCGGGCGAAATCAAGCAAAAATTTCACCCGATGTAATTTTCAGTCCGTTTTCTCTAGTAAAAGGCCAAACTCCAGCATTCCGGCGAAAGCCGGAATCCAGGCAAATCACGGGCAAGACGCCCGTGTTACTATTCCTTGCCTGCACCGTCGTTTCCTGGATTCCGGATCAGGTCCGGAATGACGATGAATGGGACCACGCGGGGTGCAAGCCGTGAATGGGACCACGCGGGGTGCAAGCCGTCATTCCGGCGAAAGCTGGAATCCAGGGCAGAAATCACAGGCAGGGATGCCTGTGCCACCCCAGGAAAGACAGCCGCGCATTTGCCCAATCATGCTGCCCGTGCGGCGCTGGTCGCGAGATCCATGATCTTCTCCTGGGTGGCCTCCTGCCGCGAGAGTTCACCCTGAATGCGTCCCTCTGCCATGACCAGCGCCCGGTCGGCCATTCCAAGGACCTCCGGCAATTCGGATGAAATCATCAAAATGCCGAGTCCCTGTTTCAACAGCCGCCCCATCAGCGTGTAGATTTCCCGTTTTGCCCCGACATCGATTCCGCGTGTCGGTTCATCAAAGATTATGAGTTTGGCTCTGGTCAATAGCCATTTGGCGAGGACGACTTTCTGCTGGTTCCCGCCGGAAAGATTCTGAACAATCTCTTCCACCGATGGTGTCTTAATTCGCAAATCGTCTACAAACTCGGAGACGCGAGCGCGTTCCTCATTTATGCGAACAAAAGCCCATGTGCAGAAATCTTTCAAACTTGGCAGTGTGACATTTTCGCGGAGCCGCATTCCCAGAACAAGTCCCTGGTTTTTGCGGTCCTCGGTCAAAAGGCAGATGCCCCGGTCGATGGCGTTGCGCGGAGACCGCACGTCAACCGGATTGCCGGCCAGGAAAATCTGCCCGCTTTGTGGCTGGTCCGCGCCGAATATCATCCGCGCGATTTCTGTTCGTCCCGCGCCCACCAGGCCGGTCAGCGCTACAATTTCACCCTCATGGACCGAGAAGGAAACATCCCGCACAAAGCCGCGCGAAAGTCCCTCTACACGAAGGATTTCTTTGCCGGGCGTGATCTTTTCCTTCGGGAACTCATCCGTGATTTTGCGGCCGACCATCATTTCGATGACGGATTCCCGGTTCACTTCGGAAATGTCCCTGGTGTCGATCCATTCGCCGTCCCGCAGCACGGTCACGCGGTCGCAGACCTCAAAGATTTCCTCCAGGCGGTGCGAGATATAAATGATACTGACCCCTTGTGTTTTCAGTGTATGAATGAGTTTGAAAAGGCTTTCCAGTTCATGGAGTGTCAGCGTGGCGCTCGGTTCGTCCATGGCGATGATCTTGGCGTTCACCGAAAGGGCTTTGGCGATTTCGACCATCTGTTGCTGAGCCACAGAGAGACGGCTGATGGGAGTGTCGAGGTCCAGTGTGATCCCCAGCCGTTCCAGAAGGGCACGGGATTCCGCATATTCTTTCCCGAAATCCACAAATCCGAAGCGGGTCGGTTCCCGCCCCAGAAAGATGTTCTCAGCGGCCCCCAGTTGCGGGACCAGGTTGAACTCCTGGTAAATGATGGAAATGCCGAGCGACTGTGCCTTGTGGGGCGAATCGATCAGGACCTCGCTACCGTCCACAAGGATGCGACCGGAGTCCATGCTCTCCGCGCCGGCCAGGATTTTCATCAGGGTGGATTTTCCAGCCCCATTTTCCCCCACCAGGGCGTGGACCTCGCCGGGCCGGACCCGCAGCTGCACATTCCGCAGCGCCTGAACGCCCGGATAGGATTTGTCGATCTCCAGCATTTCCAGGATGTGTGGACTCGGCATCAGTCGATTCTCCGGTAACAGGTCTGGTTATTATAGAGGGATTTGCGCATCTCCTGAAGATTGAATCGCGGATTGTTCGGGGGCATACTCGTAAGCCGCGTCACGCCGCGTGGTCAGAATACGCAGGGTATCGCCGTCGGATTGGAGGCAGACCGTGCCGCAGCGGTCTGTGCGGAAAAACTGGGCGCCGATGCCCCAATACCGGCGTATCGTGCGCTCGTGCGGATGCCCGTACGGATTTCGTCCCACCTCGGCTACCGCGACCAACGGATGAAGGTTTTCAAGAAACTCCCAGGAAGAAGAGTACCGGCTCCCGTGGTGCGGGACTTTTAATACCACGGTCTTTCCGTCTGCACGAAGGTCGAGATTCTCCTCGGTTTCGAACCCGATATCCCCGGTGAGGACAATTTGAAGATTTCGCCAGGAGAGCAATAAAACCAGGGAATCCTCGTTGGCTTCTCCTTCGACCGGACAACGTGCGCGCGGGCCGGACGGATGAATAACCTGGAGACGGATATCCCGCAGCCCACCGATCTCATCCCCCGCGCGGGCAACCTCCCACGCCGCACCGTTTTGGATCACTGCGTAACGAAATACCTGCCAGGAATCGGTTTCCGCATCCTTGCCCGGATCAAGAACCAAGTCCACCGGGAATCGTGAGAGAACCTCCGGCAACGCTCCGATATGATCGGCCTCCGGGTGGGTAAGGACAACAAGGTCGATCCGGCGAATCCCCTGATCGAGAAGGTATTCCACGAGGCTCTCGTAGCGTGCGTGTGGTGCGCCGCCATCGACTAAGATTGTCGATCCCTGCGGTGTGCGAATGAAAATGGAATCGCCCTGTCCCAGAGATAGAAAATCTACCCGAAGGGGCCGCCAGAATGTGTTCAGCGTATCATACCAGACCCCCATGGCAGCCAGGGCCAGGCAAACCACGACAAGGCTGATCGGCCGCCTCTGATGCCGCTTTCGGGATACCTCTACCAGAGAGATGCTCAAGAAAACCAGCGCGGCAGCGGCAAGCAATCCCACTCCGCAACATGCTAATTCGATATGTGCAGAGAAGCTTTTCGCAGTCAACATCATCCATTCGGTAAATGCTCGAATGACCGGTGCAAGAAGACCTGCGACTATCGACAGACCGACATGATGAAGAATCAAAAAGACATAGAGAAGCGGTAACAGAAAGGAGAGAAGCGGAATGGCAATCAAATTCCCAAGAATGCTGCCGACGCTCCACAGATGAAAATGGTAGATAGTGAGTGGGGAAATACCAAGCGTTACAACAAGTGAAGCAAGAACCAGTTGGACGATATAGGACCACGGTAATGGGCGGGGCAACGGCAGGAATCGTGTACATCCCGGCAGAATGACAATCAAAGCCAGGACCGCCATAAAGGATAATTGGAAAGAGGGCAGCCAGAATTCATCCGGCCAAATCAAGAGAACCACAAGTGCAGCGGTAGCCAACGCATTGAGACGATCGACCGGACGTTCCAGGAAAATCCCGCCCATCAGGAAGGCCGCCGTGATTGTAGCACGAACCACGGGAACCCTCGGTCCGACCAGCAACAGAAAAAAACAGAGAAACGGAATCGCCAGGGAGGCGGCAATACGCCTCCGAAATCCCGCAAATCGCAGGAACCACAACAGCGCACTCAGCAGCAGCGTGAGATGTAGACCGCTGACTACCGTGATATGCGCCAGGCCGCTTTTCCGAAAGGCTTCCTTAACTTCCCATGACATCTGTGTATTGACGCCAAGACCGAGGGCCAGCAGCAACCCCGACTCCTCGGATGGAAACGTCTCACGGATCAGCCGATCGCTTTTGTTCCCGAAGCCCCAGACAAATCCCATCAGCCTGTCTGAGAGAGAACGAGCCGGAGCAGGCGGAGCGAATTCCACAGTAGTCGAGTCGGCATACGCCCGGGCAACCTGAGCGCGGGCGTAATAGAAATCCCGGGCCGAAAATCCTCCCGGCAGCATGGAACCCTGAAGTAGAGAAAGCCCCCCCTCCGCTTGAACCAGCTGACCGATGTCCACGCTCGGCTCGCTCTCTGTGGAATAATACAACTCAACCGATCCGGGCATGGAATAGGTTTTCTCATACCGCGTGACGGCTACCCGATTGAGCAGAATCCGCGCCTTACCATCCCGAAACACCGGCGGTGCGGACACTCTACCGGTTAGAGAAACAGGGCCGGGTCCGGCCAGGTAGGATACTTGATCGTCGATACGACTTTGGCGAGCGGAGATCCACTCGGCACGGATCATCCCGATGAGTATGGCCACAACCACGGCACAAATCCAGACCGCCTGTTTTATTCCCGGCGACCGTCTCAGAGCAAATAAAAGCAACACACCAACGCAAACCAGAAGAAGCGCCGATGTCAAGAGTATAGAAACAGGGAAAGCCCATCCGATGGTCAGTCCGGCCATGTACCCCAATGCGACCTTTACCAGCGGACGGGCAGGCGGTTCCCGCAAACAAGGGCGCGCAATATCTGTCCATTCAGGTTCGTCCATCACAAGTAATCCACAGGCCTCATGCGGGGACGTTCCCCTTCCTCTGTTTAAAGAACATCCTTCCGGCGAGTATGACAACACCGATTGAAAGCAGGAATAAAAGCAGATCAACGACTATTAGAATGTAGTTGTCTTTCCGTACATGATCCAATAACAGAAAGACTACTGCGGTGATCGTGGTCACGAGCATGAAAAGCGCCGGATACAGGGCAAAAACATATTTCCTGCCTTTGATTACTAACCAGCTGGAAACAGTGAACAAAGCCAGCGCGGCAAGAAGTTGGTTTGCCGCTCCGAAAACCGGCCAGAGCACGGAAAAGGCATTCGAATACGCAAGGATAAACATGCAACACACCGTCAGGAACGAATTGAACCAGTAGTTAGCGAGAAGTCGGTTTCGATTGTCAAAAAGGATGGCCCACAATTCTTCAAACAGGTATCGATTCAACCGGACCGCCGCATCGAGCGTGGTAATCACAAATCCTTCGACCAGTAAAATGCCGAACACCGTTCCAAGGGAAATAGGTATCCCCAGGCCCCTGTTGAATAAATGGCCTGCCGCCAGGGAAAATCCTAAGATGGGATTGGATTTTGCCGAGGGGTCGGAAGGCCAGACAATCGATCGATAGTCGGCCAGACTCAGTCCGACACCGAGAGCAAGAAGTACACAAACCGCAAGCAGCGATTCGAGAAGCATGGAATGAAAGCCGATTTTCCGCGCATCGGTTTCGACGCTTAGTTGTTTGCAGGTGGTTCCGCCGGCGACGAGCGAGTGAAATCCCGATATCGCGCCACAGGCGATCGTAATAAACATCATCGGCCAGACGAGGCCCAGGCTGTGCGCTCCTTCCGCAAGGTTGAATTCCGGAAGGGAAATTGTCGTGCCGCGGAGTCCTGCCGATAATAATGAAACGACCAGGAGAACCATTCCGCCATACAGAATCTGCACATTGATAAAATCGCGCGGTTGAAGAATGACCCACACCGGCGTTCCGGAAGCGATGAGGACATAAATCGAAATAATGATCATCCAATGAAAAGGTTGCAAGGAAACCGGATAGGCAATACCGAGTAAAATGGACACGATGCAGATGGCGGAGGCCAGCAAATACGCATGAATTGCCTTGATTCCTTTTCTGTAAATCAGCCAACCCAGAAAGGGCGCGCACAAGGTTATGACAATTACGGATGTGGAGGCGATGCCGCCGATCCGTCCGTAGACGACTCCATCGGATGTAACGGTTTTGAGGATCGTATCGGTCCCTTCGATGCCGAGTTTGCTGAGCGGCCATAGAGAAGTTAACGAGATAGCCGTGGCGCTGAGAAAGGATGAGCAGATCAGCAGCAGCAGCATCATGATTGTAAATGAGATCATTAAGTTGAAGCCCGTCTTGCCGAGGGTAATGCGGGCCACTTCGGCAATGGATTTCCCTTTTTCGCGGAGGCACACGAACATCGTTGTGAAATCATGTACCGCACCGATGAATATCCCTCCCACAACTACCCAAAGCCATGCGGGCAGGAATCCGTAGAGTACCGCCATCGTCGGGCCGATAATCGGTCCGGCTCCGGCGATCGCAGAAAAATGATGGGCAAAAACTATGTATCGTTTGGTAGGAACATAGTCCCGTCCATCATTGATTGTTACTGCCGGAGTCGGATGATTCGCATCTTCGCCGAGAACCCGCGCGATGTATCTTGCATACAATTTGCTTGCCAGGATGAAAGCAACTATGGGAATCGCTAGAAAAGCCAGGACACTCATCTCTTCCTTTGACCTCGATTAAGTAAAATCATACTTGCGTGTATTCGCTTCTCGTATGCGGCCTTCCGGTCCTCTGTCCTGGGCGGGAAAAAGGCAACAATTCCCATCCTTCAACACAGGATCACGATCCGCCTGATAAAGAAAACACAATGTCGGGATTATACAAACAGAACATGTCGGCCGGCAGAGTTCTTGAAAGGCGTGCGTCCTGCAATTCTCGCGGGCCTTTTCTCCCTCCCCGTTTACAGGGAGGGCCGGGGTGGTGGGCTTCCGGATGTGTGGGATGCGTGTCATGGGCGTCTCCCCGCAGTCCCTCCAACCCCACCGCTTTAAGCAGCGTACACTCCATGTCGAAATGACTCTCCAAATACTCCTTGAACGCGGCAAGAGAGACATCCGACTTGTATTCCTCCGACCCCGACAAAAGACAGACTTTCAGAGGAGCAGCAAATGCGGTGGCGGCGAAGCACCCCGTCAGCAAAATGCAGGCGATAAAAACGGTCCCGTTATTTCTGATCGCCTGCCATGACCCACGCTTTGTTAAATGCCGCGTGTTTAATGGTCTTCCCATTTTCCCGAGGATCGGGTTGGCCGGTATTGTTGTACGTGTAGGATGCATGGATTGTTCCATCGCGGGCCTGAATAATCGACGGGTAGCTGAAACTCCCGCCCGTATCCGGTTCTTTATATTCCAAATGGCGAGTCCATCGAAATGTGTTGCCTTCGTCCTGTGAAATGGAAACCGCAAGGCTGTGTCGCCCCTCCTCCGTATCGTTGTAAATGACTATCCAGTCGCCGTCTTTGAGATTCGCGACCTCCAGTCCCGATCCGGGATTCGGAAGTAGAGGATGATCGTGTACCGTGCTCCAGGTCATCCCGTTATCTGTCGACTCGGAGACATGTACTCGTTTTGGCGGTGGACCGTTATCCCGCATGTAAGCCACAAGTGTGCCGTCCTTTTTCCTTGCGAAAGTGGGCTGGATATTCCCGGCGCCGACAATGGGGTCGCTGAACCGCCATGTCTTCCCCCAATCGTCAGTCAGCGCCACTAATGAGAAGGAAAATCCGTCGGAATACAATCCGACCAGCATCGTCCGACCGTTCAGAATGTACGGATGTCCGCGTGTGAACCATCCGAGGCGTCGCGTGAGCTTATCGGCGGCCTGCCTGCAGTTCCGGTCAATCCAACGTGTCAAGCGCTCATCCGGCGGCATATTCAACGATTTGATATATTCCTCGCTTTTTACCCGAACTTTCTGTTCGAAGTCATCGCCCTGCTTGATATGAAGCACCTCCATGTAATCCCACTTGGGCGGACCTTCCGGACGCATGTAGTCGCTGGAAACCTTGTATTTCATCAAGGCGCTTTCCCACGTATTGGCTAGAATCGTGGGCCACAACAGCCACAGCCGCTCTTGCGGATCGATAATCATGCAACAGTTCGTATCGGGGAAACCGGGCGTGTCGGCCATGAGAAACCGCTCGCTCCATTTCCCGGTTTCCTTTACCCAACGTGCGCCCTCGACATAAGCGCTGTCCGTCTGTCGCTCCCCTCCATGGAACCAACAGACAAGAAAATCGCCATTCGGGCATTCGACAATACACGAGCCGTGGTTATGGATATCTTCACCGGGGAAGATCACCTCGGCCTGATAAAAAGGCTCTTCCGCGCCGACATGGAATGTCGCTACCAGGACGGCCACGCCTATACAAAATGTCGAATAGAGTCGTTGTTTCATCATCTTTCTCCAATTATGCAATATCGTTATTGCGAGCGATTCTCCTTTGTGGATCATTCGTTTAGCCTCCGAATGTGGTCTTGTATCAAACAAGTACCGAAAGCCGGGCCATTCGGAATGGAAGTGTCATCCGTACTCGACCGCGACTCTCGAATCGCGAAGGAATGGACTCTCATTCGACCCGACCGGTCCAGGGCATCCTATCCTTGCGCATCAACCAGATCTCGAATAATCCGGTTACGGGCAACGTCTTGGATTTACCTGTGAGAGATATTTCCACTGTTCCATCCCGCGTCACCTTCTGCGGAATATCGAACTCGCGGAACTGTACATCTCCCTTGGGGATCGGAAATCCCTCACTGATTACCTCACCATCTGCGATCAGTCCTTCTTCCAACTCCGCCCCTGGAAGCATGTCTACCTGTTCCTCCACATGAAGCCCCACGGAGATTCGAACAACATACTCCGCCTCAGGGTCAAGGCCGTCGTAGCGGAAGGTCACACCGCGATCTGCTCGTCCGAACGAGTAAGCAAGATTGTAATGAGACAGTTTTGCGGGACCGGGAAAGGGAGCGAATCCCCATAGCGCTTCTCCATAGATCAGGTGTTCTGACTCGTTGGGCCATCCGACATCATCGTAGAATCCGCCTTCGCCCGGGTCATCATAGTGCAGGACGGTTTCGACGGCATTGCGAATCTGCTCATCGTTCTTGCTGTCCAGACCGGTCTGAAGAGTTTTCTTCCACCATTCGATTTCCGTCAGGTCGAATCCCTGATCGACTAAAAAGACGACCGGTTCGCGATATCCGATTACCCGGTTTGATTCTTCCCCGCGCTCCTTCGCTTCCTCCTTGATCGCCTTCATCGCATTTGTTTCCAGTGGTTGGTCCAGAATCTTCAGCGCTTCCGCCACGTCGTTTGAGGGATCGGAGGATTGTCGTACGCGCTCCAATATGGGGATCGCTTCCTCTTTGATTGCCTGTCCTCTCCGGACCCGCATTTGAAGGTACAGGTCCATCAGGGCCTTTTCTGTAATAATTCTCCATCGATAATCATTCCGTAACAGGTTGTCCGGGATCTTCTTCCCGCCCGAACGGAGAAGATCGACCGCTTTCGCGACACCGGGATTATCCATCAGCGGTTTCTCCAGGGTTTCTTCCATGAGGAAAATGGCTTGGGCGATTTCATCCTGCGCTTCGGGTCCGAACCAGTACCGGCAATACTCTTTAGTAATCGATTCGGCATCCTGATTGGGATTCCAGAGAAGACGGTACCAGAACCACTTATTGAAATCATCGTGCATTCCCTCGCTGTAATGCTTATCCCCGACGGAGTAATGAAGAATCTCTTGTGCCACTTTATGGAAGTTCCGCGGACGGGCATTCCAGGATCGACGGTCATAAATCGCCGCGAGTACGATGTCCGGATGCGGCACCGCGTACTGAGCCTGCATCCAGTGGGTGATATCGCTGTAGAGGACAATTGTAGTCGTTCGGGGCAACTCGTGAAACATATATTTCAGGTAATTACCCAAGGGTCCGAATCCCTCATATTCAAACCATCTCGGATTGACAGGCCCCCGGATGTACGTCTGCATCTCGTCCGCGCCGGGGCCGTAACGAATGGCATAGAGCCAACTGGAATCCCGGCTGTTCAGGTAATCAAAAATAGCCTGATTGCCCTCGTTTGTCAGATCCTGGTTGGTCGCCATAATTTTACAGTTCGGATGATATTTGTGCAGAAGGTCCGCGACTTCGTGAAGTAGTCGAATATAGGTATTTCCCCAGGGCATACATTTCTCACAGCGGCATCCCCCTTCATCGCCGGAGTTTGTTGTGAAAAAATCATAATCCGGGGCGGACCGGAACATTTGATCGAACGATTCGAGCAGAGCCTTTCGTGCCTCCGGGATGGAAGGACAGACATATCTCCGTGAGCGCCCGCCGTCCGCTGCCCATTCGCGTGGAAATCCCGGCGATCCGTCGGCATTTGCGGGCATCTGGTTCAGTGTTCTCCCGAACGCGGTCAACATGCCGTATGTGGAACGCATCTCCGCCGGGTCCTCCTCAAAAACGTTTGTTCCAAGCAACATCAGGTCTTCCATGACTTCCACGGTTTCTTCCGGAGTTTGAGGCCGAAGGTTGCCGTATTGTCTCGCCCGGCTGCCGGGTCCGGTCGGTCGTCCTCCCCGGATGAAAAAAGCCGGTTTCTCCCGGACATCCACGCTCGGAATCAGCAGGGACTCCGCATGGTATGTCATCGCCCGCAGCATCCAACCCACACCGTAAAGCGTGCCCCGCTCATCGGTTCCGGCGATGAGAATGACGTCCCTCCCATTCACAACACCGGATTTGACCGCAAATCCCTCCGGATGGAGGACATCCGAATTGGGAAGAGTGGGTCGTTTGACACCCAGTTTCTGCATCAGGTCTTTCGACAGACCATTCCCTTCGGGCGTGCCGACAACGAATGTGATCTCGGCTTTTTCCATGAGCGGCCTTGCGGCGGCATCATTTTCCGCGGCGATTTGGGCTGATATGGCGCTTCGCTTCAGAATACGCTTTTGAAATATCTCCGCGGCTTTTCGCTCCGGCTGGGCGCTTTTCTCGCCGGTGATAATGGCCACCCGGCTGACGGGGCGCTCCGACGATCCCGCTGCGGTCGACGGAACGGATGCACACAGGTCGAGCGCTAACGCCAACCCGACTGCCAGAAACAGGACTGGAATGGTCTTGTGTCCGAACATGGCCGAGTCTCCTTATTTGGATGGAATGATTTTTCGGATCCGGCAACGACCCGATCCGGTCTTCCGACAGCTCCATCCAGGCTGAATGATGATGCAATTATGTCATGCAAAAGGGAGCATAGCCCAGCCCCCGACAGGAATCAATTATTCATCACTCCTTTCCAGAGGGGAACTGTGACCCATATCGTCATCGGAATGCGGGGACAATTTTCGCCAAGAGGGATTGACTTTTCCCTCAATGGCGCTAAAATGCTGATAAAGTTGAAAAGTAAGAGAGGATGTAATAACGGATTCCGGAGAGTGATTTCCAGGTTCGTACATCCGAAGTAAAGCACATAGCAGGGTTTAATCCCCTTCCCCTCCAGGACAGGGACCGGTTTACTGCTTCCACCGCTCGCATTACACCACCGGTCCCTGTTTCATTTTTAATTTTCCGTTCGTCCGAAAAGTAAGCCGAATGTATGGAATGAGGTTTCTGCAAGCCGGGGTTCCGGGTCGATAAGTTCTGTGTTGGAGATGGCCGCTTTTCTGCTTGACGCACTTCAAAGCGTGAATTACCATGAATTTTCAGAAATAACGTATATTCGCAGTCGCAGCCCGGCCCTTCCGGAGTCCGTTTTTTCGAACAGGAGAAATACCATGTGTCAGCCCGGATCGAACGGTTCGTGTTTCGGTTGTCTTGCTGCCGTGAATCGGCGGCGTTTCCTCCAGGGTCTTGGCGGTGTCGCCGCTGTGGCGGCGCATGGGTTGACCTCCTCAGCCCACGCTGCCGGCGACAGCGAACGGGACAAGGTGCGTGTGGCCGCCGTTTTTCTGTCGAACACGGAGGTTCGTGAGCTCTGGCCGTATCCCGGTTTTGACGCCCAGGGCCGACAGCAGGAAATTCTCGCGCTGTTGGAGAAAAACTGCCCGGAAATCGAGCTCGTGCCTGTAACGATCAAGCAGCCGGAGGATGGGCAGAAAGCAACGGCGCTGAAAGACGAAGTGGACGGTTACCTGGTGTGTGTCCTGACGCTGGATTGGGCGCAGCGTGCCCCGCTTCTTGAGATCGGCCGGCTGGGGAAGCCCCTGGTTGTGGCGGATGAATTTCTGGGCGGGTCCGGTCTTTTCCTGACAGCCTACGGTCAACTGCGTGAGGAGGGACTTCCAGCGGGGGCTGTTTCCGCCACTCGACCGGATGACATGATCGCCGTGGTCCGACAATTCGCGGACGCCCGAAAGCCGGATGTTACCCCCGCTTCATTTGCCCGCAAGTGTTGGGATGTCTATCGCGCCACTTTTCCCAGGACAGGAGAGCCGAAATGCGCGGATGATCCTGTTTCTCTGACAGAGATCGGAGAGTGTGTGAAGCGTCTCAAGGAATCGAAATTTCTGATTGTTACAGGGGGGAAGTCAGGAGAGGAGCGGGACTTCCTTGGTTCAAAGGGGATTTATGTGGACTTTGAGGACCTGAATGCCTTCTATGAGAAAGTGGATCGAGACCAGGCAGCCGAGTGGGCGGACCGTTGGTCCCGGCAAGCCCGAAAAGTTGTCGAGCCGGGACCCGAACCGATCCGAAACGCGGGAGCCGTGTACCTGGCCACGCTGGAGCTGCTCAAGAAGCACGGTAAGGACAGTGTCACCATGAACTGTCTTGGAGGCTTCGCGGCAGGCAAACTGTCGGCCTATCCCTGCCTCGGATTCATGCAGATTCTCAATGACGGCGGGCAGGGTGTCTGCGAGGCTGCGCCGGATGATACGGTCAGCATGTTGATGGCTCGAATCCTTACCGATCGTCCCGGTTATGTCTCCGATCCTGCTCTGGACACATCGAAGAACCGGATTGTCTATTCCCACTGCGTGGCGACGACAAAAGCCTTCGGTTCAAAGCGCGAGTCGAACGAGTACGATATTCGGACGTTACACAATCGCGATCCACGGGGGGCCTGTGCGCAGTCGTTCTTGCCCGCGGGATACATGACTACTTCGTTTCGTACAAGTGTTAAACGTAAGCAGATGGTCATTCACCAGGCGAAGGCGACAGGCAATCTGGAAACCGAACGAGGGTGCCGAACGAAACTGGCCGCTGAGGTGTGCGGTGATCTTGAGAAGATGTTCAATGAATGGAACCGGTTCGGTTGGCATCGGGTAACTGTGTATGGGGATGTGAAAGCGCCCTTGATGGAGTTCGGCAAGGCGCTTGGCCTGGAAATCATCGAGGAGGCTTGAGAATTACTCCACGGGAATCCGTGACACGGGTCTCCAATCCGCTTCCCGCGGCCTGAAGGGTGTTATTCTCCAGGGCATCCGGAGTGGAATGTACATGCTTTTGGAATCTGGGTAATTTGAGATATATTGTTGGTGACCGTATAACGGTGGCTTGTTGAGGATTGGACCCGTCGGGACATCCCAACCGAAAACATTCGGCATGTCAAGCCGATGAATCAAGGAGCTGTGCATGGACAGGATAAGTCGATTATTGGTAACCGGATGCTGTATGGCGTTGCTGAGTTTCCCGCTGATTGCGGGCAGTGTCGATCTCAGTGCGGAGGAAAAAAGCCAGGGATTCGAATTGCTGTTCAATGGAGAAAACCTGGATGGTTGGATTATCCAGGGATTGGAAGGCGAAAAACCCAGCATTGAAAACAACATACTCAAGATGGATGGCTGGGATTGGTGGGCAATCATCAGCAAGAAAAAGTTCCGAAATTTCACCCTGCGATGCGAGGTCCTGATCGAGAAGGACGGCAACACGGGGATTCTTTTTCATACACCCGAAAAAGAGGTCTTTATTACCAGCCCGGAAATTCAACTCTGCGATGATGCCGGTCAAGAGCCGAGTAAGAAAAGTTCCGGGGCAATCTTCAACGTTCTTGCGCCGAAAAAGAATGCGATCAAGCCGGCTGGGGAGTGGAACACGGTTGAGATTACCGTGAAAGACAATCATCTGACCGTTATTCTCAACGGCGAGACCGTCCAGGACACGGATATCGACGGGCTTGAAGGGATCAAACACAAACGTCAGGAAGGTGGAATCGCCTTTCAGCACAAGAGCTTCAAGCACAAGGCCGCATTTCGGAATATCCGTGTGAAGTGTCTGTAAAATCGGAAACGAACGGTATGCAGACAGCCCCAGAGCGAAACGTTTTGGGGCTGTCTGTTTTTTTGGATGAATTTGGTGATGCAATAGCGCCGTTTCAATACTTTGGGGTTTTCCGTTCGGCGCGGTACGAATGGACCTTTTCCTGGGACCACATCAGCAGAGCGCACCCTGCCAGCAGGACAGCTCCGGAAGTCCATTGGCCGAGCGTCAGAACCTCGTGAAAGATGAAGAAGGAACCTACGGCGGTCAGAAAGGGGGAAAGAAGCTGGCAACCGGTGGTGATTGTCACGCCGATCCGCGCAATGGCAATATAAAAGAACACATGCGCGAATGCGATCCCCACCAACGCCGACACAACAAGGACAATATGCCGGTCTGGAGTCATTTCCAGCAGGCGGGATGGTTGTCCGAAAAAGGCCATCAGGATGATTGTGCCGACCGAGGTGTAAATCGAAATGATCGCGAAGGCGGTCCTGGAATCGACGCCGGTTATGGCCCAGCGGACCGCGATTCCGTACCAGGCAAAGAAGATGCCGGAAAACAGCAGCAGGACAATCCCGATCAGTGCGCCTCCCGTCGGAATCGTTGATCCCAGGAAGGTCATTCCCAAAAATCCCAGAAGGCACAGCGCCAGCCCGGTCCAGAAGACCCCGGAGCCAAGCAATTTGGACTCATCGGGAAACACGAGGAATGAGCAAAGCACCGCAAAAACACTGGACACCTTCGACAAAAACGCCATCATCGCGGGTTCCAGGAAATACGGAGCCCAGGCCCAGAGCGATTGTGTGGCCAGGCTGAATACGGCAGGCAGCAGGGCGCGACGGAAATAAATCCCGTCTACCCGGCCCTGTCGGCAGGAATACAACAGCGGTCCCAACCAAAACAGTGCGGCAATCGGGTAGCGGACACCGTTTGCTGTCCAGGCATCCATTTCGTGAATAAACGAACGCAGGAACAAAGGAACCGTCGCCCAGCACAAAAGCGACGCCACCAGTGCCCCGGAACCGGACCAATCAAAACTCATTCCCCGCGATGGATTCACAAAAGTCTCTCCCGTCCGATGGCCGAACAAACGTTGTTTGCCTGGCGGTTCTTATTTTTTTTCTACACACGAAATAAATATGGGAACGAAATTGATCAACAAAGGGACCCGACAAGTAAGCGATCCATTTCCAGATTCGTTTCGGTAGTTTTCCTTTTCGCACAACACGTTCCATATCAAAACCGGCGAACTGGAGAATTTCTGTCGCTTCCCGGCGGGAGTAGAGACGAAAATGACCGCAGAATCCGAATTCTTGCAGCTTTTGATATGCGCGAAGCGGGCTGTCCTGATAGTCTCGTCCCAACAGAAACCGAATCCGATCCATGGGTGTGATATTGGGAATACTGAAAAGAAGCAATCCTCCCGGCTTGAGTACGCGCGATATCTCCAGGATCGCATGGATCGGATTGTTTCGCAGGTGTTCGAATACTTCCGTAAATACTGCGACGTCGCAGGTTTGATCCTCAAATGGGAGCGGTTCGCGTTCGATATCCAGCCGAATGACCGGAATCCCGAATGTTGTCATCAACGGCAAGATCGCATCCGGCGAAATATCGACGCCGGTCACCGAATAACCCATTTTTTTCAACAGGATGGTCAGGTGCCCCGGGAAACTGCCGACCTCCAGAATCCGTGCCGCCGAATCGACGTCCTCGAACAGAGAAAATACCATCAGATAATGCTGAGTGTGCGAGCGGAGGTATTTTACCCAGATTTCCCGACGTTCTTCCGGCAACAGCGAGGCATCCTGTTCGAGATTCCGAAGAATTTTTCTGGTTTTTTCAATTTTTTCGGAGAATTTCGGCGAAATGGGAGGATGCATTTCAATGCAATCTCACTTTGTTGGGCAGCCGGCCGGTATGGATGAACTACCGGACATGCGCCCATCCTACCGGGGGTGAGCGATGCACTCAACGGAGGTGCTTCCGAGGCTTTGATCTTGTTCCAGCGAAGGGTTTTGTGTAGCCTGAAAATGATGATTCTATTCATCCTTCGGAGGTGGCATCATGGAGAAAATCGCCGAAACCGATTATCCGGTGATGGATGTCATTCAACGTCGATGGAGTCCTCGGGCGATTTCCCACCGCCCGGTGGAGCCGGAGAAGCTGCGGAGTATTTTCGAGGCCGCACGGTGGGCGCCGTCCTGTTACAACAACCAGTCCTGGCGATTCCTGGTCGCTACGCAAGAGGATCCGGCGGAATATGAGCGGATGCTGGGGTGCCTGGTGGAACAGAATATCCGCTGGGTGCGATTTGCGCCTGTCCTCACGATTTGTGTCGCTCCTCTCAACATGGAGTTTGACGGAAAACCGAACCGTCATGCGTTTTTTGATGCCGGATTGGCCTCCGAAAATATGATCCTTCAGGCGGTGGATTTGGGATTGTGCATACACCCCATGGCAGGCTTCTCTCCTGATCGGGTGCGGGAAATCTACCATGTGCCGGAAGGATTCGAGCCGATCACCGCCTTTGCCGTCGGCTATCCGGGGGACCCCGAATCGCTGCCCGACAATCTCAAGGAGGCGGAATATGCACCACGCACACGCAGGCCGATTCGCGAGTTCGTGTTCACTGGGGATTGGGGGCAGACGGCTCCGGTGGTTCAGGAATAGAATCCAACTTGTACTGGCGGTTCATCTACGATTCTCGATTTTGTGATAGACATCCAGCCTCCGATCGATCTCCAATTTTTCCTCGTCAGTGAGATCGACGCATTCGGGAACCTGGGCGATACTATCCCAAATATCCTGAGCGAGTTGGATGCGCTCCGAGACGGTAAGGTTGAGAATATCCTTTTCTGCAAACATGTCCGGCGTCCTCCATCAAGTGCAGGATCCATTTTCGTGAGGGATTCTTCTACCCGGAACTCGCCAACACCCAAATCCCCCTATTTCAAGGGATTTCGCCACTTGACAGCAGGAAAGCGTGAAAAGTCGGTATCGGTGGACATCAGTTCGCAACCGTGTTCAATGGCCAATGTCGCCAAGTGCGCATCGGTCACGAGGTTTGCCACGGCTTGTCCCTCGACGAGCATTTTTCTAAAGACGGTCCAATGTCGACTTGTCGGATGAACAATACGTGTGCAGGGCTGATCCAGCCAGCTTTGCACACAGGAAAGTGCCTGATTGAGGGACAGCGGATGCTTGAAAATGCGCGGATTTGTGCTGATGCGAATGAATGCGCCGAGAACGGGCCAGCAGAAGCACACTGGAGAATCGCCGGACAGCCGGGAATCCAACCATTCGCGCGCCTTTGTGTGGCAAGGACTCAACTCGTCCTGGGCATACAGGAGGATGTTGACATCCACGAGGATCATCGGTGATCCTCCCCCTCGACCTGGGCCAGAAGCTCCTGGATGTTGTCCAGATTCATGCCGGGTTTCAGTCCCATTTTATGGGGCCGACTTCGATAAGGCCGACTCCGCGGGGGATTCTCAACCGCCTGCAGTCCGACGCGCAACGCTTCGTTTACCACGCGGCGGAAGGGTGCGTTGATCTTTGCCGCAAGCGCTCTTGCTTCGTCCAGAACATCGTCGTCTATGGTCAGCGTTGTTCTCATGCTGTCATCATAGCACCAAGAATACTGATGTCAAGGCATCATATTGCTCTTTCCCCATCACTCCTCCGTCCTGAAGATCGGCTCCAGACCGATGGACCGGCGTTGAATGTCCGCCTGTTCCTCGACGGTTAACGGTGCGAATCGTTCCGCGATTTCCAGGGCGCGGAAAAACAGATCCGCGTGGCCGGGTGGAACCGCCGCCGTGATATTGTGCGACAGGGTCCAGCGCAAGGCCGATTCCTGCTCCACCGGATCGGTAATCGGCTCGTACCAGCATTTCGGATACTCCGTGCTGTCCGCCTTGTCCTTGGGACGTTTACAACGCGCCAGGGCTTTGAGTGCAAGACAGGCTACTCCTTTCTCTTCTGCCTTCCGAAGGACTCTCGATCCGAAATGCCCTTGATAATACGCAACATAGTTCAGCGGAAACAATACGCTATCGAATTCGAAAGCATCCATTACCCGTTCCGCCGCCTCCTCGGAATGCATCGAGAATCCGATGTACCGGATCAGCCCCTTTTCCCTCGCGTCGACAAACGCTTCCAGGGCGCCGTTCGGCCCTGTCACACGCTCCACATCCTCGGAGGTTGCCAGCCCATGGAGTTGATACAGATCAATATGGTCTGTGCGGAGGACTTTCAGCGAGTTGTGCAGCTCTTTCACTGCGCCGTCTTTGCCGCGTTCCAAGGTCTTACAGGCCAGGAATACTTCCTTTCGATACGGTTCCAGGGCAGGCCCCAGCCGGTCCTGGGCGTTGCCGTAGCTGGGGGCGACATCGAAATAGTTCACACCTCGCTCCACGGCCTGTGCAACCCACCGATTCGCATCGGATACCTCTTCATTCGCGACAATAATCCCGCCGAATCCGATAAGAGAAAGTTTCTCTCCGGTCCGTCCCAAAGGACGTTTCTTTAATTTTCCGGTCATCGTGTTGCACCTCATCGGTCTCTGTGGAGAACTGCAATCGACCAGACCGGTTGCCGATCCAAGTAAAGGAATCGCAGCGCTTTGAAGAAATGCCCGGCGTTTCATCGGTTACATCCTCGCCAGAATCGTTTGTAGTTTTTCGATATATCGGGGAACATCGGAGATCGGATCGTTCGCGCCTTCATATTCCAGCGCGACATACCCGCGATAGCCGCCATCGGCAAGAATTGTAAGAATGCGTTTGAAATCCGCCTCGGTTTTCTGGCCCCCCTGTGGCTGTATATGAACCTTTACCTGGACCGTCATGGTATACGGAAGCACCTTCGCCATATCCGCGTAGGGATCGGCCGTATGGAAGTTCCCCGTATCGAGGTTCACTCCGAACCAATCCGACTCGACTTTTTCAACAATGGCCAGCACACTGTCGGCATCGGGGACAATGCCGCCGTGGTTCTCCAGGGCAAGGAACACCCCTCGCGTTGCCGCATACGCACAGGCTTCCTGTGTGGTTTCGATGGCGTTTTTCTGTGCCTGCTCCAGGGTCATGTCCGATCCCTTGGGGATGCCACCTGCGAAGATTCGGATGGTCGGCGCTCCAAGAAGGGCCGCATGGTCGATCCAATTCTTTACATGTTGGATTTCTTTCTCGCGTTCGGGACCGGGATTGTGCGTAAATGTATTGCCCACAGCAGTTCCGGAAATGTCTAATCCCAGCAGGAATGCTCGCCGTTTGTAGTCGATGATCCATTCATTGGTGAGGGGATCCGGGAAATAGTAGGAGGTTGGTTCTGCGCCATCCAACCCCATTGTTGCACAGGCCTCCAGAAAATCATACATAGTCATTACTCCGCTTTTGAAATGATCCCGATAGGAATAGGCGGCGCAGCTGAGTTTCATGCGCGTGCCTTTCACCCCACGTTGAATGGGCGCTATGGCCTGGGCTGTTTGTGAAGTCACCCCAAGCGCGGAAGTTCCCAATGTCGCGGCAATACTGCTCTGAATGAACTCTCTGCGGGAAAATGAAAATAGCATGGTCGATTCCTTTCCTCTGCTTTCAATTTGTTCGGCCTCTCAGACTGATTCTATATTACACCTGCCCGGTTGTGCAACGAAGATGAATGGAGAAAAGCCGGGGGAGACTCGGTGGCTGTGATGAGGACCTTGCCGTTGACCCGAGTCGGGGCCGGTGAGAGACTCATTTGACTTGATTCCATTGGGAATAGGACGAATCGGTCCATTAGAGCATTTCAAGTTGCAAATGGAGGTTTATTCAAATGCGCAGCGATGTGATGAAACTCGGCCCGGAAAAAGGGCCTCATCGGTCTCTCTGGATGGCGACAGGACTGGCCCGAAAAGATCTCGACAAGCCCATTATCGGGATTGCGAATTCATACAATGAGATTATCCCCGGTCATGTGGATCTGAATAAGATCTCGGCGGCGGTCAAGCGCGGGGTACTGATGGCCGGTGGGACACCGGTCGAGTTCGGGACGATTGGGGTTTGCGACGGAATCGCGATGAACCACCTGGGAATGCGGTATTCGCTGGTGAGCCGCGAGGTGATCGCCGATTCCGTAGAGATTATGGCCCAGGGCCATCCGTTCGATGGGATTGTCCTTGTGTCGAACTGCGACAAGATTACACCGGGGATGCTTATGGCCGCCCTGCGCCTGGATATCCCGGCCATCCTGATTACCGGCGGGCCGATGCTGGTGGGATTTGACCTGGGTCTGTTCCGGGGTAAGTATCCGGGGATGGGGGATCCTGTCATGGACCTGAACTCCCTGTTCGGGCGCATCGCGCCGGTGAAATCGGGCAAGATACCGGAAGACGTGTTTGAGGAGAGCTGCCGGTCGGCCTGTCCCGGCGCCGGTTCCTGTGCCGGTATGTTCACGGCGAACACCATGAGCTGTCTCTCCGAGGTTCTGGGGATTGCCTTGCCCGGAAACGGAACGATTCCGGCTGTCCACGCTGACCGTATTCGTCTCGCTCAGGCTGCCGGAGAGCAGATCATGGAACTTGTGAGGAAGGCGATTACTCCCAGGCAGATCCTAACGCGCAAAGCCTTTGAAAATGCCATTGCGCTGGACATGGCATTCGGCGGCTCCACAAATACCGCGTTGCACCTTCCCGCGCTGGCCTATGAGGCCGGTTTGTCTCTCCCTCTCTCGGAATTCAACACGATTAGCGCCCAGACTCCACATATTTGCAATATGGCGCCGGGCGGCCCCTGGCATCTGGAGGACCTTCATCGGGTCGGCGGTGTCTCGGTGATTCTCAAGGAATTGATGAAGGGAAAACTCCTCGATGGCGGCACATTAACAGTCACCGGAAAGACCCTGGCAGAAAATCTGGCATCCGCGCCCGACTGCGATGGAACCGTGGTGTGCTGCCTGGACAAGCCGGTTCATGCAACCGGGGGGTTGTGCTGCCTGTACGGCAATCTTGCTCCCGATGGGAGTATTGTAAAAGCCTCTGCCGTATTGCCCGAAATGTTGAAACACTCCGGTCCCGCGCGGATATTCAATTCCGAAAGCGAAGCTTGTGATGCGATGCTCGGCAGCCGAATCAAGGCCGGTGATGTAGTGGTGATTCGCTATGAAGGTCCAAAGGGCGGCCCCGGAATGCCCGAAATGCTTACCCCAACATCCGTTGTGAAGGGAATGGGAATGGCCGATAAGGTCGCTCTGATCACCGACGGGCGATTCTCCGGCGCAACAACGGGCGCCTCCATCGGGCATATCTCCCCCGAAGCCATGGAAGGCGGACCGATCGGTCTTCTCAAAGAGGGGGACATTATTGATATCGACATCCCCAACCGGTCGCTTAATGTTCGACTTTCGGAGGAACAAATGCAGCAACGAAGGGCGGCCTGGAAACGCCCCGAAGCCAAGATCAAGGTCGGCGTCATGGTGCGGTACGCCGAGGCTGTTTCCTCCGCAGCCGACGGCGCTGTGCTGAAACAGAGAGCCTGACAGGGTGTAGCCAAACAGCGGCTCGCCGCAAAGTGGTGATGAAATAATGGCGCGCAGTAGATGTCGAAGAGTCTTGCGATATCCGGGCAACCCCCACCGGACCTCCCCCGATCTCCAGGGGAGGAACCGCTGCCCCAAAGTTTGCAGGAGACACAGAGGGAGTTATGCTCGTTGATTGCGCAAGACAACAGGCTGGAAGACTGTGCCACTGAGACTTCCTCACCCCAGCCCGCTTCCGGGGGACGAGGGAATAGCAATGCGGATACTGAAGAAGTGGCGGGTAATGCCCCGGATCGCTTTGAAGAAGGGGATTTTCGAACCGCGCTTCTCCTGGCAACTGCCGCCTTTGCTCTGTTCTGGTTTTTCCGTGCCGCAGAAATGACCGGCGGCGACAGCGATCAATGGTGTCGTGAAATCGAAGGCGGAATCTGGCTGCGCAAGCGGCAGATGTTCTCCTTCGGCGCGATGCAATTGACTTACACAATCACGCACCGGCTGTGGGGTTGGGACGGGCGTTGGGCGATCAACCTGGTTTCCTCCCTGGCCGGTTTTGCCTTTGTGTATTGGGCATGGCGATTCGTGGGAGCCGGGAGTCGCCGATGGATGGCCCTCGCACTGATCGGTTCATCCGGATTCATGCAGCTGTTTTATGGGCATATTGAGACTTATGCTATGCCCACAGCCTGCCTGATGTTGTTTTTCCTGACTTGCCGACGGTATCTTGCCGGACAGGTCCGTGCCATCACGGTTGGGGCGGTGTTTTCGCTGGGGATTTTTTTTCATTTGATTTTCTGGTTTCTTTCCCCTGTTTTCATTCCATTACTCCTGCAAAGTCGCCATCGCAGACGGGAGGCCCTGCAATTTTTCGTCGGCTTGACCCCGGCAATTCTACTGACTCTGGTTTTGTTCCGATTCGATATCGGCAACGGCGAAATGGTGGGAGACCGGTTCATGTCTCTTTTCGCTGTCCCGGAAAATGTGAAGCAGGGAGGTGTGAAGAAGCGCTATGCTCTGTTTTCGATGGACCACCTCTATGACTGGCTGTGGTTTGCCTGGAATAGTTCGCATCTCACAACCCTGATTGTATTGGCAGGTGTGATCCTCCGGAGAATTCCCGGGAAATCCTGGTCCGTGGTACTGATTGTGTCCCTGGTTTGTTTCTTGATATTCACATTGATCTGGCATCCTGATCGCGGGCGAATGGACTGGGACCTGTTCAGTTTTACCGGGCTGCCCATGGCGCTTTTGGCGGTCGATATTCTGGAACAGTGTCAAGTGCGATGGGTTCGGTTTGCCGTATGGGGGCTGATCGGCATCTCCGCGTTTCTACTTGGAGGAAAAGTAGTGGATGCCGCACGTCTCGGCCGACGGGGAGAAGGAACCATTCTGATTCATCTGCCGAATTCCCTCGAGGCGAATCTATGGACCATTATTCTGGACGGACATGCAAAAGGCTCCGAAATCCGTCATGTGCTCGAAGGCTCCCACGAAGTGTCTGTTTATTATGGGTCGAACGGCAAAGCGGCAAAGTTTTCGGAACGAATTGAGGTCGAACCGGGAGGGGTATACGAAGTTTATGTGCCTCAAGAGGATTCGATGGAGGAAGAACCGTAAAGTCTCATTGGCTGGGCTGGGCGCTTCGGATATCCGCATGAACGTCGTAAATCCCGCCGGAGCTGAAAAATGCGATCGTCTCATTGCGAACAGGAACACGCTGGCCGTTCAAGATGGCCTCTTCCACAACACTATCCGCAGGCAGTCGCAAATGAAGATGGACCTGTATCGGGTGATCCAGTTCGGGAATGGTGATCGAGCCGAAAAGAATGTCCCAGGAGAGGCGCTGCAAATAGAACGAAATCACTCCAAACTGGGAGGGCGCATCGGCGATAGAGACCGTACAGCCGGGATTCAGCCAGGAACGATGAATGCCCGCTGCCAGGTGCAGCTTGTTCTTCTGCTCCCAGAGAAGGCTTTGTCGAAACAGAAGGACATACCCTGCCGCTGTTTCCGCATCCGGCATTTCTCCATAGCCCTGCCGAGTGTCGGGGGCAACTTGTTCCGGCCAGGTCTTGGTGCGCTGAGCGTGGTTGAGAAGCGCGTACAGGACCTCCGGCGACCGATCCCATCGCTCGAGAGTCATAAAACACCCTGCCACATCCGAAGAACGGGACAGGTCAATGCTTTGCGGTCGCGAACCCGGATCGATGAACAAATCTTCCTGTTTGTTCCTGTCGATCCAATTCAGGGTCGCAACCAATTCGGGCAAGTCTGAGAAGGTATCCAGCGGATAAATCGCATTGAGATTATCCAGGATTCCTGTGGTATCGGATGCGTCGGGGGATGAGGGGAGAAATCCTTTGTCGCTTACGAAAACTCTTCGGATCGACCTGGACAGATCTCCGTGATAGCGGCGATACCGAAGTTCCCATCGACGAGTATCCTCCGTCTCGCCGATCCGCGCCGCGATTTCCATTCCCAGATTCAGGGCCTGGATGGCCCAGAAATCATAGCCGTAATGGTATTCTTGCGTTGCATTCCCAATAGTGGGCCTTCCAGGCAGGAGACCAAACCTGGAATCGTTTCGAGGCGGCGAGGAATAAAACCTTTCTTTCTCTTTTTCCCGATTCTGAACGATCCATTCGCACGCCTTGGAAACGGTGGGATAAATGGAACGCAAGTATGGATCGCTTCGGCTGACCGTTCCCTCAAGCCAGAGCGCCCAAATGACCTGTCCGGCGCTGTCCCAGCCAGGCTCCGAATGGATCCATCCTCCGTCGGAATTCTGGCGATTCCGAAGAGCCTCCAGGCTTTCCCGTGCGGCCCATCCATACCCCGACAAACTCAAGGCCGCGCTGATATACGCCTGTTCCCGAACAGAGGAAGAACGTTTCCGTCTTTCTCCTTCTCCGAACAGGCAATCCTGCAAAAGGAACAATTGGGCAAGACAGGCTCGATAACAATCCACAACAGTTCGATCGGGGACCGAGATATAGACGCCCTGATCGAGCAAGAGATGCCAACCGGATCGAACCTGTTCCAAAAGCCCCTTTGGATTGATCTGAGCGAAATCCACATTATCGGGAGTTTCCCACGGGACCAGCATCGTGATCGATCCCCGACCCGCCGGGGGAATAACCATCCGCAGAATGCCGGCCGATCCGCCGGATTTCCGCATGTCCGGACTTCCACATGCGACCTGGTACAGGATCGACACTCCATCCTTGCCGGTAATCAGGGCAGTTCCCAGCTCCTCTACATCCGGCCGGCCTTCAAAAACCCAGATCGCATTGACGAACGCTTCCTGGTGAGGACTTTTCTCATTGGCAGCGCAGACAATGTCCACCCAATTGTCCGCGTTCATGTCCTGTGCAAGAAACTGCACTGTGACCGGCTTGTCTTTTCCGGATATCTCCGCCGGGTCGATTTTAACGGGGCTGTCACCCTCGACCAGGAGATCGAGCAGGCGATTCCCCGGTTTTTCCCAATACCCTTCGCATAAACCGATTACCACAGTGTAGATCCGGTTCGGCTTACACGGGAAACGATACTGAATCGGTCTCCCGTACCAACCGATTGCCGCATCGTAAAATGCCGGATTCAATCCATCGAGAGACGCGCTCCATTTGGGCAGCACACCATGCCATCCGACCTCCCCCAGGGTTGGCCTGTATGATTCCACGGACATTTCCGAAACCGATACCGCCCAATCTTTCATCAGGTAAGCCCGAACGCCTTCGGAGTTCTCCAGGATCAATCCGCGTTCCGTTGATTTTGCGCTTCCCGTTCCGAACCGGACTGAGCAAAAAACCTTTTGCGCCACCGGCTTGGGATTCAGAATCTCCACCTGGAAAACATCGCATGGACCCGCAAAGGTTTCTGCTGAAAATGCGGTTTTGCGAATCTGCAACTCTTCGCAAGTTCCCCGCGTACGAACAATAGGCAGAAAATCTTCCTCCAGGTCCTGACGCCAATTTGCGTCAAGCGTCGGTTGATGACCATCGACGGAAAGGATTCGAAACTCCAGCGGGCGCTCATCGACCAACAAAGTCCCATCCGGCATGACCAGAGACTTTCGAATCCCATCTTTGATTCCGATGGGGGTAAGTGAATTCCGATTGGCGTAGCGGAAATCGACAATAGGAAGATCCCCAGAGGCAGACTGGCTCCAGACTCCAAGGGAGAACAGAAACGAGAGGTACAGCCCCCGTTCGATGACCGATGGCTGCGCAAACAACGTTCTTCTGTCCGGTTGCGGGATATCCGTGATTTACAGTGAATTCTTCAATTTGACGTTCGCAAAAAACCATCTCCCACTGTTTCAGAGACGGTCCATCGATCCGCACGAACCGAGATCCGAGTCGGCTCGCCTCGGCAGAACGGTAACGTCAAACCCAATTCAAACTATACCAAAAGATGAGTCAAAGGACCAACCATGTCCCGACCATCGACAGGCACAGAGGCCTGTCCCACCAGTTTTTCCAGTGGGACAGGCCTCTGTGCCTGTCAATAGGCGAGGAGTGCAGGCTGTCATTCCGAACGAATGTGAGGAATCTCCGCAGAGCATCCGATCCCGGCTCGAACCGAGCGCCTATCCTATCACCTCCGGTTTCAGAACTGCCGAGCCATGCTGAACAAGTCCTTTCCACAGATCGAGAATAGAACGTCTTGTTTTCGGGACGGGCTTTTCGCAGGCCGGGTCCCAGCCCCTGAAGTTCCAGCATTGCACGCGACCGTAATACGCCAGGTTGATCGCCAGCACATACGGCCAGGTCAACCATCCGTTTGGGCGGCTGAGGTGTCTCCACACACGCCGGACAATTCGCCACGGACGATAGAACTCGCGGGTCACCCAGTCATGGCCCGCCTGCAATGCCTCCGCCGACATCCCGGCAGGCTGGAACACCGCATGATGAAAATCATAATGCGACCAGTCCTTGTCCAGGATTCGATCCGACATGGCGGGATATTGCGCCGTGCCCGGTAGAGGAGTGAGGATCGAGGTCTGAATCAGGTCGATTCCCAACCGGTCCAGCATGTCCAGCGTCCTGGAGAACACTTCGGGACTGTCCTGATCGAATCCGAATACAATCCCCGCTTCCACTCCGATTCCATGCGAATGGAATACGCGAATTCTTTCTTGATAATCGGCAGTCCGGTTGATGGTTTTGCCCATATCATCGAGATTCCGATCGGAGAATGTCTCGATTCCGACGAATACTCCGATACACCCGGCCTGCGCCGCCAGTTTGACAAATTCAGGATCATCGGCCATGGAAAGAGAAACCTGTGTGATCCACCGTTTCTTGAGCGGAATCATCTCGCGAAACAGGCGGGCCGCATACTCGCGGTCGGCAATCAGATTATCATCGACGAACATGAAGAATTTCGTGGGAATACCTCGGATTTCCTCAAGGACTTTCTCCACAGGACGCTTCTTGTGAATATGCCGATTGAATGCAGACACGGAGCAGAAAGAGCAACGGTGGGGACAACCTCGTGTGGCCTGCACGGCATGGCGGGTCGAATACCCCTTACTCGGAAGCAGATGACGCGGGAGTTTTTTCAACGAAGAGAGATCGACCGGCTGATTTGAGCGATAGATGCCTCCCAGGCATCCATTCTGCGCATCCTCAACCACCCTGGGCCAGATTCCTTCCGCCTCTCCGGCTACCACGGCATCGCCATGTTGGAGCGCCTCCTCCGGGCAGAAAGTGGGGTGCATCCCGCCCAGGACCACCGGGATTCCCAGTGCGCGGAAACGGGAGGCCAATTCATAAGCGCGCGGGGCCAGCGCGGTCATGCAGGTGATCCCGACCAAGTCGAATTTCTCATCCCAGGGGATCTCGTCGATCTGCTCGTCTACAATGCGGATCTCCGCGCCGGAAGGGGTTTCGGCGGCCACGCTGAGAAGGCTGAGCATCGAGAACCGAAAGGTCTTGCCGTTAAACAGGCGATTTCGACCGACTGTTTTCCAGTTTCCACTTGCCGGGGCGATCAACAGAATTTTCATAATGTTCTTCTCCCTTCTGTTGAGAGATATATTGTATACATATCAACATTCTATTCAAAAAAGAAAACCGGCCCATTGCCGGTTTGTTTCCGAGAAACGATCTACCGAGTTCGCAGCGACTTTCGGATGCGCTCCAGGAACGTAATCAGCTGCATATTCTCTTTCTCCGAGAGTGTTCCCATGATTTCCTGAACCCGTGCGAAATAAGCCTGTTCCGCACGATCCAGAACCGAACGGCCTTTGGGCGTCAACCGGACCCGGTTTACCCGCCGATCCGTCGTGTCCATCACACGCCGGACCAGCCCGGCCTGTTCCAGGCGATCAGTCAAACCCGTGATATTCGAGCGATTTACGAGAAGCATTCGGCCCAGGGCTGTCTGGTTCAGCTCGCCGTCATCGCTCTGGTACTTCAGGAGCATCAGGACATTGAACTGGGCATCGGTAATCCCGAACGGGCGCATGATCCGGTGACCCTCTTTGACCAGCAGGGAGCCGGTGAGTACAACGCTCAGCATGGCCGCATGAAGAGGGTTCTCAATAGGGCGTTGGAAACCTAATTCCTTCTGGAGACTCATTTTGTCTTCCCAAACCTGCCGGGTCTCAGGACCAAAAACTTGGGAAAATCCGGCGTCGATTTATGGTTCATATCTATATTGTTAACATATAAATATGTTTTGTCAAGCCCCCAGATGGAAATTTTCAAAAAAAATTTTGGGCGGGGGGAAAAGGGAAGGGAGAATAGGACGGATGGGATGAACAGGGTGGATCCGGGTCGGCGGTGTCCATTCGGCTCTTACCTCCGTCTTCTACATAAACGCGGAGGGGAAAAAAAGGGGTCTCCCGAAAGGAAAGGGGGGCAAGCCAGCTGTTCCGATGAAATGCAGGACAAGGCAACGTCTGCGTTGCCGCATTCCAACGACTGCAATTTGAGCCTGCTTGTGTTAAACCCTCTTGGAAAGTGACCCATTTGTCGGTTTAATTGCTGCCCCACCCCAGATCCTTGTACCAACCTCCGCCCCGCCCAGCGTGAATCGCCTTGTCAGCCGTGGTCTCCCCCCTTCTCACTCTGCACTTTTCTTCACTCCCTCCCCCATCTTTCCTATTCTCAATTCTTAATTCACCCTCCTCCCCAATGACTGCACAATCTCTGCCAGTTCCTCGCGGATCTCATGGATCTGCGACACATAACCCGCAGAAACCGGGGTCGGTTCCGTTTCTTCCTTTGTCGTCGGTTCGGGGTGATTGGCGGCCTCACGCTCCGCGCGGACTTGGGCAAGGCCGCCCCGAAGTTTCCGTTCCGCACCATCCAGAGTATAACCCTCGTTGTATAGAAGGTGGATAATCTCATACAGCAGATCGAGATCGGCCCGCGTGTATTTGCGTTGGTTGCCGCCCACTCGTTTCGGATTAAGCCGAGAGAACTTTGTCTCCCAGTACCGAAGCACGTGCGGTTCGATCCCCGTGTACTCGCTGACCTCGGAAATGGAATAGAAAATCTTGTTTGGAAGATCGGGCGGTGGGGATGTGATGGGCATGATCTTTTCCTTTTCGCCGACTCGCTGTGTATTCCCTCATCCCATCGGAATCGACAAATCGGCAGGGCCATTTTAGAGAAACAACAGGCCATGTCCGACTCCATGAATGTTCACACTACTTTAACATTCTGAAAAATAACATGATAGAGGCACTTTGGTCAAGTAGTTTCCAGGAAAAAAGTTCCAAGAAACGTCAAAAGAGGAAATAACGTCCATCGGAAGCCAAAACTCACAGCCCCATTCCTCTTTGAGAGTACCTTCCTGTTCTGGTAAAAAAAGGCATTATGGATGCTAATATCCTCTGAAACAGCCATAATGGAGAACTTTTCAATGCCACCCAAACCCAAGGATTGCCCGAACCAGGAAGAAAACAAGAAGCGCTGCACCTGCACTTATGAACCGTGCCCCCGAAAATATCTCTGCTGTGAGTGCGTGGCCTATCACCGTTCCCTCGGTCAACTGCCCGACTGCCTGCAAAAGTAATCTTTTGCGTCTTGAAAGCAAGGGGCGGGCCTGAGGATTCATCGCATGGTAACCGGCTGTTCTGTATGGTCTTACAGCGATATTTCCGACAGAGGTTTCGGTCTGTTCAAGCGTCGCATTTTCGCTGCCCTGGAGGAGTTCGGCTGGTCCACTCGTTTGGCCCTCGCGGAACTGCTCTCCCCCGGCGCTCAGGACAAATTGCGGGATGACCTCCTTGCCGATTCCTCTGATTTTCTTCTACTTATCAACCAAACATCCAACCATTTCTACTGCCAATACCTCAAGATCGATCCGCGCGAAGATCAGCATCACCGCACCAAAATCCTCTGGTTCCTCGACGATCCCCGTTTTTACGTAAATCAGGAATTCGCTCCAGATGAAATTGTATGCCTGTTTGATGACACGTATCTTGAGGCCGTGAAAGGGTTTAATCCCCGCAGATTATTGCACTTCCCGCTCGCCGCCGACCTGTCCGAACCGGGAAAACCGGATGAAAAATACGCCTGTGAGGTGGCCTTTGTGGGCGGTCTTCAGGACCAGGCTTATCGAAGAAAGCAACTGCCTGAGGAAATGCAGCGTTACACAGAACGCCTGGTTGAAGCAAAGCTGGCCACACCAACAAAGAGTTTCGACGATCTCACGGAAGAGATCCCCTACGCACCGGGGAAGCGTATTCAGTTGGACCCTGCTGTTCGTCATTTTCTCTATTGGGAAGCCAACAACCGCCGCCGTCTGCGTCTTCTGGAACAGTTGACGGAGCTCGACTTACGCATTTACGGCAACGAGGACTGGCTTCCTCTCACAGAGAATTCTCCCTTGCGAGAGAGATTCCTTGGGCGAATTGACCCGATAAAGGAACTTCCTTCCCTTTTCGCTTCCGCGCAGGTCAACATCAATATCCATAGCGTTCAATGCTATGGCAGTTTAAACCAGCGGGATTTCAATGCGCCGGTTGCGGGCGGTTTTCTGCTTTCAGACTGGGTTCCGGGAGCGGGACGCTACTTTCAATCTGAAGAAGAGGCCGCGTACTATTCGGGAATTGAGGACTTGCGCGCCAAAGTGCGCTATTATCTGGATCACCCGGCAAAACGCGAGGAAATCATCCGTGCGGGCCGGGAACGGGTCCTGCGCGACCATACATACAAGCAACGGGTGCATCAGTTCCTGGAAACACTGGGACTGATGTAATCTATTCATTATTAAGAACATAAAGCGGTATTTGGAGGTCTTTTCGATGACAAAACGGTTTGTCTCTGTTTTCGCGGCTGCAATTTTGATTCTCGGAATAGCAGTGGAAGTTTGGACTGAGGAGGCCAGGCCGGAGAAATCTGAGGAGGAAAAGGTTGAGAACTCAGAGAAAGCCGAAAGCTCTGATGAGAAGAAACCCGTGTTGCCGAAGTTGACCAAAGAGGAAATCGCCGACTTGGAGGGTATCGTTGTCGGAGTATCCCTGCTGACGCGCACCCACCAGTTCTACCGGGATCTGGAAGCCGGGCTGAAAGCCAGAGCCAAGGTGTACAAAATCGAATTGCGTATTGACTCCGCGGAGTTCGATCCCAACCGTCAGGCGGATCAGCTGGACAACTATATTGTACAGGGGGTGGATGCCATCCTGGTTTGCCCCTGCGACTCGCTGAGCATCGGCACAAGCATTGAGAAGATCAACAAAACCCAAATCCCTGTATTTACAGCAGATGTAGCGGCGAAATCGGGCAAAGTTATCTGTCATATCGCCAGCGACAATGTGGCGGGCGGAAGGCTGGCTGCCAAGGCGATGGGAGAGGCATTGGGAGAAACCGGCGGGGATATTGTCGTGATCGATCACCCGGCGGTCATGTCTGTAATCGACCGTATGAAGGGATTCGAAGAGGAAATCAAGAAGTATCCGAATGTGCGAATTGTGGGACGAAATCCCGGATGGGGAAAACGGGATGAGGCGATGCAGGTCATGGAGAACTTCCTTCAAAGCGTTCCGAACCTGGCGGGAGTATTCGGCATTAATGATGACACCGCGTTGGGGGCGCTGGCGGCCATTCAGGCTGCCGGAAAGGCCGGGAAGATTGTTGTTGTGGGCTATGATGCCACACCCGAAGCCCGCGAGAAAATCGACCAGGGGCTGATTTATGCGGATGCGATTCAGTATCCCGAGAAAATCGGGACACTCACAATGGATGCTATCGCCTGCTACTTCGCCGGCAAGAAAATCCCCAAGAGTCTGCCGGTGGAGTGCGGGCTATACGGCCCGAAACAGCCGTGACCTGTCGCGCGTTTTCCTGCGAATTTTTTTCAACTCTTCTCTATAGATTTTGTGAATATCTGCCGATATAATAAGATACGGTATAATTTGTTTGGCGGGGGTGGTTTGAATGGAAAATGCTGTGATTTTTCTTTTCAATTCGTTCTACGATGTCCTGACTTCCCCGGTGTTCCTGCCAAGATGTCAAGGTCCCGGAAAACCTTCTTTCGGTTTTGATTTCTATACGGTTGCGAAAGTAGATCCCAAAATCGTTCTGACGGTTTTGGGCGGGATTACTACTCTAGCCCTTTTGATCATTTACGGCACATATCGCTATCAGCGATGGTGCAAGTTCAAGGAATTCGAGAACGAAATGAAATCGCTCGACTTGAACCCCGATCAGGAAGGCACGCTTGGGGATATGGTGCGGCGGTACCAGATCGGCGAACCGGTCCAGATTCTATACTCTCCGAAGCTGTTCGATGACTTGGCGACGGCCGAGATGAGGCGGATTCTGGGAAGCCAGGGTTCGGTAGAAACAAAGCAGAAGTTCATCGACGCCATTTACGATATCCGAACGAAGACTTACCACCCTGATTGGACTGCCGCCATGTCCACGGAAAACTCTTCGTTCGGCCGGTAGCGACTCCGAAATCTATTCACTTTCTTATCAGCCCAACCAAACGCGAAGAAGTCCATAAGCCCAAATCCCGGTATAGCAAATCAGTTGCTGGACTCGACTGAACCGATCCGCGTTCCTCGCAAAGCGAAACAGCGCAAGAGTCCAGATCCCCATCATCAATTCCGAAAGCATTTCCGGTGAGAACAGGTGACGGAACGGATTGGTGATCGCGTAAAGCGTAATGTTCCTATCCGGCGGCCAGTCATATTGGACAAACGGCATCCAGAGCGGAAGGAAAGATCCCAGATCACCCGCCAAATGAGTCGCATGACCGGCGAACCAGCCCCACGCACTTTCTTTTCCCCACAACCATCCGACCAGTACGGAACACACCACCACCGATGGAATGCTGTGCATGAAGTACCGCCCGTATGGAGTGATCTGCAAGAGATCATTCAGGCCCTTGTCGATGACATCGGGGACAAGAGAGGCGATGATCGCCACAGGTAGGGACACCTTGAAAAATCGCGCGGAAGAGGCCGCAAAAGCCAAATGACCTGGAATGGGATACATCAACTCCCCCCTGTGTGACGGAATCTCCCTGGTTTATCGTCGCAGGGGCGATACGGGGTATCTGTCATGTTCTCCGAAACACCAGCACACAGTTCTGACCGCCGAAACCGAACGAATTATTGAGTGCAACAGAGATCTTCGCTTCACGCGCCGTGTTTGGAACGCAGTCAATCCGGCATTCCGGGTCCTGGTTGTCGAGGTTGATGGTCGGCGGGATGATCCCCTCTGTGATGGTTTTCACACAAACACAGCTTTCGAGAGCGCCCGCCGCGCCCAGCAGATGCCCGGTCATGGACTTTGTGGAGCTGACGGCAACCTTTTTTGCGTGTTCGCCGAACAGGGCGTTGATGGCCTGCGCCTCGGCCACATCGCCCACTGGGGTTGAGGTTCCATGAGCATTGATATAGTCCACCTCTTCCGGGGAGATCCCCGCGTCTCGAAGCGCGCGACGCATTGCTTCCCGCCCCCCGCGTCCTTCCGGGGCGGGTTGGGATACATGGAAGGCATCTGCGGTCATGCCGTATCCGACAATCTCTGCATATACCACGGCATTCCGTTTCCGCGCATGTTCCAGCTCTTCCAGGACCAGAATGGCAGAACCTTCGCCCATGACAAATCCGTCCCGGTCCTTGTCGAAGGGGCGGCTGGCGTGGGTGGGATCATCGTTCCAGTGTGTGGCGAGGGCTTTCATATTGCCGAATCCGCTGAGTCCGAGTGGGGTAATCGCGGCTTCCGTACCTCCCGCCACCATTAAGTCGGCTTCATCCCGTCGAATCACGTTGAACGCATCGCCGATGCAGTGATTGCCTGTTGCACAGGCTGTCACCACAGAAGTATTCGGCCCGCGTAATCCATGACGCATGGAGATCATACCGGAGGCCATGTTGCCGATCATCATCGGGATCAGAAATGGCGATACCCGTCTCGGTCCCTTCTCCATCAGGATTTCTTTTTGCGTCTCCAGAATCTGCAGGCCGCCGATTCCGGACCCGACAATGCTTCCAAACCGGTCCAAATCCTCTTTGTCCAATTCCAGTCCCGAATGTTCCAGGGCAAGTTTCGCCGCCACGAGGGCGAATCGAACAAAGGGGTCACAGCGCGAAAGTTCTTTGTCGGATGGGTCCAGGTGCGGATCAAGGTTCTTGACCTCGGCAGCGATTCGACAGGCGTAGTTCGTTGTGTCGAAATGAGTGACGGGTCCCGCGCCGCTTCGGCCGCTGATCAGACTCTCCCATACCTCGTCAATGCCGATGCCCACGGGGGAAACGATACCCATGCCGGTAACCACCACTCGTCTGTTCATCATTCCTCCAAAAGATACCCGAGGTATTGATAAGCGAACAGCCCGGTAGGCGGCGGGGCTTTGCGGGCTGCTTGGATTCTATTCTATTCGTTGAAAACGGGAACCCTCAACCGGTGGTTCCGATCCCTTGAATGTTCTGCCGAAATTCGGTTTCTGACGGGTTCGGGCCGCATCAGGCGCGAATTGCGACGCGGGCCACGGTTTCTTATTTCGCGGTCGCGTTTTTGATGTACTCGATGGCATCCCCAACGGTCTGGATCTTTTCGGCCTCGTCTTCCGGAATCTCATCAATCCCGAAATCCTCTTCGAATTTCATGACCAGCTCCACCTGGTCCAGGGAATCTGCGCCGAGATCGCGCGTAAAATTCTTGTCCGGGGTAACCTCGCTGGGGTCTACCTTCAGTCGATCGACAATGATCGCTTTTACCTTCTCTTCAATATCACTCACGGATTGATACCTCCTGGTTAGAGTTGTTTCCTATATATCTTCGTGGTTCCATCGGTTCCCACGGATGATGCCGCAAAAGAGGTAGAATGACATATCTCAATTTGCCAGTCCACCGTCCACCACAATCACTTGTCCGGTAATATAGCCTGCGCGTTCGGAAACCAGAAAGGCTACCAAGTCCGCAACCTCTTGCGGTTTCCCGTACCGGCCCAGTGGAATCCGGCTCATGAGATCTTCGCGGGCTTTATCCGGCAAGTTTGCAGTCATTGCGGTTTCGATAAAGCCTGGCGCGACGGCATTGACCGTAACTCCTCGGCCCGCCAGCTCCTTCGCAGTTGTCTTGGTCAATCCAATCAGCCCGGCCTTGCTGGCGGAATAGTTTGCCTGGCCGGGATTCCCTATGATTCCGACGACAGACGAGATGTTGACAATCCGTCCCCATCGCTCACGGATCATAATTCGTGCCGCTTCCTGAGTGAACAGGAACGCGCCTTTCAGGTTGATATTCAGCACCAAATCCCAGTCGCTCTCTTTTTGGCGGATGAGAAGAGCATCCCGTGTTACACCGGCATTATTCACCAGGATGTCCAGGCCGCCGAATGTGTCCACACAGGCTTTGACAGTCGCGGCAACCTCCTCTTTGGAGGTAACATCCCCTTTAAACCCTTTCAAAGCGCCCTCCGCACCCAGTTCCGACTCGCAGATTCTCAGGTTCTCTTCATCGACATCGACCACGGCGACTCGGCATCCATCGCGCAGCAAGGCTTTTGCAATCTCTTTTCCGATTCCACGGCTTCCGCCGGTAACTAAAGCGATTCGTTGTGTCATGAGATTGAATCTCCGTCATTCAGGATAGAATCGAGTTCGGTCGGCGACCCGACCGAGAGGCAGGGTTTGATAGACCCGCATCCTTTCACCAGCCCGGCAAGCACTTTCCCCGGCCCGATCTCCAGATACCGGTCACAGGAAAATTGCTCCAGGGTTTCCATGGCTTTGACCCACTGGACCGGCGAGTTAAGTTGTCCGGCGAGGTGTTCCCGAATCGTGTCCGGTGAAGATTCCGGCTCGCCGGTCCGATTGGAGATCCAGGGCACGATGGGCGACCGGATCGGGATGGATTTCAAGTACTCCGTAAACTCCTGCACTCCCTCGGAAAGAAGTGGGGAATGAAACCCACCGCTGACCGGCAACGGAACTGCCCGTCGTGCGCCACGTGCCTTAAGAATCTCGCAGATACGCTCGATACAGCTCTTATCGCCGCTGATCACTGTCTGGGTTGGCGTGTTTCGGTTCGCCACTACAACCTCACTTTGTGGATAGATCTCTTTGCATATCTCGTTCACCTGAGACCCGTCCATTCCAATTACCGCTGCCATCCCGCCCGGTTTGCGCAATCCACATTCATACATAATCCGGGCGCGCGTGGCGATGACATTCAGCCCTGTCTCGAAATCCCAAACCTCTGCCGCAAGAAGCGCGGCATATTCGCCTGCGCTGTGTCCGGCGACCGCTACCGGGGTAACCCCATGCTCTTTCAGGTTATGCAACAGCATGGCGCTCAACAGATAAATGCAGGGTTGTGTGTAGACCGTCTTGTCCAGTTCTTCTTTCGGCCCGGTCATGCAGAGGGCACGGATATCCCGCCCGACCACCCGGCCGGCCACCTCCAGCCGGCCTCGGCATGGATGGGAGTCCATCCACTCGGCTCCCATGCCGACCGATTGCGATCCCTGGCCCGGAAAGAGAAACACTGCCCTCATCTACTTTTCAACCGGTTTCCATATAATTCCACAGGCTGGAAGCCTGTGCCACCCGGATTTTTCTTTCCCTCCAACTAGAACTTCATCACCGAAGCGCCCCAAGTCAGGCCGCTTCCGAATGAAACCATCAGCACGAGATCCCTCTCGACGATTCTTCCGTCAATAACCGCCTCATGCAAAGCAATCGGGATGGTCGCCGCGCTGGTGTTGGCGTATTTCTGTACATTCACAACGAAACGGTCCATGGGGATTTCGAGACGCTCCGAAACGCCCTCGATAATTCGAAGGTTTGCCTGATGGGGAATAAGCCAGCGGATGTCATCCTTAGATAATCCACAATGATTCAGGCAATCCACGGCCACCGAGGCCATTACGGTAACAGCATGACGATAAACCTCACGCCCTTTGACCCGAATGTAATGCTGGCCCGCATCGATGGCCTCCCGGCTGATTGGGATGCGGGAACCGCCCGCTTTCTGGATGATGAGATCGGCATATTGCCCGTCCGCACCCAGGATGGTGTGAAGCACACCGTGATCGGGGTCCGGCCCGATGACTGCCGCTCCGGCCCCGTCGCCGAACAGAACACAGGTGGCGCGATCGCCCCAGTCTACTGTCTTGGTGAGCAAATCCACACCGATAACAAGAATCCGTCGGTATCGGCCGGATTCGATATAGGCCTGCGCCACGGAGAGCGCGTAAAGAAATCCTGTACAAGCCGCGGAAAGGTCCACCGCCATGGCGTTCCTGATCCCCAACCGATGCTGGACAATGCAGGCCGTTGCAGGGAAAATCTGGTCGGGCGTGATTGTTGCCACCAGGACCGCTTCGATTTCATCCGGTGTCACTCCGGCACGGTCCATCGCCTCGGTCGCCGCCACAACGGCAAGATCGGATGCGGCTGTATCCGGATCGGACACCCGGCGTTCCACCACTCCGGTTCGCTCGCGAATCCATTCATCGCTGGTACTGACCATTTTTTCGAGATCGCGATTTGTCACCACTCGTTCGGGCAGGCAAATCCCCGTGCCCAGAATCCTGGCATATTGAGACACTCCGCACCTCCTGAAAGCCTGCTTTGTCGTCCTTCCGCTTCACGTGAATCGGGCCGGACCCAGTCCGGCCCACACAGGAGAGTTGCTATTCTACAGCCCGCAACGGATTCGTCCAGAGAAACAGATCAGCGCACAGCCACCGCACTGAAAACCTGCTCCAATTCCCGGCGCATGCTGTTCAAAAGATCGCCGTGCGAAATGGTCTTCCGAGCCGTTCGGATGGCGCTGGCAAACGTCCGGGGAGCGGACCGTCCATGACCGATCAGCACTAACCCGTTTATCCCCAGAAGTTGCGCCGCGCCATAAGTGCTGTAATCACACTGAGCGACGAACTCATTCACCAGGCGAGTTTTGGTATTCCCATTCGACACCCCTTCGGGCGGATTCTGCAGAAAATCCCGGAACATGGATAAAATCATATCCGCCAGCCCCTCGCCGAATTTCAGCACCACATTGCCCACAAATCCGTCGCAGACAATCACATCCACCTTGCCGCTCGGAATGTCCACGCCCTCGACATGCCCGATATAATTCAATCCGGATGAGGCCAGCAGAGGTCCGGCGGCAAAAACCAACTCGTTTCCCTTGGTATTCTCTTCGCCGATGGAGAGAAGCCCGACTGTGGGACTCTCCCGTCCCATGACCTCCCGCATATAAACCGACTGAAGCGCCGCCCATTCAAGCAAGTGCTGGGGTTTGCAATCTACTGTTGCACCGACATCGGCCAGGAGACAGTGCCGGTTTTGGATGGTCGGCATCAATGTCGAGATGCAGGGTCGGCTGACTCCGGGCATACATCCCAGCACAAAAAACGCGAATGCGGTCGCGGCTCCGGAATTCCCCATGGAAATAACGATATCCCCGCGACCCTCTTTCGCGAGCCGCATAGCGATACCAATGGACGAATCCCGTTTCGATTTCACCGCCGAGGAGGGCGAGTCGTGCATCCCCACGACAGTGGGTGCATGAACCACCTCACAGCCCAGCCTTTCGGCTGCGCTCTGCAATTCCTCTTGCCGACCGACCAGGATCAGTTCCGTAAGCGGGTCTTCCTCACGAAACAGCCGGACCCCTTCGAGAACATCCGCGGGCGCCCGATCTCCTCCCATCGCGTCGATAATGATCGGCATCAATGTTGTTACTCCGAAACGGCAAAACGAACGCTACCCTTGTAATAGCCGCAATGAGGACATGCACGATGGGGCAGGTAGCTCTCGCGGCACTGGGGGCACTCCACCAGGTTGATCGGTTTCATCGCCTGGTGAGAACGTCCCATTCTGGTTTTTGACTTCGACTTACGATGTTTGGGGTGAGCCATACGGCACCTCCGGTTTAATCTTTCTACGCGCGACGTCGCTCCCGGCAGCGTTCGATCAACCGCCGACAGATTTGCGGCGGCACAAAGCGGCTGACATCGCCGCCCAAGTGTGCCACCTCTTTTACCAGCGAAGCCCGCAAGTAAGTGTATTCCAAACTGGGAAGCATGAAGATCGTTTCCAGACCGTCATCCAACTCCCGGTTGGTTAAACTCATTTGAAACTCATACTCAAAATCCGACACGGCCCGCAGGCCGCGAAGGACCACCGCACCCGGATACCGGCGCATATAATCCACCAACAACCCCCCGAACGATTCCACCGTCACCGCCTTCAGATGCACGGTAACTTCTTTCAGCATTTCCACCCGCTCCTCCAGCGTGAACAGCGGATCTTTGCTCGGATTCGCCACCGCCGCAATCACCAGTCGGTCAAAGACTTTCAGCCCCCGTTGCACCAGATCAAGGTGACCATAAGTGACCGGATCGAAGCTACCCGGATATATCGCGATACCCTTGTTCACAATTTCCTCAGAAACGTAATCGAGGTCTCACCATACGAACGATGGTCCAGGACCTCCAATCCGAACGGTTCCGCCGAGATCGGTTCTTTCCCGCCGTGTTCCAATATCACCAACCCGCCTTCCTCAAAAATGTCTCTTTGGGCAAGTCGGGCTACGATACTCTCTGCCAGGTTATACGGCGGATCGATGAACACGATGTTCCATGGTTCCGTCGGCTTGGACAGGCGAGTCACATCCGCCGTCCAAATCTCCACCTGGTTGCGACCAAGCCCCAAAATCTCGACGTTCTTTCGCAGAAGCGCTACCGCTCCCCGCGATTTCTCAACGAAAGTCGTATGCCAGGCCCCTCGACTGAGCGCCTCCAACCCCACGCTGCCGGTTCCGGCGCACAGATCCGCAAACCGTGCTCCGACAACCATATCACCCAGGATGGCGAACAATGACTCGCGAACTCGGTCACTGGTGGGCCGGATTGGCTGACTTTTGGGGCCGAGCAATTTCCGGCCTCGAAATGTGCCTGCAATTACCCGCATGGTCTTAGACTCCATTTACAGCAGGCGCAACCTTCTATGATAGCAGACTCTTCCAGCCATGTCCTGCCTTCCCCGCCTCCTTATTTCAGGCAATCCGGAACGGCGCCTTCTGTGGCCGATTCGGTTTCATCCTCCCAACAGGGCGGTTTCCCGACACAACGGGCTACGGCCGCCACGGCATCCATCAGCTCGCCGAATTTCTCCGGTTTAAGAGACTGTTGACCGTCGGAAAACGCTTTGGACGGTTCCGGGTGGATTTCTATAATCAAACCATCCGCCCCGGCTGCCACCGCGGCCAGACTCATCGGCTTCACCAGCTCCCACCGGCCTGTCCCGTGACTGGGATCGACAATAATCGGAAGGTGGGTCGCGGCGCGGAGAGCCGGGACCGCGTTCAGGTCCAGGGTGTTTCGATACGCTGTCTCGAAGGTTCGAATTCCGCGTTCGCAGAGAATTACGTTCGGATTGCCGCACGACACCACGTATTCCGCCGACATGAGCAGTTCATCAATGGTCGAAGCCATGCCCCGTTTGAGAAGAATCGGCCTATTCGTATCTCCCAAGTTCTTCAGGAGCATGAAGTTCTGCATATTCCGTGCGCCGATTTGGATGATATCCGCGTACTTGGTCACCAAGTCCAGGTTGTGCGCATCCATCAGCTCCGTCACTATGCCGAGACCGTATTCTTCGCGGGCTTCGGCCAGGATTTTCAGACCGTCCTCGGCAAGTCCCTGGAAACTGTACGGCGAGGTGCGGGGTTTGAATGCGCCGCCACGCAGAAAGGTTGCGCCGTATTTCCTGGCCTCCCGTGCGCACGTCATTACCTGTTCCAGCGATTCCACGGAGCAGGGACCGGCGATCACCGAAAGTCTGCCGTCTCCAATCGCCCGTCCTGTAATCCCACCCTTGTGGCGGATCCGGACTCTCACAACAGTCGCCTCTCGCTCCAGACCCGGAGCAATCTCCCTGCACACCAGTTTGTACGGAGGCAAAATGTACTCCACCTTGCCGACACCCGGCTGGCTGCTCAAACGTTCAAATACGCCGCTCTTGCCCCGCTCGTCCCCCACAGCGGCCAACACGGTTAAATTGGAACCGAAAATGGGGTGCGCCTTATATCCGCATTCCTCAATGACCGCAATCACATGGTCGATCTGTTCTTTGGACGCACCCGCTTTCATTGTGACAATCACAGATGTAAACCTCCGGCCTGGCAGAATCCCTGGAAATTTTTACTTATATCGCCATTGAGGCGGAAAGAAAACGGAGAACCGGGAAGTACAAGATGGATGGAGTAGACAGGATGGACGAGGTCAACAGGTTCAATTGTGATTCGAGTGTTCTACTTCCAGATATATTCTCTCGCGTACGAGCGGACATGGCGGCCGTCCAGCACGTGGAAAGAACGAATCTGCTTGAGCGTAACCGGCGAAAGTTGTCCGATGGGAATATAGATGATCTTCCGGTTGAATCGGCCCGCAAATCCCTGGAAATACGAACGCGGCGGTTTTCGCGCGGCGTAAACGATAAATCTCTCCTCGCTGTAGTCGATTCCGGCCAGCAGCAGCCGTTCAGGTTTGCTCCGCGTAACCGCATAAAACGGGTCGGACCAGATATCCCCCAATCGGCCCGGCGGATAGGTCATTAAAAATCCCCCGTACTCGCACCGGGAGATCCCCGGTCCGACAAGATGTTCTCCGGCAGGCGTGGCATAGAACGCCATATCGGATTCCTGCGTGTGCTCCCCATGCCAAACACTTTTCCAGGGATACTTCGATTTCCCTTCGGACGGATCATCCTCATCCAAAATCACGACTACCGATCCGACTTTTCCCTGCACATTTCGGGATTCCCGTACATAGATTTTCCCCTCATGCCAGTTCCGCACCGTTTCCCGGATGTCGATGCCGTCTAACAGGGAGGTTGTGAACGGCTCCACGTGAGTGTTTTCTTCCGACAGGATCGACTTGCCTTTCTTTTGCAGAAAAGCGCCGTAAGACTCGATCACAATATCCTCGGGGGGATAGCTGCAAATAAATACGCCTCCCCAGCGTTCCCGCCACTCGCCGGGCCGGTTTTCACGCTTTCGGGGAAAGATTGAGCGCAGAATCTTGCGCAAACGCTTGAATGTCCGGTGAAAGTGGACATGCCGGGAATGACGCTGGAGATCCTCTGGGCTGATATCCAGGATGGGCAGTTTCGCCGTGGAATCATGCCACGGATAGTCGGTGGCGGCATCCCAGAGTTCATACGCAAAGTTGTCATCCGCACACCCTCTGGCAGCGAGGATGAGGTTGTACAAATCCGGCGCCAGTTTGCCCTCAAGAAACCCCAGGTTCCTGCCATATTGATGAAAGACATTCACCTGGCTCACGGAGAGTTTTTCCCCCGCATTCTCGTGAAATTTCAAGCGGGCGTGTTCCAGAAGGTCGCGATGAAGCAACAGGCGGTCAGGAGACGGTTCCTGGGAGCGGGTTCGGTACTTCTCATAGGCAGCCTGGATGAACGCCGGTTCCGAGAGGACCTCCCGCGAGGATCTTTTCGACAGGTTCCAGATTGTGACACCTTCCCGGTGGGTTCTCTGAATCGGAAAAGCCTGCGGTGTCTCAATTTCCCGAAGGACTCCGGGAACATGCGCCAACCCGCATACCAAGGCAATTCTTGCGTACTTGCGGGCGGATTCCTGAAGGTGATAAGCCATACAGGACTCCCGCATCCGGTCGTCCGGGTCCTGTGTTTCCAGTCCGGATTTCAGATACTCATCCAGGTATGCCTCATAGCCGATTCGGCGGATGGCGTAAGGGTCCGGCAACGGGTCCAGTTTCGGGCCGTATTTTTCCGTGTCCATATCAGCGAAGATCAATGGGATCTCGTTTTCCAGCGCGAACCGAACGGCCTCCATGATACCGTCGCACGGTTCGATCAGCACGTAGACCGGCTGACCGTCGCTCTGTTCGTAAGAGACTACCGACAAGTGGGGTAGTCGTCGACAGGCCTGAATCACGGCCTGTTCCAGGGTGCGGGGCAGCTCAACGGCAATCGCGTCCGGGCGACACATAAGCAGCCGTTCCCGCACGGCCACGGCAGTTTCCAAACAACCGTGGATGATGGGCAGGAACGTAAACGGCTCAGAGGTAGAAAGTTGCATCTTCGCCAAGAATCGAGGTCACTGCCCGAATCAGGGCCTCTTGAGCGCCCAGCGGTTCATCGGGCGATTTACCGTTAGAGATTTGAAGCAGTTTGATAGCATATCGCGCCACATTGATGCCATCCCGCACGGTGTACCGTTCCTGGCTCTCATGCGCTCGCTGAAGGAAATTCACCACGTATTCGAGGATGGATTCATCTGCATACGGAAGGTTACGACGCAAGATCAGCGCTTCTTCGTCCCGTTCCGGGAATTCGATCAGGATCTGCGGCTGAAGACGCGAATGGATGTATTCCGGCAGGTCAAATGTGCTGGCATCATCGTTCATCGTGGCGCACAGCCGGAACTCCGGCGACGCTTTGATCGTGATTCCGGCAACCAGGGATTCGACATAGCGCCGGTTATCCAGGAGCGGAGCCAGCGATGCCCAGCTTTTCTCGCTCATCCGGTTGCCTTCATCGAGAATACACACCCCACCCCGGATCATCGCTGTCACAACAGGGCTGGCGACATACCGCAGCTTCCCCTGTTCCGCGATCACCGGCGTGACAATCAGGTCTTCCGGGCGGGTGTCCATGGTAGCCTGGAACAGGTATACCTCCCGGTTCAGGGTTTTCGCGGCGGCATAAGCCAGGGTGGTTTTTCCGACACCCGGTTTGCCGAGCAGGCGGGGATGCAACGGTAAATCTTCTTCGGTGACTTTCATCCACGCCGCAATCACCTGGAGCAATAAATCCGGTCGCCCGACCCATTCCGCAGGCCATTCCACCGGATTCGCCAGAGTTAATTCGACTCCTTCAATCGTAACTTTTTCCATCGGATATTTCTCCCAAAAAGCATTCTACGGGTGGAACCGTTCTATGCAATGCACCTTCGGTCGATTGGTTGACCAAACGGAAAGCGCCGATTAGGATTCCGGTCGTATTCTTCGCCATGGAGAAAATCGATGCATCCTCAACATCTTCTATCAATCGTCGGCGTTCTGGCGGTCCTTTTGCAACAAAGCGCCATCGCCGCTGAAACGGAGCCTTTCACCAACACAATCGGCATGAAGATGATCCCGATTCAGGCGGGCGAGTTTCATATAGGTGAACTCAATCCCACACCGCCGGAGAAACTGGGGCAATTCGAGCTTCTCCCGGATGGGGACTGGGATGAACATCCCGTCCGCAAAGTAACCATCACCAACGGATTCCATCTTTCTGAAACCGAGGTCACCATCGAGCAGTTCCGCCAGTTTCGACCGGACTACACGGGAACAGATCGCTGCGCCCCTTATGTCTGCAATATCTCCTGGAAAGAGGCCATGGCGTTCTGTGAATGGCTCAGTAAGAAAGAAAGCAAACCGTACCGCCTGCCGACCGAGGCGGAATGGGAATATGCCTGCCGGTCGGGAACAACCACCCTGTTCTCATCGGGAGATCTCCCGCCCGATTCGGATGCGCCGAATCCCTGGGGATTGAAGAACATGCACCGACTCCCGACGGAATGGTGCCTGGACTGGCACGGCATGTACCCTGATTTTGACGAAACCGATCCGGGCGGCCCTGAGACGGGTGTTGCGCGGGTCATCCGTGGCGGAGGGATTCAAGCCCCGGATTCGCCCTATTACCTGCGTTCGGCAAACCGGGCGGGCTTACCGCCGCAATACCCGTTCAGTGGCGATGAATCCGCTCGCATGGGCGACGGCGTAATCCCCGTAGGCTTCCGTGTCGCAATGGCTCCCTTACCGACATCCGCGCCTCATCCGGTGGACCCTCCGTTTCCGGTGCAGTGCGTTAAACAAGAGACCGAATTCGCGCAACAAGGTCCCGATCCGGAGAAGCCCTATTTCACGATGCGTCCGTTGCTGCCGATTCCTCCGGATAACGACCAGGCGGATGATCGTCTGGCCGCGGGCATCCATCCGGCCGTTCTGGGGCACAATCACAGCCCCGGAATGACGGTCTGCTCCAACGGTGACGTGCTCGCCTGCTTCTTCACTTCCTCTACAAACGAGACGGAATACAAACCCAATGTCTGTTTTATGATGACCCGACTTCGATTCGGTTCCGAGCAATGGGACATGCCGGAACTGTTTTATGATTTCCCGGATGCCGCCGAGCAAAGCGCGCTGCTCTGGAACGATCGGGGTATTTTGTATTTGTTCACCGGCGGCGTGGATCTGCCGGGAGTCCCGTTCCGGTGGTGTAAATCGGAAGATAACGGGGCCACATGGTTCCAGGTGAATCAGTCTGGCTTGCAGGAACTGCCCGGTCCTCCTGAAAAGCACAGAGTCTATGGAATTGACCTGCACCTTCCTCTCATCCGTGGACCGGTCGGACCGTATTCTCCACAGCCGATCAACAGTGCGTTCCGCATGGATGGAACTATATTCATGGCCGGCGATGGAAAAGGCGGAACCTCCCTGCTATGGGCGAGCGACGACAACGGCAAAACCTGGTACGACACCGGCGGACGAACCGGGGGTCGTCACACGACCTTCGTTCCCCTGTCGGACGGACGTATTCTCGGCCTGGGCGGCAAGAACACCGATATCGACGGATTCATGCCTCAGTCGATCTCCTCTGACCGTGGCATGACTTGGGAAGTCAGCCGGACCATTTTTGCGGCATTGGCGTTCAATCAGCGACCCACACTGATCCGGCTTCAAAGCAGGCGGCTTTTCTTCGCCAGCGATTTTCAGAGCACGACCAACAAGCAACCTGGGGGAATCACGGAACGGGGTTCTTTTGTCGCCCTCTCGGATGACGAAGGAAAAACCTGGCACATCAAGAAACTGGACGCCGCGCAGCCACATGAATGCCATACCATCCCGAATATCGGCCCGCATTGGGGAAAAAACGAAATGAAAGATCCTACTCTGGGCTATTCCGTCGCCGCCCAAGCCCCCAATGGGATCATTCACCTGATGACGACTATGAATCACCCGTGCCTTCATTTTGAAATGAACGAAGCCTGGATTCTCTCCGATGCCCCCGCCGATCCCGGCCAATTTAAAATTTCGGCGGAATGGAGGAAGAGAAAGGATCTCGATACGTTTTATCCCAACGGAAAGTTGAGAGGCTCTTATGAAGGAAAAGTAACCAGGGATGGACACTATCGCTTGGACGGCCCCGAGCGCTGGCTCTACGATAATGGACAGCCTCAATATGAAGTCGCCTATCAGGACGGTAAAAAAATCGGTTCGGAGACCTACTGGACCCCAGACGGCAAGATGAAATGGCGCTGGGACCACAACCCGAACGGGACCAGTATCTGGTCTCAGTACTGGACCAATGGGAACAGGAAATCGCAGTCCACATGGAGGAACTTCCGTTGCGTGGGTGATGCATTTCTGTGGGACCGAGAGGGTAAGTTGATTCGGCGGACGCGATTTGTGGATGGGTACGCGGTGGAATCTGATGAAGCGAAGAAGGGGCGATAAGGGAGTTGAAAAAGGTTGAATGGAAAGGTGCGATCACAAATTCAACCCCCCTTCTATTCCCCCCAATCTTCGGGGGGAAGCATAAGAGGCACGATTCCTCCCCCGAAGATCGGGGGAGGTCAGGTGGTATGAACCGATCATATAGGTAACAGAATAGACCGGGCACATGGGTAACAGATTGGCATGGAATAGCAGCCGGAAAGGAGGCGGCCTATGCCTTGGAAGAACGGATTCGGTTTATCGGAGAGTATTTGAGTGGAGAATACACGATATCGGATTTGTGCCGGTGTTACGGAATCAGCCGAAAGACGGGGTACAAAGGGATTCACCGTTTTGAGGAAGAGGATGTGGACGGGTTGA
>JAKQSI010000108.1 GCA_029570205.1 Candidatus Omnitrophota bacterium | reverse complement strand
GTTTGCGTCGCGATCTCCTCATTGTCATCCACATAGGATATGAAGGGCTCTTTGCGTTCGCTTTCCTGCGAATAGCGGCTGAAATAGCGCGCAAAAGCCGTTGGCGACAAGCCCAGCTGGCGGGCTTTGTCAACCATTTTCCGGCTGAGCTCATAGCAGTTTTCATTGATAAGGCGGGGGGATTCGGACGCTGTGGAGATGACACTTCCCTTTCCGCGCGTCAGGACCACGAGTCCGGAACGCCGCAGCGCAAGGTAGGCCTTATGTATCTGGCTGTGGTGGACACCCGTCTGTTTTTCGATATCCCGAATGGACGGCAGCGTATCGCCGTTGCGGAAAATGCCCATCATTACCGCCCACTTGATCTGTTCCTCGATCTGTTTGATTACCGGGGTGGAGCTGTTCTTCTCTATGTAAAATTCCATCCATCAACCTCCCAGGCCGTTACGGCGCCCATCTCGCTATTACGCGGCACTGCCCGGAATGTTACCAGACCGCGCCGCGTACATTACCGGGGCCGATTCCGGAATCTGAGAATATTGCACTGATTCCGCCCGGAGTCGCAAGACTTTCCCTTCCCGACCCCGGGCGGAATCGCCGAGCCTGCCAGGGATTCGCGGTGGGCAACCGCCGGCTCAGCGATTCTAAAGCTTAGTGATCCGCGCATAAAAGGCTCCGCTTCCTGAGCCGGAATCAGCCTGTATGTGTGACTCAAAGGCCGTCGAAGCTGGTCGTCTCGGCCGGCAGTTCGCAGAGCTCGATCAGGATTGGAAGAAGGTCCTGGACTTCGGTGGGAGTGCACACAGGCGTGCAGTGAAAGTCCGTGAAATCCGCCCCTTCTTTCGCCCGTCTGTCCATGTGGGGCGTTTTCAAACAGGATTGCCATGACAGGAAAAAGTTTCTGCGTTTCATAGCATCCCTTATCCGCCGAAGGATTTCCGAATCCGATTTTTCCTCGCGCTCTTTGCGTTTTAGCGGTTCAATCGGATTAACCGCCAAGGCGCAAAGAACGCGAAGAATCGCAAAAAATGAATTTGAAGGACCGGGGAACGCGCGGGACGTTCCCCGATCTTGTCTAGAAGCTGAAGCGTAGTCTGGCCTGGAAGGAACGCTGCCCGGTCTTGGATCCCAGATATCCGAAAGGATTATTGGAATTGGAGGATTTGAGAATGCTCAGAAGGGGAGCCGATGCATACGAAATGCGCGTGCTCGCCGCAACAGAGCTTCCTCCGGGCTGTGGATGGTTGAAAATATTCGTCGCATCCACGCGCACCTGCAGGCTCTTCGACTCGGCAATTCTTACGGATTTGCTGAGAGCAAGATCGGCATTCCAGGTACCGGGGCCGTAAATCCGGTTGAAGCCGAAATTGCCGCGTTTGCCGGGGAGGGGATTCTGAAGAACGATGTTGCCGTCAGGGTCGGTAACCGCCGTCAACGTAACCAGGTTCCTGAGATTATCCATCGAAGTCACATTGGCCTTCTGGGGATCATCCACATAGGTTTTCGTGGAATCATTCTTGTCAACAAAGTAATTGGCGAAGTAATTCCCCGCGTAGGCGCCATGCTGCCAGTCTACCCCAACCTTATCGAACGGAAACGGCCCGACCTGATCAGGAACGCCCGTTCCATAAAGGGTCGATTGCGCCGTTATGTTGACCGGGCTTCCGCTGCTGAAGTTTGCAATCCAGCTGGCCTGCCAGTTCTCGAGGAATCGCGCCAGGGGGCCGGAACTTTTGCTGAAGAACAGGCGGTTCGGTCCGATCGGCAGGTCAAAGGTGCCGTAGGACGTCAGGACGTGCCGCCGGTCGCTGCCCAGTACCGTATAATCGGCTGCACGGTCTCTCGGATCCGTAATGCCCGATCCGGTGAGGCCCAGGTTTTTGCTCCAGGTATAGGAAACCTGGAAGCTGATGCCCGCCGTCGGCCGCATGGTGAACTGGGCCTGCATGGAGTGGTAGTTGGCCATACCCCAGTTGGTGTACAGGTTCACGGCATTGAACTGCGGATTGGTTACAATGAAATTTTCCGGAAATCCGGAGGTGCGCAGCAGCCAGCCGTTGTCGGTCACGCCCTTCGGAGCATTGGGATTGGCCCAGTTGCTGATCGCCGTGGCAAGGCCGGAATAGTTCCCGTTGGCAAGCATGTTTCT
>JAKQSI010000095.1 GCA_029570205.1 Candidatus Omnitrophota bacterium | reverse complement strand
CCGTGCATGTCGGTCATCATGATCCGGGCCAATTCCATGAGCAGGCTATTTGAGGCCGCTGCCAGAGCTTGTTTGTAGCTTTCTTCCAGGGCCAACTCAATCCCCTCGTAGGTAGCCGAGAGTGTCCCTGTCCATTCGACGGCGGCGGCAGCGAATTTGGCGGCCTCAAATGTAACTTGCCACCGGGCGATGACATCGCCGCTTACTGCGCGATCCCACACATTGATGAACTCAATATAGCTGGGATAGTCCTTCAGGGCGCTGTAAACGAAATCCTGGAACAGATTATCCATTTTCTGCCCGAACGTCCAGCGGTAATCGATATGATGGCTAATGAACTCGTAGAGCGCATCGGCCATCGGTATGTCCAGGTTAATCTCCCCCCAAGCCTCCTGCAACACGTTTGCCGTCGCATCACGTAACGCCTTTTCGATATAGACAACGTTGTTTTTACCCTCATCCCAATAGGTTTTGATTTGGGTTTCCGCCAGCCCCACTTGTTCTTTAAGGACACGCAGAAAGTCTCCTGCTTTCGCAAGATCGTTTTCCGTGATGCCGAACGCATCGTCGAGATTGAGATACAGCCGGTACTTCAGGCAGGCTTCATGCACGCTGAGATCGGCATCCAGGCCGGATGCTTCCAGGTGCGCCACGATCGAATCGCTGATCGCCAGGGAGATCGGCTCGCGGACCGGCAATGTCTTGCTGAACTCCTCGATCCGGGAGGCCAGGTCGCCGGTGAAGGATACAATGTCCAGAAACGGTTCAATCGTGTCGACCACCGCCTCCGCCAACTGTTCCTGCAATTCCCGGACTGCCTGTGTCAGCGCGTTTTCGTAGTTCAGATAATCCCGGTTGCCGTTGTAGTACTGATAGAACTTCAGCATCTCCATAAAGGCCAATCCCTGCCGGTTCAGTTTCGCGCCATGCTCGAAAAAGGCGTATTCCAGAACATCTCGAACGTCTTTGGGGAATCCCGCCGGGAGATAAAACTGTTTTGCTTCCGGAACTAGGGAAAGTGCCGTCTCCAGAAATCCATCGGCGGTAACGATGGCATGTGCGGCTCCGACCATCACAGAAACTGCCTGGGCCGCCTCTGTGTTGACTACTTCATCAACAAACTGCTCCATCGTCCAGTGCATCCAATTGGGCGTATCGACATACGGAGCGATGTAGTTGTCCAGAATAAACCGCGCCGCTATGCCCGGGTCCAGTCTCTCGTTCAAAATGCCGGACACAAACCGAACCATGTCGGCCCTGGAGGAAAATGACGGGACCCCGAACAACTTCCCTGTCCAGTCCTCCAGCAAGGGAGAAAATAGCGATACGGATAATTCTTTTTCCAGCGTCCGGGATAAATGTTTCGCCACGATTTTCCGTACGGCAAAGCGGACGGATTCGTTCATGTCGATGTGATAGTCGTCCAGAATCTTCCGTAGTCTATCGGTTTCGGCATACCCGCTGCGAATTGCCTCTTCCAGGGTCCGATCCGCCTCAATTTGCAGACTCTGGAAATAGCGCTCGATCGCATCGGCGAATTGCTCCGCGTACGGTTCACTGTTCAAAA
>JAKQSI010000034.1 GCA_029570205.1 Candidatus Omnitrophota bacterium | reverse complement strand
CGCACCACCCGCATCCGAAGGTCCTCTTGACTCTCTTGACTCAGCGAACGTGCATCCGATTTTGTCATAATTACACATTCTACCCGAATCCATTCGTTAGTCAAGCCACATGCCTACTATATATGGTTTGGATTAGTATATCATGGGGACCACCATCTTTTAACCGCAAGTAGAATCGATCCCCCAATGAACCGGTTCGATATGAAATACTATAACCGCCCCAAAGGAAATACGAGACCTGCAATTCTAAATCGAACGGCACGGGAGAAGACACCGCCACAGGCCCGAGTTCGGCGGATTGACCATTGAACAACACAATCCGGCTCGGTGCGCCGCCTATAGTCCTCCCATGAAAGTACGAACGCCGGTCCGGCTCAATCTGAACTACATCCTCCGTGTCCCCTGACCGTGCGGAAATGATTTCGTCGGAATCGGTAGAGAAAATCCACCTCGGAGATCGTTGGTATGCCTCCAGCATAGTGAAAACCGCAACATCAGGATCGCTCCCCCGCACCAGGAGAACCCCATGACGTTCATCCGAGCGAACACCCGGGCCATCCGTAAGAAGTAATGACGCAAATGGATCCGCCATGACGGTCGCAGCCAGCCCCGTCATCAGAGCGGCTTCCGGCACTCCATCCGATTCGGCTACAAGATTGTCCAGGTACACAAAAAAGGAATCTTCGGGGTTTCCCGCCGCCGAGACCAGGAAATCTACCCGTGTCCGTCGATCTGCCCCGCCCAGAATCAGATCGGGACGACCAAGGTCAATTTCTGCATGATGCCACACCCCCGACGAAAGATCGTTGATCTTCCAGGCCGCTCGGTTGTACTGCGGCAAATGCTGAATGACTACCCAGAACTCATTCCCCTGCCCCCCGTCAAGAAAATAGTCGAACCCAAGCATGTCAAGCGAGGAAAGATCCATATCGAAATGAGAGATGTCCTTCCCGATAGAAACGGTCCAGTCAGGAACTGCCAGGAAACGGATAGAAGAGGCTCCCTGCGTATGGCGCTCGGAGAGACTGCATTCACCGTCCCATAGCGTCAGGTCCTCCATATTGTCCGAAAGCGAAAGCGGTAAGCGCCAGACAATCTGTGACAACGAAGACAGGAGCGGAATCTCCAACACATCCTCCGCTGTCCGTCCGGAATATAGAGACGGCGGAACAAGGTATTGGTAGCCGCTACCCGAACAACTCCACCTCTGCAAATAATCGGATTCGTGGACCGGGAATTCTGCCGGACATTCGAATTGCCCGAGCGAATGCCACACAATATCAACGGGCGGCACGGCGTTCTCGATCCGATCCATTATCAACAGATAATCATCCTCTACTTTAATAATTGTTCGCTCCACCTGCGCTTCGCCGGGATACACTCCCGCATCGGCCTTTGAGGAAACCACCTGAACAGAAGAGAATTCCATTCGCGAAAACGAGAGGGGGCTGATCGCTTCATTACCTGAGTCCTGCCCCAACTCGCCTGTGACTACCGTATTGTGTGCAACCGTTCTCCGGAGCCAGCCATCCAGCAGGTTGGAGACATAGGAGCCTGTTCCCAAGTCCGGGATCAGCTCCCTTCCCTGCCCATACAGGATGATATTCAGCTTATCGTAATGCCCATGCCGGCCTCCATGGACATCATGGTCCATCATTACCATCAACGGCATTTCCTCACCATCGCCCCGCAACACCGCAATACCGGACGGCGATGAAACATCCCCCAAATCAATGACACCTGTGGACGGATCGAAATCCGCGCCGGAAAAAAGCGCGGAATAATGACTTCGGGAATATCCCAGGTCGTTGTAGTACAGTGTCAGAATCCGGTCGATAAGCGGATCCGCCGACAGGGTGTTGGCAACCTCGAACAGGCGGATATACGAACCGAGGTGCGCAGGGCCTGCATCGTTCATAGTGGGAAACGAGCCATCCGGTTCCATGTAATAAAGCGGAGCGAATAACACCTGTCGAATTCGCTCATTCCACAGCGTATCCCCGTTTGTCGCGGCGATTTTTCCAAGATAGAGCAGCCCGGTCAGCCCGTAATAGTGATAACCAACCGAGCCTTCCAGGCTGAAACCATCCTCGCCGTAGCCATGTTCAAGAGTCTCGTTATAGCCGAGCGGCCCAGCCAGGGCCTGCCGAATTGCATTCTCATCGCCAACGAAGTAACCGAGAGCGCCGATGGCAGAAGTTACCCAGGCCTGGTAATTGCCGAAACCGATGTCCGTTCGACTGAGTGTTGCCAGAATCGGACAAAGAAGATTCGACTCGACTACTTGTCGATCCTCTTCTGAAAATGCGGGCGAGTCATACACCGCATCAAGCCCCCACAGCATCTCCAATACCCAAATAGCCTCATCCAATGTTTGTGCGTACAGCCGGGCCGCGGTATGTCGTTGTCCGCCGTAGATGTCGTGCAACGGCAGAGCGGGATACAACCGCGCATACCGACGGAACATCTCGGCAGCCTTTTCTGCATACCTGATCTCATCCGTCAGCAAATAAGCCATCCCCAGATTACGCAGGTGTGTGGCGACCTGATCATTGTAAAGGCTGATCCACGCCTCGTTGTATGGCGATCCCTGGTACAGTTTTCCGCATCGCGGGCAAATATGGCTCTCGGGACGTGTTTCCTGAAACAGTAAGAATCCGCCGCACCCGTCCGTGTAATCGTCATTACCGTCTCCGATCCCGTCACAGGTATAGCGGTGAGGCCAATCTCCGGGCGTCGAGTAGATGGGAATATCTCTACTCAGCAATTCGGAAGCGGACAGGATGATCCGATCTGCAATCAGGTGGTATTCCGGCCGATCAGTACGAGCCGCTCTTGCGCGAATCGCAGGTAGATCGTTCTGCAAGAAGAACAGGCATGGGTGAGCTGGAGATCCCATGGTGTGCATTGGAATACCGGCAAGAATCATGGGAATAAGAATGTATGAAGCCGGGGCATTTCGCATTTCATGCCGTACCAACGCTCTAATCAGACAAGAACATTACTTCACTTCCGCTTTTCGGACACACCGGAAACCGTAAGCCTCATAGCCGAAACACACGTCCGCCAATGCCGGAGATTCTGCATGACGGGAGGCCGAACGACAATCCTCCGCCGGGCTGTTCCACCCGCCGCCGCGCAATACACGTTTCTCGCCTGCGGTCGGACCCTCCGGATCGATTGGGCTGTCCATCGGCAGGTAGCGCTCAATGTAATAGTCGTTGCACCATTCCCACACATTCCCGTGCATGTCGAATAACCCCCACGGGTTCGGGAGTTTTTGGCCCACCGGGTGTGTTGTTTCGTTCGAGTTGTCCTTGAACCATGCATACAGGGGAAGCTTCTGAGCATCGTCACCAAAGGAATAATCCTCGACGCTCCCTGCGCGACACGCATATTCCCATTCGGCCTCCGTCGGAAGGCGGTAGCCGTTTGCAGCAAAATCGCAAGTCGGAGGATCAAGGGTATAGCAGGATTGAAATCCTTCCCTCAGCGAGCGGACATTGCAGTACTGAATCGCTGCGGCCCAGCTCACCCTTTCGACCGGACGATCCGGCTCTTTCCATTTTGAAGGGTTATTGCCCGTCAGTTCTTCATAGGAACGCTGCGTTACTTCATACTTGTCCATGTAAAACGCATGGACGGTGATTCTCCGCGTCGGACCCTCGTCATCCCTCATCTTCGGGTCTCCCATATAGTACTCTCCGGCGGGGATTTCGATCATAGCGATACCCGTGCCTGTAACGATCTCGGCGGGTTTCTGCGCCTCCTTTGAAGCGCCACAGGCCAGAAACAGCATGGACATGCACAACGGGATAATGTAATGAAGGGTTCGTGGCATTGATATTCCTTTCGTATCGCAATGTAGTTAGTGCCGGGGGGCTTCATAGCTCGCCGGATTACGAAGAATAGCCTGAGTACGATTGCGAATCTCCGCCGCGAGGTCGCCGATTTCCGGATGCAAAACGGCCATCAACCCAATCTTCTGGCGCAGCAATTTGACGGCCATTCGCGATTCGCCGACTAACTCATCCTGATTATCTCCCACCTGAACAATCGCGTTCGTGATCTCCTTGCACTTTGCGAGGGCATCATCCCCCTCGTAATCCCTCACCTCCGTACGAAATCGCCGCACAAGGTCTTCGGCATATTCCGGCGTCCCGATTCTCGCTTTGCGTCGTTCATAGTTCCCTTCAACCGCTCCGATCAGTGCGGCAATTTCGCCGAGTTGAGACTCACAGTTCGGATAATTTCTTTTCTGTTCTTCGACAAAGGATTTCGTCTCGCGCGCAAATTGCACATACTCCTCGATTCGGCGGCGAATATGTTTCATAAACGCAAGGACATCATCTAGAGCCTGATCGATCTCTTCCCGGCATTCCCGCTGACGTTTCTCGGCATAAATCTCATTCAATATGTCTCGTGCAGTACAGGTCGCTATACCGTGAAAGTTCTGTGCCTGTCCCTCCACATCAAGAATATATTCGCACGGCCCCACTCCGAGGGTATTACGCACAATGTCTACTACTGTATAACAGTCCAATGGCGTTTCCTGAATCCGATTGATCGGATAAATTAACGCCGGACCGTCAAACCGGATTACTTTTCGTGCCGGGGGCTGCAAGTAGCCTTTCCCGGTAAGGTCAACCCAGCAGGGATACCAGAACCAACCCAGTACCGTTGTCCACCGCCGCCGGGTTCCGCGATCCATCCAGTCTCCCGTTCCAACCACCTCCGCCGTACCAAGCCACCGGTGTTTCTTGAACGATCCGTCCGGACTCTCGGTTACCATTTCCCAACTGTCGGTCAATCCGTTTGCGCATTGCCAATCCACGCGCCACTGCGCCGGAAAGGGAACGTTCCACTCAAGAGGAATTACCTTCCCCGCATCGTCCTGGGTAATGTCCCGTCTATGCCAGATTCCGGAGTGTTCCAGGAGCGCAATCCAGAATTCGCCTTCCTCCGGACAGTCCAAATCAGCCTGTGTAATCTGTCGGCGTTCACCGGCTTCCGCAAAGTGAACCATTATATCCTCTTGGCTGTCTTTCCAGACACACATTAGAATTGAATTTCCGTCTCCCGATAGATCCACGAGGAAATTCTCGCTGGGAAGCGCCGCCTTGTCGGGGGCCACACATCTTGGGTTGACTACAATATCATCCGCGAAAAAATCCGGCAGGAGAGCATATTGTGCGTCATGATGAAGATGTGACGTCAGCGTACGGTGCCCGTTACGAATATGCAGGTATGGTCGCCCTACTTCGATATCCAAAGAGAATATAGGAACAGCCCACTTCTCTTCTTGAGAGATCAGGCCCAACTCTATTCGGTTCCTTGAATTCTCCACAATCTGTACTTTCAGACTATCGGAGGACCCAGCAATCTCCGCAAAGGAAAGCGTAGCTCGATCCATGAACACATTACCGGATCGTGAATAAAGCTGAATCACCTTCCCGTCCGCATGAACCAGTACACCGATTTTATCGTTTATTAATGCGACATCGCCCGCGAACTCATGCTCGATTGTCTCCTCGGGAATAATTGCCCAAGAGGGGACAAGCGAAGTGATCTCCGGGCCTCCCGGCAGGGCGACACACACGCCCGTGTCCATCAGGTAAGTAAACGGCTCAATAGATTCAGCGCTATATACCACGGAGGTCCGAACGGGGATGCAGACTATCACAACAAGCGAACAATACATTCTATTGCGCATTCTGTAGGCAGCCTCCTTGGCCTGTGTTAAACGGACTGATACATCTCCGCTATTCATTCACACGGAATTGATGCAGCATTTTCTGAATCTCCCGATAAATCTCTGAGTGATCCGGCGTCTGTTCCATCCCCATACGGCACAGGCAATCGACCCACCGAACAGATATACGGCATTTGGATAAAGTGTAGTCGTCAACAGCACCGATAGATCGGATTTTCAAGCAGACTGCGCTAATTTCAGCTCCGCCGTCCGGTTTAGCGATCAGCGTGGAGATCCGGGCACACAGTGTTTCCATGGATTCCCGGCCGGCGGAATCCGCTGTCCGCCGCGCGATGTCGGATTCCATCGTTTCCATAGTCATTCGGATTCTCTGAACTAACTGCGCCGTATCAGGGTTCTGTTGTTCTGCTGTCTTACAGATTGCGGCGATTTCCCGGGCGGATCGACGATATGTGTCGGCCCGCGAGCGGGTTTCCGACAATAATGCAAGCATATCCGTACATTTGTCGCGGATTTGTTCCGCGTATCGAGATTGACGATTCTTTGCAACCAGGCTTTCGATCCAGTCGGCAACACGGTCAGGAGTCGGGTAATCCTCCACAGCAATTTGTTCGGAATCCAGGACATATTGACACGGTCCAACGCCGAGTGTATTCCGCAGAATGTCAACAGGGCAAAACTGCGTAATTGGTGTGTCTTTTGTCCGGTCGATCGGATAGAGCAAAACTGATCCGCGTGTTGACCTGGAACAAACGCCCGATTCGTTAGTACAGGAAGTCGCAAAGCCACCATCCTTCAGTAGATTGACGCGCCACTTGGCGGAAAAAGGAGGAGAGAAGCGTGCGGAGTCTTGTTTCGAATTCTCGTGAGGCGAGGAACGTGCCGACCAGATTCCGGGAGTCTCCAGGAAGGCTAGCCATATCTTTGCGGATGCTTTTATACCCAGTTCAAGAGCCTCCGGAAGGGATCGCGGCGGTTGACCGGAAAATACAGCTTTCGCGATCTGTCCGGGCGAATCCCACACCGTCATCAGAATCGAGTCCCCACCGTCAGCCATCGCTAACAGAAATTGTTCCGAGGGCAAAAAGACTGAATTCGTCTCCACTGGACTGCCGCCGAATACCATATCATCCGCAAAACAATTCGGGACCACCACATATTCCCAGTTATTGCGGATCGAAATACTATTCGCATTCTCCATTCCGATCAGTTCGACAATCGAACTTGCCGGAATGAGGCGAAGGGCGAGGGTGTTCGTATGCTGTTCTGCAACAAAATCAATCGCGATTTCTACCGCACCGGGGTTGTTCTCAACGATTCGGATACTGTCTATCACGGCGGGGGAACCTGTGGCGGGGGTCGGCGTGACGCAGGCACGAAATGCCGGGCCGCTTTCGAGAAGGGAATAGATATCCGATTCGGAGCCGTTCTTTCTGATCCATATCAGAATCCGATCATTCAGAATAATCGTATCTCCCCGAAATGAATATTCCGTAGTGTCTTCTGGGACAAGGAACCATCCGTCTTTATTTATCAAAATATCGGGGGAGGGAGATTCGGGAATCGGGGTGACAGTATCCAGAATGTAAGGGAAAATGGCACCCTTCTCAGCAATCAACTCGTTTACTGTTGCCGCCTTCGCTGAGTCAGGAAAACTCGTCAGGATAACGGCTAATAAAATCATGCTGCGAAGTGGACAGACATATCTGGAAAGCATAGGACAACACTCGCTGGTGGTAATGGAATTATTTCCAATCCGGATTCAGGTCGGAGCGGCCGGATGTCAGTTGCACCGGTGTTCCGCCCTTCGAGGGCACTATATAGATTTCCCATGGCCCGTTCTCCGTCACGCCCTGGCAATAGATAATGTAGTCGCCGTTGGGACTCCATCGTCCGTAGCGCTGGACGCCGCCGTAGTACGTGAGAGGTCGATTGGCGGTCCCATCCGGCCGGATTGTGTACAGATGGGTCTCGGTTTCGTATACAAGACGTGTCCCGTCCGGGGACCAATGCGGTTCGCACGCTCCATTGTTATCGTAGAGTTTTACAGGTTCTCCGCCCTGGGCATCGACAGAAAACAAGGTGTTACCGGCATCCCAACGACACGCGAAGGCGATTCGTGTACCATCGGGACTCCAGGAAGGCCCGGAACAGTGTGGCCAATCCGCCGGGCTGATTGCCTTTTCCGTATTCTGAGACAGGTCACGAATCCATATTTTCTCGTCACGTCGAAAAGCGATCCTGGTTCCATCCGGCGACCATTCAGCCTGATCTCCGTTGCAGATCCGTTCCGGTTGAGAACCATCGCTGCGCATTTTCCAGATTCCGGTTTTTCCGCCTCGTGTGGAACTGAACAGAATCCACTCGGCATTCGGGCTGAAACGCGGATCGACGTCCATTGTGTCCGCTTCCGTCTTTGTAATCTGCCGAACCTCGGAGCCGTTTGCCTGCATCATCCATATACACCACGAGCCTGACCGATTGCTCGAAAAGACTACCTCTCCTTTCAGCCCACTCAGGTCAAACGCCATTGCGAGGAACGGAAAAACCAGGAGAAAAATGGCGCTTCCGAAAAAGTCCGCTCGTGTTTTTTTGAGGATTACCATCGGCGCCACTCGTTTCTTAACGTCTTCGTGGGAACCAGAAAGTGCCGGCGGGCGGTCCGCCAGGATGAAGCAACGACACGGGTATTCTATTGCGTCGTGAAACGATCGGCAAGCAAGCCTTGTGTCGATGCTGTACGGCGGGCGGAAGGTGAGTTACACTAGGCTTTCATAAATCAGATGGATTGACTTCTCAATCGAGATTCATCGCAGCCAACGGAGGTCTTTGAAATGTTTCGGAAAGACGTTTCTGCGTGGGCAATACTCCTTGTCGGTCTGGTATGGAATGCGGCCCAATCGGCGGAGATCGGATCGACGCGCAATCAGAGCCGACTCTGGGAGCCGGTTGCGGATGAGGTTTTTCTCCAGGAAGTGGGAAAGAAAGTCGAAACGGATAGTCCGGTTCTGGCGGTAGCGGCGTATCAAAACCGTGTGTACGCCGGATGCGAGGATGGTCTGAGGGTGCTTGAAGAGGAATCGCTCTCGCCGATCGCGGAACTGCGTGAGCCGGTCCGTCGGCTGAGGGTGTTGGCGAATGACCTTTGGGCGATTACGGATCAGGGGTTTTATCGCCTTGATTCGCGCGGTTGGAAACGGGTCGGCGAGGGAGGATATCGAGATCTCTGTGTGCATTCCGGCGGAGTGATTGTGGCCGGGGAAGGAGCGCTTTATCGGGTTGAAGGCGACAAGTTGGTTCCTTTGGAGAACGCCGAGAATTGTCCGATGGCTATTCAGTCCGTTGAATCATACGGCGGAGCGATTTATGTGCTGGGGGTCGGTCGCCTGGGGATTTTCGACGGAGGGAAGTACGAATTCGAGGAGGTCATCGACTGGGGGGATCTGCCGTGTCCGGAAACACGCGACCTGCGCGCATTGGGAAGCCGCCTCTTTGTGGCCACTGCGCGGGGGTTGGCCGTCCTCCGCGGAATGGCAATGACCCAAATTCGGGGTAAAGATGGTTTATGTGTGGAAGACACAACCTGCCTGAGCGTATCCGACAAGGACCTGTGGATCGGCACATCGCGGGGAGCCATCCGAATGACCGAAACGGGAGAGTTTCACTACTTCGCAGCGGACCGTTGGCTACCGAACAATTCGGTCCGTGCAATCGCGTGCAGCGGGAATCACGTGTATATCGCAACGGACGGCGGACTGGGGATCATCGAATATGTACCCTACACGCTTCAGAAAAAGGCCGCGTTCTATGAACGCCATCTGGACGAGTGGGGAATGAAGCGGCTCGGATTCGTACATAAATTACTTTACGAAGAAGATAAAGGCGGCTGGGTGAGAGAGATCAGCGACAATGACGGCGGATGGACCGCGCATTATCTTGCGGCGATGTCTTTCAAGTATGCAGTCACCGGGGATGAAGACGCCAGAAAAGAGGCTATCAACTCATTTCATGCGATGAAATGGCTGGAGGAAATCACTCCGATTGACGGTTACCCGGCCCGCGCGGTCTGGGCGAAAGGGGAAAAAGGGCACCAGGCACAACACGGTTCCGGCGGATTCCCGGCGGAATGGCATGACACGCCGGACGGTGTGTGGGAGTGGAAAAGCGATACCTCCAGCGACGAGATTGACGCGCATTTCTATTCCGTGTCCGTTTTCCATGATGTCGCCGCTGAAGGAAAAGAAAAGGAGCGCGCCGAAGAACATCTTGCGCGGATTGCCTCCCACATCATCGACAACGGTTGGGTTCTGATGGACCTGGATGGAAAACCGACCCGTTGGGGCCGATGGGACCCGGAGTATCTCCAGAGGCCGATCGGATTTTATGCACGCGGATTGAACGGTCTGGAAGTGCTTTCCTTTATATGTACCGCCTACGCGATGACCGGAAATGAAAAGTTCCTGAAAGCCTACGAGGAGTTACAGAAACTGGAATACCCCAAGGAAGTGATTCGGCAGAAGTTAGTTTTTCCGCCGGACTTTATTTTCCATTCGGATGATGAGCTGGCTTTTTATGTCTATTTCCCGATTCTGCACTATGAAACGGATCCGATTCTGCTCTCGATTTACCGTCGAAGTCTCGAACGCAGCTGGGAAGTAGAGCGCCTTGAACAGAATCCGTGGTTCAATATGATCTACGGGGTCGTTACCGGAAACGACTGTGAGCTGAAACAGGCCGTTCAACACTTGCGAGAATGGCCGCTGGATTTGATCGAATATACGTACCGGAACTCCAATCGGGATGACTTGTTTACCCCGAAAGGCTATGTTGCATATTCCGGTGGTGTGAAGGCGATTTCCCCGCGTGAACGCGGCCCGCTGCGTTGGGCAGAATCGACGCTGGCGTTGGATGGAGGAACCGGCGGACGTTGCGTAGAGGATCCGTCCGGGTGGATTCACGCGTACTGGATGGCACGGTATTACGGGATGATTACTGCACCGACTGTGGCCGATCCGGCTTTGCTGACGGTAGAGAGAAGAAATGTCCGGCTCGGCGCCACGCCGTATGACGGGCCGCCGAGGCCGGAGTTGAAATAGACGGAGACAGAAGGATGAATAAGAGAATGGAGCGGGGGATTGAAGAACACAGGCTATGCAAAAGAATCCCTCACCGCAATCCTCTCCCGGAGGGAGAGGGAGAAGAGTAGGTGCAGAGGCAATTGGTGAATTGCCCCGACATCCGTTATTCCGGGCTGTGATTGGTAACGTCAAATGACCTGCTCGAACAGATCGAGTGTGGATCGTTCCCCGATGGCGATGCGTTCGAGTCGCATCCGAATTTTCGGAAGAACTTGTGTAATATATCGCCGCGCGATGACTTTTTTGTGATCGGTGTAACGGGATGCATTCAGGAACAGGTAAGAGACAATGATCTCCATGGCGGTATCGACCAGGTCACGCGCATAAAGCTGCCGGAATGCCTCATCCTGTTGATTGTATTCCCCGATGGTCTTTTCCATTTTTCTTACATGTTCCCGGAGTGCGTCCAGGAGATCCGGATCGACCTGGCCATCCACGGGCCTATCCAAATCGGAAAGGAACTTCATCAAGGTTCCGCTTGTGACCCCCAGGATGGCCGCCACCACCTGGAGTTCACTGGTTCCTTCGTAGATATTTGTAATGCGCGCATCCCGGAAGTAGCGTTCGACCGGGTAGTCTTTCATGTAGCCGCTTCCGCCGTGTACCTGGATAGCCGTAGTCGTCACATATTGGCACATTTCTGTAGCGAACAGTTTCGACATGGGAGTGAGCATGGCGGCGCACCGTTTGGCGTGGGTGTGTCGCGTCTTCAGTTCATTGAGACGTTCCCGCTCGGTAATCTTTCCGGATTCGAGTTGGTCGCCCAGGTAACGGTCCAGATCTACCTCAACCGCCGTGCGCATATTGAGGGCGCGGGCCGCCTCGATCTGGGTGTTCATTTCGGCAAGCATATTCCGAACGGGCGGAATATCCCTGATTTTTTTGCCGAACTGTTCCCGGGCATCGGCGAAACTCTTTGCGGCATTGCAGGCCGCTTGGGCAATTCCCACGGCTTGTCCGGCGATACCGATTCGAGCGCCGTTCATCAGCGCCATGACATATTGAGTCAACCCGCGTTTTCGTTGTCCGATCAATTGGGCGGGGGTGTTTATGAATTGGATTTCACAGGTCGGGGACCCGCGAATGCCCAGTTTTTTTTCCAGTCGCCGGATTTTGACGGTGGGGCCTTGTTCGCAGACGAACAGGCTCAATCCTCGAGCGCCCGCGCTTCCCGGTTCGCTGCGGGCCAGGACCAGCAGAACATGCCCGCAACCGTTACTGATAAACCGTTTAACCCCGTTCAATCGCCAACAGCCGTGCTCCGCGTCTTCGTGCGCGCGAAGGGTCACCGCCTGCAAATCGGACCCGGCATCCGGCTCGGTCAACACCATGGCTCCGGTAACCTCGCCGGTACAGAACTTCGGCAAGTAATGGTCTTTAATTTCGTCCGATGCAAATTCGTAAATTGTTTCCGCAATATCCTGCAAGCCGAAAATAGTCATCAAACTGGCGTCGCCCTGGGAAATCATCTCAATTGCCAGGTTGTAGACAAACGTCGGCATGTTGAGACCGCCGTACCGACGAGGGAGAGTAATCCCCATCAGGTCGGCCTGAGAGAGTTCGCGGATTGCGGCCTGAATCCCTGCCGCATAGCGAACTTTGCCGCCCTCCAGCACAGAGCCTTCTTCGTCTACATCGGTTGACCGGGGAGCGATTTGTTCGCCCGCGATTTCTCCGACAAGATCCAATACATGCCGGTAGCCGTCGATGGCATCCTGCGTATCGAACGGCGCATCGGGGTAGATACCCGCATCGGAGAAATCGGCTTCTTTCAGCCGAATCACTTCGTCCCAGTCGCCATAAGTCAGGTGAAAATCGATATCGGGATTGTCTTTGAAAAAATTCGCCATAACAATGAATTCCTGTTGCTGAAAAACAGTCTGTCAGTGTCCCCGGTACGCCCGAATCATCATGGGAATGACCTGGTTGAGGTCGCCGATGATCGCGTAATGAGCCATGCTCAAGATGGGGGCATCCGGGTTGGTGTTGATCGCGATAATTTTTGAGGATTCCTGCATTCCGGCCCGATGCTGTACGGCGCCGCTGATTCCGCAGGCGATATACAGCCTCGGTCTCACGGTCGTGCCGGTCTGGCCTACCTGGTGAGCTTTAGAAATGTAACCGGCATCCACCGCCGCACGGCTGGCACCCACCGCGCCGCCAAGTACATTCGCCAGTTCTCTCAGCAGATCGAATCCTTCCTTGCTGCCCACTCCGGCTCCGCCCGATACGATAATCTGGGCCTTGCGGAGATCGACCTCACGCTCTGTACGATGCCGTTCGATGATCTCGACTACTTCCTCGGCATCGGTAATTCTCGGAGTTACGGGAATCGTCTGAAACGGACGGTGATTGTCCGCCGGAGTCAATTTCATCACACCTTCCCGCACGGTAGCCATTTGGGGACGGTGGTTTGGGCCGACAATGGTAGCAATGACATTCCCGCCGAACGCGGGACGAATCTGGTAAAGGATTTGATCATGATGCCGCGAGGTGAACGGATCGTCGTAATCGCCGATCTGGAGATCGGTACAATCGGCGGTGAGACCGGTCCACAGTTCGGAAGCAATTCGGGGCGCAAGGTCCCGTCCGACTACCGTTGCTCCGTAAATCACAATTTGCGGCCTGTGTTCCCGGACCAGATCGCAAATTACCCTTGCATAAGGCAGCGTCCGGTAATACCGGAGCGCCGGATGATCGGCGAGGTAGATGGTATCCGCGCCGTGAGCGGCTAACTCTTTCGCGAGCGCTTCGCAATGGTAACCGAGCAGCACCGCGCCCACTTTCGTACGGAGTTCATCCGCGAGTTGACGCGCTTTGCCGGTCAGTTCGAGCGCAACGCTGTTCAGAACGCCGTCTTCCTGTTCCGCAAAAATCCAGACTTCGTTTTCCGCCATAATTCTTTCAAACTCAGCTGAGGATATGACCCGCTTTCAGTTCCTGAACCAGGGAGGCAATCCCCGCCTCGGTTGCAGGAATGATCTTGCTTTCTCCACCGCGCAGGATAACACCCTCCACCTTTTTGACACGAGTCGGGGAACCTTTGAGACCGATCCGCTCCGGGTTTGCGCCGATGTCCTCCGCTGTCCACACGGGGATGAGCAGGTCCCGTTCGGCTAACGCACGGGTCTCTTCCTCAACCTTTCTGTCCAATTCTTCTTTAGAAAGATCGGGGTATTTTTCTTTCAATTCCGATTGCAAGTCAAAAATTGTTTTCACACGTTTGTATTTCAGGAGGCGTTTGACCGCCGGGGGGCGGGGCTGAATGCCCGCTGTGACGGTCAAGAGCGCAGGCATGGGAATTCGAAGAATTTCGTAGCCGTTCTCGACATCCTTTGTTACGCGCAAATGTCCGTCTTCCAGGCGCGCTTCCTTGACATACGTGGCCTGTGGGACATGAAGTTTTTCCGCGAGTTGCGGGCCGACCTGGGCGGTGTCGCCGTCGATGGCCTGCCGTCCGCAGAAGACGATATCCGGCATGCCCAGTTTTCTGATGGCCTTGGCGAGTGTATAAGACGTCGCCAGTGTATCGGCGGCGGCGAATAGTTTATCGCTGAGGAGAATGGCCCGGTCGGCTCCGCGACACAGGGCATCCCGAAGGATCTCCATCGCGCGGGGAGGTCCCATGCTCATAATAGTCACTGTGCCCCCATAAAGGTCCCGAACGCTGAGGGCCAGTTCCAGAGCGCACAAATCATCCGGGTTGAAAATGGCGGGAAGGGCCTGCCGGTTGACCGTGCCGTCTTCTTTCATGGTTTCGCCGGTTACATTTTTCGTATCCGGCACCTGTTTGGCGAGTACAATCAGATTCAAACTCACAATGTTTATGCCTGCCTTTGTTAAACAACAGACGGTGAGTATAGCAAAGACCTGTCCGGTCCAAAGACTTGTTCCATCTTCAGGAGGGATGTCAGAGTGTGTCCGGCAACAGGGGATCAGGGGGCAGGGGCGGGGCGATATAGCTTTTATCCCCCCGATCCAGCGGGATGTTGTGTTCCCTGATCTTTCGATAGAGAGTGCGGAGGCTGAATCCCAGCATGGCGGCGGCGGATTCTTTGTCCCCCCGTGTCATATCCAGCGTCCGGCGGATCAAGATTCCTTCCGCCTCGCCGGCGGAAATGCCGACCGGCAGGACAATCCGGTCATCCGGTTCCCGGACGGGCCGCAGATCGCGCGGGAGGTCCGAGACCGTGATGCGGTCCCCTCGCGCCACCACCACGGCGTACTCAATAGCGTTTTCCAGTTCCCGCACGTTTCCCGGCCAGGAATGGGATTCCAGAATCTGCATTGCTTTTTCTCCGAACCCGACCAGATGTTTCTTATTGCGTTTGGCGTACTTGTTCATAAAATGGTGCGCCAGCAGGGTGATATCCTCGCGCCGTTCCTGCAATGTGGGCAGATGGATATGAAACACCTTGATTCGGTAAAAGAGATCCTCCCGGAACGTGCGTTCCTCGACCGCTTTTTCAAGCGGTTGATTGGTGGCCGCAACAACACGGACATTGACCTTGACGGGAGCGGTTCCGCCGACCCGCTCGAATTCTCCCTCCTGAAGTACACGAAGCAAACGAACCTGAGCTGCGGGGCTCATCGCCCCGATTTCATCCAGAAAAATGGTTCCCGTGTCCGCCGCCTCGAACCGTCCCTGCCGGTCGCGATGTGCGCCTGTAAATGCTCCCCGTACATGCCCGAACAGTTCCGATTCCACCAGCGTGTCCGGCAGCGCCCCGCAGTTCACCTTTATCAGGGGTCTCCCGGCCCGGGGGCTGAGGAAGTGAATGGCCTCGGCGACCAATTCCTTGCCTGTTCCTGTATCGCCCGTAATGAGGACGGTCGCCGTACTGGGCGCCACCTGCTCCACATGGTCCATCACTTCACGCATCGCTCGACTGCGGCCGATGATCGTTTCGTGTCGATATCGTTTTTCCAGCTGTTCCCGTAAATAACGGTTCTCTGCGAGCGCTTCCCGGCTCTCCAGGGCCTTGGAGACATAGAGGAGCAGGTCTCTCATGCTGATCGGTTTCGTCAGATAGTGGAAAGCGCCTTCCCGCATGGCCTCCACGGCGCTGTCAATGGAACCGTGCCCTGTAATCATAATGACCGGCAGGGCCGGGTCGATCGCCTTCAGACTTCTTACGAACGAGATTCCATCCATTCCGGGCATTACGAGATCCGTAATGACCAGATCGGGGGCGCAATCCCCCACTTTCCGAAGCCCCTCATGGCCCGACAGTGCGGTGACAGCGCGATGCCCATCCTGGGATACGACGCGGGCGATGGTCGAAACCATCGTCTCGTCATCATCGACAATTAAAATGCAACGCTCAGCCATTGTTCTCCGGTCCTGTGAAATTCTCCCCCGAAGAGTTTTTTTCTGTTCCGTAAAATCCGCTTGCGGGAATAACAACGATAACCGTGGTTCCCTGGCCGGGGACACTCTCAATTTGAACCTCGCCTCCATGGGCCGAAACCAATTCTCTAACAATATACAGCCCCAGACCGGAGCCTGTGGGTTTTGAGGTCTCGAACGGCTCAAAGATAACTTCCGCAAGTTCCGGGGCAATCCCGGTTCCGGTGTCGGAAAAGCGAATTTCGATTTGCCCGTCGCAGTATTGCGTTTCCAGCGTGATTGTTCCCCCGGTGGGCATGGCATCCAGAGCATTGGACAGAAGGTTATAGAAGAGATGACGAATCTGGGCGGTATCCAAATTCACAGAACAGGACAATGGAGAGGGATGGTACAGAAATTCAACCGGCCTGCCGCTGACTTTTCGGCGCAGATCCGAGGCGATTTCCTTGATGAACTCGTTTAAATCCATCTCTGTGCGCTGCGGCACACGAATCCGCGCCAGAAACAGGTAATGGTCGACAATTTCGTTCAATCGGATGATTTCTTTCCGAGTGTCATTAACGAGTGTGCGGATTTTGGATGCTTCTTGCCGGATTGTGTCTCTGTCGGGTGAGGCGAGGATTCTTTTGACGGCATCATGCAGCATGTCCGATGTCAGACCTAGCACGCTCAAGGGGGTTCGAATTTCATGAGCGACGCTGGCGGTGATTTTCGTCATGGCGCTCAGGCGTTCCATTTTGGCAACTTGGGCAGTGAGTTCCTTGATGGGTGTGACATCGCGGACCAGGGCCGCAAAGCCGATGGGATTTCCGTCCGGGCCTTGCAGGATGGTGCGGGTCAACTGGATGGTCAGGCGTCGCCCGTCCTTGGTAATCCGCTGCGTTTCATATCGGCGAACCAGACCAAACTTCGTTCGAGTCGCGATTTCTTTCAGTTCCTCCCGCTCGGCTGGACCTGGAACCAGGAGTGAGAAATTGTGACCCAAAACTTCTTCCTCCGTGTATCCGAAGAGTTCTTCCGCACCCCGATTCCAATAAATAATTCGATCCTGCAGGTCGACGCACAGGATAGCATCCGACGATTCGTCAAACACGAAGCGTGCAACGGGGTCCAGCGGCACTGGAAAGTTCGACGGACCGTCCATGACGGAGTCCGGATGGATTTCAGATTTCGGCAATTCTCTGCCCCGCACTTGGAATGATCTGATAAGATTATATCGCTTATCCCCGCACGGCGAAGTCGTAACCCCTTTTCGCTCCTCGTGCCGAAGGAATTTGCGGTGGGCCGATTCTTGAACCTGTCAAAGCGATTGATCGGCAAGTGGCGGTATCTCGTTCCTACCCTGGCACTTTTTCAGGGGAAGAGGGGAAAGAATGGGATTTTCGCAATACAATGCACAGAAATTCTTCGGCTGGCGGCGAATCTCCTCGTCGGAAAAATCCTGAATCCGGCCCGTGCAAGAAGAATCCCATGCGAAACCGATTACAAAGGATCACCCTGAAGGAATTCAAGACCACCCGGCATCTTGACCCGGATTTCTCACGGTAGCCATTTTTAAAGCCACCTTTTATGGCATAAATAGAGTGGCGATAAGAACTTATTGTATGCCAGGAAGTTGACCTTATGAAAACAGCGTGTACAGGAACACTATTCGATGGGTGTACGCGATCGGGTTGGGGGATGAGGATCTGGACGATCATGAGGCGTTGCGAAGCGATCCGGTGTTGCAGGCTCTCTTTGCTGCAGCGTATGCGAATCTGAAAGCCATCCCCTGTTTTCGCCGTAGCGGGAGTATCCTTCCCTTTCCTACTGTGTCTTTGAACGACTCCTCGGAGCCGAGGTCTGTCTGTTGCTCTCTCCCGGAAGCCCCATCCGGCCCTTTTGGGGTGCGGGTTTCTCTGTTTATCCTGACTTGCATGGTCTCATCTCTTCAAGAAACCACTCGCCGCGATTATTCTCGCGATATGCAACGGGTCTCACCCCTCTTCTGACAGGCTTGTGAGAAATGCGGGTTAGTGGCTTGGGCGTCAACGGTTGCGATTCCGGCTGCAGGAACTTGAAAGTCCTTTTCTTCCGTATGACTGAACTTATAGGAGGATATGCAGGCAGACACACAGAGACCCAGGAGAATTACGACGATTGAACTGAATACGACAGACGTTCTTCGCATGAGCTTTGCTCCTTTTAAACCCTGCCCGATTAAGGCCTTGCCATTGCTATCTATACGTGAAACAGGGGAAAGAAATTCACTGTCAACAGGATTTATTTTCGGAACACGGGGCGGATCACAGATCCACGTCACCCGATCCCCAATGTCTCACAAATCACCCCCGCCCGGTGCGCATAGGTGTGTTCGCGTAACAATCGATCCCGTGCGGCCACTTTCATCGCATCCCGCTGGTCGGGCGTAGAAGACAGTGCCTTTACCAAGTCCGGCAGTTCGGCGTAGGACCGGAAGAGTGCAACCTCTTTTTCCTCCTCAAAGAATCCATGGCCGAAATCCTCCACCCAATCCGCCAACAGGCATCCCCCGGCCATAATCACATCGAAATCACGCGAATTCAAACAGGTCGGGCATTGGTAACTGTGGATATTCAACGACAAGTCGGCGGAGGCGTACACATCCGCCACCTGTTCAAATGGAACCGGGCCTTGGAAACGGTTTCGATATTCGGGGGCCAGGGTTTCCAGCCAACTCTCGGGACCGAAGATTTTCAAACCATGAGGAAGCAGGCATTCAACAATACGTTTCCGCTGCAAGAAGGTCGCCGTCACATAAAGAAAGAAATCCAGGATGCGGTCGGGATTCTCAAATCCCTTCGGCGTAGTCGCGTGGTACTCATCGGCAATCTGACGCAACTCTTCCACAATGGACTGTGGAGGAGCCTCGTCCTGCACGATTTGCTGGAATGAGATACGCCGCTCCTGGTCCTTCCGCTGTGCAATACGATGCAGACATGTCCGCGACCGATCAGACAACCGGCGGAGATACGGACCCATATTCTGGATACTGCCCACGTATGAAATGGGGGCGCTCCAGTCTTTCCGGGGAGAACCTTTCCGCATCACCGCTGCCGCCGCAGGCAAAAACGCCACCCGTCTCGCGCCGCATCCCTGCATCGCCTGCATGTATGTCCGGTCCGCACAAAAAACATGGTCCCAGTGCGAATACCCTGTATGCAGGTCCTCCGTGCCCGACGCGGTCAGATCGTCCACAATCCAAATCACCCGAAATCGCGCGATATCCCGTTCCGCACTGGGGGAAATTCCCGCTTCTCTCAGGAAAGCAGAGGACGGGCCGTTCAGAAATAAGTAGAGATCGGGAACCGATCGAATCATAGAGGCCGCAAGGCGAAGGCCGGCAGCAAAATCCTCTTTGACCAGCTCGCAGCAGGTTCGCCAGCCTCTCTCTTCAAATCCCCTCAACAAGGCTCTCAATAACGGCAAGTGAATGTAAGCTTTGGGGGAATGATACGACCAGACCAGTCCACGCGACTGGAACCGGCGATTGATGAACTGCTCCACGGCCCGCTCAAACGCATCCTGATCCGGCTCAAGCATCTGCGACAGGGAAGATACCAGCGCGCTGTACTGCCCGGCTTCCTGCGCATCATGAGGAATCACACCCAGCATGTACGCCCATTTGTCCGGCGGAACAAGATACAGGTAGTTCTTGCGGCAGATGGACACCATCTCATCCACCGCATTCCGACCCAGCGCCCACAAGATATTCTCGGACTGCGCCAGCGGAACCAGGTCGAACAGAGTGGCCGCAATCAGAACACGCACCAACTCCGGCTCAACAATCAGAAATCCCACATTCGGATATTCTCCCCCCAGGCGCAGAATCTCGCGACATATATCCCCGATCCCGACTCCGGCCAGAACTACCAGGCGGGCACCCCCGGTCACCCCTTTTCTCAAAGCGCCCACTTGCGCCGCACGACGATCCTCCAGGCGATCCGTCGGCAGCAGCATCCGCTCGTCTTCCTCCTCTACCACACGAACCCAATAGCCGCTTTGCGAATCCCCCGCAACCTCAATCCGGTCCAGGTACGCCATCGCTTCGGTCAGCGAATCGATCAGTCCCGGATAACGACTCACCAGCGCACGCACAAAAGCATGACGTCCCTCAGCAGGTCGCGAAAGAAGCGGTTGCCAATATAATGAGTCCACCAGACCAGCCTTTCCGGGTATCCGGTCAAATCCGCCCTGATACTATGAAAAGGGGCCGGTCTTCCGACAAACTCAGGAACCGGCCCCTCCACGGATTCTCCAACAAAAACAGCACAACCTCTCCGGCCAGCCGTTCAGAAATGCCACGGCTCACGCATCGGCCGCGCAAGAAACTGATTGGCCTCTCGATCATGCACAAACATTTCCTTGTCCGGATCCCATTCCAATTTCCGCTTCAGTTTGCAGACGATATTCGCCAGGTGACATAACGTTACCGACCGATGCCCGATTTCCACATCGGTAATCGGCAGCTGACGGGATTTGATGCAATCCACCCAGTTTTGCATGTGATCCTCGCTCTTATACAGCCGCACTTCATCGGATCGAATCGGTTCCGCAATAGCCTCTTCGGGGGTCGCTTTGATCTCGCCCCGCTTTACAAAAATCTGACCTTTCTCTCCGAAAAATGTAATGCCGTGCTTGCCATTGTAAAAATGGACGGGGATTCCGTTCGCATAAGTGAACGTGACATCCCACGAGGTCAGGGTCTCGTAGAAACCGGCAGAGGTTTCGCCCGTGCCCTCAACGAATCGCGGGCCGGTGAGATCCGTACCCAGTCCCCATTGGGCGATGTCAAGGTGATGAGCGCCCCAATCGGTAACCATTCCACCGGAATAATCAAAGAACCACCGGAAGTTTACTCGCGCGCGTTCGGGATTGTACGGAACATAAGGGGCCGGTCCCAGCCAGAAATCCCAGTCCAATCCCGGAGGAACGGGTTCATCGGGAACGGCTGTCCGCTGGGGCGATCCCTCAATGCAAACATCGACCTTCAATATCTTCCCGATTCGTCCGCTGCGGACCGCCTCGCAGGCCAGACGAAACTTGTCGTTGGACCGCTGCTGACTGCCCACCTGAAAGACACGGTTGTTGGTGCGGGCCGCCCGGACCATTCTTCGCCCCTGCTCGATCACCAGGCTCAGCGGTTTCTCGCAATAGACATCCTTGCCCGCTTCGCAGGATTGCACCGCTATCAGCCCATGCCAGTGATCCGGCACGGCAATAATCATCGCGTCAATATCGCTTCGGTCCAGAATCCGGCGGTAATCCTCATACCCGTCTACCTGTTTGGGAACCTTGGGTGCAAGACGAGCGCTGCCGCCCTCTCCCTGTATTTCCTTTCGTTCGATCCCGTAAAAATCGTCGCATTCCTTCATCCCTCTCAGCAGGAATGATCGATCCACATCCGCTACGGCCGCTACCTGCAGTTCCTTGCACCGGAACGCATCGTGCAGCAGGTCCATTCCTCTCCACCCCAGTCCAACAACTCCCACAACAATCGTATCCAGGGCCGAATCCTTGTTCTGCGCCAGAACTCGGTTGGACACAATCATCGGAGCCAGCCCCAAAAGCAGGGCCGACTTTCCGGCGGTCTTCATAAAATCTCTTCGTCCACACGTTCTCTTTCGCGGCATGTCCTGTTCCTCCTGTCCGAAGATGCTGAGTATATTTTTTCAGAACCTGTCTCTCAAAATAGCCGTGGGCGAGATGCCCATGCTACGGCATCACCGGCAGAATGCCGGTGCCACCCGGGATTTTCCTCACCCTGACCGTCTCCCGGTGGGAGAGGGGGTAAGAGGGAAGTTCATGAATTGGCTTCTCATTGGTCCTATCGGCCCCATTTGTCTCATCCCGTTCCGCACTACCCGCCTCTGCCTAAAACTCCATTTTCCCCTCTTTCAGAATCCGGTCAATAAAAACTTGCAATGGCTGTGGACCTTCGTCGCCTGTCTCGCGCCCGCGAACAGAGACCGTCTCCGATTCCTGTTCTTTCTGACCGATCACCAGCATATACGGCACTCGTTCGAGACGGGCCGCTCGGATTTTGGCACCGATTTTCTCATCTCCCAAGTCCGCTTCAGCCCGAATCCCGGCCAGGTCGAGACATTCGAACACTTTCCGCCCGTACTCCACCGATGGTGTACTTACAGTCAGAACCTTGACCTGCACCGGCGAGAGCCATACCGGAAACTTGCCTTCGTAATGCTCGATCAGAATACCGATGAATCGCTCAAAACTGCCGAAAATGGCCCGGTGGATGACCACGGGACGTTTCTCGGAATTGTCCGCGTCAACATACGTCAAATCGAATCGTTCGGGAAGATTGAAATCGAGTTGGACCGTCGCCAGCTGCCAGGTTCTTCCGATGGCATCCCGAACCTGGAAGTCGATCTTCGGGCCGTAGAACGCCGCCTCGTTGGGTTGGATATCGTACGACATGCCGTGCGCTTTCATCGCGCTCTCGAGCGCTTTCTCCGCGCGATCCCACAAGGCCGGTTCGCCCATCGCTTTTTCGGGATTGCGAGTGGAGAGTTTCGCCCAATAGGGCAAGTCAAATGGTGTATAAATCCGATGGACCATCTGAAGGATTCGCCCGATCTCATCTTCAATCTGCGCTTCGGCAAGGAAAATATGGGCGTCATCCTGGCAGAACTGGCGCGTCCGGGTCAATCCGCCCAGCACCCCCGCGAGCTCATTGCGGTGCAAAACTCCCTGGTCTGCATACCGATACGGCAAATCGCGGTAGCTGCGTTTCGCGCTCTTGTACATCAGCATGTGCCCGGGGCAATTCATCGGTTTCAGCCCGAATATCTGTCCGCCCTGCTCGAAAGTGAACATATCCTCCTGGTAGTACTCCCAGTGCCCGGATATCTCCCACAGCGTTTTTTCATAAACCAGCGGTGTCCGAACTTCCACGTAGCCCTGGCGTCGATGGAATTGCCTGGATTTTTCCGAGAGAATGTTATAGAGAACGGTTCCTTTCTGCAGCCAGAAGAACGCGCCGGGCGCAACCGGATGCTGCTCGAACAGAAGAAGCTCCTTACCCAGTTTGCGGTGATCGCGTTTTTGTGCTTCCTCACGCTGGCGCAGGTAGGAGTCCAGCTCTTCTTTCGTCTTCCATGCAGTTCCGTAAAGACGCTGGAGTTGTTCGTTCTTGGCATCGCCTTTCCAGTACGCGGCAGAAACCGAGAGTAACTTGAAATACGGGCACTCCCCCGTTGAGGCGACATGTGGCCCCTTGCACAGATCGGTAAACTCGCCGCTGTGGAAAACATGCACTGTATCCCCGGCGCTTTCTTCGGCTTTCTCCTCGATCAAACGCAATTTATAGGTCTGGCCGCGCTTCCTGAAGAAGTCGAGCGCCTTCTCCCTGTCCCATTCCTCGTGAACAAAAGGATGGTTCTCCCGGACAATCTCCTGCATTCGCGCTTCGATTTCCGCAAGATCGTCCGTGGTGAGGGATCGAGGCAGTTCCATGTCGTAGTAGAATCCCGGAGGATCCTCGACCGGAGGCCCGATGGCGAACTTCGCCTCCGGAAAGACACGTTGAACCGCCTGCGCCATGATATGCGCGGCGGAATGGCGCAGTTTCCAGAGTTCATCCCGATCCTTCTGGTTTTGCTGGGCATTCGGCATAGCCGTAATCTCCTTTCTGAAACCCCCTGAACGGTTGTCAATTCCGTTCGGGCTTAAAAATAAAAACGCCCCGGTCCGCCTGAAGGACGAAAGCCGGAGCCTCCGTGGTTCCACCTTCATTGGCCGGGGTTCACACCACCGACCCGCTCAGTGGGCATCGCTATGCCCTGTCCTGTTATACGGCCGGACATTACCGTCGCAGCCTACTGCCGATCTCTCCGGGTTCGGTGCGCTGCTCGGGAGAGGTTTTCCGGCGGGCGGGTTCCGGGAAAGGCTCTCAGCCACGGCCTTTCTTCTCTGTCGGTCCAACCAACCGTACTCGTCTCCGTCACCGCATTTTGTGCTGCGTATTCTAAAGAACAGAATCCCTTTGCGGAAGAGTTCATCAAGAAAGGAGCCTCACAGCCTTTCAATCAGGCGCCGCCAAGCGTTGCCATGGCATCCTCTGCCGAGGAATAAATCGGAAATACCTCGTCCAGATGCGTCTCACGGAACACATGATCCACATGCGGAGACAGATGCACAAAGGCGATCCTGCCGTTCTTGATTCGCTTGTAGGTGCTCAGGAAAGTGGCGAGAGCGGAGCTGTCCAGGCTGTCCATCCCCTGACAATCAATCAGGAATCGCGTGGTGCCTTTGGCGATCAGGCGATTCAGAGTCGTCTGCAACGTGGATACATCCTCGAATCCCACACGACCGGTCAGTCTCAAAACCACGGTGTTTCCTTTTTCGACCTTCTCAATCTGCATGGTTTTCCTCCGGGACACTGCCGCAAAATCCTGGCCTCCCAACCGGAACATCTTAATTCTACATCACCCCAGCCGGGAATGACAAGCATCTTGTCCCCTTTTACTCCGGTTCAAATCATTTGACATCCCTTTTCCCGATTACCCCCTTCCGCCCCTTCCATTCTTTCCATCCCTTCTATCCCTTTTCTTTTCTCCAAATCCCTTTTCCCCTTTTTACTTTTTCATTCTTTATTCTCACCACCCTCCTCTTCTTCAACCTCCAACGTGCTACAATCCTCAAAAAATCCCCGACACCAATGGAGGTCCTTGTTGTGCGACAATTGTGTTTCCTGCTTTTAATGATCCCGGCAATCTCTGCAAGTATAACGGCCGAACCCGCCGTCCGCTTAATCAAATTATTCGAATCCGGCAAAGATAAATATCATACCTGCCGCATCCCCGCGTTGGCCGTTACCGAAAAGGGGACTCTGCTCGCGTTCTGCGAAGGACGAAAAGGCAGTGAAAGCGATTCGGGCGATATCGACCTTCTCATGCGCCGAAGCGTGGATAATGGGAACTCCTGGGAAACCATGCAGGTGATTGTGGACGATGACGGCAATACCTGCGGAAATTCGTGCCCCATTGTGGACAGGCACAGCGGAAACATCATCCTTCTCTTTTGCAAAAACCTGGGAACGGCAAACAGCGATCACATTCTCAACGGAACCGCGCCGCCGCGCTCGGTGTGGGTTACAAAGAGTTCCGATGACGGAATAACCTGGTCCGCGCCGGTCGAGATCAGCGACCAGGTCCGCAAACCCGGTTGGCGCTGGTATGCAACCGGGCCGTGTCATGGAATCCAACTGACCGACGGACGGCTGGTTGCGCCGTGTAATCACGGGACCGGCAACGATGACAAGGATATGCACTCCCATATCATTTTCAGCGATGACGGCGGCGCGACCTGGCAAATCGGCGGTATCCAGGAAGGCTGGACAGATGAATCCACCGGGGTCGAACTGGCGGATGGTGCGCTGTATCTGAACATGCGCAACTGTCGCGGGACCAATCGAAGGGCCTGGTCGATCAGTCACGACCGAGGTTTGCACTGGTCCCCCCTCGGAGAGGATGAGACGCTGGTCGAGCCGGTCTGCCAGGCAAGCGTCCTGCGATTGAGCACGGAAAAAACACACGGGAAAAACCGCATTCTGTTCTCGAATCCCGCAAGCCTTCGCCGGGAGAATCTGACCGTTCGATTGAGTTATGATGAATGTGAAACCTGGCCCGTGGCGAAAACACTCTGGCCCGGACCCGCCGCCTATTCGGACCTGGTGGTCACCTCCGACGGCAAAATCGGCTGCCTGTTCGAATGCGGCGAGAGCGGCCCACGCGAAATGATCGCCCTTGCATTCTTTACCCTGGAATGGCTTACAGACGACAAGGATCGACTGTGAGAAGACTGTCTCAACGGGCCACAAACAATTTCCCCGAGTCCGGTGGAAACGCGTGCGGCTTCGCCCCTCTTACATTCGCAAATCAATAAGGAGTCCTTTTCATGCACACACTTAAAGCAACCCGTTTCATCCTGATGTTCCCCGTCCTCGTTCTGATTGCGCCTTTCTCCGATGCGGACCCGGCAAAACGGCTGAATAATCTCGTAACCGAACTTCTTCGCATGGAATCGTTCACACCCGAAAACGGGGACGAAATCAGATTCACCAATCCAAGAACCGGATGGATTTATATGGCGCTCAATGCCGGCGACAGTGATATCCCCATGGACATCCTTCTCCAGGAAAAAGCCATCCTCAAAAGCGATGGTCAATCCGCTGGGCCCACGGAGACAATGCGACTGCTCCCCGAAGGCGAGCATCGCCTCACTGTCCGGAGCAAGGGCAAACCGAAAATAAAATCCTTTATTGTTCGAACTATGCCGGAGACCCACTATGTGCGATTTCCCCAGGAACCGCGTTTTCCCGAACTGGGTGAGTTCAGCTGGTCCTGGCTGAAAAAACACGTGCTGTCCAGTGTCAATACCGTTGTGGGATTTCCCGAAAAATCCGGAGAGGCCATTGATGAATGGACCGGCAGCGGACGAAAGTTCATCTCCTATGGCAGTCTCCCTCACGACAAAGATCTTACCGGAACGGCGGCATTCAAGTACTGGTACAAAAATCCCGGATTCCAGGATCCGCGCCTTTCCGGACTGATCGCCGATGAGTTCCAGGGCCGCCAGCACCCGCTTTATCCCGCGTGGATTGAGGGAATGCGCCTCCTCGGCGAGAAAGTGCGGGGAACCGGTCGGGCGTTTTATGCCTACTGCGGCGGGCCGGGCATGTACAGCCGACCGGAAACCCGTCAACTCGTCCGCACGGTTTTCGATGCCGGATTTTATATGGCTTGGGAACGCTACCACCATGAAATGCCGACCCTGGAGGAAGCCGAAACATTCATGGACGGGTTGCTCGGAAAAGAGATGGCACAATGGCGCGCCGCTTTTCCCGGTTGCGAAAAACATATTGTCCTTGTGCTGGGTATTTTCGCCACCGGCCCCGACCTGGATGTACAGCCGGAGGTCAACTACAAAGTCTGGATGGATAGGCAGATGCAGTACCTCGCTACACATCCTCTATTCGACGGACTGTTCGGCATCCATTGGTGGTACTCCGGCGCGGCCAGTGAAGAATTATTGCGGTGGGAAAGCGCTCTGTACCGTCATTACTGCATCGAAGGCGAGACAGAACGGCTGTCAAGCCGTTACGGATGGACCTACATGCTTCCGCACATCCAAAATCCCGACTTCTTCCATGAACTCGAAGGATGGCAACCGGAACCGGCCTCCGCCGACAGCATCAAAGCCGGATATCTCGAACGATACGCACAAATCCAAAACCGCTACTGGCATCGCGGAAGTTATCCCGATGAACCCGCGGGAAATACCTATTTGTGGACCAAACGGCAAGCCGAACGCCCCAATATCATTTCCCAGCAAATCAAACAACTTGTTCCCGGAAATGTCTACACAGTGCAACTCATCACGGCAGATTACCAGGACATCATTCACGGCCGCTCGGAGAAGAAACAGCACGCCGTTTCGTTAGTCGTTGACGACGCCGAAACGATTCCGCAAGGCCGCTATTACAGCATCCCTGTGTCCGGTTCCTCGTCGCACCCCCAACTCCCGTTCGAGAACGGACCGGCCTGGTTCAATCACCATCGTGTCATGTTCAAAGCTACCGGAGAAACCGCCCGCCTTGTCGTTTCCGACTGGGCTTTCCCGAACAATCCGGGCGGCGAAATCGGTCAGGAACTCATGTACAACTATGTCCAGCTTCAGCCGTATTATGTCGAGTAATCTCGGAAAGACATTGTGGGTAGCGGAACATTCTCACTGCTGGGACCAAACCGGCTTGATGCTCAGAATATCCTTTAAGTAAACCGTGTACTCTCTACCTTTCTGTCGGATCTTGAAGACGAGTCGATCCGGATCAACCCAGCAAATCGGTTCCGTAACATACTCATCTACCTGGCCGGAAGTTTCATTCTGCAAGGTAAATTGCACGGGTATCCCGGATGTGATGGCCTGTGTGACAACCGCTCGTATTTGGCTAAGCGACGCGGACCTCCCCGAAACAATCTTCTTCTCTTTCGATTCGTCCATGGTTACGCATATCTTGAATTCATTCATTTCTTCCTTCAAGTCGGACTCGATATTTTCATCCGCGCCGAGGGAATGGAACTCGGGCGCATCCATCTGTTTCGGAGTATGTCTCTTCCGTCGAGACTCCTTTTCGTACCCCCTGTCTTTCATCGTGTAATCGACTAAATTGAGTTTCATGCGTTTGAGTATCCGACGGATTTCGGGCAGATCCTCCAAAGGAGCAGAGAACAGGGTGGGAGTAACGGCTACAAGGGGGAACTCCCGCAACAGCCCGTCTCGAATACTCCCGGCCTGTTCCTCGTCGTCGGCTTGAATCAACACGGCCGTTTGGAGCGAGAAACAATGATAGCTGCGCTGCCATTCCTCCAGGTTGGCCAAGACAACTTCCGGGACAGGCTGGGTAACTGCCTTCTGCAATGCTTCGCGGCATTTGTCCAGCGAACAACCGGCGTGGATGGCTTTTTGGACCTGGGAACGGGTAAAGCGCAGCAGCATGGTCCGTTCCGCACTCACAACTTCCACAAAGGGGGCCAGATCGTTGCCCACCTCTGCAAACCGGGACAGATCCCCCAGGATTTCCTGGTTGGGCTGAACAACAAGGAAACCGTTCTTCTCCGCTTGTGGAATCTCCTTGCCGTTCAGAAGAGCGGTCCCAAGTGCCGTTCGAACCAACAAGGGATGCTGATCCTTATCCCGCAGTACCTGAAAAACACCGCAATACGCCAATTTCCACAGATATAGCCCGACAACATCCTTGCAGTCCTCCCAAAGATGGATCGAGTACTCCCCGGAATACGGGTCGGTCCAGTCCAGGAATTTCTGCGGGTCCAAGGCCGTCCCGTCCGGAAGCGCACGGATCAAATCGGCGATAAATTGGCGAAGGAGCGCTTGCGGGTTGTCCCAGAGAGTCGTGACATTCATGCAGAGTGAGAACAGGAGATGATGGGATTCCTCGATGGCCTTGAAAGACTCTTGCGGAATACTCCAAATCCTGCGATCGCCGGCCAGAAAACCGCCTTGGCTGCCCACTTCAAACATACAGGCTATGCGGGGCAGCAAAGGTTCATTGTACACACAGTCGTATGGCAGCAGGACATCATCTGCCAAGTCAAGCGGTCGCATATACTTGGCCAGTTGGCGCTGAAATCGAAGGTGCGGATATCCCTCGAAGGTTTGGGGTATTCCATCCGGCGATCCCGCATAGAACAACATGAGAAGATCCCCGGCCAGATAACTGTGTCCCGGCGGCACCTCGGTGTGCGGGGCGGGAACCGGAACCGTACAGGTTGCAAGTATGTTCTGTATCAGAAGAGTCGAGAATGCCGTCAACATTTCCTCGGATACAACATACACATCTCTGAAAAACCCAGTCGGATCAACGTACTTATGGAGAATGCCTCGTACCCGCAAACTCCGAAACGGGGCTTCCTCAGTATCCTTGCCTGAACTCATGCCTCCCCGCGGCGCGTTCAGGACGGGGATGCCTCCTCGACGAATCAGACGATACAAAAGGGCACGCTCATCGGCGGTCGATGTCTCCAGAAACTCTTTCATATATGCGGGAGCCGACAATCGTTTGCAGAGGGTCAGAATCAGGGCCTCGTGGCTGAGGACCTTTGGGAGATCGCCGACCTGACGTTTCAGCATCTCTTGGAGGTAGTCATACGGGTACTGTATGAGTATATCGACTAACTTCATTCCACTCTATTGTCCGGGAAAATAGATCATGGTCCGATAGTCAGACCTGTTTGGGCGGTATAACGGCAACGCCCGGCGCGGTCGGGTTCCTCGATCCGTTCGGATTCCGCCGGCCCCTTCCGCCCCGCCGACTCCCGGTCCGCTTTCTCGGCGGAGAGCCGAGACGCCGCCGTTGACACAAACAGAAAAATCCATGCCACTCCAATGGATTTCACAATCTCACTTTTCCGCGACATGACGTTTCTTCTCTGCATCTGCCTCCAATCTGAAATAGGAAAAATAGAGTCGATTACAAAACCTGTAACAACCCCGACCCATTTCAGGAACGTCTGTGATCACGCCCATTTGTTTCATCTTCCTGATGAAATTGCCAAAGACTCTTTTTTCACTTTGACTTAGTAAACTGAGGAGTTCTTGTCGTTGAAATATCAACTTCTCCATATTAGTACTTTCAACTACTTTTCGTAGAATCGATCGATATCGCTCGCTCCGAATAAATTGAAATACCTGCGGTTCCACATACTTTCTGCCGACAATGCTCACAGCATCCGAAATTCCCATAAATGTACCGACTCTATCCAGGCAATCAGTCGAGATTTTTTTGAATACGGCATCCCCGATTTCATGGGCCATGGCAGGCAATCCGCCCGTGTACCTGATAAGAAGCTCTAAGGCGTCGTCTTCAACCGTAATTCCGACTTTAGAAAAGGAATTCAAGTAGAATTCGCGCGTTTCCTCATTCGACCACGGTTCAATGGAAATCAGACCGAAAACCCGCGCCAGGGAAGGCTGAAGTGTGATGAGAGATTGCCGCCTTTCCTCCAACCCGACAAGCACCAGACATAACGGCAGCGGCGCGCTCGATATCGCAATTTCATCCACCAGGCTTTTCAGCCAATTCGCAAAATCCTCCGAGGCCGCCAACCCGTTGATGTCGTTCAGAATAATCAGAAGCCCTTTCTTCCTGTCATGCAGCCTTTTTGAAAGGCTGCGCAATGCTGGGGCAAAATCATGAACCATGCGTGTCAGTTCCGAAGGTCCCGCGCCGAATTCCAGACTGACCCCGAAAAGCCCGACCTCTCGAATGTGGTCTCCAAAAAAATCTTTGACCCTCTCATGCCAAGTCTTATCAAGACTGTCTTTCAAGAGGCGATCGAAAACACGACGGACCATCTCCGTCAGAGTCGTCACACCGCCCAGAAAAGTATGCAATCCAGGAATCTGGTTCTTCCGCTCCATAAGATGCCGAGCAAACGAGGCCAGGGAACTTTTTCCGATCCCCCGTTCCCCGGACAGAAAGGCGATCTGCAATTGGCCTTTGGAGGCCCGGATGATCTTGTCACGCAGATGGGTGATCTCGGCTTGACGCCCAACAAAAAACTCCACCGGAACAGGAATCCCCGGTGTAAACGGGCTATAGTCTCGCTGCATGACCGTAACCTCAGAATGATCCGACAGACCACCGCCGGCGGCCTTTATCCGATTGTTTCGGTTCCGATGGCGCTTGTCAAGAAACAGGCGCTTGAGCGATAAGACCGGTATCACGCAATGGCAGGTTTTTGTCTCTTCCGCCTGGGGGAGGATAGATTGAATCCCATATCCGCATCGGCAGGGCGCAACGGAAGTTGAGCCGGGAACGCACAAAACCACTGGTATCCGCATTGATTGCGGCGATACAGTAATGATCTCAACAGAATCCCTGGAGCATTGAATGAAAAATAGACACCTTTTGGAGATTCTCAAACCGGTTCGGTATGCCGGTGGGGAGTGGAATGCCGTCCTCAACAAAACAGCCGCGCGCCTGCGCTTCGTTCTCGCTTATCCGGATGTGTATGAAATCGGCATGTCTTATCTCGGCCTGCATGTCCTGTACGATGTGATCAACCGCCGGGAAGACATCTGGTGTGAGCGAACGTTCGCACCATGGTCCGACAGGGAAGCCCAGATGCGGCGGCGCAACGAGACGCTGACCACACTGGAATCCGGCCTGCCGGTCTCCCAGGCAGATATTCTCGGGATATCATTCCAGCACGAGTTGACCTATACAAATGCCCTCCTCCTGCTCGACCTGGCCGCACTTCCCCTGTGCAGTCGGGATCGCGACGAGACGCATCCCCTGGTGATCGCGGGGGGGCCGTGCGCGTTCAATCCCGCGCCCATGTCCCCGTTTGTCGATGCTTTTGTCATCGGAGAAGCCGAGGAGGCTGTCCTGGACCTCGCCGATTCTGTCCTGGAGTCAAAAGAACGCTGCCGCTCGCGCCTCGAAACTCTCCTGGAATTGTCCAAACTGGAGGGTGTCTTTGTCCCCTCTCTTTACAGCCTAATCCATAACCGCCTCGGCGAACTCTGTTTCGGCCCCCCGCTGTACCCCGCCGTGCGCTCCACTGTCCGCAAGCGCCTGATCAACTTTGACAGTCAGCCGTATCCCGTTAATCAGCCGGTCCCCAATGCTCGAATCGTTCAGCGTCGGGTTGCCCTGGAGATCATGCGTGGATGCGCACGGGGTTGCCGATTCTGCCAGGCAGGTTTTGTCAACCGCCCTCTCCGGGAACGTTCCGTAACCCGACTGATCGAGGACGCCATGCGGGCCATAAACTCCACCGGCTACGATGAGGTCTCTCTTCTTTCGCTTTCGACCGGAGATTACAGCCGCATTCAGGACCTCGTCTCGTCCCTCATGGATCATTGCGAAAATCGGCAGGTTTCCATTTCCCTTCCCTCGCTGCGGCTGGATGGATTCGCCGAAGAAATCCCCCGCAATCTGGAACGGGTGCGAGGCGGCGGACTGACCTTTGCGCCGGAAGCGGGAACCGAACGCCTCCGACGCGCCGTCAACAAGGCCATCCCGGACGTCACGATTCTCGACACCATTCGCCAGGCCATGGGCAAGCACTGGGAAAGCCTCAAACTCTACTTTATGATCGGCCTGCCCACGGAAACGGAGAAGGATATCGCCGGAATCGGACGTCTTGTCGGAAAAATCCGTGGAATGCTCCGGGAGCAGGGTTGGCGGCGGGGGACCATCCATGTCTCCATCGGGACATTCTGCCCAAAACCGCATACGCCTTACCAATGGTGCGGACAGATTTCCGCAGCCGTGTGCAAGGACCGTCTCCGCATTCTGCGTTCGGACCTTCGACAGAATGGAATTAAACTCTCTACTCACAATCTCGAACCAAGCCTTTTGGAGGCCATTCTGGCTCGTGGGGATATCCGTCTCGCGGGTGTAATTGAACTGGCTTTCCGCGCCGGATGCCGGTTTGATGAATGGTTCGAATGTTTCCATTGGGACCTCTGGCAGAACGCTTTCCGACAGATGGCATTGAACCCGGAAAGCCTGGCCGAAAAGACCTACCGGCGCGAGGACCTTCTCCCCTGGTCCGTGATTGACATCGGGGTCCGACCGGAATATCTTTGGCAGGAATATCAGCGAACCTTTGAGGACCGGCCCAGCGATCACTGCGGACAGGATGGCTGCCGGGTGTGCGGTGTGTGCGACGGAGACTCTGTGCGCACCATCCGCTCGTCCGCTCACCAACCGCCTCCCCGGGAACCGGCCCCCACTCGGCAAGAAGGAACCTTTCGCTACCGGCTGAAATACGCAAAACACGGCCCGGGAACGTGGCTGTCCCACCACGATCTCCTGGAAACCATGAACGCCATTTTCCGGCGGGCGGGTGTTGCGTTAGCCTTCTCACATGGATTCCACCCGCACCCGAAAATCACCTTCGCCGGGGCCTTGCCGGTCGGAATGGAAAGCTGGGGCGAATACCTCGAAATCAGCACCATTTATCCCTGCCGGGAAGATAAACTGTGCGGAGATCTCAACACCCATTCCCCGGCAGGTATTGAGTGGATCGCCGCGGTTCCGGTCGAAAAGAACGAGCCGAAAATCGGTTCAATCATTCGCGCCGATGAGTTACGGATATGCTTGGAGGATGCGGGAGGCGAGTTGACGGAGCCATCCGTGGAAACACAACAGAAATTCCACATCGCTTCCTGGCTCCGGGAAGAAAACTCCGTTCGCCTGATCGTCGTCCATTCCGAGGGGAAACCGCCTCAAATCCGGAAAATCCTGAGCGATCTTCAGGAACAAGGCGCGGTTCCACACTCCTCCTGGATTGAACGACTCGATCAGCTTCGCAAAGATGGAGATCGTTGGACGCCGATCATCGCGGCGTTGAGGTCACTTGCATGAAAGCGGAACGCCGAATCTTCGTATCCTGTGACGATTACGAAACGCGAGTTGCAATCTTTGAAAACTCCAAACTGGCTGAGTACTTTTTTGAACGCAAAACCCAGGAGCGCAACCAGGGCAATATCTACAAAGGCCGAGTCACCACGATCGTTCCGGGGATCGAGGCGGCTTTTGTGGATATCGGGCTGCCGCGCAACGCCTTTCTTTATGTCAATGATTTGTATCCCGCCCGCAAAGATTTCGGTGACCTTTTCGACGACCCGGAAATCATGGGGGAGGATGAGGAATCCGAAGAACCGGCTCTCCCGCCTGCGACCATTTCGGACCTGTTGAAAGAAGGCCAGGAAATCCTCGTCCAGCTTTACAAGGAACCCATCGGCGCAAAAGGATGCCGAGTCACGACCAATATCTCCCTGGCCGGAAGATATACCGTACTCCTGCCGAACTCCGCTCATGTCGGCGTCTCCCGGAAAATCGAAGCGGAAGAAGAACGCGAACGGCTCCGTCATTACGCCGAACAAATCGGCCCCGCCGGTATGGGGCTGATTGTCCGAACCGCCGCGCGCGGATTGTCCGAAACGGAACTCCGAACGGATATCGAATCCCTGGTCAACCGCTGGAATGAAATCGATCAACGCAACGAGCATAGTCATGCTCCGATGCTGATCTACAGCAGTCCCGGCCTCCTGGCCCGCCTGGTCCGCGACTACCTGGATGACGATTTCATCGAAATGGTCGTCGAGGGGGAGGAAGTGTTCGATGAAATCCTCCGATATGTGCAGGAGTTCGCTCCGGAGTACGTGCCGCACATCACCCTGTATAACGATGAGGAACCGCTGTTCATCTCGGCGGGCATCGAGGCCGAAATTAGCGCCCTTCGATCCCGGCGGATTTGGCTCCCCTGCGGCGGACATATCGTGATCGACGAAACGGAGGCCCTTACCACCATTGATGTCAACACGGGACGCTATGTCGGCAAACGCAACCTGGAGGAAACGGTCTACCGGACCAATATGGAGGCCGCCGCGGAAATCGCCCGACAGATACGTCTTCGGGACATCGGCGGGATTATCATCATCGACTTTATCGACATGCGCATTCCCGGCAATCGCGAACAGGTCACCCAACGCCTGACCGAATGCCTGCGGCGAGACCATTCCCGCGCGAATATCTTTGAACTCACCGAACTGGGCCTGCTCCAGATGACCCGCAAACGGGTCCGGAAAAGCCTGAACAAAGCCATCACCCAACCCTGCCCCTACTGCAAACGGGAAGGGTACATCCTTTCCACGGAATCCATGACCATCAAGGCGTTGCGTACTGTTGAAGAGATTTGCCGGGCAGGGTGCGACGGTCCTGTGAAATTGCGGGTCCATCCCCGTGTCGCCGAACAAATCGAGGAACGCTTTCAGGAACAGATCGGACGCTTGGAGAAACGATACGGGGTCCGCATCGAAATCATGGCTGACCGGGAACTCCACTTCGAACAGATCGTAGAGGACCACGTTCTATGACCACGGCCTATTCCCGCAAAATGGCGGGCCTTCTGACCGAACAACGCAACCCGAATACCCTGGAGATCGACCGAAAATCCGTTCGCGAAATCCTGGAACTCATCCACCAGGAGGATCGGAACGCAGTCGATGCCGTCGGAGAGGCCCTCCCGCAAGTCGAGCAGGCAGTCGAACTGGTGGAGCAGGCTTTCCGAAAGGGTGGCAGGCTGATCTATGTGGGAGCGGGAACCAGCGGACGGTTGGGGGTGCTGGATGCGGCAGAATGCCCCCCGACGTTTGGAACATCCCCGGAAATGGTCCAGGGAATCATTGCCGGCGGGTATACTGCCCTCCACAGGGCCATCGAGGGCGCCGAGGATCATCCCGAAAACGGGGCGGCCGCCATCCGCGAGAAACAGGTCGGCCCCAAGGATGTTGTCATGGGGATCGCCTCATCCAGTGTCACCCCCTTCGTCCTTGGCGCTTTGCACGAGGCCCGACAACTGGGGGCACGAACCGTCTTCCTCTCCTGCACTCCCGTTCCCCAGGAAAACAGACCGGCGGATGTCATCATCGAACTGCTCGTCGGCCCTGAGGTCATCACCGGCTCCACCCGGATGAAAGCGGGAACAGCAACAAAACTCGTGTTAAATATGATTACAACCACTTCCATGATCCGCATCGGCAAGGTCTATCAAAACCTCATGGTCGACCTGACCGCCACCTGCAACAAACTGCGTGACCGCGCTCATCGTATCCTCACCCTCCTCACCGATCTGACGTACGAACAGGCGGGAGATTTATTGACTCAAGCCAACATGCACGTCAAAACAGCGCTCGTGATGTATTTGTGCAAAAAAAATCGCGAAGATGCCAAAAAACTCCTCGAACAGGCCGATGAAATGGTCTATCAAGCGCTTGAAAAGACCAAAAATCCGTAAATCTGGCCGAATGAGACCCTTGTCTCCAAGTGTGGTAAAGATACCACAAAATTGAAAAAGTTGGGTACAAATACCGCACCCTGGGGTTTTTTCGCCGGATTTCTTGTGTTATTCTCGTTTCGGTCTTTCCAAAGTGGATCGACCTTATTTCCTTCAGATTGAACGCCTTTGGGAGGCTTCTGAAGTCCGTTGGGGCGGAGAGAGAGCGAGGCTGCCGAAGCAGATGAAAGCTGGAATGCAAATTGCGTGTTAGAATTTGCGTATAGCGCTTTCATGAATCAGTAGGTTCTGGTTTACAGTCGCTGCTTCGGCGAAGAGGTTTGTACCAGATTCCTACTGCTTTTTTTTGTCTTGTGAGAAAATGCAGCGGAGTCGGGAGGTGTCTTATCTGTCTTATGAGTATTCATCTTCCCTGCGTTCGCAGGCGGTGATGTTGAGAGGTTATGAGGGGACATACCGGCCTGTGCGGAAACTCAGCCAGGCGAACCCAGACGGGGGATGTAAGCAATGAAAAGACGAGAGGGAAACTTGGCTGTCGCAGAGGTTTCATCGCAGAGTTCGAATCGGGACATTTCTATTCACCCTGCCGCGGTGCTGGCAAAAAACGTGAGCCTCGGCAGGGGTGTTCAAATTCACGCAAATGTTGTTATCGCGGATGGCGTTGTCATTGAAGATGGCGTCCGGATCTTCAGCGGGTGTTATATCGGTGAAGATTGCATGATTGGGGAAAACACGATCATTTATCAAAATTGTGTCATTCGCGAAAGAACTCAGATCGGCAAACGGGCCGTCCTGGAAGCCGGTGTCGTCATTGGCAGCGACGGATTCGGGTATGCCAAGGACACCAACGGAGACCGCTGCAAGATTCCCCAGATCGGTTATGTGGTGATCGGGGATGATGTGCGGATCGGTTCCAACACCACCGTGGATCGTGCCACTCTCGGCAAGACAGTCATCCACAATGGGGCTGTGATCGGAAGCCTTGTGCAGGTCGCCCACAACGTCACGATTGGGGAACGCACTGTGATTCAGTCTCATGTCGGGATTTGCGGAAGCAACCGGATCGGGTCCGATGTGTTTGTGGGTCACGGGGTGGGAATGGTGGGCCATCTTGTGGTCGGGGCCGGCGCCCACCTGGCTCCCTGTGCGGGAATCACCAAGGAAGTTCCCGAGGGCGCACTGGTGTATGGATACCCCGGATGTGGCTACGAGGAATACCGCCAACGCCGCAACTCGTTTCACTCGCTCCCTGACCTCTGGAAACGTGTCGAGGCCCTGGAGAAGAGAATCGAGACCGATTCCAAATAGACCGGTTGGCCTGATACAAAGATTCGAAACGTAGAGCGGTGCAAAACACGCGCCCCTTTTCTTTCTCCCACGATCCGTCTTCCATGATACCCGAATATCACCGGACGCTTACTTCACAATCTCTTGTGTGGACACATCTGCCTTGATTGAAGGGACATCCAGTGGAGAGGAAAGCCACTTACCCGGACATAGCGAAATGTGCAGCCGTCTTTGCGGCATCCGACCTGGTCCTCGGCAACGGCCTCATCGCGCGTCTGTGAATCGTGTTGGGCAAGCACCTCGCATACTCGCTTTTCGTCCCAGCTTGGTGGAAATCTGTGCTCGTTCATTTCGGTCCTCTTCGGCCGTTGACAAAAAAAATCAGGTATCGAGAGCGTTCACCACATTACCAAATCAATCTCGCCTTTCGGTTCTGAGCCTGGATCAAACAAGGTAGTCTGGGTGAAATCTGGCAGTGAATATTTCTCACTACGCAACTTTTTCTGCGGGAAAGCAAATTCAAGAGATTCAATTGTCGCCTCTCTGGTGAACTGTCGAGCGTCGGTTCGAATGAGCACGACGGCATCGTCTCTCAGGACTGATCCCGACATTTCAAACACATGACGCAACATATCAATGTAGTATTTCTTGTTTTCAAACTTGCGTTTGCAGGGTTCTCCTGGGCTACAAGGCTTATCCGGGCCACCGAGCAACCATAGCCTCAGCCATTGGTCATAGAAATAATTCGTCACTCCGTAATATGGAGGAGAAGTGAGAAGGAGACTTGCCTTTGTTTTCGGGGGGCGATTTCTCCAGCGATCAAGAATGGATTGACAATCTCCCAAGTAAATGTGTCCTGAACCTGAGCCCAAGCACCCCATCGCATATCGCCACGAAACTTTTTTAAGCATGAAATCGACAGGATCACGCTCCGGTGGCTCAAGACTTCGTTCCTTCCACCAATCGACCGCATACTGAGGCGACATTGCTTTCGTCTGACGCATCTGATTCGACAATGCACTGTCCCGTTTTCCGTGCAGGTCAATCATGAGTAACGCCATCGTTGTCCAATCGGCTCTCTTGCGCCGCCAGTCAAGCGACTCCCGCGCAGCCAAAAGAAATTCCTCAACTTTAGGACAGAAGCACGCGTGGAAGAATTCGGGCAATCTCTTTGCATCAGCGCGATAGTTCACGGACCTTTGGCCCAGCCAACGGATTCGTTCCTCGACATCCTTGCGCTCAGCTGTTTCGATCTTTGCCTTTCCGTAAACCCAACCCACAGGGTTGATCTCAATCCCCAAACCGAAGCGGCCTTGCGAAGCTGCAGCAAAAAGCGATGTACCTCGTCCAGCAAACGGATCGAAAACCCAATCACCGGGTTTTGTGTATTCCTTCACCGCCTCATTCGCGAAACTCACCGGAAACATCGCATAGTAGGGGCCAACCCCAGCCCAACGGCTTGCAGCAGTTCCGTAGCAACCTATCTGAGAATCAGGCATCATCATCCTCTTTCACGCATAAGAACCTGGGCCAGCTGCCGGAGGACCTTCTGCCCCAAATGCAAAGGGATAGATGCTTGTGCGTGTGCACTCACAATCGGGGCCAACGCGTTCGGAAAGCGACAGGTCACCAACTTGTCGAGCAGCGCGCAGACGGTGCCTAGACGTGGATACGGCGCTGGATCATCGCTCGCGAGCGAATCCTGTTCAGGTGTCAGAAAAGGGATGTTCGCCACAATCCGAGCGCCGCTCTTCGTCTTATAGAAGAACTTCCGCCCAAAATACGTGTCCGCGCCGTAGCGTTTCGTGCTATCCGAAAAGATTATCCGTTTCTTAATGTAGGCATCCGTTGGCAAGAAAAATGAGCCAGGCTGGAAGTGCTGCCCTCCGTCCTCCCGACTGTCAATTTCCTCGAAATGAGCCACGAAATTTCCCGATTTCTCAATGCCAACGATAACAATATCGTTGCCGGTCTTTTCCTGGACAATTGCATTCAAGCGTTGAAGCTCGCGACTGACCGCCGCACTCAACCAGGCTGGCGGGCCAAATATCGCCAATGGCCCATCGAGAAAAAAGGCCACGGCATTCAGCCGATCAAGCCAGTTCCGCTGCTCAAAACAACGTAACAAGTGAATGAGAAGCAGGCGTTCCCAGACACTCAGTACGTATCCGAAAGCCTCTCCATTTGTGCCTGAATCGTCGTTGAATCTCTCATGAATACGAAGCGCGTCGGTGGGGAACAACGGCTTCCGGCGCTCGCAAGGACATGTGCTCACATCTGAAGTGATGGGCACCTGATGATCGCAGCCGAGATGCGCGTATGGACATTCAATCTTCTCTGTCGGCTTGTATGCGAGAAGGGCTTGATAAGTCGCAAGCAGCCGCGTGTTGTCCTCCTCATCAACAATCGCGTCATGCAGGAGATCGAATAACGCTTCACGGAACGAGTCCTTGGCCGATGAATGATCGCGGGTAATAACGTTACATCCAGGTAGCGCACTGGCATCGGATGATGGAGCTTCCGTCCGGCGGAAATCAACCGGATTGACTGGCCTGTCTATATCCAAATGCTCCAATTCAGCAAGATTCAAGACGACAGAAGCCACAGAACAGTAGCCGACCTTTGCTCCAGGATAACCATTGCGAACATCAACCTCGGCATAACTTCCATCGATTGCCAACACAAGAGACGGAAGTGGGGAGTCGGCTGCCGGTGGAGTTTTGGGCATTGCCTCCTGCGTCAGCACAGTCGGACCGAGCACGCGAGACCGCCGGAGCAGTTGCTGTACGCGTTCAGATTCGACGATGCGCTTCAGAGGTTGGTAGTGCGCGTATTCTCCCTCGTAAGGCATAGTGTTCAATCCCCTTGTATGCTGAAGCGCTCTACTTGGATTGGCACGACATACGGATTGGAGAGGGTCTTCATCCGAATGAAACCGCGGTCTTGTGCCCGCAGAATGCTATTCTCGAAATCGGCGAAGTCGTAAAACTTCCTAAGTTCACGGGTCTCATCCGTGTTGTTCAAATGACCAATGAACCAATTTGCCGTATTCCGAAGTATGTTCTTCTGTATTGAGGAAACTTCCTGCGTCGCGTATACAAGTCCAATGTTGTACTTCGCGCCTTCCTTAGCTGTGCGCACCCAAATGTCCCTCAAGTCGTCTTCCTTCGATGGCGGCAAGATGTTATGTGCTTCCTCAACATAGGCGAGGATATGTGGAGGTACTTGACCTTGCCGGAACAGATCTTTGTTGCGATCAAAGATTTTTTGAATCACACGATCAGCCGCGGCCTTGTTAATCTCAGCGTCACCGCTCGACTGGTCAACGATTACCAGTCGCCCCTGCCTCAGGTGTTCGCAAATGTCATCCGCATAATCTGTTCTAGTCTGATCCGTATGTTGCTCTTTTACCGCCCCAAGGAGCTTTGGCCCATTTGGATAGGACCAGATCCCAAGAATCTTCTTGAATGCATCGTCAGCCCAAAAACCCGAAGTGCTTTTTTTCACATATTCCCTTTCGAAATCTTGGTAACCAGATGTCCCATCGTACATGAATTCCTGGAGGATCTTGCCAGCTTGGGCAACTTCCGCCCAAGATGCGGTTTCTTTCTCAAGGATTGATGCACAGATGTTATATTTCAGTGGATCTTTGCCTTTTCCAGACATGAGCGCCTTGCGAAGTTCATTGCTAAACAAGCCTTTCAAGCGAGCCTCTTGTGATGGCTTTCCAAAACCCGATTCGTGCAACAACGCTCGGTAGAACAAAACGCGTCGCTTAAAACGTACCTTCTCCCCCTCATCCGCATCTGGTGGTAGCAGAAAACTCACGTCACAGAAGTTTTGAATATACATTGACGTGCGCCCTGCCAGTGCAGCGTTGATGATTTCCTTGCCAGTCTGAAGGTTTTGATCCTGGTAAAAGTTTAGTAGCATCAGGATTCGATCCGGGTCGTTTGGGTGCTTTGTAATCCCGTAGGTAACAACATCCTCTCGAAAATGGTCCGCAAGATCGGAAGGCGCACATTTCCAAACATTCTTGATCGCGTTCGGGTTGTCAGTCCCGGTGTCCGAGTCTTGTGTGTTCTCATTTGCATACTCACCGTTCGGATCGAACACAAGTTGACCGATTCTCCGGGCATCGGTGGCTGCCCAGCGCAACGCGAATATTGCCTTCAGGACAATTTTCGTGGTGTTGGATTTACCTGTGCGAGTCATGCCGAACAAGGCGGTCTTCTGCCCCAGCAAGTCCGTTGGAGTGACCGACACGGGCACGCTGGCTACATTCTGAAACCGCCTGTTGGTTGACGCATAGCGGACGTGACCAATTCGGACCATGGGGACTTGGATCTCCGGAAAGATAATCGGGTCCCGAAAGTTGACAATACCCGCCAAGATTTCTCCGCGAGGCTTGAACACTTTCAGGCCACGGTTCGGATAATAATTGCTGATATCCGATCCAAAGCACAGTTGCCAATTCGGATTAGAGTCAGTCCCGAGATCAGCCATGTAGTATGTCCCGATTACGCGGCATCGCACCCCTGCATAGCTTAGGAGATTATGCGTGGTCGCATCCATCACAGTGCGGTCATCCCAATTCACGGCCAACTCGCCGCTGACGCGCTGGGCATTCTCAACACGGACACGCCTCGCGTCTTCGGCGTTTGGAAGATCGGCATGGTCCATCACCCGAAGTAAGATAACTGACGTATCTTCCTCCCTTGGATCGGGGGTCATTTCTGGATTCACGCGTGAGGCAAGCAAAAAGCACAACGCGGGAATTCCGCCGACCTGTCGCCGGTGGAAATCGTGAATCTGAAGGATGGCTTCGCTGTAACCCAGCGACACAACCTCTCCAACATAGGCGTCGGCTTCGATCAGTCTTCGTAGAGACTCACCGGCATCATGAACCGGTTGTGGGAGGGTCGGTTTTGGAAGCTGCGTCCCAATTTGTGAAATGACATCTGGCATTGATATGTCCCCCTATGTCAAAACGTGGTCATGATTCGGTTCAAGCGAGCTCTCCACGCTCGCCTGGACAATAATTATACAGACCATTTGAGACATCAACCCTGGCCCCGCCCTCGGGTGCCTCTTGGATGATTACCGTGTATTCCGCTTTCATTCGCCACTCGGCTTTCTTCACCCCGGATAGTATTTCCCCCCTCCCCCACCTTGCCAATCATCTCACAGAGCGAAAATCCTCAAGCCGATCCTGTATGATCAGACAAATCGCGTCTCGAAGAATTCGCTTTACCTCTTCTGTGCGTTCTCCTTGTCCATTAGCACCAGCAAAGCTCGGGGGTGGGTTCGCCCTTCCGAACCCACCCCCGATTCAATCTCTCTTACCGAATCACAACCGGCTCGATATCGAGCGCGTGGCAGACGGCGATCAGCTCCGGCACATAATTGCCGATGGCGGCATGAATGTGGTTCGCGGAGAAGTTCTCGCAGAACGCCTCAAAGTCGCAGTGGAACCGCGCAAACGCATGAGGCCAGGTGTATGCCGTTTCCTTGCCCAAAGCTTCCTCTTCTTCGTAGGAAAGCGCCTCGAAACTGCCGGGGAAAATGTGCATCACAAACTCACCCCGGATACGGACAATCCGCGCAAAAGTGACCGACTCCGCCGGTTTCGCATAGAACTGCACGGAGGCGCCCCCCCCACGGTAGAAAAACTCCGTTGCCGGCATCAGGCGGATTTTCTTCCAATTCTCGCGGAAATCATCGCTCCGTTCGGCCAGCCAGGGCGCATGTTGACCGGAATTGACCAGGTCGAACAGGTCCCGGTCCGCATGGTAGTGACGCAGGTCGGCAAACAGAACCGGTTTCCCACACAGAAGGTGAAGAATCTGCATGGTCAGTGCGGCGTTGCTGTCGCACTCCGTCGCGCAAACAATCACCTTCTTCTTTTCCTCTTCCCAGTCGGCAATGTCGTTCAAGAGCGCTTCCTGCAAATCTGCGACGCAAAGGTCGGGCCATTCGGTCATATCGAGCTGGCCGCTCAGACCGCAGAAATCGATCCCTTCCTCTTTACAAAAATCTTTCATCGCCAGGTACATGCGCACTTGCCGAGCCAATGTTCCATCCAGGCCGGGCGTGAGGTTTGTGTTGTTGTATTGGATTTCCCCGCAATACTTCTCGAGCCAGTCAAGTCCCGCCTGGACACGACTGGGGTCGATCTGTTTCGCCATCTGCCACAGGTGCAGTTGGCCCCGGTGATAGACGTGAATCCCGAACTGGGCCATCCACTGGCTGGCGTCCACATGCCCGGTATACATCCCCATCGCAGGTCCGTCAAAATGGCCGTACCGCATCCCCGACAGCTGATGGGCAACATCTTCGCCCCGCACACACGCATCCGGTTCGTGTTCCTTCAGGAATCTTCTGATTTTCTCCTGCACCTTCGGATCCGCAACATCGCCCAGCACACGGCCGTAGGGAAGCCCGATCTCGTGAAGCGCACCGGCGGAAGCAAAAAACGCCACCCAGCCGGGCTGGGATGGGTTGATACTCCCGACAAACAGGATCGGGCACTCGATCAGCATCGCCGCCTGCGCGGTCAAATCGGGAAATGACCACACACAGAAATTGAACACCGCGATGTCGCAATCGCTCCCGATAATCAGACCGGCTCCTTTCCGGGCCGTATCGTAGTTCCAAATGACATCCTCAAACTCGACCACCTCATGCCCTTCGCCTTTCAGCCAATCCGCAATCCGTTTCTGGAAATGGAGGCAATCTGCCTTGGTCGCATCGGCGACCCGTTTTCGACCATCCGTAAATGTGACTATTCCGATCTTCATCGTAAAATCCTCCTGTTGGAGTATTGGACAAGGTATATTAGGTCCTGCCTGCCTGAAATTGCAGGGCTTTGGCCGGTGGGAATCAAGTTTGGAATGGGACGGATGGGGAACGCCGGGGGACGAATAGGTGGGATTTACGGTGTATGCCGCACGGAGCGGATGGGCCGAGGGAATAGGGTTGCATCCGATTCATGCTGAGGTCGCATCTTCCCCTGGGTCCCCCAGACGTTTTCGCCAATAAAACGGGCGTCGTTTCTGATGGGCCAATGCCACCATCCGCATAAACCGCATAGATGACATTGAAAGGGAATCGCCACATCGGTTTGCGGCGCACCCGATCTCCAATCTTCTGCCATGCCTCAGGCATAGCGACGATCTGGTCAAGAGATCGTTCGACCTCTTCCAAGAACTCAAACCCCAATCCCTCAGATCGACTCTCATAGAACCGCGCAGCCTCGATGATCTTCTCGTCCACCTCACTACGGACTGCAATCGGTTTCACGAGACGGCAGCCCTGGCCCGCCGAAGGACCTCCTCGGCAGGGAGCTCCGTGGCCCGTCCCTGTTCCAACTCATCCAAACGCCGTTCAGCCTCTTCAGCCCACAGCGAGTCGCCTTGATCGGAATGCTGGAGCAGTTCGTCAGGCAAGCCATCTGCCTGCTACTGACAGGCTCAGGATGATCCCGCCAACGCCCGCCTTACACCGGCCCAGACTTCCTCAACACGAATACGCTCCATACAAAGATGATGCCCAAGCGGACAATGGCGTTCCAGGCACGGCGAGCAGGGCATTGCGTGACGGATCAGCACATGTCCCTGTCCCCAGGGTCGTGTCGTATACGGGTCTGTAGAGCCGATTGGAACCACGATGCGGCATCCCAGCGCAGCGGCGACATGCATCGCACCCGAATCATTACAAATCACCACACCACACCTGGAGAGCAACGCCATAAACTGACGCATATTCGTGCGCCCTCCCATATCCAGGCAACCCTCTCCGATGGCTTCGCTCACTTCAAATGTCAGTTCCCGCTCCTTCTCGTTCCCGAAAAGAACTACTTGTTTACCCACACCGACAAGCCGCTTGCCGATTTCAATAAACCGATCCGGCGGCCATTGTTTTGCCGTTCCATACGTCGCACCGGGCACAAGCCCGCACGGACGGTCCTCCGGTCGAATCCCGTCCCGCTGCAAGCGTTCCGCCGCCCACCCGGATTCCTCTTCCGTTACCACAATCCGAGGTTCTGGAACCGCATAAGCCCGTTCCCCGCTCCGGAGAATTCCCAGGTAATAGTAGATCTGATGATGCCCGAGGAGCTCCCTGGGCAACGGGCGAGAATCCGTCAGCAACCACTCACGACCTCGAATCCCATACCCGATCCGATGTGGAATAGCCGCCAATCGTATCATCAGTGCGGAGGAAAACGAGTTCGGCATCACAAAGGCGTGTGTAAACTTCTCCCGGTTGAGTTCCCCGGCCATTACCAGCATTCCACGGTAACCCTGGTGACGACCAGTCCGCTCATAAACCAGGATTTCATCGACATCGGGATGATACTTGAGAAGGTCGGCGACTGCACGAACGGCTAACACTGCAATCTGCGCTCTTGGATAGGCACACCGTAAGGCATGAATAGAGGGTGTGATAAGAACCGTATCCCCCACCCAGTTGGTCGAGCGAACAAGAATACGCCGGACCTCCGCTGCGGATTCCGAATCATTAGTAGCTGAGTGCGACATTCAGGCTCGAACTGCGTATTCCAGGTGTACCCAGCGGATCGATAGCCCGCACGGTGATCTTGTAAGCCCCCGGAACAGTCGGAACAAACCGAACCGATTCACGAAGTCGGAATGTAATCGACAGCTGACCGCCGGTGCGAAAACGGGTCCCGATCGGCCAATTATTCGCGTTCGTCCATCCCATCACAGTCACTTCATAATCGATCGCCCCTTCGACCGGCTCGAAATGGATCTCACAATACGCCAATTCAAATACCTTCATCGCCATGGTAGATTCCGCGTTAACTGTCCGGTTGTAAGCCGCCGGATTGCCGCCCTGTGGCGGATTGTATAAATCAATTGTCGTAAACTGCGTCGGCGGCAACTGGGACCGTGAAAGATAGTCGGACAAGAACACCGCATCTTCCTGCATTACCACCTCGTTTTTGTCGTAATCGGCTTGTACCTGAAATCTCTCATCGTCCTTCATTAGGTACCAGCTTCCCATAAAGGAAAACAAATCCAATCCGCTAAAAATACCGTCGGCGTTCAAATCATAATCCGGTTCATTGTAGGGAGTCACCACTTCGCTGGGGGGTTCCCCGACAGAAACCTTGAAGGTAGAAACGGAAACAGGCGAACGATTACCCAGACTATCGACAGCCTGGACACTCCACGTGTATGTCCCCGGATACAACCCCTGGTATCCCGCGTATGGGCGAATCTCACTCTGCGACAAGTTGGGATAGAATACGGATGCCTGCGGCTGAGGAGCCGTTACAGAGACCTCATAAACAACAGATATCCCTCCGGTCACCGGCGCCCACCGAAGCAGGACCGAGCCTATCTGATTGCCGGGTATCGCCTGCGTGGAGGGAATAACCTGACCGTTCACCAGAACTTGAAGCGATTGCGGAGCGGAAAGAATCGGCGTAGGTGTCGGTGTCGGCGTTATATTCCGAATCCGAAAATACGGCGCATAGGATAACAAGTTCCGTCCCCCGGGGGTCCATTGCTGACTAAGAAAGAACAAATCCTTGTAATCCACCGCGTTGTCGTTGTTGATATCCAGATCCGGGGTAGGGATCAGACAGGGAGTCTTGGTCGGGGTCGGTGAAACCGTCACAAGAAAAGACCACATTTCGGAGAACTCGCTTTCGATAGAATCCTCCTCCGAACCGAATACGCTCTTCACTCGCCAGTAATAGGTTCCCGTGAATGTCGTATCCAGCGCCCCGTTCTGCCCGAATACAAAATTCGGGGTAGTCGTGCTGGTCGTGTACGGAAAACCCTGGTTAAAACTGGAGGGACCGAGGATTTCGATTTCGTACTTAACTGCACCGGGCACTGATTCCCAATGAAGCCCGTCCGACCGAATCTGAGAAAGATACACTTGCGCCCCGTTCGCAGGTCTCACCAGCTGCGGCGCAGGATATTCCTGTTGCGCATACCCACTGAATATTGTGAAGTGCAAAAACGCCCCAAGGATAGGTACCCAGATTGTTTTCATCATCCGACCCGTAAAAACTGTCCTGGTAATCTCAAATGTGCCCAAAGAACTTCTCCCCAAAGAGCGGGGGAGATACGAAGTGGGGCGATTCCTGCCCTCACCTGAATCCTCCTCATTTCTATCATCACCCGACTTCCGGCGCAAGAGGATCTTCACGAAGAAACACCACGATTCGCCAGCCAGAGCTCGATCAGCCCCAGCAAAATAACAATCCCCAGAACCTGCGAACGAAGCGGTACCGGGGCGGCCAAAACGGACCCCGGCTGTTCCAGCTCCTCCGCCGAGAAAAATCGAACAAACCCCGTCTGCTCCAGTTTCTGTCGTTCCTCATCAGTGAGTGGGCGAAGGTCTCCTTCCGGATTTGGCCCGGCGCGCAACCATGATTCGGAGTCCTGCCGCTTCGCCAGAAATTTCATGGACTCCAGCACAACCGAAGGAAAGATCGGGCTGCGCAAAACTCTTGCCCCGGTTCCCTGCCCGATATTTATGTAAATTATTTTTCCCAGCCCCTGGTCTATTGTGCCGAGCCGATCCGTCCGGGGTCCCTCCCGCGCGCCAAAAAATGCAATCGCATTCGCCGATGGAGAATACCCCCCCACCGGGGATTGCCATTCCCGCCAGGCGCCCTCCGGCCAATCGGATAGAATCTCCCCCAACCGGCCGCCCGTCTCGAACGCGGCATCCTGTTGAACGGCATTCCCATCGAGAGACTGCCATTTAAGAAGCAAATCTGCGCCGACCTGCTCCGGATTCGCATCCAGCAATAACAGACAGTTGCCCCCCTGCCGAACCCACGCCGCGCATTGCGGGATTTGCGCCTGCACCGCCGAAAGCGCCGTCACCAGCAATCCATCCGTCGGAATCCCATCCACACCCGGTGCCGAGACGGGATCAAATGCACGCGCCACCCCATCCGTTTCCAGGCATCCACGCACCGCCTCCACCGCGGCGGTATCCCCGATGAAATACACTTTTCTGCCGGAAAGTACCGGAATCTCACCGGTAATCCAACTCAGCGGAGAACCCCCCTGATCCCCCACCAACTCCAGCGCAACCCGAATGACATCCCTCTCGCCGACCGCTCCGCCTAACCGGACATTCATCCGCAATGAAACATCTTTCACAACCCCCTCCATCGGTGTGCCATCCAACGGACACGGAACCTCCGCAAGCTCAACCGGTTCCGCATCATCCAAAATCAGCCGGAGAACCGGATTCCCGAATTTCACATCGCCCCACTGGTGTATCGTTACCTGGATTTCCTCATCAAATCCTGCCGCCCAGGGAACGCTCGACATGGAGGCGATCTCTACCCAGACAGCCTGTGTCGGACGTTCTCCTACCGTGATCACCCAGAGCGGCGGCGCTCCGAACTCCCCGCTCGGCGGCGTATCAAGCAGGTCTCTCCACCCTGAAGCCTGATGGTCCGTAATCAAGACCACCGGCGACAGTCCCGGATCCCGCGAAATCTCCTCCAATAAAGCACGAAAATGCGACGGTCCTTCGACAGGACTCGATTCATCCAGAATTCGCGCCAGGTCCGACACATTACCGCGATGCAGACGATCCCGCAGAGAAATGGAGCCGCCATTTGTGTCGCTCCAGAACCCTAACGCCCAGGAGCGCCCGAAATCCGACTGAAGAACCCGCCGGGCCTGATCGACCGCCGCCTGCCATGATGAAATCTCCCCCCCCGTATACCGCATACTCGCCGATTGATCCAACAAAAGAACTGCTTCCTCTCCCGAACGAGTATCCAACATCACCCGCAGTTGTTCCCGCGTTTCTCCCCACCCGCTGGAAACCCACACCGGGTCCGCCGCCGCCATCACCAGCCCGACCACGATCAGTATCCGCAACAGCAACAGCAGCCATTCCTGCAACCGCGGACTGATAAACTCCTGCGCCTCCACCTCACGCAAAAAAGAGATAAATGCAAACGGGACTCTCGGAATCTCTCTCGGCAGACGCCGACGGAGAATCCACGGCAGAATGGATGCTGCAAGGCCCCACAAGAAAGCCGGAGATGCAAAAACAATCATACGTCGGGAACCTCATCGCGATATTCATTCAACAGCAGCAAAAGCGCCGCATTCGCCGTGATCGCCGCCCAGATGACCGGAACAATAAGCAACAACGGTGGAAAAATACAACATATCGCCACCCACAATAACCAGACACTCATTCCGATCCAAACATACCCCGGTCCGAGCAAAACCGCGAGCGCCGACCGTTTCATCATGAGGAGGAATCCCTCCCGTTGATGGACCAGCAGGGGGAAAAAATAAAATCCCATCGCAAGATAGAACACCAGCGACCAGAAACAGATCCCCGCAAGCAGGTATCCCCACAGCCCCCATTCTTTGTTGTGATGAAGATAAAAACCGAAACTGAATCCGAGCGGCACACACACCGCCAGGTAAGACCAGCCATATCCCAATCCCCGCCGGAAATACCGCCGATATTCCGTAATGAACCGGCTCGCCGGGGGGTCTTCGAACCGAACCAGGCTGTTCGCATACGCACAAATCGCGCAGATAGACACCGGAATCCCCAGAATCGGCAACGGCACAAAAAAAGCCGTCACTGCAAGGAAATTCACCAGGAGATTCCTGCCCAAGTCATCGTAAAAATGAAACCACGTCACACGCAGAAGATGCAAAGTTCGCGGCCTGAAACTGTCCTGCATCGCGCACAGGAACATACTCGGCGGAGTCGTCCGGCAATCACAACCGACCTCTCTCCTCGCACAATCACCTGAAAGAACGCTTTCCGGGATATCGTTTCCGCAAAAGATAGCATTCCATCCCACCCCGCAAAGGGCCGTATGATATCCTCTGATCCAGAATCCCGCATCCCCCTTTTTCCTCTCGCTCACAGACCGTGTAGTCATAGCCCCCTTCCCGCTCTGCGGAACAAGACAGTTGCTGCCTGTGGCGGGAAGAGCCATGTTCCACACGGTCCGGTATGCCGTTCGTCCGCTGCTTAGCCTGGAAAAAACCATGAGACTCTGGTTTCATATCTCATGCCTGCTGCGGAAATCCCCGCGTCAACGCACATTTCAGATGGAAGAAGCGGACAGGTTGACACCGCCCTTATCTTCACGCTTGCGCTCCCGGAGGAAGAGGAGGAAAAGAGCTGCACAGGTTCCCGGTTTTCGGAGGCTCTGTGAAAAGATTTGCGATACTCGACATTCGAGACCATAACTCAAAACCAAGGAGTGTTTTATTGATTATGAGCGGAGTCGCCTGCTTGACCCTATCCCTGGGAATCGGAGTTGCTGCCACGGTTTGTGCCACAGGGGGAACCGTCCGCCAGCTGACTTTCGATTCCAAAAATCATTGCCTGGACAACAACGACAATTTTTCTCCGGACGACCGCTTTCTCTGCTTTGACACCCGTCCCCCGGACGGCAACATCGCCAACGGCCGGACCATTGAGAAAGTGGACATTGAGACCGGCAAAATCACGGTCCTCTACGAGGCGGAAAATCCCAGGCAGGATTTCGGGCCGGGAATGGGTGCAGTCAGCTATTCGCCGGTGGCCGATGAGGGGATGTTTATCTGTGGTAAACTGACCTCCCTGGGCTTGAAATACGAGAAGCACCGACGATTCGGGCGTGTGGCGGCGGGAGACGGTTCCGGCAAAACATGGATCATGGATGCGCGGGATGTGACTCCCCCGTTTACTCCGGGCGCGCTGCGCGGTGGAACCCACCGGCATGAACCGGACGCGACCGGGAAATGGGTCGGCTATACGTACAACGATCAAATCATGCACGCCCTCGGCAAAGACCTCCGAACCATCGGTGTAACCCAGCTTGGCAAGCCGGTGAAAACGGACAGGGACCCGAAAGGTGAGAACCACGACGGCGAAGGATGGAGCGTGCTGGTTGTCCGCGTGACACCCGATCCGAAACCCGGAAGCGATGAAATCAACCAGGCCGCCGGCGACAGCTGGGTCGGCACGCATGGGTATCAGCGGGCCGATGGGAAACGGCAGTTAGCCCGCGCGTTTCTCGGCAGGGTAAAGGACAAGAACGGCCGGGAAGTAGAAGAGGTATTTATTGTGGATATTCCCGCCGACCTGACGAAACCGGGAGCCTGGGGGCCGCTTGAAGGAACGGAAGATTCGTTTCCTCAGCCGCCCGCCGGAACCGTGCAGCGCCGACTGACTTTCAGCACAGAGAAGAAGATTCCGGGTGCGCAAGGGGTTGTTCGCTCCTCCCCGGATGGCTCCCAACTTTCTTTCATCATGGCCGATGAGAGCGGTATCCCACAGGTTTTCCTGATCTCTCCCCTGGGCGGCGAGCCTCATCAGGCTACCTTTGAGCCGGATGGAGTGACGCTTTCTGCTCGATGGCATCCGTCGGGAAACAGCTTCCTGACCGTGAATAAGAAGGGCCAACTGATTGTAGTCAATGCGGTTCCCGGCGATGGTTTCGGAAAAGCGATTCCGCTGACCGAGGCGGGAGAGCCGGAGGCGTTCGATTTTGTCTGGTCTCGCAAAGGCAACCTGATTGCGTTCGGCCGGACAATGCCCGACAAGAACGGAAACCCCTGGAAACAGATCTTTGTGATGGATTTCCCGGACTCAAACCGAGATGGCCTGCCGGATTGACATGAAATCTCTAAAGATGAATTCGATACTTACCCAACGAGAAACCGGGTGGCTTGAAGGCTACCCGGTTTCTTTAATGGAAGATCAATCGCAGTCACCGGATTCTCTTGCGTAAGATCAGCACATTGTGGTCGTTTTCCCGCAGATAGGTCAGATCATCGACACATTTTCGCATAAAAAACCGTCCGAGACCGCCGATCTGACGCTCCTCGATGGGCGAATCCAGGTCCGGCTCGGTTGGTTGTGTCTGGTCAAATGGAACCCCATTATCCCGGATGGCAACAAGAAAATCTTCCCGATCGTCTTCGCACAGGATTTCTATTTTCCCCCCATCGCGGCCCGCATACGCGTACTGGATGATATTTGTACAGGCCTCATCCACCGCCAGCTCCAATTGCGCCACGTGGGCATCGATCATCCCGCAGGATCGGGCAGCAGCGGTTACCAATTCCGCGATGTCCGGCAGGATTTCGGTGACAGCGGGAAAGACCCCCTGCTGATTCATCTTAACTTCCTTTCAATTCATCCTGTGTGTATCTTCCGTCATTTGGCCGGGATGGCAAAGTCCCATTATGCGGAAAGGTACGGGTCCCTTGAGGAAATCGGCCTTTTCCCCGCAAGATAATCTTTTCTCTCCAAGAGTACCCACGGTATATCGGGAAGGACAGCGTTATGGATCGATTCGACCGTTTGCTGACTGAGTTTCATACTTCTCTGGCACAAGTTCGAAACCTTCAGGACCTGGAGGCGGTACGGACTCGTTTCCTGAGTCGGAAAGGTCTCCTGGCGGAAAGCCGCAAAAGATTCTCCTTTCAAACCGCTTCCCCGGAAGAGCGCAAAGAGTTCGGCGTTTCGTTCAATGACACCAAAGTCGCGATGGAAGAGGCTATCGAGAAACGCGCGGCGGATCTGGAGCGAACCGAGCGCCGGTCCCAAATCCGCGAGGTAGATATCACGCTTCCCGGGGACCGACCCGCGCGGGGATCGCTCCACCCGCTGACCATCGTTCAGTCGTTCATCGAAGATATCTTTGAATCTCTCGGATTCCGGGTCGCAGAGGGATTTGAGATCGAGACGGATTATTACAACTTCGTTGCCCTGAACATCCCGGAGGATCACCCCGCGCGCGAAATGCAGGACACTTTCTGGCTCCATAACGGCATGATCCTTCGCACCCACACCTCCGCCTGCCAGGTTCGCATGATGGAGCAGGTCAAGCCCCCGTTCCGTTTTATTTTCCCCGGAAGGTGTTTCCGATACGAAACGATCGACGCAAGCCATGAGAATACATTCCATCAATTGGAAGGGTTGATGGTAGATCGAAACGTGACCGTAGCGAATTTGATCGGCGTAATGAAAGGCCTCCTGTCGCGTGTATTCGGGCGGGATATCACCGTTCGGCTTCGGCCCGGCTATTTTCCGTTCGTCGAGCCGGGATTCGAATTAGATGTTCAGTGCCTGATCTGCGGCGGCCCCGGTTGCTCGACCTGCAAGCATTCCGGCTGGGTGGAACTGTTACCCTGTGGAATGATACACCCAAACGTGCTTCGGTTCGGCGGAATCGACCCCGATGAGTGGACCGGTTTCGCGTTCGGTCTCGGACTCACCCGCCTGGTAATGATGCGGTACGGCATTTCCGATATTCGTGTGTTGAACTCCGGCGACTTGCGTGTGATGAAACAATTCCCACCGAGCCTGTGAAAGAAGGAATCAGGAGGAACAGGAACCCGTGTATTATTCGTTGAATTGGCTTCGAGAATATGTCTCCATCCCGGAGCAGTCGCCCCGGGAAATCGCCCTGCGGTTGACCATGGCCACCTGTGAGGTGGAAGGTGTCGAGCAGGTCCGGCGATGCGTGGAGAACGTGGTGGTGGCCCGCATCCTGCGATCCGGTCCCATGCCGGACTCGGATCACTTGAGAATCGTTGAGGTGGATACGGGAGCGAAAATCTTTCAAACCGTTTGCGGCGCTCCCAATATCCGCGAGGGAATGCTGTCCCTGTTTGCCCTCCCCGGCGCAAAAACCGCCAATGGAACCGTTCTCCAAACAACCATAATGGCCGGTGAGAAAAGCGAGGGAATGCTGGTTTCTCCGGCTGAGATCGGTCTTGGCGGATACGACGATTTCATCTTCGATTTGGGCGAGGATGCCCGGCCCGGCGATCCTTTGGAAAAATACTGCGCACCGCTGGACTGGCTGATCGAGGTAGACAACAAGTCATTAACCCACCGGCCCGATCTCTGGGGGCATTATGGCCTGGCGCGGGAGTTAGCCGCTATTTACAGTGTCCCCCTGAAACCGCTGGATCTGGTCGATACCGCTCGCTTCAGCGGCTTGCCTGCCTTGGATGTAAAAGTGCTCGACACACAGCGTTGCCCGCGCTATTGCGCTATCGGGATTGAGAATCTGCCTCCCGTTCCGGCTCCATTATCCATTCAGATTGTTCTTCTGCAGATTGGGATGCGACCGATCAATCTGGCGGTCGATCTGACAAACTTTGTCATGGCCGAACTGGCCCAACCGCTTCATGCGTTCGATTGGGACACCGTCAAAAACGTGCGGATCGACACGATGAAAGAAGCGGGGGCATTCATTACCCTGGACAACGTTGCCCGCCCTATGATCCCCGGAGATCTGATGATCCTGGACGGAACGAAACCGATCGCGATTGCCGGGGTGATGGGTGGCGCGGAAACAGAAATCACTGCACAAACCCGCCGCGTCTTTCTGGAGAGCGCGAATTTCGATCCAAGCACGATCCGGAGAACCTCGCTGCGCCTGGGGCTTCGCACCGATGCCGCCCAGCGATTCGGACGCGGACAGCCTCATCACAACACACAAGTGGGGGTTCAGCGATTCCTGGCTCTTCTCCGGACCGCTTTCCCGAAAGCCGAAGTGGTCTCCTGTCTGTTCGACTCGGCTCCGGAACTGGACAGCAAAGACCGCACAATTCGTCTCAAGTCCGGCAGTGTGGACCGTCTGATCGGTCGCCCGCTGCCGCCCGGACGCGCAGAAGAGATTCTGCGGTCCCTGGGATTTGGTGTGGAAAAATCGGGCGAGGATGTTCTGGTAACCGTGCCTCTTTACCGCAGCGAGCGGGACATCTCCATTCCGGCGGATATTGTCGAAGAGGTCGCGCGGATTTTCGGATTCGATAACATCGAGCCGGCTATGCCCATGATCCAAATGGAGAAGGGGACATTCAACGAAAAGCGGCGAATGGAACGCCGTCTCTGCATTATGCTGAGCCAGACCTTCGGAATGTCGGAAATCTACACGTATGGATGGTTCGATAACGATTGGCTTGCGGAACTGGGCTACACACCCACCCACGGCCTGACCCTCAAGAATCCATGTACCGATAATAACACCTGTATGCGGACACACCTTCTGCCGAACCTGCTGCGCGCGGTGCGGCAGAACCTGCGGCATACGGATCATGTCGACATTTTTGAAATCGGGAAAAAGTACATTGCGCAAGGAGATTCCCGCATCGAGACCCCGATGCTCGCCGGTGTATTGTGTGCCCGGAAATCCGTGCGCCCCGCCCAAGCCTGCTTTAACCGTGCCAAGGGGATTGTGGAGGCTATCCTGGAAACGGCGCGCGTTGAGCCACCCCGCTGGAAAGCCTTCCAATCCGATGAGTCGATTCCCTGGTTCGATGAGCCGACCAGCTTGTCGATTCAGGTCGGCGACAGAATCATCGGCTCTGTCGGTATTCCCAGCGCGGATGTATTATCATGTTTTCCGCGCGGGATGGTATTGGCCTGTTTTGAAATCGACTTGCAGGCAATTCTCGATCTGCCGAAAGTGGAAACCGTGTTCCAGGAACCGCCACGGTTTCCGATCAGCGAAAAAGATTACTCGATTCTTCTCCCGAAAGAGCGGCCGTTCGGAGAATTAGAGGATATTTTAAACCGATTCTCCCATCCGATGATTCTTCGTCGAGATTACGTATGCGCCTATGAAGGAACCGGCGAAATGGCGGATGTGCGAAGTTACACATTCCGATTCTCGCTATACAAACCTGATGGGACACTGACCGGAGAGGAAATCGCCGCTTTCAACGACCGGTTTCTGGCATTCCTGTCGGAAAACGATTTGCGGATTCGTGAGGCGTAAGGGCGCATGGTGTTCCCGCACATCGGCGGAAGACACAGAGGGAGGGGGTGAACGGCCTCACGTTTTTATCGTCCCCAATCCTTGAGTGTAAATTCAATATCTTTGAGACATCCTGACGGAATTCCCCGGGCAGGCGATTGGCTCCTTCTCCACCGGCACGGCGCGACCGATTTCCAGGCGTCAAGGACCCGCACGCCTTGACCCCCTCGATGTTGCTCAGGATACTGCTGTTCTCAGGCTTCTTGCCGGCGGTTCTTTTGCCGCGCCTTGGAGTGAAGATGAACGAACCGGAAAAGACAACCAGATTCCTCCTGGATGTTCGGGATTTGCACACGTATTTCTATACCGGCGATGGGGTCTGCCGAGCGGTAGATGGAGTCACATTCGGCGTCCGGCGCGGCGAGACCCTGGGATTGGTGGGGGAATCGGGCTGCGGGAAAAGTGTCACCGCACTTTCCATTCTGCGTCTGATACCGTCTCCACCCGGGCGGATTGTGAACGGACAAATTTTCTTTCGGGGGAATGATCTTCTCACTCTTTCCGAACGCGAGATGCGCAAAATTCGCGGAAATGCCATCTCCCTGATTTTTCAGGAACCCATGACCGCTCTCAATCCGGTGTTCACTGTGGGAGACCAGATTGCCGAGGTGTTTCGGATACACCGGAAAATGAGTCGCCAGGAGGCGTTTGAGGCTGCGGTCGAGATGATGGAAAAGGTGCGCATCCCGGAACCCCGCCGGCGGGCGAATGAATATCCGCACCAACTGTCGGGCGGAATGCGCCAGCGGGTGATGATCGCCATGGCGCTTGCGTGCAGTCCCGACCTGCTGATTGCCGATGAACCGACCACAGCCCTCGATGTTACTGTGCAGGCGCAGATTCTGGCCCTGATGGAGGACCTCAAGAAACGAATGGATGCGGGGATCATCCTGATCACGCACGACTTGGGAGTGATCGCCGAGGTTGCCGATCGGGTGGCGGTAATGTATGCGGGGAAGATTGTTGAGGAAGCGCCGGTGCATCCGATCTTTGCCGACCCTCTGCACCCATACACGCGCGGATTGCTCCGCTCTATCCCACGGCTGGATGCGCAACCCGGGGAACCGTTGCATGTAATCGAGGGAGCGGTTCCCAGCCCGTTGCGCTACCCACCCGGCTGCCGTTTTCATCCGCGCTGCGAACAGCGCATGGAGCGCTGTTCGCAAATCGAGCCGGAACTGCGGACCCTTGAAGATGGGCGGCAGGTGCGCTGCCTGCTGTACGAACCGCAGGGGGTGGCAGCCGCCGCTCCCGGTGAACAGCATCCTGCGGCCGGGGTTTCCATCCGCGGTTGACTCTCAGGCTTGTATTTCGCGGGAGCCGGTGTCAAAATTATTTACAAACACCAAAAGATCGTTTATTCCCGCGAATGAGGCGCGGTTATCATGTTGGACGAACGAAATCTCTCCATCCACAAGAAAAAACAACCTGTCTTAGACGAACGCAATCTGAGAAAACCCGGCGAGAAACAACCTGAGGATCCAATGACCGCGAAACTGTATGCGGCATTGGAGGCCGGAAGGCGGTCCGAGCAGATCTATCGTGAAAAATTCGTCCGCAAGTGGGCGATTATGTTCATTGATGTTTCCGAGTCATCCAAGGAATTGTGGCTGATTAATGAGGAAACTCCTGTGCTGGTTTTGCGAGAGTTTCAGCAGGTCATTCGCCCTGTTTTGCAGCGGCATGATGCGACCTATATCTCCAACTCGGAAGGGTCACAGGTTGTAGTGTGTTTCGAAAAACCGGAAGAGGCCGCAGAGGCCGCGTTGGAGGTTCAGCACATTCTGATGGCGTGGGACCCACCCCATGAAGGTGCCAAACATCTCATTCCGTCCATCGGAATCCATTTCGGCGATGTGGTTTATGATCGGGGGGAGCTGCAACAATCCAACGCCTGCAATCTCGCCAAACGGGTTCAGACAGAGGCGAAACCGGGACAGATCTTCCTGTCCAAACCAATCTACAATGCCCTGTGCAAAAACGAACGATATCCCATCCTGTTTGCTCGAACTGCGCAGGTGAAAAACATCCCGGTTCCTCAGGATCTGTATTTGTTCAACTGGGCGGACGTGATCGTCGAGGTGGAGCATGAAGCGCCATCCGGTGGGACCGTGGAGGGATACAGGGAACGGCACGCTATCTTCTATATTGATGTCAGCGAGTCCAGTAAGAAGTTCTGGACGCTTGGCGACCGCATGGGGAACGAACTGATTAAGGATTATCGCAATATCGTCGAGCCGGTTCTGCTAAAACATGGTGCGACCTACCTGGAATCCGGAGAGGGCGATCAGGTAATGGCCTGTTTCCCCGGAAAACAGCCGGATCGTGCCGTTGATGCCGCCATTGAGATACAGGCGCTTCTGTTTCGCCGAAACAGCGTCCTGGATGCGAAGAAGCATGTCCGGGCCGCAATCGGTGTTCACATCGGTGATGTGGTTCGCCAGCGCAAAGAAATTGTGCAAACAGTGGACTTGGGCATCGGAAAGGGCGTTCAAGGGGTAGCGCAAGCCGATGACATTTACCTCTCGAAAGCCTTATACGAGATTCTCGAAGAAGAGGATCGGTATGACATGCGATTTGTGGATACCTTCAAGATGAAAGGGGTTGAAGAACCCCAAGATGTTTACAAGGTCATCTGGCACCGAACGGAACGACAACTGCGGGAGAACGCCGACCAGCGGAAAATCGAGCGCGGGCTGATGCGCCTGACAAAGATGGGGCAGGAGACAAAACAAGATCCTGCTTAACGGCCCCGGAATGTCGCTCGAAGATAATCCATCCCCGCGCGAATCCAGTATTTCGCTTCTGTTCCGCTACGCAATTTTCCCAACCGACCCAAAAGGTATCGTGGCGTGAGATAATAGGACCGAAGCGCTCTGTCTCGCGCGCGCACCAGCTCCTCCGGGGAGAAATGAAAAGTCCGCCAGACCGGGGTGTTTGTGAACATCGCGAAATGTTCCCAATGTTCCTCGGAAGGGTAACAATCGGCCTGCTGCAGGAGATTGCGCAATTCCGTTCCCGGATACGGAACCGCCACGGAGCAGAACAGGATGTCCGGTCGGATCTCGCGGATCAAATCCTGCGTCTGACGCAGATCCTCCTCCGTCTCATCGGGATGACTCCCGATCATGAATGTTGCTTCCAGCAGTTCGATGCCGACCTCGCGTGCCCATGCGAACGCCCGCACAACCTGATCCCGCAAGATTCCTTTCCCATTCAGCGCAAGAATGCGCGGACTGCCGGATTCCACCCCAAACGAGATTTTTCGGCAACCGGATCGCGCCATTTCCGCCAGCATTTCGCGGCTGACCGTATCCACTCGCGCATCACACGAGAACGACGGGACCCCCAGTTTACGAAATCCGCGCATGAGGTCTGCGACACGGCTTTCCCGAAGATTGAACGTATCATCCTGGATAATGAAATGCCGAATACCGAAACACCGTTGGCATTCTTCCACCTCCGCCAAGACATTCTCTACGCTCCGAAACCGCACGCGAGAGCCGTAGTTGACATTTACCGCACAGAAAATGCACCGGCCCGGACATCCTCTGGAGGTGAAGATCTCCGTCTGCGGGCCGAATTGTTCCGAAATACCGCGAGAATGCTGTACCTTTGAATACCTTTCGTGATCCAGCAATTCCCGCGCCGGAAACGACAACTCATCCAGCGAGGAAACCAACGGTCGAGGCGGCTCTACGATGAGGCTGCCCCCCTGTCTGTGTGCCAACCCCGCGCAGCCCACGAGGGAATTGCCGGAGCGCACCCGTTCCGCGCATTCCAGAAACGTTTGCTCTCCTTCTCCCACAACGACCGCATCCAGCGCCGGGCATTCCTCCAGGGTCTGCTGCGGAAGCGCGCTGGAATGCGAACCGCCCATAACAACCTTGGTATCCGGTGAGATCTCCTTAACCGCCGTAGCGATTTCATAACCGAACGGAATGGTCGGTGTGAGACAGGAGATTCCCACAAGGCCGGGACGGAACCGCTGCGCGCGCATTTCCAGATCATCCCGGCTGAAAGGATCCATCCCGTAGTCCCAGATTTCCACCTGGAAATTGGCCGGACGGACCGCCGCGGCGAGATAAGCCAGGTTGATCGGCGGCTGAAGGGACAAAAACGAAAGCCGTGGCGCACCCGTGGGCGGCCTGATAAGGACGATGTGGTTGTTATTTGGTTGCATGGCACAGTTCTGGTTGCCGAACAAGCAGGATAAGCGCCGACTTCCAAGGCTCAGTCACATTCTTCCGGCGTTTGAAGAATATCCCTTGCTCCGTGGATCACGGCAAGAACATCGATCCGGTCTGACTTGATGAAATAAATGATTCGATACGGGAACTCGATCACTTCGCGAGTCCGGTCCGAGTCGTATTTCGGAACCTTGCGTCCGGAGAATGGAAAATTCACAATCTGTTGGGACTTACGGGTCAGGCGATGAACCAATTGCCTGGCATACGTTGTGGAATCTCGCGCAATGTAATCATGGATTGCTTCCAGGTGTTCCGGAGCCGTATTGGTCCAGTGGACTCTCATTCGGGCACGCCGTATTTTGCCCGGACGTCCTTGACATCTATTGTTCGTCCGGCCTCACTGTCTGCAAGCCCCCGCTCGATTGCCTCGCGGACATAGATTTCCCGCATGAGATCATCCCACGTCGCGTTTGGCGGCATCCGGTCGATCAACCTGTGTGCCTCGTTCTTTTCCAGCAGATTCGACATAACTCTCCTCCTGATTCCAGGGACATAGGATAGCAGAGACGATGAGCGTGCTCAATGTTTGGGAAAGGCCTGCATAGGGCCATCCTATCGAAAGGACCGTCTGTCGGATATGGTTTCCTCCACGTTGGAGGCTTCAACATGCAGGCTTGTATCATGTATCGTAAACATGGGAAAGTTCCAAGGTGGAATACACATCACCGTTCTCGAGGCAGCCTCCGTGAACCAGCCATCCGTTCCACAGGTCGTTCGGATTTGGATAACTCGACTATCGTATTGTTCAATCGGTGCACTTGGACTTTGGTTATGTGTGCTGTTTGTTCTCGGATATTGGGCGCGGCCCAGGCTTCTCGGATCCTTCCAACCGATTCCTTTTATCGAACAGAATCCATCCGCAGTCTTTTGTAGCGGCTATCAGGATGGAATCCCATCGGTTGAGGCATCCGATGGAACTCCCATGTTGAGTATCGAATCCCGGAATGGTGTCCGGCAATGGATTGCTGTGGACCGTAAGGCATTGGGATTGCCCGAGGAACCGGAAATGGTAGGAATCATTTTCTTGCTCGCGTACACGGGTTCCCCAGCGTCCCGGGTGGGTTTCTGTTGTCTGAACGAGCAGAAAGAAATCGGTTTCTTCAGCGGATATCGACAGGAGCTGTATCCCCAGACCGAACTTGGCGTACGCCTTATACTTCCGTCAATCATTAATCTGAAAGATTCGGGGAAACGCCTGGGCGACTATGATGCCTTTGCCGTGATGATGCCGGCGGACCGCCCCGGTTTTCTATTGATTCATTCCGTTTATTTTTACGATTACACCCGGAGCGCCTATTTTGTCCGCAAAGATTTCCACTGACCGGAAGCGATTGCCGGTATTCGGCCGGTCCGATTTCCTCCTCGCGTTGGGCCTTGCGGCAATGTGCATGGTCGTTCTGTGGAGACTGGTCCCGCCCTCCGACCGGTGTCCTGTCTCGGTGTACCGGGAAATGGCTTTTTCTCCGCTCACGTTAAAAATCTATCCGTACGGCAGACGATTATTTACTCCATTTCTCGTGTTTCTTCTCCCGTTCGACATCGACACGGGTTTTCGAATCGTTACGACAGGCGCTTTATATTTGTGCGGCGCGGCCTTGTTTTTCCTGCTGAGAAGTTGGGGAGTATCCCAACGTCTGAGCGGAATCGGTTTAATCCTGTTCTACTGTTCGCAGACTCTGAAGTTCTGTTTCGCTAATTATTGGTTTGTCGATCCCCTGGCATTCCTGGCGTACGTCCTGTTCTTTTTCGGACTGAGGCACCGGCTCGACGCATTAACTGGAGCCGCATTGTTTCTGGGGACTGTAAACCGCGAGCAGACTCTTTTTCTGATTCCCGTTGCGGCGGTTGCATTTGTAGAATATCCCTTTCGAGTCAAGCGGCTACTTCTGTTTGTGGCCTGCATAGCCCCCGCCGTAATTGCGTCATTCCTGATCGAATTCTGCTGGCCCCGGATTGTCGATGTCGGAATCGGCTACACTCATTCCTCCATCATGGCCGACAACATACGGGAGACCGTTCGGTTTTATCGGGAGCGCGGCTTCGCCATTCTTCTCGATCAAGAGATTCTGCGATGGTTGTTCGGTCAGCTGCTACCCTGGGCGGTTCTGGGGATAATGGGGTTGGGCCTGCGGGATCTTCTAATAATTGCGGTCCATCTCGTTTTTGTTTTATTACCCATGACGGTCGCAGTCGATGTCCACCGACTGCTTTTTTACGCTTTTCCGGTCATCCTGCCGCTGGTCTGTCGGGGGCTGCAATTGTTTGAGAACCGATTGTCTTTCTCACGTTATTGGGTTTCGGCGGTTGTTGCGGCGCTGTATCTCCAATCGCCCCTCGCGCTTTGGCCGTTGGTCCTTTCCATTACCGCCGTTCTATTGTTTCTTCTTTACGAATGGAAAACCGATCAAGAGAACCCTTCCAAAATACGAATATCCGCATGACGGTTCAATCTCTACGATGGAATGACTACAATCGGAGAACCGAAACAAATTGTTGCTTGAAATGATCGATCGAAGGTTCGTCTCATATCTGTTTGCCTTCTCTCTGGCGGCATTACCGCTTTATCCGCAGATGTCGCATCCGGCCTCCCGGTTTTTTTACGGTTCCCTGATTCCCCTTTTGTTTTTGCTGATTTGCATCTCTCCGGGGATTTCCTGGCGGCGACTTTCGAGTCTCCCGTTGTTTTATCCGCTTTGTGCCGTACTTGTGACCGCGCTGATTTATGTATTTCACTCCATCTATCCGTATCAGTCCCAGGAGAAATTCGTGCGTCTTCTGCTGGGCGCAATGCTGTATGTCCTTACGGCGGCGCTCACTGCTGATGAACGTTGTCGGCGAATGTTGATTATTGGAGCGATTACCGGAGCCGTTCTTTTGTCCATGGAGGCGGTATCGCACCAGTCCGCCGGCTATGCGGATCTTCTCGAATCCCTGCGGAACGAATTGTCCTGCGATCCCGTGATGCAACACGATCTGATTCAAACGCTGGAGGCGGGTCGCACGCTCGGCCGGTTCGGTAATCCCAACCATTTGGCGGGGTACTTGATTCTGGCATTGTGGGCGGCTGTGATGTTGTGGCCGGATTGCCGCGAGCGTTGGCAGCGCATCGCGCTCGGAGGGGCGATGGTGATTCAGGCGCTCTGCATCTATCGAACGTATTCGCGCAGCGGGCTGCTTGTCCTTCTGATTTCCATGGCGATCCTGCTGGTGTGGCGACTGGGCGGGAAACTTCGGGCGTGGCGGCGAAGACTGCTGTGGATCGGCGGCGCTGCGTTTGTCGTGGGGATTGCCGCTCTGGCGCTCTGGGGCGGAACCGCGTTCGGAGGACGGTTATTTGTAACAAGTACCATCCTGGCGCGGGTTCATTTTTTCCGCCATGCGTTGCAGCTGATCGCGGATCATTTCCCCGACGGAACCGGACTGGAATCGTTTCGATTTCTCGCGTGCCGGTATGTTCGGCCGGGGGAACTCGAATCGCTTTACCCGCATAATCTCTTTCTGGGGGCCGCATCCGAAAGCGGTCTTATTGGGCTGCTGGCCATGGTGTGGTTCTCTGTCACGGGATTGCGATGGAAAGGCCGAGGAGCGGGCATTCGATCCGTTGTGGGATTCGGCTCGTTTGTTTCTTTTCTAGTGTTGTCCAGTATTGATTTTCATAACGAAATCGCGGAGATTTTGTTCCTGTTCTTTGTTTTGCAGGGACTTTGCACAGGGCAACGGTTCGAGCGGATCCCCTCACCCCGTTTGATTCTTCTCGTCCCCGGTATCGTAATATCGCTATTCCTGTGGTGGATTCTGATTTTCTGTCCGTATATGGGCAAAAGCAATCATCAACGCGCACTCGATGCGCTTACCGTAAAGCAGCCGGCAGTCCGATACTTCGAGACGGCTTTGCGATGGACGCCGCAGGACGCGGCCATCTGCAACCAGTACGGGCAGATCCTCTTTGATTCCGGTATTCCGGGCTTGCGGGAAAGAGGATTGTTTCTTCTTCGAAAAGCGGTAACGTTGAATCCATACCAGGCTTATTTTCACGGCGATCTTGCCGAAGCGCTTTCTCAAACCGGGCATGTTGAGGAAGCGCTTGCGGAAATTCAGGCCGCCATTGAACTGTTTCCGAAAAAAGTCCTGTACCTTCGTCAGCGGGCAAGATACCTGTACCTGATCGGAAACCGTGAGGAAGCGGATCGCTGTTTGAAACGGGCAGAAGAGATCGAACGAATCGAGAAAGAACGGCGGCCATGATCCTGACCTGTAAAGCGCGCAGACCGACACGATCCGTATGTATTCGGGATGTGGCCCTTGGCGGCCAGGCTCCCATCCGTGTGCAAACCATGGTCAAGCAGCCGACAACCAACGCAGCGAAAGTGCTTGATGAGATTCGGCGCACCGCCTGTGTGTATCCACGGGACCTCGGCGAACGCGAGATTCTTGTTTTGAAAGAATTGAACCTTTGGGAAGATGCCCTTCGCTGTGGCCCTTTTCGCTGCGATATCACCCGCGTCAGTGTTCCGGACCGGGATTCTGTGGAGCCATTCGGCGAAATTGTGGCGGGATCTCCATTACCCGTGGTGGCGGATATTCATTTTCATGCGCCGCTGGCGCTGGCAGCGATGGAGAAAGGTTGCCACAAATTGCGGATCAATCCCGGCAATATCGGCGATCCGGGCCTCATCCGTGAAATCGCACAGGAATCCATTCGACGAAAAATCCCGATTCGTGTCGGCGTAAATGCAGGGTCTTTACAGAAAGATCTTCTGGAGCAATACGGTCCGCATTCAGCGGTGGCATTGGCGGAAAGCGCAAGGCGATCCTTAGAGATTCTCGAGAATGAAGGATGCCGGGACCTGGTTGTCTCACTCAAAGCCAATTCGGCGAAACTGACCATCGAGGCGTACCGCCGGATGGCGAAACAGTGCGTCTATCCGCTGCACCTGGGCGTGACCGAGGCAGGGTTTGGGCGTGCGGCAGTAATCAATTCCTGGGCCGGAATCGGTGTGTTGTTGAGGGAAGGGATTGGAGACACGCTGCGGATTTCACTCACGGAAGATCCGGCGCTGGAGGTGGTGACAGGCGGCTTGCTGCAGGAGTATCTTGGATTGCGCGGAGAGCCGCGATCGGGGTGAGGGGAAACGGCGGAAAATCAAGTGAATCACGAAAGCGCGAAAAGCGCAAAGACCATGAGATCCCGGCGGGATTTCTTCCTCCGTTCGAAATGACAGGCCCATTGTCATTCCAGCGAATAGGAGGAATCTCAGGCGCAGGGTGGGTTGAGAAGCAGGGTGGGCTTCAAGCCGGTCTGCGGGTCATCCCATCAGGAATTCTCAAACATCATGAATGAGAATCGTTCTCTCCCCATCCTTCTGCTGTCCCTGGCCTGTATTGCGGCCTACGCGAACAGCCTGAACGGCGATTTTGTCTATGATGACGTTACGCTGACCGTGTTGGAAAATCCTTTTCTCAACGGGCTGGTCGGATGGCGGGAGGTTTTAACCTGGGACCGCCCGGTTCGGGAGTTCACCTACTGGCTGGATCATCGGATTTGGGGAACCCGCCCGTTTGGATACCATTTGCAGAGTTTATTCTGGCACATTTTCAATGTCCTTTTGATCTGGGGGATTCTTCGAGAATTGGGTGTGGAACAATGGCAGGCATGTCTGGGGCCGCTGTTATTTGCCGTCCATCCGATCAATACGGAAGCCGTAGCATGGATTTCCGGGCGGAAGGACCTGTTGTGTCTGTTTTTTGAACTTTTCGGAGTGTGGTCGTTTCTGAGGTTTCTGCGGGCCGGTGTGTGGTTCCATGGGTATGCCGTGGCAACGATTCTGGCTCTTTTCCTGGCGCTGTTTTCCAAGCAGGTCGCGGTGGCGTTTCCGTTGCAGGTTGGAATGATTGCTTGTGTCCTGGGAGGCCGTCGGACTCTGTCGCAGAAGCGGGTCGCGGCGCTTCTGGGCGTGCTTCTGGTTGTTACGCTGGCGCTTTCCGTGGGTTCGCTTCGCGTCGTAGAAACCGCGAAGGAGGCCTTGCAGCGAGGGACCTATTACGATCCCTCGGCCCGCCATGCGGACTTGACGCATCCATTCCTGACCGGATGGGCCATGTGGGGAGCGGCCGTGCGACTGTTGTTGGTCCCGTATCCGCTGACGATCGAACGCACGTTTGCGCCGGTTGTTTCGTGGGGTGATCTTCGCTGGATGGCAGGATTTATTGTTTTTCTTGCAGTCGTAGCTCTTTTGTGGCGATTTCGACGGTATCCCGTGCGGACCATCGGCCTGGCCTGGATACTCATCGCCTGGCTGCCGACTTCCGGTATCATTCCGGCGACGTACTTGCTTGCGGACCGCTATATGTACATTCCCTGTGTGGGATTCTGCCTGTTCCTGTCCGACTGGATATTACATCTTATGTATCGCCTGGAGGAAACTCCACGCAGGATTGTGGCCATCGCTGTATCTTTGCTTATCGCGGGATTTACGTTCGCGACGGTGAACCGAAATTGGGATTGGAGAAATGAGATTTCTCTCTGGAGTTCTGCTGTCCGGTACGAGCCTTCTAACCCGAAGGTGCATTTCAACTTGGGAAATGCCTATTCCGACAAAGACCTTTGGGACCGGGCCGAACAGGAATGGAAAACGGCTCTGGAGCTGAAACCGGATTATGCAGAGGCTCATATAAACCTGGGAAGTCTCTACCATAAAAAGGGTGAGCTCGATGCGGCGGAATTTCACTACAGGGAAGCCCTGCGGATTGTGCCGGATTACGGGGTTGCGCTCTACAATCTGGCCGCTTTATACAAAGAGCGCGGAAATCTTGAGGAGGCGATTCAGTGGATGTCTCGCGCGGTGGAACATATAGGGGGAAAGCGGGACACCGCCCAAAAAGCGGCCATGGCCTGGCGTGATCTGGCGCAACTTCTTCTGGAATCGGGGCGGCATGAGGAAGCTCGGAAGGCGGTGGAACAATCGTTGAAATACAATCCTCACGACCGGCAGACTCGCGCACTATGGTCAGAGATCAGATCCAGGCAGTCTGCGCCGAATCCTGCTCAACCGTAAGGAGCACAGCGGAGATAAAATGGAAATTCGGATGCAGAAGACAAGATGGAAAGCGGCGTTTACGCTGATTGAGTTACTGATTGTCGTGGCGATTATCGGCATTCTGGCGGCGATTGCCGTCCCGAACTTCATGAACGCCCGGATTCGCGCCCAAGTTTCACGCATGGAGGCGGACCATCGGGCGCTGCTGACCGCCATGATGATGTATCGCATGGACAACAACACGTTCCATGCGCATTCCCACAGGCCGCAGCAGCATGTTCCTCTCACCACCCCCATGGCTTATCTGAGCATCTGGCCGATCGACATCTTTCAGGAAAAGCTGGAGGACAGCCGGAACCCACTAGAAAAATACGCCAAGAAGACCATCCACTGGGAGCCGCACGGCGGATATACGGACCTGACTGTGACCGAAAGCCTGATTCAGAACGCTCCAAACCTGGTCGGATACAACACCAGCCTCGGACCCAGCCTCAAAAGCGGGGGTGGCTCCTACGATGCCACAAACGGGACTCTAAGCCTTGGAATGATCGTCAAAGACGTTCCCGGCGACCCACGTGGCGATTACAAGTTCCCGCCGGGGAATTTTTAACTGGATCTGCAGTTCCCCTCACCGCCACTTGCGCTGGTTCTTGATGATCTCCAGGAACTCACTGCGTGTATTGTGATTGCTGCGGAACAGACCCAGCATGGCGCTGGTAATTGTGTTGCTTCCGGCTTTCTCCACGCCGCGCATCATCATGCATAAATGACGGCATTCCATCACCACCCCGACCCCCTGGGGACGCAGAATCTCGTTGAGGCATTGGGCTATCTCCTGGGTCAGGCGTTCCTGTAATTGCAACCGCCGACTGAACGTTTCCACAATCCGAGGGATTTTCGACAGTCCGATCAGCCGGCCCTTCGGCAGATACCCCACATGGCACACTCCATAGAACGGCAGCATGTGGTGTTCGCATTGGCTGAAAATATCAATATCGCTTACCACAACCATCTCATCACATTTGTCTTCAAATAGAGCGCTGTTCACCAGATCATGAATGTTCTCACGATATCCGGAGGAAAAGAACTCCCACGCCCGCGCAACGCGGTACGGTGTATGCACAAGCCCCGGACGGTTCGGGTCCTCGCCCACGCGAAGGAGCATTTCCGTCACAAGGTCTTCCATGGATACCTTCGAGAGGTCCGGTTTATTTTTCGATTCTGACAATGCCGTCACCTTTTCAGCTTGAGCATTCTGACTTCTTCTCCCTCCCCGTTCACGGGGAGGGTTAGGGTGGGGGATCTCACACCTGTCCTTCTCCCCGGTAGGTTACCGAGTTGTTCTCCGAATCGCAAAGGAGGATCTCCTGGCTGCCCCGCACAAAAACCAACAGTGAAGCTGCCAGGCAGGGACGCCCGGCCCACTGGAATAATGGTAGGACAGGCCTCTGTGCCTGTCGCTGTCGGGGCCATATCGTACTGCCTGTAGCTGCCAGGCAGCGACGCCCGGCCCACTGGAATAATGGTAGGACAGGCCTCTGTGCCTGTCGCTGTCGGGGCCATATCGTACTGCCTGAAAAGGTAGATTTTTTCCTTTTTCAGCAGGAGAATGGAGCGCCTCGACAAGGCAAGGCACTTTCCCGCCATTCGAAAGGAAGGACACGACACACCGATGAGTGAAACACAGACCCTCCACATTGAACGTTATTTTGCCAGTGAGGACTATCTGAAAGAACGGTTTCGACGTTTTTCCCGACAGTTGGGATTTCGCGCGGAGACGGCGGAAGACGCGCGAGCCTGGCAGGTCCAGCTGCGCGGCAAGGTTGCCGAACTCCTGGGACTGTCGACCATGATCGCCTGCCCGCCGGATGAGAACATCACAGAGCGGGTTCCGTGCGACGGATATGAGCGGCAACGGATCGAGATTCGCACTGAACCGGGAGTGGTAATGCCGTTTTATGCCCTCATTCCGAACGACCTGAAATCCGGTGAACGACGAGCCGCTGTGATTGCGCCGCACGGACACGGAAGCGGCGGCAAATTCTCTGTCGCGGGTCGGACGGATATTCCGGTGATTGAAAAAGCCGCTACCTATTACAATTATGCTTACGGGGTTCAACTGGTACAGGAGGGATTTATTGTCTTTTGCCCGGATGCCCGGGGATTTGGTGAACGCCGGGAGAAATACTACCAGAAAGATGATGAAGACAATTTCATCCACAGCTCCTGTGAGGTTCTCAACCATATAGCGATTCCGTTGGGGCAGACAGTGGCCGGAATGTGGACCTGGGACCTGATGCGCCTCGCGGATTACGTTTCGCAACGTCCCGACTGCGATCCTCAGCGGATCGGATGCGCCGGTTTGTCGGGCGGCGGCCTCCAGACTTTATATCTGTGCGCCATGGACGAGCGAATCCGGTGCGGCGTGTGCAGCGGCTACTTTTATGGCGTGCTGGAATCCCTGCTGGAGAAAGCCGCCAATTGCTCCTGCAACTATGTTCCTCATTTGTGGGAATACGCAGACATGGGCGACCTGGCCGCTCTCATTGCGCCACGGCCGTTCCTGATCGAAACCGGAACCTGCGACAGCCTCAATGGCAAAAGTGGGATCGATAACGTCCTGGCCCAGGTAAAGATTGCCAAGAGTGCCTACACGGCCCTCGGCGCGGGGGATCGGCTGTACCACGATATTTTCGAAGGCGAACATCGGTGGCACGGCGTGGCGGCAGTCGAGTGGCTGAAGAAATGGCTGGCCTGATGGGATTTCCCTCATCCCCCCGACCCCGTCTCCAAGGACGGAGAAAGGAAGATTTAACGGAGTTTTTATGACAGTATCGAGAGGTGCGTTGTGCCTGAAAAACGTCCTGCTGCAAAACCGCTGACCAATATCCTGGTTAAACCCGCCGGGCCGGACTGTAACCTTGCCTGTCGATACTGCTTCTACCTGCAAAAGGAGCATCTGTTCGCTCAATCCCGCCTCCACCGCATGAGCGGCGAGATACTCGAAGAAATGATCCGGCAAGTCATGTCCCAGGGCGGACCCTGTCTCTCGTTCGGCTGGCAGGGGGGGGAACCGACGCTGATGGGTGTGGATTTTTTTCGGCGTGCCGTCGCGTTCCAGAAACAGTACGGACGGGACGGGCAAACGGTCGGCAACGGGATCCAAACGAACGGTCTTCTTATCAATGAAGACTGGTGTGCCTTCCTGCGGGAGTACCATGTTCTGGTCGGCCTTTCGCTCGACGGCCCGCAGCCTGTTCACGATCATTATCGGCTCACTCGTGGGGGCACACCTTCCTGGGAACGTGTCACAGCCGCCGCACGACTGATGATGGAACGGGGCGTGGATGTCAACGCGCTGATAGTCGTTTCGGAGTATTCGTCCCGGTATGCGCGGGAGATATTTGAGTACCTGGTCGATTTCGGATTTACATTCCTTCAGTTCATTCCCTGTGTGGAGCCGGACCCCGATTCTCCGGACCGTGCGGCGACCTTCTCCGTCCCGGGAGAAGCATTAGGACATTTCCTGTGTGAGATATTCGATGTCTGGAAAGAACACTTTCGGGATGGGGTTCCGCGTATTTCTGTCCGGTGGTTTGACTCGGTGTTTGCGACGTATGTCGGTGTAGAAATTCCCGAGTGCACCCTTCTTCCCGAATGCGGGACATACCTGGTAGTCGAACATAACGGCGATGTCTATTCCTGCGATTTCTTCGTAGACCCGGAGTGGCGGCTGGGGAATGTGCTGGAGGGATCGTTAGTCGATTTTCTTAATTCCCCGCGTCAATCCGCATTCGGCAGACGGAAATCGAAACGCCCCCCCGAATGTGAAACCTGCCGATGGCTACCCCACTGTCACGGTGGGTGTCCGAAAGACCGCTTGAACGATCCGCGAGATGGCGGCTCGAATCATTTCTGCAAAGCCTACCGGATGTTTTTTGAACATGCGAATGCGGATTTCCGGCGCTTGGCGAAACAATGGCTTACATACAACGGCGTTCTTGTGCAACCGAACGCTTCCTTTACGGAATCGCAGGCTACAAGATCCCCCCAGAATGTCGGACGGAACGATCCCTGCCCCTGTGGGAGCGGGAAAAAGTATAAGCATTGCTGTTTGAGGCAGGGATTGTAAGTCGAACGAAATATGCGCAGAACTTTCTCTCCAGGGATCGGACGTTGTCCTGAGCCTGTCGAAAAGCGAGATGCAGAGGCGCTGAATTCAATAGATTGATCGCGGCGCCGCAGGAGGTCCGGCCCAAAGAATAAGCAGCCGGATTGGCTGCAACCGGCGCGAGTGCGCCGTGACGTACAATAGCGTTTTTGTCTCTCTCGCAGATCGAGAACAGACTATTTCCGCGTTACACAGTCCGAAGTGGTTCCTCCGGGACCGTACACGAAAATCTCCCCTCGACTCGTCAGCCCATTTGACGGTGTATAAGGAACCCAGGCGTGCCCGTAATTATATTCAAACGGGTCATAGATGCCGTCGGGGCCGATACTGTCAATGAAATACATCAACGGACCGACCGCATACATCCCCTGGGAAAGATCGTTGGCGCCGTACATTCGGGGAGAGTCGAATGTAACCAGCAGGTAAGGGTCCCACCAGTTCCAACTGATCCCGCCGGGCCGATCTGCCGCATGTTTGGCATCGTACTTTGGAACGAACGGGTCTCGTTGCGGCAGAGCGCTCATATAAGCAACCGGGCTTGTCAAGCGCTGGAACGGTTTCAGGACATCCACATTCGTATCGTGCGTATACGGATACTTGTTGCCGTTATCCAGGCCATACATATCCATGGCGGCGCCCAATGCTTTCATATCCGCAAATACCCGCGCGATTTGTGCCTTGGTACGCGCATTCAGAAAATTCGGGACCGCAATCGCCGCCAGAATGCCGATGATCGCAACGACGATCAACAGTTCGATCAGAGTGAATCCATGGCGTTTCATTGGGAGCTCCTTTCCGTATTCAATCCATTCGGGGCTTCCCCGGTCGACTTGACCCGATTTAAAAACGACCCATGCACATATTCTCCGATACCTCCGAGAACGAGGCAACCCCAAACCACACAGTGCAGATCGGACCAAAAGAAATATGCAGATATTTTTGCAGGACATTAAATCGTAATTCGAGAAAGAATGTTTCGTTGAAGATCGAGGAAAAAAAATTGCATTCGAATGCAAGAAAATGAAAAATGGAGCTTGACAAAGTTACATTGGGTGTAATATAACATGCGTGGGTCGCGAAAGCTCGGAGAGTTTATAGCGACCGACGTATTCCGAAAGGAGGTGATCGGGTTGGTAAAAGCGGCTCCAAAGAAAAGTGCAGTGAAGAAGACTGCGGCGAAAAAAAAGACTACGGCCAAGAAAAAGACAGCAGCAAAGAAAACCGTAGCGAAGAAGGCGGCGGTCAAGAAACCCGCAGCCAAAAAGACCGTAGCAAAAAAACCGGCGGCCAAAAAGAAGGCCCCGGCCAAGAAGGCCTGCTGCGGATCGAAGAAGTAAGCCAATGTCTGACCTCACCCCCGAGGAGGATCCTCGGCGGGTGTGGCGAGTCATTGCCTATACCATTCTTTGTGTTCCCTCCCTGACCCCTCGCTTTTCGAATTCCCATTGCGCCCCCCGCGCAGAAAAGCCTTATCGGCCGTCAGTGGACGATGAAGGATGAATGGCGATACACTTTCCTATAAGTCCCAGTTCTTCTTTCCCCGTCGGAGGTATGGATGAATCGAAGAGTTCTCTGCGGTCTGTGTTGCGCCATCTTTTTGTTTACCGGTTGTGCGGGGCGACTCTTTTTTTCACCGGGCGGGAAGAAAAAACCCCCGGTTCCGACCATTCTTCCCCGATCCAATTGGGCGGGCGGGATGCCCAGCGGAGCTTACAAAACCCAGACTCCCGCCTATATCACCATTCTTGATACACCCAATGGATTCGATCCCGACAATCCCGGCGCATACTTAAAACAATTGGCGGAAGACTACATTGATTCCAATGGTGTTGGGGATATCCCTGTCCATTATATTATCGATCAGAAAGGAGGCATCCTGGCCGGCAGACCCGTCAATACGGTCGGACAGCTGACCTACGGCGATCGATTCTTCCGCTCGGAAGTTCCCCAGAATCACCCCATGCGTGGAAAAACCATTGACTGCAGAGGACATATCCTTGTGTTGCTCCTGGGAGATTATGAGTCCACGTTGCCGCCTCCAAAACAGCAAGAGGCTATGCTGGACCTGATCCGATATCTCATTACAGAATATCGAATCGCTTATTTCGATGTCTTGGGCTATCGAACCTACATTCAGGACAGCATGAATCCCGGAACCGCTTTGAACGATCAGCTGGCTTCATTGATGCTCAAACTGGCGAAATCCCAAGTGGAATAAACCTGCCGGAAAAAGGCCCCCCGGCGGGATATGCAGGACGGATTACCGTCCCTGTATAATCAGGTACATCCAATTCCCGACAATCGCAAAAAGGATGAGGAGACGGATTCCATTTCGTTCCCGGATTCCGGTCAGGGAAATGCGGACGCGGGGCAAACGCAGGCTCAACACAACAAGCGCATAAAGAAAATAGATCGACGCGGCTATCGCGAGCATTCCGATCAATGGATTCCACAGCAGGGCCGTTACCGGGTTACCTTGCGCAAAAGCCAGCAGGCTTCGGGTCATTCCACATGTGCAACATGGATATCCGGTGAGCATCTTCCACGGACACGAAGGCGGGTGAATTGTCTGAAATGGAAACCAGCGTGCCGCTGCAAAAACAAAAAGAATCACGGCCCCCCAGATCATCTCGTGATCGACTTCCTGCTTTCCCAAACGCCGGATAGACAGGATCACTCTGCTTCCTCCCGATCATTCTACCTCAAAAGCCCTTCAAAGAGATTGGCCTGTGACGCCATCTCCGCTCCGAGAATCCCCACGGAAGCGGCCATAGCCGCAAGCGCAGCCAGGCAACAACAGCAGAACAACATTGGAAGAAGCACCGCCAGAACCGCTCGCCACGTATCTGTCTTGTGCGCCTGCTTTGCCCCGATGATCGTGCAAACCGTGCCCCAAACCAGAATGAACAGGAAGCCACATACGGGAATAAGATCGAAAATGGCGGTAGCGCCACCGACATAAGCGATCACTTTGAATGAAGCCTCGAACGGCCGATTCGCGCCCACCAACAAGAACAGGAAAACGTGAAGAATGGCGGCAAAGAGAAAAGTTCCGATGGCTACCATCACCGGCGACAGTACCAACATCACAATAGTTGCCGTGACTCTCGTGCCCACATCCGAGACGCCAAAATCCTCTGTCAGGCTGAGGCCGATCCACACAACCTGATAGAATGCCTGGAACACTGTCCCCACTGTGCCCAGCAGGACCGCAAACAGCAACGGCCCGCCGATATCTCCCCGCACCGGCACCGAGCGAAATGCCTCAGCAGGATTGAAAAGAACCTCTCCGATGGTCTTGAATAGCGCGCCGGAAAAGCCGATCTCGGACCGACGTTCCCAGGCCGGTGTGTAATATTCCTCCCCGCCTCCGATTGTTCCATCCGATTTCCACATTCGGGATTTGCCTTCATTTCCCCATTGGAAAGTCTGCGAATCCAAGCCTGTCGATTTGCTTTCCTGCTGTCCGTCACTCGCAGGGTGCATCGGCTGATCGGAATTGCCGGGTGTGCCGGAATCCTCCGCACCAAAGGGATTATCGGGAGTAGGGGGTTGTTGATCGTCTGCGTTCACAATGGCCTCTCGTGTCTTCTCATGATGATTGAGATTCTACATGGAACATCGCCTGCATAAAGTTCAAGTCGCATTGGAGAATCTGTTTCATCTCTCACGTTTCCACGCACGATTCCCCAAAAAGACCACTGAAGACGCGGGGAAGATAGAATTCACCGGACTCATCCTTTACCTGTCCCTTCTTCAATCCGCAATCCACAATCCATGCTACTATAAAACATGGAGATCCATGCAGTGAATCACGGCTGTCTTTTTCATGTTCATCTTGGCCTTGTTCCGTACGAGAAGGCACTTCAAGTTCAGGAACAAATATGCGGGATACAGGAACAGAACAGGTGTCCCGATATGCTCTTGACTTTGCAGCATCCGCCGGTGATCACCATCGGGACATCCGGCGGCTCCGGTGATCTGCGAACAGATGAAACCGAACTGCGGGGGAAAAATATCCCGATCGTTTATGTGAAACGCGGCGGAAAAGCGACTTATCATGGTCCCGGGCAATTTGTCGCCTATCCGTTGATCGGACTCCGAAGTCTTTCTTGTTCACCCCGTCGATATGTCGATGTCCTGGAGACGACAATCCTCCGTGTTTTGGAATTATGGGGGCTTTCGGGCACGACGGTTCCCGGGCATCCCGGAGCGTGGATTGAGAATCGGAAAATTGCTTCCATCGGAATACGTCTGCGTCGCGGTCGAACCATGCACGGCCTATCGGTCAATCTCGATCCCGATCTGGATGCGTTTTCATACCTGATTCCGTGTGGAATGCCCGATATGATTGTCACCTCGATCCGTCGAGAAATCGGACACAGCCCCAGCGCCGACCAATTCTGTCATCCTTTTGCCGAAACTCTCGCGCAGGAGTTGAATCTAAGTTTGTTCTCCATGGACGCGACAGGATGGGAGAATATCCTCGGGCAATTCGATTCTCCTGAATCGGAATCGACAACCGATTGATTTTGCATGATTTGTGAGATATACTTGCACTGTAGAGCTCTGTTTGAGGAGACTCACACGGTTATGGTCGATCCGATTTCCGCATCCTATTCTCCGCCGCCGACTATTCGGTTCACACCGGACCCCGGTGAACCGGCGGTGGATGTTACGGCTACCCCCAGGCAAACCGCCTTTCTGGTCACTGCCCAGGAGCAACGGAATGAAACGCGCCTGCGAACCCGAGCCCTTCTGCGCGGCGAGGACGTTCTGTATTCCCATCGGACTTTCACTCAGGGCAACCGCAACGGGTATCCTGTCTATAACGCCGGGTTGACAACCGTGGTCAGCCGGGATCGACCTGCGAATCCGATTATTGAGGCGGAACGGGAACAGGATCGAGACAATCGCGTCGCTCCGGAAAGGAACACAGAGAAAGCCGAAGAAACCTCTCCGCAGGACAAGATGCGTGCCACGGCACAAGGCCCGAATACTCAGGATATTGAACGGGATAAACGGACTCTCGATATTCAGCAAGACCGGGTGGAGAACAAAAAAGAGCGAACGGAACGGCAGCTCGAGCAGGCCATGAGCGAAGGCGATTTGACAGAGACGCTCGCCGCCAAAAGAAAAGTCAACGAACTGGAGCGAAAAGAAGAGAGGATTGATCGCGAAAAGCGGAAGGTCGAGCTGGACCGGCTTCAAAAAAACCTCGAAAGGGCGCAGCAGATCACCGGAAATGCCGTTTCGGGAAATCTCGGGACGGCGGCCAATCTCCTTGGCGCATTGTATGGTAGCGGACAGGGGTCCATCCCGTCTTCCGGGACCCGCCTGGACCTTTTTGCCTGATTCCTCGACGGGGAGGCCCATCAGGATCGCATTTTTTCGGGTAAAGTTTTATTGCGTTTCCAATGATCGCGTGATACACTGTGGTTTTATCAATTCACTGGTGTAGTCTGTATCCGTAAAGTCTTGAGTGGAATTTCGTGGTCTTGACTTTTTGGGTCTCTATGGATGGCGATGAGTCATTATGGCGAGTCAGGTTGTGCCACTTGATTTACGAAAACCTCTCGGGGTTGATAACCGCCGGATTTGCGAACCAAGAACGCTTTTGGTGGCAGGGATATCCGATGAGAATCAAGAGTATTTAAATTACCTGGCCCGTGCGGGATATGTCATCGACGTCCAACCGGCCCAGAAAGGCTTGCAGGAACATATTCTCCGAAGCGTTCCCAATATCCTGATTCTCGACATGGACAGTTTGGGGGAGCGCGCTCTGCGTATCACCGAGGCGCTCAAAGAAAACCCCATGACCTTTACCATGCCGATCACGATTATTATCGGCCGGAAAAGTCTGGAGGGGGAAATCAAAGCCCTGGAGGCAGGGGCGGAAGATTACCTCAACAAACCGTTCGCTCCCGAAATCCTGGTTGCGAGGGTGGAGACCGCGCTGCGAAGGAATACCCGTCTTCAGATTTCAAACCCACTTACCGGTCTTCCCGGCAGTATCTATATTGAGGAACAGATCATGCGCCGTGTGGATGCCGGCTTGCCTCTTGCTGTTTGTTATGCGGACCTCGATAATTTCAAGGCGTTTAACGATAAGTATGGGTACGCTCGGGGCGACAATATCATTCGAATTACCGCAACGATTCTCAACGAGAGCGTTGTGATGTATGGGCGGAAGGGAGATTTTGTCGGTCACATCGGGGGAGACGATTTCATCCTTGTTGTCGATTATCATTGCGCAGATCCGATCTGCACATATATTACGAATTCCTTTGATACGCTGATCCCATTCCAATACGATGAAGAGGACATGGCTAAGGGATACATTGAAGCCCAGAGCCGTCAACACCAGCCTGTGCAGTTCCCCATAATGACCATCTCGATCGGTGTGGTTACCAATCAATACCGCAGACTGGATAACTTCCTGAAAATCTCCGAACTGTCCGCCGAGATGAAAGAGTACGCAAAGAGTATCTCGAAAGACCAGACTGTGCGGAAAAGCAGTTTCCGGATCGATCAACGTACCGGCTGAATCGGTTCCGAACTCAATGTCATCGGGCAGGGGGGCAAGGCTCCTGAGCCTGTCTCAAAAGCCTCTGGATTTCCCTCCTCCGAAGATCGGGGGAGGTTAGATGGGAGTTGAATTCATCAGACCGATCAGGCCCACTCCGCCTCGGTGATATTGGTTCCTGATTCCCCGGACATCTCGGATTCTTTCAGATTCGCGATCAGGGATTCCTCCGTCGGGATACCCAGGGATTCCAGCGCTTTCAGCACGGCGCCTTTCACCGGCTCCAGGATCGGATGAATCACTTCCGCTCCCGGCAGCCGAACCTGTATTTCTCCTTTCACAAGATCGAAATACACATCATGGTGTTCCATCACCCCGCCGGTCAGTACTGCAACGAACATCTCGCCGAGATTCAGCTTGCCCGCAACACACTGCACGGCCTGTCCGACCATACCGGCGGCATCGCGGACGATTCGCTGGGCTGTTTCATCACCCTCGATAAAGGATTCGAATACCCCACAGGCCAGCCGGGCGATCTCTGCCTTATCCGTCTGGGGGTTCATAGCCCATTCAACAAGTTCATCTTCGCTTTGGAGACCCAGTCTTCCCAGTATCTTGTCACGAATCGCCGTGGGGGAAACCATTCCGTCTCTCGCGAGCATGATCGCCCGCAAACCGGCCCGGGCGATTGCATATCCGCTTCCGTCATCGCTCAAAAGAGGGCCATATCCGCCCATTCGCGCGGTTAATCCATCCTTTCGTTGCCCATAAACAATCGAACCGGTTCCGGCGATAACCAGGATTCCCTCCCCGAACAGACAGCCTCCATGAAGCGCAATGCTTGCGTCCGTGTCCAAGAGTATGATTTCCTGTGGAAATCGCGCGGAGAGTTGTCCCTGCAGAAGTTGGCGGTCGGTCGATCTTCCCACGCCTGCCAATCCCATACAGACAGATCGGAGACACTCCGGCTTCCGTTCCGCCTGTTTCAGCAAGTCCTGACAGAGGCGATGGAGAATATCGGCCGTTTCCTGCAATCCGGTGTGGTGGTAATTGGTACCCGGCGCTTTCCACCGGGCGAGGATGTGTCCCCCGAGGTCGGCGAGAATACCGCGGGTCTGGGTGGCTCCGCCGTCAATCCCGATCACGCAAGAGAGGTCCTGCATTGTCGCGGCTCGCCATGAAAACTCTGATTTCGGATTTCAAACCAGGCTCCGGAGCAGTTCCGCTTCCTTCTTCAAAATCGCGCCCCGTTCTTCCTGCGGGAAACGTTCCAGCGATTCGTTCTCAATGCAATAGTCTCCTGAATACCCCGCCGCTCGAAGAATCGCCACCACCTTCTTGAAATCAATATCCCCTTCATAAATCGGGCAGCAGTACTTCCCATACTCCCATCCGATCTCGCGGCGGATGTTCTGTTTGTCGTCGGGATAATTGATACTCTTGCAATGTGTGTGGTAAACGCGGGGCGCGTATTTCTCATAGATCTTGTAGAGATCCTCCAGGGGATGGCCGAACCAGTAGAAGTTCCCCGTATCCAGGGTCAGTCCCAGTGCGTCGGAGCCGACTCCATCAAACAGCTTGTCCAGGAACTCCGGATCGTTCGTCGTATCGCCATGGTTCTCGATTCCATAACGGATCTCTGTGCCCTTGACGAGGTCCACCAGTTGTCTGCATATCGAGGTCGAGAATCGAAGAAAATTGGCGCGATCTTTCAGTCTCCGTGGCACCACATCGATCCGAATAACCTTCGCATTCAGCTGTTTGGCCGCAAGGACAACATCGCTCACAAAGGCAACCTCTTCTTCAGGGCGTTCATCAAAATGATTACCGAGACAGAATGAGGTAATCTGCACACCCTGTTCGGTGACATCGTTCCGAAGGTCGGCGATTCCTTCCGCCGACCCGATGGAGTATTTTTTTGTGCCTTTCGAGACTCCGGGACAACTCCGGTCGAAATCCACGTATACCTCCACGCCCTCCACACCAATGGCTTTCATCGCCTCCCAGGGACTTGCGGCTTTGACCTCGCCAAGATTGGCATCTCGGCAGGCAATGACAGGCTTCTTTTCCGTATTGGCGGACCATCCGAGTGACGACTTGGCAAGCAAGCCTGCGCCCGCCAGGCAGGCGCAGGATGTATGAATAAAATCTCGGCGGTTGGGATCGTTTCGGTCACTCATGCTTTGTTCTCCTGTACGTTTCGGAATGATCAGGTATCTTTGTATTTAGAAAATTAGCATAGAAAAGGGGCTTTTACAGGGGCATCCGGTTCCGGTCCAGGATATCTTTCCACCGGTCCAGGATTGCAGCGATAGTAAATGGCCGGATCGCATTCGGATCGTACAGGTTCTGCTGCAATTCCCCAGCAAGCCATTTCCAATGGAGGGAGAAAACCGCCTCCGTGATTCCTTCAATATCTTCCGGGGGAACCACCACGCCGCCGACGGAGCGGATCACATCCGCGGATGCCCCGACTTTCGGAGTGATGCCGAGAATGGTATTTCCGCTGCCCAGGTAATCAATCAACTTGGAGGGAAGAAACAAATTCACATCCATGGGGGCATCGATCAGCAACAGAACATCCGCCGTTTTCATCAACGCGAGGCTTTCCAGGTATCCGACCGATCCCCGAAATGCGACAACCGTTGAGAGATCATATTTTTCGACAAGTTCGGCGGAATCCGCAGAACAATTCCCGATAAATTCAAAAAAATAGTTATTCAGGATTTCCGGGCGAGTCTGCCGGAGACGCACAAGCGCCTCCAGCAACGGCTTGGGCCTACGCGGTCCATAAAAGTTCCCGATGGAACGAAACAGCAGTCTTTCATTGCGCAATCTTACCTGCGGATAGAGGTCGCTGTCGAAAGAATGCGGAATGACCTGCGATTTTTGTTGCCATGAAGACGGGTATTTTCTCATGGTCAGTTCACGAGTGTATTCCGAAGTGAACACCACGGCATCCGCATGGCCGATCACATGAGCTTCAAGCCTTCTCTGGACGGCATCTGAGAACAAATGCCGCTCGGAATAGGGATTATCCACCCAGGGGTCGCTGAAATGCGCAATCCATGGTTTCTTCCACGCACGCCGGAGAATCACCCCGGCAAGATGGACCGACATGGGATTCCCGAATGTTGCAATGGCGCCGAAATCGCCCGGTTTGAGTTTCCTTAGAGCAACCCTTGCGGTCCGTACTGACCACGGCAAATAGCGGTCCGGCACGCGGCCCGCAAACGGAAATATCTGCAACAGACGACCGTACCATTTCTTGAGCAGCGGGTCCGCGCTGACCTCGATTCGTTCACGGATCGGAGGATAGATTTGAGCCAGTTCCGGATCATGCTTGCCCCAGAGCGTGTCCGGTTTCCCACAGAGGACCGTTGCGTTCCATCCTATTGCAGGCAAGTTAGCGATGGTGCGCTGAACCTGGATGGACTGGGGACTGAGCAGTGGGGGATAGTAGCAGGATAATGCCAGCAATGAGCGCACAGGATTCTCCATCACAGCCATCTTTTCGCCCAGATTTCGAGAACAAATAGTATCCAGGCTTTTTGCACGTCGGTTGAGGTCCCGCCGCTCCTGGCGGTCTGAATCACTTCCCGAATGGCTTCTTTTCGGAACAGGCTTTCAATAAAAGTATCTTTGGAAAGAAGCGCATCTTCCACATACTGTCCAAACTTGTCTTGCATCCATAAATCCAGCGGAACGGGGAATCCCTTTTTCGGGCGCGTGAGAATGGAATCCGGGAGACGGTCGTGCGCAAACCGCCGAAGCAGATACTTGGTAATGTACTTGCCGGTTGCATCCCGTTTGATCTTTCGTTCCGGCGGGCGTTGCGCCGCCCAGGCCACCAGGCGGTGATCCAGAAACGGAACCCGCAGCTCAATGGAAGTCGCCATGGTCATCTTGTCCGCCTTCATCAGGAGATCCTCCACAAGCCAATCCTGGCAGTAGGCATACAGAACCTGGTGCAGCGGCTCTTTCGCACGGACCGTCCGGTAATACCCGGCAATGATCTCCCGAGAGTCGGCATATTCCGGCGCGTTGGGCCAGAGAACCGACTTTTCCTGTGTCGTGAAAAAATCCGTGATGTAGGGTCGGAAGACCGCGTTCCTCTGCACAAGCGGGATATTCAGGCGGTCGATTCGCTCGACGGCACGGGTGTTTCCCAGCAATCGAAATAATCCTCGCGGCAGCGTATCTCGAAGCAAGGACGGAAGCCGGTGCAACGTCCGGATTTTATCCCAATACGCGGCCGCACGGTCCAATGTATATCCTGCGAAAATCTCATCCGCTCCTTCTCCCGAAAGAACGACTTTCACATGCTTTGCCGCCAGTTTCGAAACGAAATACAGGGGAATCGACGCCGGATCGGCCAGCGGTTCATCGGTGTGCCAGGCAAACTCCGGCAGGAAGTCGACGAAATCCTGCAGGGTGATTTCAATCTCATGGTGGTCGGTCTTGTATCGCCGGGCAATCTCCCGCGCGTAGGGTAATTCATTGAATGCATGCTTGTCAGCGAGCGCGACAGAGAAGGTACTCAGCGGTGTGTTGTGCACTTCCGCCACTGCCGAGGCTACTGTGCTTGAATCCAGGCCGCCGCTTAGGAGGATTCCTATCGGAACATCCGCAATAAGCCGACGTTTGACCGCATCCAGAAATAACTCCGAAAACTCCCGGTAATCGTCTTCCTCATCGGTCGGCATCGATTCCTCCGGGTAAGGAATCTCCCAATAACGATCCGGAACAGGATCGGTTCTTCCGGTTTCGAGAGTCAATGTGTGTCCCGGTGGGAGTTTTCGGATGTTCTTCCAGATTGTACCCGGTTGGGGAACATACCGGAATGTGAGGTAATTCCAGATCGCCTCCAGGTTCAGCTCTTTGGGGATGAATCCTGTCGCGAGGATGGATTTGATTTCCGACGCGAAAAGGAATGTGGTTCCCTGCTGCGCATAATAGAGAGGCTTGATTCCCATGCGGTCCCGGGCCAGGAAAAGACGTTGATTTCGTTCATCCCAGATCGCAAAGGCAAACATGCCGATCAATTCCTGCACACAGCACGAGCCGAGTTCTTCGTACAGGTGAAGAATGGTCTCCGTATCGGTCCTGGTGGAGAATTGATGCCCATTTTTGAGGAGATCCTCGCGGAGTTCCCGGTAATTGTAGATCTCACCGTTGAAGACGATCCAGCAACTCCGATCCTCGTTTGTGATGGGTTGCTTCCCGGTGGAGAGGTCGATAATGCTGAGCCGACGCATCCCCATCCCAAAGGAGCCTTGCAGATAATGTCCTTCATCATCGGGGCCGCGATGGGCAATCACCCGGCACATTTCCGTGATGACGCGCTCATCGACAAACCCGTCAGTATTCCATATTCCCACAATTCCGCACATGTATTTCAGGGTCCTTCAAGCCTTAAACCTCATCCATTTTCCGTCCAAGCCCGAAATCCAGGCCGCTTCCCCTGTCCACTCTGTCCACCCCGTCCACCCGGTCCACCACCTTCCCCCCGTCATTCCGGCGCAAGCTGGAATCCAGGCCGAATGTTTGAGCGTAATGACGTTTTCTGCGAGTGTAAAGGATGTGGAAATGTTCCCGAATATCGAATCAGAAGGGTTACAGCCGCTTGAGGGGATTGATCTTTTTGCAGGAATATCAGGGGGACTCGAATGATTGGCTGCAAGGGAGTAACCAGACAACTCCCTGTCCGGGACCGTTAGAGCCATCCGGATAGAACTCACTCGGCATGAGGCAGCAAAATCCGGCTGGGCTGTCTATGTCTGTACGCGGATGCTTCCTTACGAATCGGATTGGGCATCGACTTTCAATGTTGCATTCAGGTTTTCCTGTTGGACCGGGATTTCGCTCAATCCCGCCAAAAGACAACTCTCGTTCAACGTTGCCTGTGCGCCGGCCTTCCAGTCTCGCTCCCGAATCCATTCGCCGCGTACTTGAATATCTGCTTTCCCGCCGAAATCCAGCCCCTCCAACCGCAGACTTTTCCATATCTGCTTCGCGGAGGAATAAAACTGCGCAAGATCTTTCAAATGAAGCACAAGGTCATAAGTAATCGACTTCAGTCCCTTGGAATCCGTAGTGGCGACGGCGGTTCCTGTGAGAGTGAACAGATCGCAGGAGGATTGAATGTCCGAAATCTCGATGGGGGCCGTGTTATTCTGCCGCGTGATCTGCGCGGAGAAATCCAATTGGGGAAGTGTGAGGCTCTCCCACTTGGGTTGATTGGCTGAAATGGAAACATTTCCGGCCAGTGATCCTTCCTGGCGTTGGATCACCTGGCTGTTCATACGGAGTTCCGAGGCGGAGAATGTTGCGCTGGGAACGACAAGGTCGGCAATTGCCGTCACAAGATCCAGGTGTTTTTCAGTCGGGCGAATAGAGAATTTCGTCTCCAGGTCTGCCATGCCGGAAGGAGTATCTTTTGCCGCCGTGCCGGGAATTGCGAGAGTCCAGAGGCGATCCAGCGACAACTTCTTGCTCTGAAGATCCCCATCCATTTCGAGCGAAGGCGAAGCTTTTCCCGAAAGGTTTCCAACGATCCGGCAAAGTCCCGGTGCATCGAGCGAAATGCGATCCGCCGTAAATGCTTTCCAGCCTGCGCTTGTGATCTGGCCGATGGACAGGTTCAGCCGAGAGACATCCAGCGCACGTCCTCCCGCCTGGAGGCTATCGACCTCTGCGGAGAATTCCAGCGTGCCTTTCTCAATGCCGGTTTGTGGATGGATCGTGGATTGAAGATCCAGCTGACCCGCCCGAGTTTTGATATGAAATCCGGGTCTTGAATACTCAAAAGGATCGAGAAATACATTCATGGACACATCGCCTGTCTGGGTTGACGGGATATTGATTTGTCCTGATGCGGAAGCGATTTTCAGTGGGGGGGTATTCCGGCCGCTTGAGAACGCAACCTGACTCAGGTTGATCGCGGTCTGCGCGGAGAAGGGCGACAGGGATGCGATTTGCATAGAGATCAAACAGGGCGAATTCTGTGCGGCTTCCATCGCCCCCAGGCGAAGAAGAACATCCAACGGTCCGGTCGGCGGGCAGGTTGCCGAACAGGACGCCCCGTTTTGAAGATTTGATGGAATCCACTTCGGAACAAACGATGCGGGAAGCCAGCCGAATCCGTCCGTCCGCAAAGTCATTGACGCGCCCTTATCCTGCGGAGAGAATCCTTGTGTGCGAGTCTCCACTTCGACCTTTGATCCGTCGGGGGATTTCGCGCTTCCGATCAGGTGAAGTCGATCCGCCTTCATATCCCGTTTAATGGAGATATTCTTAAGTTCAATCTTTCCTCCGCCCATCGCGGCATGAAACTTCCCATCTGTGATCTTGAAATCCCCCAGCAAGTTCATACATAAGTCCTCCACCGTTGTGAGGATTTTACGCAGGTTGTCCGGAGTGAATACCTTTCCGGATTTTTCAGCCTTTTCCCCACCGCCCCCCTGGATCGCAACATCCGGTCTGTCAATCTCGACAGCGACTCTCCGGCCGGCTTCCGTTCGCTTCCAGCCCACGTCAATCGCTGGGACGGCAATGTCCAATCCTTTCGCAAGCCCGGATGGGGAGTGAATCTCACGGAGGCTTACTTCACCCTCGCCCAGCACCGACCATTTCAAGACCAACTTGTCCGCACTCAGCCGCCGGGTCTCGCCTTCTTTGGGGGCAATTTCAACCGCCACGTTTAACAGAGACGGCTGCAAGAATGGCGAGACAGTTGCCCGCTGCCATTCGGCTTTTACACCATGGGAGGCAATCTGTTTCCCAATCCATTCCTGACCCGACCCGGTGGTCAGAAACCAATACATGGCCAGATACGCGATCAGGTACAATCCTACAAGAATCCCGACAATGACCAGGAGGAATTTTCTGCCTCGATGACCTGATAAAAAGAACTTTCTTCCGTCCATAGCGACCCACCTTTGTGATAATTCCGGACACAACAATCCTTACTGAGTATACACCTTTCGGATCGTTAATACTCAGAGAATGCAAGCAGACGGCGGAGGCCGACTTGCGATATTCGGATTAGATCGGTTCGTATCATGGATTAAACGATCCATATTTGGCATTGGAGTTGCTTTCGATTGTCCCAGGAGACGGAAAGAACAGGAGAATACCATGTCCACTGTCACAAATGTTGAATCGACTTCTCCCCGACCCCCGTTTGCACAGAAATCCTCATTTCAGCCATCCGCCGGGGCGTTTGAGAACACCCTGGTTGCGGCAGCGGACTCGCAGCCGAAACAGAAGGGGCAGGCTGCTCCTGCTCCCGCCCGTGCCTCCGCCCTGGAACTGCCGCCGGCCTCCGTCAACTTCAAACCGAAAAACGCTGTTTCCACGCCGTCCTCCGTTCGCCTCTTCCGACCGCTTCCACTTGCCGGAAACACCCAGACATCGTCAACGATCATTGCTCGACCGGTCAGCCCAACCGCTACACAGTCCGCACCGGTTACAGCCCGGCAGGCCGCGTCCGAGGGTCTGGCGGAGCAGGTGGTTTCCGATTACAGAGAATATCAGCAAATGATGGACGATCGGTCTCAGGCGGATGCCGGATCGTCTCAGGCCATACCCGAATCGGTGGACCTTCGACCGACTTCCCCGCTGCCGGTCTCGCCCGAAACCGCCATTCCGTTCAGACAAGCCATCGCACAAAGTGAACAGAGCGCTGTTGTACAGGAACCGTCTGTCGGAGCGTCTTTCCGGGAACCCAGATCGCCATTTCCAATTCTGACCGCACCCGCCGGCCCGGCGACCCCCTCTGGACCGGCCGCTTCCACTACCCCGTTGACCCCGGTTGTCACGGAATCTGAGCCGTCCCAACCTGCCAAACAGAAGACACCTGTCGGGGAGGCTCTTGCTGCCTATAAAGACGAACAGTTGCTCTCTAATGCAGGCGGAGACAACTACATCCGCACAGGCGAAACCATGGAGGTCGATCCCGACTACGATCACACGCAGTTCTCCCAGCGCGTCGGCAAAGACCTGACCGATGCAAAAGAGAACTTGAAAGATGCCGTGGGGGACCTCTCGACCGGATCGGTAACACACTACCGGGATGAATCGGGCCAAATCCAGGCACGAAAGCATCGGGGATTCTTCAAGACTCTGGGCAATTTCGGAAAAGACATTGCCAGTGGAGTAACCCTGGGGATCTATCGTCCGAAGGGGCAAGAGGCTCCAACGGGGCTTAGCCGTGTAGCGTATCCATTCAAGAAAATTGTTGTGGATGGGGTGATGAAAGACCTGGTTATCGGTGTTCCGAGCAGCCTGATTCATGCCGGGGAGCATACAAGTCTGGCAGCTCTGAACACCGGCGAAGCCGTACCGGATGCCACTATCGGGAACGCTCCCGCCGGAAGGCAACTCACTACGTCAACATTCGATAATACCCAGGTCGGTGCGAGCTATGCGGCCGATGTGATACCCGCCGGTGAAGCCTGGGAACGGGTTGGAGCCGCCGGACAGGATGGAAACTGGGGAGTGCCGATTGCCACCAACCTGAAGGCTTCCGAGTACAACTCGACCGATCCGCGATTCCTTGGCGTACGCAATACGGGATTTCGGAAAGGAGTCGAAACCATCGGGACTTTGGGAATGGGAGCGGCTGTGGCCGCAGCAAATGCTCCCACGGCAGCCCTGACTGCCTCCGCAGCCATGAATCCGGGAACCACTGAAATACCCGCAGAGGATATCATCCGGAAAGAGCCTTCTTCACCCATGCCCTCTCCGGCGGAAATGGACCCTGAACTGGCTGCTGCCCTCGAAGCCCTCTATAAGGCGCGAGAGAAACAGGCCCCCGGATTCACACAGACCAGTCCCTCGCTTACAACTTCTGCTGCCGCCAACCGACGTCCGAAGCTCTGGGAAAATCCGTAAGACAATCGTTCTGCTGCCCAACGAAACCGCCGGGGAAACCTCGGCGGTTTTTTGTCGACAAAACGGACGAGCAACAATCAGCGTATCACGGTAGACACATCCGCCCGAAACCTGCACAATAATACAAATCTATAGAAAACAGGATTGACATGTTTCGGATTTCTTTACCCTGTCTGGTTCTGCTGTCGATCTGCATGTTCCCCGGATACAGCTTGGCCAAAAAGGAGATCCCCGGCGTTCACGCGGCGTCTCTTGATCTGGCCTCCCCGGTTGCGGTTCTCCCGTTCACCTGGAACGAGGCGGTCAAACCGAAAGTCCGAGAAAGCCTTGCAGACCTTCCCCGGCTCGCGCGCAGGATATTTGCGGAGTCCTTCACAGCCCTGCCTTATGAAGACATGGACGAAGCGGCAGTCCTCAAGAAGATCCGCGATGCAGGATTGCTGGAAGAGAACCGTTGGCAGACAATGAAATCAAGCGATCTGGCATCCCTCATCGGCGCGGGAACACTGGTGGAAGGCGAGATCACAAAAGCCTCTCTGGGCAAGAGCGGCCTCTGGAACCGCACAGTTTTCGGCATTCGGATTTCCTTTGTCGATGGAAAATCCGAAACGTTGCACTGGCAGGGAACGGCGGAATCCAAACGGTACGGCGGACTTCTACTCCATACTGGGCTGGCAACCGAATTCCTTTCCGAACTCTCAAGCAACGAGGCGCAACGCCGACGGACGTTAGAAAACACTGTGAGAGATGCTATGCGCAAAATCCTGTTGACTCTTCCGCCGGCCGAAAATCTGGTGATTCTCACGCCGGTGATAGAAACCGGCCAGGTGAAAATCGAACCCGGTCCGCCGAAAGAGATTACCGTTGAAATCCGGGGGACTCCCGATTGTATCGCCACATTCGATATCGGATCTTTTCGAAGATACATCCCGCTTTGGGAAGTGGAAAGCGGGATATATCGAGGCAGCTATATCGCCCAGCCGAACGATTCCGCCGCGAGTCAGGAAGTGCGGATTCGTCTGGAATCCCGCCTTGGGGTGGCCGCGGTACGGCGAGTCGAACAGGAGGCAGTGACACTCCCATGAAGGCGCCTGTCCGTATCCATTACATTCTGTTTGTCGCTTTGATCTGCATTCCGGCGAGTTCTGTTCAATCTTCTGTCTCGAAAAAAATAGTCGTTGCTCCAAAGATCGATCTCAACAGGCCGGTCCGTGTGGCCCTTTTGCCGATGGAGGCGAAAGAGAATTGGGAAGAAGGTTCGCGCCATACCCGCCGCGCTTTCTATGGTGAGTTACTGGAAATCCCGGAGTTTCGCCTCATGGAACCGGCTGCCGTAGACCACCTTCTTGAGAAAAAGGGTCTTTTGCAGGACAGTCGCTGGAGCGAGCAAGATCCCAAAGTCCTCGCCGAGTTACTCAATGTGGATTTTCTGATTTATCCCCAGTTGACTGCGTGGACACAGCGATATTTCCTTTTACAGTCACAGACCTCTGTTGCTGTCCGGGCATCCATGGTCGATGGACACACCGGCGAGCGGGTTTGGGAGGCGGAATCGAAAGCGAGATTCCAGAAGGGCCTGACCGGCATTCCAACCGGCCTAACGGCCCTCGCTTTAGAACCTTTGCGCGGCATGAGAAAACGGTTCCTGCATGAATGCGCATTCGATGCCACCCACGGGCTGTGGGAATGCCTTATGCCGCAACCGACAAGTCAGGAACAGGCAAGAGAATCCACTCGGCAAATCAAGTCAACCTCTTCCAAACAAAAGGAAAGGGCGAACGCTCGGTCCGAATCAAAGGAACCCAGTTTGGCGATCGGCGCTGTCAATGCCGTTTTGGAGGAGAATACGCTGACAGTCATCATCGAAGGAACAGCAGGCTGTGCGGCATCCTTTTTCTTTGATGACATGAATCGGTTGTTTCCACTGACCGAGATCGCCCCGGGCCGATATCGGGGACAATATCGAATCCCTCCGGAAATTGCGCTTTCCCCCATGCAGGTGGAGGTTCGTCTTGTTTCTCCGGATGGCCGCGCTGTGATCGGCCAGGTGGAACACGCCGACAATGTGAAATCCCAGTAGAATGGCTTGTTTCACTATATGAATCCCATCGAAAAATATATCGGTTGCCTGGTCGGGCTTGCCGTCGGCGATGCGTTCGGGACAAACGCGCACGGCGGGAATCCGGACCGGTCCAAGGCTCCATCGGATCATTCGCCGAGAAGACTGCCGGGCGGATTTCTTCTGTACACGTCAGACACGCAACGCGCTTTGCTGTTGGCGGAATCGCTGGCCGAATGTGGGGGACCCAATCCGGAGGATTTGTGTGCCCGATTTCTTCGCATGTCGGAGGGTCCGAAACACCTGCCGCTGGGGAGTTTCCGGCGGCCGGGGCGGAATTTCCGCATGTCCATCGATAAATTGAAAGCGGGTTGGGCCTGGGATCAATCGGGAGCGGACTCGCCCGGAATGGGCGCAGCGGCCCGAATCGCACCCCTGGGATTGGTTGCCACGGACCGGACCGAATTGATCGAGCAGGCTATTCGCCTGTCCCTGCCGACCCATCGCGATCCGAGGGCGATTGCGGCGGCTGTTGCGGTCGCGTTTTTGATTTTCGATGAAATAAGTGGACAGAGTGGACGAGGAGAACAGGATGAGACCGTCGCATCGGTGCGCCTGCGACGAACCATCGAAACCGTGTCGGAAGCGGAAAACCGCATGGACAGGGATTACCGCAACCGGATTACGCTGGATTCCGCGCCGTTCCTTCACCAGATGTCGGAAATGCTGCAAGCGGTGGAAACCAGCCTGGACCTGGATCGGGAGAGCGCGTTGGAACAAATTGCGGGGCGGGCATCCGAACTGTTCGGCGCCCCGGTTTCCGCTTCAGCGGGCCTGTCACTTGCCGGAGTTTCATCGGCAATCTGGTTCGCATCGAGCCGGGCGTTCGATTTCGAGGGGACCATCACGGAAATCCTCCACGCGAGGCCGGATGCGGGAAGTGTCACTGCCATCGCAGGGGCGGTTTGCGGGTGTATTCGCCCCGATACGATCCCCGCTGCCTGGAAAGACCTGCTGATCAATGTGGACCAGATCATACTCCGCGCAAAACGTCTGGCCGGTGTTGAAATCCCTCCCGGTCTGCTGCGTGACCTCCATCAATTCGAGCAAACCTGTACCGAACAGTTTCATCTTCGCCGGAAGGTCCGCCGAACACCTCTGCGGGCCTATTCGGAGGCAACAGCGGAAAACGATTGTGTTTTTGGAGTTCGTGTTATTTCCGGACGAACGGGAGATCCCTGTGTGTTTTTCTTTGATGGAAACCTGGACCTGTGTGGGCTGTTCGATCTGGGGCGCACCTTTCCGCTTCGTCCTCCCGATATCCGCCGCATGAATTACCTCTTTGTTACGCACAGCCATATCGACCATTTCATCGGATTCGATCACATTCTTCGCCATTCACTCAACCGCCCGAACCTGCTCCACGTTTTCGGTCCTCCACATATTGCCGCGCAGGTTCAACACCGCCTGCGAAGTTATATCTGGAATCTGCGACGATCGCTTCGATTAGATATTCGGATCCATGAGATCGACGAATCGGCTGTCACCATATCGAATATCTCGATGCAGACAGCGTTTGCGCGCCGTGAAGAGGAGGCCTCCCATCCGCACCACGGGGTCATTTTTGAGACGGAGCGATTCTTATTTCGAGCGGCAACTTTGCGCCATGGAATGCCTTGTCTGGGATATGCCATCGAGGAACCTGCCTTTGTCCGAGTTGATAAGGACCGTCTGGAATCTTCCGGTCTGTGCCCTGGACCCTGGCTGAATGCGCTGAAGACCGCCTGGCGTTCCGGTACGCTGGATGCAACGACGATTGATATCCGGGGCAAAGAGTATCCTGCGCGGCCGCTGGCGCAAGATTTACTGGTAGAGTATCCGGGGCGGAAAGTGGCTTATGTGGTAGACACTGTGTTTACCGACGAAACGCGGGCACGCATTGTCGAACTGGCGCGTCATGCCGACCTGTTTCTCTGCGAGGCGGCTTTCTCTCAGCAATTGGATGCAGAACAGGCCAAACGCAAATTCCATCTTACAGCATTTCAGGCCGGGTCCCTCGCCAGAGAGGCGGATGTAAAACGTCTCCATATCTTCCACTTCTCACGTCGTTATCAAACAAGCCCAATGATTCTGATCCGCGAAGCCGGACAAGCCGCCGGGGGAATTGAGGTCACCTGTTGAAGCGTTCTTGAACCGGGGATGGCGAGGTCGTTGAATCTGTCTTATCCCAGGTTTCGTAATCATTCCGTCGGCCCAAATAATGCCGCGCCGGGCGAAGATGCCGCCAATTTTTCCAGTAACGAAACGCCGTCTCCACACACGGCGGCATCCTGTAAACTCTTAATTTTTATTGCGACCCTGTTTACGCCATAAAAAGTGGCCTTTAAACAGGTACTCGTAAACAATCAGGGCTGATCTTGCCCGGAATGGATTTCCCTCACAATCTCTACATTTTCAGAAATCTGGTCTTTGTATTTCGGAAAGACTCCCACAACTACAGCATCATTGGGTTTGATATGAGCGAACGCAAATCGGAACGCCTCGCGAACTTCTTCGGATGACCCGCATTTCCGCCCCGCCGCAAGAATCTTGAACAGGAGGCAGGTCTTATCGGTCTCGCACACAAAACGACACATCCGATCCCGATCTTCCTCGATGAACGGTTCCTCGACACGTTTTCCACCGGCCAGCAGGCTTTGCCGTTCCACTCGGCTGATGTTGTAACAGCAGGCCATGTAAAAATCGATATCCCAGCCGTGTTCCTCGCAGTACGCAAGTACCTCCGGGATGTGGGAACAGATTCCAACCTGCAATCCCAAATCCCGGATAATTTTCAGGTACTCCTGTATCTCGTCGATCCGGCCCGCTTTCCAGAGTTCATCCGTGTAGCTTCCGTGGTGGTAGACGGCAATCGGATGATGTTTGGCGATTTCGCGGATGTTGTCGGGAATGTCACCCCATTCGGTAGCCGTTTGGACAATCCAGCGCATGGCGCCGCCCCGATTTCGGTACTCGTCTACCCACCCCATGACAATCCGGTCTCCGCGTGAAACCATCGCGGTGATTCCCGCTCGTTCGGCATCGAAAAGGGTCTCGACTACACGGTCGGCGGTGTAATACTCGGCCATCTCGCGGTCCAGGGTTTCTGAAAGGTGTGAATAGCCACGGAACGGATTTCCACCGATAATTAACCGGGAAATGTCATACCGACCGAACGGAATAGAGGGAAGGGATGGACGCATACGCTAAAGTTCCGACTGCCGAGATGAAATTCAATGCGGATGCCGGGCCTCCTGTACTGCACGTTTGTTTACGCGCTCGACCAGATTAAAGAACATCTCCAGCCCTTCCAGTTCACGGGGACCGACATCGAACAAGATATTCTGCGTGAGGAACTCGCGAATAAAATCGGCGTTGAACTTCCGGCTTTGGGGGGTTTGTTCGATGATACGATCGAGGTTGGCGCATCCCCGTTGTTTCATTTCCAGAAACAGCGGGGTAACGGCCTCAATATCGACATGATCCGTTGCCAGCCAGCGTGCGTAGACGAACGGCAATCCCACAGCCTTTTTCCATTCCTCGCCGAGATCGAACACGTACTGCTCCGGATGGAGAAAATAATACCTGGGATCGCCGATGGTTAACGCAGCCTCTCCGAGGAAAAGGCCCTGCTCGACAGGCAGATGATAATAATGGTATGTCGGGCGACGGCCGTAATACTCTTCAAGGATAATTTTCGTGAGTGCGCAGGAGGTCATGGAGTCTTCCAATAGCGCGACCGTTTCGAGTTCCTCCAGGGGAACGCGGCTGTGCAGAAGGATGCTTCTCACCGGCCCGTCCGAGACGATTCCAATATGAGGAATGCTCTGATAGTCGCGGTGCATCTGATGGATCGAAGAGACCATGGCAATGTCGATTTCCCCCTCATCCATCATGTGGCCCAGTTTGCGGGGCACCTCCAGAATCAGGGATGCCTCGGGCCACACCTCGGAGAACTGATAAATCAGCGGTTTGGCATTCAAATAGGGCACGCAACCGACGCGCAAGGCGGGACGGCGGCCTTTGGAAACGGGTCGAACCGATTCAGTCACTTCAGGTTAACCATTTTTACATCGAGAATCTGCGGAATGGCTCCGATCCGCTCAACGAGTTCCTGGTTCGGATGTTGATCCACATTCAACACCGTGAATGCGGGACCGCCGGGTTCCTTGCGGGCGAGTTTCATATCCGCGATATTGATTCCCGCTTTTCCGAGAACCGTACCGACATGCCCCACAATCCCCGGTTCATCCGTGTTGCGGAGAATGACCAGATATCCATCCGGACGCGCATCGATGTGGTAGCCGTTCAGCCGCACAATCCGGGGATCCTTCGGCGGGAAGATCGTGCCGCTCAAAGAGTATTCCTCTTCCTTTGCCTGAAGCCGAACGGTAATCAGGGAACTGTACCCCTCGTTGTCTCCCGTCTTGGTTTCGGAAAACCGAATCCCCCGCCGTTTTGCAAGGAACGGAGCATTTACCTCGTTGACCGTCTCTTCCGTGATCGGTGACAGAATCCCTTTAAGCACGTTTACAGTCAATAGAGACGTGTCTAATTCGCTCACTTCTCCGGCATAAATAATTTCCACATGTTCCGGAGTCCGGGACAGTAATTGAATCCCACACATCCCGAGTTTTTCCGCGACGAGCAGATAGGGGGCGATGACATTTTTTATTTTAGGGTCCAACGCCGGAATGTTGACGGCGTTTTTGATTTCACCGCCGGTGAGAGCGTCCACAACCTGGTGAGCAATGGCGATAGCCACATTAACCTGCGCTTCCGTCGTGGAAGCTCCGAGGTGGGGAGTCATAATGCAGTTGGGATGTTTTAACAGGGGATTGCCGGGATCGACCGGTTCCTTCTCAAACACATCCAGTGCGGCCCCCGCGACATGCCCGGACTCCAGCGCGCGGAACAGGGCTTCTTCGTCGATGATCCCCCCGCGCGCACAGTTGATGATTCGGACACCTTTTTTCATTTTCGCCAAGGCGTTGTCGTCGACTATATGGCGGGTCTCGTTTGTGAGGATGCAATGAAACGTAATGAAGTCCGCATCCCGGTAAACGCGTTCCAGGTCGGAAGGTTCGAAGCCCATCCTCCTGATCTGTTCTTCGGCGGTATACGGATCGCAGGCCAGCACCTTCATCCCGAAGGCCAATGCGCGGCTGCCGACAATGCTCCCGACACGCCCCACGCCGATCACTCCCAGCGTTTTTCCGAACAGCTCCACGCCCTTGAATTTCGTTTTTTCCCACTTGCCTTCGCGCATGGACTGCGTGGCCTGCGGCACATTTCGGGCCAGGCTCATCATCAGGCTCCATGTATGTTCCGCCGTGGAAACGGTATTCCCGCCGGGGGTGTTCATCACAATGATCCCCCGCTCCGTAGCAGCATTCAAATCGACATTATCCACACCAACCCCGGCGCGTCCGATAATTTTCAACCGACTCGCTTTGGAGATGATATCGGCCGTGACCTTGGTGGCGCTTCGGACAATCAACCCGTCGTAATCGCCGATAATCGCAGCCAGTTCCTCCGGGGGAAGCCCCACTTTTATATCCACTTCCAGGTCTTTTGCTTTCTTGAAAATCTCAACGGCTTCGTTCTCCAGTTTGTCGCTGATCAGAATTTTAAATGGCATGGTTGTCTCCGTTCTCCCAAGGCGCGTATGTTGTCAGTCCGTAATCGATGCAAGATTCGGCCATTCCCGGTTGAGAATCTCCATGGCGGCTCCGACACCTTTTCCGGCCTCCGGCACAGGCCGTCCAAGGTCCGCCAAAACCATCTCCGTTGCTGCCAGCATCAGCGGAACATCCATCCGGTCGGCATAACCCATGTGGGCGAACCGGAATATCTTTCCTTTCAGGCTGTCCTGGCCGCCCGCAATGGTGATTCCATACTTATTGCGCAATGTCTTGACGATTTCTCCGGCGTCCATTCCATCGGGAGCCAGGATCGCGGTCAGACCGTTGAACGGGGCTTTCGGATAGACCTCCAGGCCCATCGCCTTGACACCGGCTCGCATCGCCTCACCGAGAATCTCGTGACGACGCATGGTGCGATTATATCCCTCTTCGCGAAATGCCTTGAGAGACTCGCGCAGTCCCATCACCAGATTTACTCCCGGCGTGAACGGCGTGGTCTGTTTCGCCAGGGAAGAGCGATATTTTTTCAGGTCCAGGTAGTATTTCGGGCATTTGGAGGCTGCGGTGAGTTTCCACGCCTTTTCGCTCAGACTGATGAAGGCCAGTCCGGGCGGGATGGTCAAAGCCTTGTGTCCGCCGCCGACCACTACATCCACTCCCCACTGATCGGTCAGCAGCGGGGTTGCGCCCAGCGAACTTGTCGCATCAATCACCATGACCGCGTTTGTTTTCCCGATTACCTCGGCGACCGCCTTGGCATCGGTCACAATTCCGGTGCTGGTTTCGCTCAGGGTCGTATAGACCGCTTTGACATCGGGATTCTTTTTGAGGGTGTCCGCGATGACGGCGGGATCGACGGCGTATCCCCATTCCACGTCGATGTTGATTGCCTCCACACCATACGCAGTGCATATCTCCGACCAACGTTCCCCGAATTTACCGCCCCGCACACAGATCGCCTTATCGCCGGGCGAAAGCAGGTTGGAGACGGCGGCCTCCATCGCGCCCGTGGCCGAAGCAAGAATGATGTATACATCCTGCCCGGTTTTCACGACATATTTCAGATTCTCACTCACTTCCATAAGGTATTCGCTGAAAACCGGTGAACGATGATGGGTGATGGGCGAACCGAGCGCCTGGAGCACATAGGGCGGCACTTCGGTGGGTCCGGGTGAATACAGCCGGGGCTTCAAATCAGCTCGTGGGGACATTGCAGTGAACCTCCGTTTGCACGATCCGTGACAAATAGTGCGTTCGATTCCGCACACGTCAACGGCGTGGAATTGAAAAATAACTATAGAGTTATTTACCGGCGGGGGTCAACGGTTCACAGATTCCGCCGCGAAGAACTATACGGCGGGCAACCACAGGGGGATTGCCCCTACGATCTATTGCCGCCGCAGGGGCAGGCCCCCGTGCCTGACATTGCCCTGTTTGACCGGGCAGGGACGCTTGGCCTACTGGGGTAATGAGGTGGGACAGGCCTCCGTGCCTGTCTACCGGATCATGCCGCTGTTTTGCTACCCTGAATCCCAAGAGGAAATCCGCATGGCCCGCTTTTTTCTGTTCATTCCACCCGGAAGTCTCTATCGCCGGGATGACCGCTGCCAGTCGAAGGTTGCAGACCAGACCATCCGCGCAATCTTTCCGCCCCTGGATTTGGCCTACATGGCGGCGATTCTTCGACAGGCCGGGCTTGAGGTCCGCATTACCGATTACCCGGCATCCCGCCGGGGGATTTCGCACCTGCAAAGGGATTTGACCGAATTCGCCCCGAATTCTGTCATTTATACCTGCACTGCACCCACCCTGGAAAATGACCTGCAACTTGCAGGATGGATGAAACAATGGAAATCCGACCTCTCTGTCGCCGTGAAAGGCGAACCGGCCAATTTCCTTGACGAACGAATGCTGCGCGATTACCCCGCGATTGACTTTGTTTTGCGCGGAGAGGCCGAAGGGATTCTAAAACGGTATGTGGAAGGCATGGCCTTGGAGGAGATCCCCGGTGTGACCGCTCGATCGGACAGCGGCATTCGGCGCAATCCGGCCCCCACCGAACTCCTTGACCTGGACAGACTTCCATTTCCGGCACGGGACTTACTGGACAATTCGCTCTATCCATGGCCGGAAACCGGCGATCCGATGACCACGGTTGTCACCTCCCAGGGATGCGCGTTCGAGTGCATTTTTTGCCCCGTGGTTCCGCTCACGGGCAGGCGGGTTCGCTTCCGAAGCGTGGAAAGCATCCTGGGTGAACTTCACGAGTGCGTCAACCGATTCAATATCCGCCATTTCCTGTTCCACGCCGACACATTCACCCTCAAGAAACAGTGGGTTGTGGACCTTTGCCGGGCAATTGTAGAGCAGGGACTTGCTATCGAATGGGCCGCAAACAGCCGGGTCGATACGATTGACAAAGAACGGCTGGAATGGATGAAACGCGCGGGGTGTCGAATTATCGGATTCGGTGTTGAGTCCGGCATGGATGAGCATTTGCAAGCCATGGGAAAGAACACGACAACCGAACAGGCGCGACAGGCCATTCGGTTGTGCCGGGAGTGCGGCATTCGATCTCATGCCTTTTTTGTGTTCGGATTTCCCTGGGATACAGAGGAATCCATTCGGAAAACTATCGACTTCGCACTGGAATTGGATCCGGATTTCTTCGATTTTAACCTGGCTTTTCCCATTCCGGGGACGGAGTTGTATCGGATGGTTGTAGAGGATGGACTTTGCGATTTGGAGCGGCTGAAGCAGGGAGGCTATTCGGTGGCCGCGCTTCGGACCCGGACGGTCTCCGCCGAACGTCTGGAGCAGTTGCGCCGGGCCGCACTGTGGCGGTTATACCTTCGCCCCGGCTATGTTATCCGAACCCTGGCGGCGACCGGCTCGCCTCTGGTTGCCTGGCGATACTGCCGGGCCGCTGTCAAGCGTGTTGCCAATTTGCTGTTTGGTGTTTAGCGTTTCCTTCCCCGGAGTGATACACTAAACCCGGCATTTCATGTTGTGCAAATCCACATAAGGAGATTACTCTGCAATGTATGAAGACCTACGGTATCGCCTCAAAGGACTGAATGAACACCTCGAAGAGCTGGGAGGGTATCTTTGACATCGACGGCAAAAAACAGGCCATTGCCGCCCTTGAAGAGCAGATGAACCGGCCCGGATTCTGGGATGACCCCGAAAAGGCCAAGGAAACCGGACGGCAAATCAAGCAACTGAAAGATGTTACAACCCTTTTTAGCAACCTGTCTTCGGAAGCCCGTGACTTGGCGGAGTTAATGGAACTGGCCGCCGAGGAAGGCGAGGCGGGACATGATGGAGAGTTCGAATCGGAATTGGAGAAAATCGACAGGAAACTCCGCCACTTTGAGGTGCAATGCACGCTCTCGGACCCGCTGGATATCCAGAATTGTTTTCTGAACATCCATCCCGGCGCGGGGGGAACGGAATCCTGCGACTGGGCAGATATGCTGCTTCGCATGTATCTGCGCTGGGCGGAGAACCGGGGATTCAAGACGGAACTGATCGACCGTCAGCCCGGCGAGGAAGCCGGAATCAAGAATGCTACCATTCATGTACAAGGCGAGTATGCGCACGGCTTTTTGAAAGCGGAAACCGGCATTCATCGGCTGGTGCGCATTTCGCCGTTCGATTCCAACAGCCGACGGCATACCTCGTTTGCGGCCGTTCATGCCATGCCCGAGATTGAGGATGATATCGATGTAGAGATGAAAGAAGAGGACCTGCGGATCGACACGTACCGCTCATCCGGCGCGGGCGGCCAGCATGTGAATGTAACCGATTCCGCCGTGCGCATTACACATATTCCGACCGGCATCGTTGTCTGCTGCCAGAACGAACGCTCCCAGCACAAGAATCGCGCAACGGCTATGAAAGTTCTTCGCTCCAGACTTTACGAGCGCAGAATGCAGGAGCAGCGCGAAAAAATGGAAAAGATCGCCGGCGAGAAAAAGGAGATCGCCTGGGGCAACCAGATCCGTTCTTATGTATTTCACCCGTACAGCCTGATTAAAGATTTACGCACCGGCGTAGAGCGGGGCGATGTACAACGGGTAATGGATGGTGATTTGGATGAGTTCATTAGTTCGTACTTGCGCTACAGTTTAGCGTCGAAGGTGAAGAAGGAGTAAAATCGGAACTGAGAGGAAACACACGATAGAGAAGATAGCCATAAACGTGGGCGCATTCCTCTGCGCGTTCGGAATTGTTGGCGTAATCACAAACCTGTTTCCCCCCAATGACGGAGCGCTGGCCATCACCGTTCCATCGTAAGTCTTATCAGAAATTATACACAGCAACCTCCAGCCATGCAATGTGCCTCAGCGCCGCACGGCCGATACCAGGATCAGACGGCTCGAGGCGCTCGTGTACGGTGTCCCGTCGAAATCCCCGTACAACCTCTCCGGCATGAGTTTCGCGGCCTCGAACATACACATCAGCTCTTCCAGCGAATACAGCCGCACCGATTCGCTGTATCGATGGGTCTCTCCATTACAGGTAATGACAATCTCCTTGAACACACGTTTTCCGTTCTCTACCAGATATCGCGTTTCACGAATTGCCGTTTCGCCGAGGGTTCGCACGGTTTCCGATTCCAATTCACGAATAATCTTCTCCCGGTTCAGGTAATCAAACAGGAATCCGCCGCCGGGTCGCAATACCCGTGAGATTTCATGAATAACCCGCTCGTTCTCTCTATCTGTCACAAAATAGCCGAACGAGGTAAAAAACATTAACACCGCATCGACACAACTCATAAACGGAAGATCCCGCATATCCCCACGCACCAGGACGGCGTCCTTTCCCAACCGCCTTCGTGCTGTGTTCAGCATCGTCTCCGAATAATCCAATCCGGTGACATGCCGAATCCCCGCATCGATCAGCCACGATGTATGTCGCCCGGTTCCGCCGCACAGGTCCAGAACTCGATCTTGCGGCTGAAGTCCCACCCAATCAATCGCGGCGCGGGATTCCCCCTCGGCATTCTGCCTGTTCCGATGCGGATAAACCTGGAGATACTCTTCATTGAACCATTCGGCCCACCAGTCAGGAGCAGAAGTGGCAAGGAACTCCGGTAGATCATGTAAACACTGAAATACGGCAATTGTCGTGTGATGATCAAAGGCCCCAGCAGGTGTTTCTCCGGTCAAAACGGCGGCAAACGAAATCCCGGCGCGTGCAGCGGTCTCCGCATCCGTTACGCTGTCGCCCACATAAAGCACCCGGCTTTTCTGTACTCGCAGTTTCTCTACCGCTTTCAACAGGCCCTGCGGGTCCGGCTTGTGACTGGAAACATCCTCGCCGCCGATAATGACATCGAAATAATGCAGCAGATGCGCTCGCTCCAGAATCCATTCAATTCGATAACGATATTTTGTCGAGACAATTCCCAACCGGTAACCGCGACTTTTCAACAATTCCAATGTTTCCGGGACATCCTTGTAGATAACGGTCATGTCCGCCATAATCTGATCGGCACGGGACACGAACAGGTTTGTAAATTCCCCGGTTCGGACACGGTACTCCTCACCCTGTAGAACGGCTAACGCATCCGACAGCGACAGACCGATGGTCCGGCATATTTCCGCCGACGACACAGGCGGTAGCCCCATGCAGTTGAATGCGTAATTCATAGACTCGACAATCCCTTTGGAAGAGTCCGCCAGGGTGTAATCGAAATCGAAGAGGAGGGCTTCATATTGGTTTCTTGTTTGATTCACGAAGATTTTCCTCAGTAAAAGATATGCGGTGTAGTTGTCTCCCTCCTCCTGCCCCTCTTCCGGCGAAAGAGGAACCTGCTCCCCTTGTGCACGGAAGTGTGAAGATGCGACATGTCATTGTGCAGCAATTGCCAATCCCTTCGGTAGTTGTTCGGTACGGCTTTCATAAAGATCGTCGTAGATGTTCCGCAGGCTCGGGTCGGGGTCCGCTTCCTCGACAGGGAATGAGATCGCCGCCAGCGCTTCCGTGACCGAGTAATATATCCCGGCTCCGATCCCGGCCGCAATGGCTGCGCCAAGAATTGTCGCCTCCTCAAAGCAGGCTATTTCGACTGTCCGGCCGGTTACATCGGCTTTCATTCTGTTCCAGAACGAATTCTTCTGCCCGCCGCCGATAACACGGAATTTGCGTGCGGAAACGCCGGTCTCTTTTTCAATCGCATCCAACTGGCGGCGCAACTGAAAACACAGCGCCTCCCACGCCGCGCGAGCGATATGCGACCGATCGGTAGTTGTACATAGTCCGGTCACGGCGCCCAGAGACCCATACGCGAAATATGGACCCATTCCGCCCACCCAGCACGGGAACAGGGACACTCCCTCACTCCCGGGCATTACTTTTGCCGCATCCGAGATCATGGCCTGATACAGCGTTTCGGCATCGGTTATGTCACGATAGAACTGCCGGCCGAGCCACTCAATAATTCCACCGGCGATCATCAGCCCCTGGAGAATCCACTGTCCCGGCAAAGCGTGGCATTCGTAATCCAGCCCGGCACGGTACATGCCGGGTGTCGGGTTACATTCATTTACTACGGCCGCAATAATTTCCCAAGTTCCTGTAATATCGATAAACGTGTACGGATCGCTTACACCGGCGCCCAGCGCCCCCAGCTCGCAGTCGTGTCCGCCGGTGACTACAGGAATGCCGACCGGCAGGCCGGTGCTTTCGGAGGATTCTTTTGTCACGGTACCGATCACGGTACCGGATTCGCGGATCGGGCACAGGCGGTCCGGCGGCATTCCGGAAAGCCCCAGAAGCCCCTCGGACCAGGCCCGGTTGCGGATATCCAGCGCCATGGTGGTAGACGCGATTGTCGCATCCGTAGCGCATTCACGCGACAGACGGTACGCAATGAGGTCCTGAACCTGTAGCCAGCGATACGCCTGATCGAGAGCCTCGGGGGCGTATTCACGCAGCCACATCCAGCGATGAATCGCATTAATCGGATACGGATGATAGCCGGTGATATCGAACAGTTCCTCGGGGGCTACCTGTTGCAAAAGCCGGTCGCGCTGTGGAACAGTACGAGAGCAATGCCAACTGATAATCGGATACAACGCCTTCCCGTGCCGGTCGATGGGAAGACCGTCCGTGCCGAATCCCGTAACCGCCACCGCTGCCGGCCTGCCACGCTCGGTCTCCTCCATACATTCCTTCAGGCAGGAACAAACTTTCCTCCACATTTCGTCCGCATCCCAGATCCACCAACCGCTCTCGCCGCCCGGTTGGGGCCGGGGGCCGTTGGGACGTTGTGCCTTGGCTGCAATCGTTCCGTCTGTGCGGAAAAAACCGGCTTTGATACCTGTTGCGCCAATATCGACTCCGACCAACAAGGGTTCTTCGTTCATCGCTCTCACTCCATGTCGAGAAAATCTATTTTTATCAACTACGCCCGCGAATAATCGTCCAGTCCCTTCGCGCTGTCCTTCGAGGTATGCACAAGGCACGCATCGCTACTTGATCCCCAGTTCCATGTCTTCCAGGACCTTAACATCCGCGTATTCCTCATCGTGATTGGAATAAACGCAATCCAACACAACCGGTATGTCCGGCAGGACAGTGAGAATGTCGCGTAGCGATTCCACCGATGAATGTCCTGCCGGATGTTCGTGTACACTCCACAGTTTGCCGGCGATGTCAAATCCAGGCATGGCAACGAGCCAAAGCCCTATATGATCCTTTACCGCCTTCAGTGAATCCCGCGCAGATGATTCTCCTGCCGATATGGCCGCGGTACATACGGCTATTCGAAGATTCGGAGCACCCACAGCCTCAATGTATTGCCGAGCTTCCTCGATGGAATAAGGCGGCTTATTGGGCGAAACCCGGAGATAAACGGTAATTCCCTTTTCACCGGATAGTCGACAGATTTCCCGCAGGCTATTCTCAAAGTCTTTCCGAGTCTGCTCCCGCGTATAGTTGGTCTCCGGCGGACGATGAAGCGACATGACCAGATCATGTGCCCCCAGCAATGCTGTCTTTTGAATCACATCACGGACCGCCGCCATGCCGGCCGCATACTCATCGGGCATGTTCTCCACGAGACGAAGATCGGGATACAGATTCAGACCGGACGACAGATCAACTACCACGCGGAGACTCTGACGATCAATCCAGCCGGCCTCTTCTTCAATTGTCCTTCGCTCGCGATTTCGCAGATACCGCCAATCGACCATAACGCCGTCCCAGTGCTCGAAAAATGTCGGGCGGCGCTGTACCGCTTCCTTTATTGATGGAATGTCTCTAAGAAGTAGAATACACTCTGTTGGAGTCTGCTGTAATGTCGTGTCGGAAATAACCTCGATATTTCTCTCCCTGGTGCGGACGCGAAAGATACGGACATCACCCCCGGCGATATGCGTTCCGTCGCCTGTCCCAATTTCCGAACCCTTAACCAATTCCGGCAGGTAACCGATCGCGTCCCTTTCCGATCGATCAAGAGGAGTCTCCTCGATTGCAAGAATGTCACCGCAGTGAGAAACGATTTCAAAAGGTTTCTGCTGATAAGAATTGTTGAACACACCGAGCAGGTAATCGCCTTCCCCTCTCCGGCATGTGACCCACCCCAGTCCGTCACCTGCTTCGAATAGTAATTGGTCACGCAGAGACTCGTCAATCAATGCCCGAACATGTTCCAGTAACGGATACGGTTTCGGTAACGGTGTGTCGATTTCACTCTTGACCGGACCTTCCCAGGCCGGTTTCGATGGAACTCCGTACAGACTCGCGAACACCGTGATATCGCCTTCGCCGCATTTAATCCTTGCAGCAACGGGCGTCTCGTCATGGAACGCCAGAACTTCCGAGGCCTCGGGGATCTCCAATTCGGTTAATTGGAACGGCTGTGTTTCCAGGTATTCCTGCTCATCAACTAAAACCCTCGTCCCCGCCGGGTACTCCTTTACCGGACCGGTTGCCCGAATCCCGCCGACACCCTGGGCGAACTTCCGCACATTTCCTGCGGTGATTACCAAGTGCCCGCCCTGTTTCACATACTCCTCAAGGCGATCTCCGATCTCCTGCCCCCCCTCTAATTCTCCTGTGACAACCACAAGATTATATCGCCGAAGAAGCCAATCGGGTGCGTCGCTGAGTATGCAATCCGCTGCGTCACCGTATGGTGTGGAGGTCAGAAATCCGGTTTCGTCGTGGTAATATGAGGAATTCTGGTATCCGGGATAGATCATGTCGAGTACCCCGTCTGTAAAATAGTCGCCCTGGCCGTATGGAAGATTACCCCACACACGGTAAACATTATCGGTATACAGGTGCCGCGGGAAGGACCAGCCGGAATAGAAGTCTTGCATTACCGCGATGGGAGTAATCATCACACCAGGCTCCCCGTTCCTGTTTATCCATTCTTGCGCGGCCTGTTGGATGCGCCCGATGGGAGACAGCGTGCCTTCGGAATCGAACCAGCCGTTTTCAAACCCGACGGTGACGGAATTGTAGAGAATATGGCTGTACAGAAGGCGTTTCAACAGGCTCAGGCTACTTCCTTTTGTCGGCCCGTATTCGTATCCGTCCGATTTCCCTTCTGGGCCATAAGTCTTCCATCCCCACCGATTGAACACGGAAGCATTCCCGAACCACAGTACACCATACTGCTTCCCCGCCCCGCGAATAAACGAATAATACACCTGGGAATTGGGCAATCCCTGGGCGGTCTCTGCGCCGATTAACGTGTATACCCCTTCTTTCAGAAAATGATGCCCGAAATTCAATGAGAGAAGAGCCGCCATCTTGTTGCCGAGATCGTTGCACATCCGCTCGAAGTGACGTTGGAAATTCAGGTACTGGTCACACCGCCCAGCCGATATCGGGACCATCATCGAGGCATACCCCCCGATGTAGCGTCCATCCTGCTCCCCGACATCCATCCCCAGCCAGCGCTCTCCAAGTTTCTGTTCCATTAACTCCAACACAGAGGGATCGACCGTAAACTGTTGCCAATAACCGCCCGGACCGGAACCGGGGACAAAGCCCCAGATATCGAACAGGTACAGATCCCGCCGTTTTATCGCATCGAGCAAATCGCCGAGGTTCTCTGCAAACAAAACAGGATATGAAGGCCAGATGACATCTCCGAGATTGTATGTGTTCGTGTATTTGTCGAGTTCCTCTTCGTAGCCGACAAGACGGCTATCCTCCGTAGCAAAACCCCGCAGGCAGGTAAAATGCGTTCGGTTGCCGAATGTCTCCCAGCTCGGCGGCTTGACATGGTGACGGTCATAATCCGGGTGCTGTCGGGGATCGACGGGGTGGATGTAAATGCGCACGCCGGGTTTCAGAGCCGCCGACTCTGTCAGTCCCTTCGCGGCGGACAAAAAGAAAAGCATGAGAATTAATCCTAAAATGTTTAAACGAACAGATTGTGTGGCGAATAAATCACTTTGCGGGGTTCTTGTCATGTTGTTAATCCTGTACTCCGGGCGGATATGAGTTGAGCGCTTTGCGTGGCTCTGTATCCCTTAAAGCATAGCACAGATGTTCCCTGTAGTGGGGGGCGGTGGATAGATCCGGGGGACTGGAAAGATTTCGGAATATGTCGCATGATTGGTACCAGTTTCCAACTGTGGAGGATTACCGATGAACGGCACACGCGCTTTGGTTCTGATCGTCACAATCGCGGCATGGAGCAGCCTGCCGGTATGGGCAAGCAGCGAGAATTCGGCGGTTTTCTTTGTCTCCAGGCAGGGCAGCGATGTCGGGTCGGGTCGGCCGGCCAGGCCCAATAGCGATGCGTCGGATGGCCCTTTTGCGACACTCCAGCGCGCGCGGGATGAAATCCGACGGCTTCGAAACACCGGGACCCTCCCGGATGGCGATGTGTTTGTTGTAGTCCGTGCGGGCACTTATTACATGCAGGAGCCGCTGCAATTGACCTCGGAGGATTCCGGCACAAATGATTCCCGGGTCGTCTATACCGCTTACCCCGGCGAGGAAGTCCGCCTTTGCGGAGGGCGTCCCGTGGGCGGATTCACGCAGGTTACTGACCCGGATGTTCTGAAGCAGATGGATGATGCCGCGCGAGTTCACGTCTACCAGACCGATCTCAAAAGCCAGGGTATCACCGACTATGGGCCGCCCGATGGCGGCGGACTGGAGGTATTTCACGATGACATGCCTCTCCGGATCGCGCGGTGGCCCAATAAAGGATTTGTTCGTATCGCAGGCTTGGTAGAGGAGGATGGGCATAGCATCCATGGGATTCCGGGCAGCAAGACGGGCAAGTTCTATTACGAAGGAGACCGCCCTCAGCGATGGCTGCGGGAAAAAGACCCCTGGCTTCACGGGTACTGGTTCTGGGACTGGTCGGATCAACGCCAGCCGATCGAGTCTATCGATTCAGATAAAAGGATCCTGGCCGTCAAACCTCCATACCATTCTTACGGCTACCGAAAGGGCCAGTGGTATTATGCGTTCAATATGCTGTCCGAGCTTGACGCACCCGGTGAGTATTACCTGGACCGGGAAACCGGTATTCTTTACCTGTGGCCTCCCACCTGGCTTGCTTTTAAACATATCGGTCCAACCGTTGTCTCTGTACTCAATAACCTCATTGAAATGAAGGACACCTCTAATGTCACCGTGGCCGGATTTACCCTGGAGGCTGCGCGGGGCACGGCTGTGCGCATCGAGGGAGGCAGGAACAACCGGATTGAGCGGTGTATCATGCGCAACCTCGGCGGTCAGGGCGCAGAACTGTCCGGGGACAATCACGGAGTTATCGGCAGCGAAATCTACCAGACGGGAAGAGGCGGAGTCAGCCTCCGCGGCGGCGACCGCATAACATTGAAGCCGGGCGGTCTCTTCGCCGAGAACAATCATATTCATCACTATGGCCGTGTATTCCGCATGTACCAGGCCGGGGTAGCCATAGAAGGCGTCGGAAATCGTGTCGCCAATAATCTGATTCATTCGGCCCCGCACATCGGCATCCTTTTCGGGGGTAATGAACACGTGATCGAGTACAACGAAATCCACCATGTCTGCTTTGAATCCAACGACGCAGGCGCGATTTATGCCGGTCGGAATTGGACCATGCGCGGTAATGTGATCCGTTGCAACTACATGCATGATGTAACCGGCTTTGAAAATCGCGGCTGTGTCGGTGTGTACCTGGACGACATGTTCGCGTCGGCCGATATCTATGGGAATGTTTTCCGCAAAGTAACCGCCGCAGCTTTTATTGGCGGCGGACGGGATTGCACGGTAGTGAATAATATCTTTATCGACTGTAATCCGGCGCTGCATGTAGACGCTCGCGCTCTCGGTTGGGCGGCGTACCACGCCGATGAGTGGATCAAGGAGGCAAAAGAAAAGGGAACCCTTTCCGACATTGCCTACAAAGAGGAACCATATAAATCAAGATATCCGAAGCTTCTTTCCATCCTGGATGATGAACCAAAAGCGCCCAGGGGTAACGTTATTGCGCGAAACATCTGTGCGGGTGGGGAATGGGATCGTGTGGAGGCCGTTGCGCGTCCTTACTTGACCATACAAGACAATTTGATCGGTGATACCCCCCATTTTGTAGATGCAGCGAAACATGACTTCCGGCTACAGGCTGACTCACCCGCCTTCGGATTGGGATTCAAATCGATTCCGATGGACATGATCGGTTTATTCAAAGCTAGAATTCAGGATCGGGGGAAATCAGCAAAAAAACTGGAACAGTTATTGGCGGGGCAGGCGGACATAGAGCAGATGGCTAAACTGGAAATCGGTCTCGCCAGGGAAGCACGTGACGAAAGAGACTATTCGGTTGCCGATGCACATTTTCGAAAGGCCGTTCAGGCGCTGGAGGACAGGGATATCCCCGATTCGGACTTGCGAATCGAGTGGGGAAATATGCGGATTGAGGCCGGCCGCTATCATGACGCTCGTTCGGTATTGAACAAAGTGGTTAAGAATAATCAGGCCGGACCGGAACGTCGCAGCATCGCGCAAATGCAGATCGGGCGATCTTTCGAATTCGAGCGGAAATACGGCGCCGCCATTCGCGCTTACGCAAAAGTAAAGGAGTTGCCCGGCATTCCAGCGCACCATGGCTGGGAAACGGATGAGCGCATTTGCGAACTCCGACGATTGAAAGAAGGTCTTCCGGCACGAGATCCGAAAGCGACACGGACACGGCTGGAACCCCTGCCGGAACCGGCTGTCCGTCTTTTTGTAAGCGCGGCTGATGGCGACGACACGAATTCAGGGTCTCAAGATAAGCCGTTTGCGACCTTCATGCGCGCCGTTGAGGAGGTGCGGAAGATCAAGCGGGCCGGACTTCCGAGAGGTGGAGTACACGTTCAATTTGCAGGGGGTACCTATCCGCTTTCTGCCTCGATAGAAATCACTTCGGAGATTTCGGGGACAGCAGACTCGCCGGTAGTGTTTTCTACAGCAGAGGGCCAGGAAGCGGTGTTTGACGCCGGTGCGCACGTTAGCGGTTTTGTCCCTGTAACCGATTCGGCGATTCTTGCCCGCCTGCCGGAGGAGGCGCGGGACAAAGTATTGCAGGTGAACCTGAAAGCGTTGAACATAACGGAATACGGCGGTCTTTTTTCGCGAGGTTTCGGCGCAAAAGAGCCGAGGAATGTTTCGCTCGAATTGTTTGTGAATCAGAAAGCCATGATCCCTGCGCGCTGGCCGAATGAGGGATTTGTCCGCACAGGGAAAATCATTGAACCGGATCCGGACCGGAAAGACAAAACCGGACAATTTATCTTCGATTCGCCCCGCATGGACCGATGGAAGACGGCCCGAGATCCCATGGTCTATGGCTACTGGTATTATGACTGGGCGGACGCAACGCTCCGAGTAGACAAGATCGATTTCGAGAAAAGAGAAATCACGACGGCGGACGGCGCGGGGTACGGTTTCAAGGAAGGTCAGCCCTTCCGAATGTTCAATCTGCTGGAAGAGATTGATATGCCGGGCGAATGGTATCTCGACCGCGAAACGGGTATTCTGTACCTCTATCCGCCCGGCGACCTCCGTAATGCAGATGTTGTCATATCGAGAATCGAGGACCCGCTGATTGCTCTCCGCGATGTGTCGCATGTAACCCTGAAAGGATTAACCTTCGGATCGGGACGGGGAGATGGGATGACCATAAAGGAGGGTGAGGCCTGCCGTGTTCTCGATTGTACGGTACGTTGCTGTGCCGGGACGGGGATTCAGATCAGCGGCGGATCGAACCATATTGTAATGGCGTGCGACCTGTATACGCTTGGGCGGGGAGGATTAAGCGTGAGCGGAGGAAATCGGCAGACTCTGACACCGGCCGGGCATGTCCTAGAGAATTGTCATGTCTACGATTTCTCGCGAATCGACCGCACATACACGCCCGCGGTGTATATGGACGGTGTGGGAATCCGTGTCGCGCACAATCGTTTCCATGACACCCCATGCCATGCGATGCGTATCGAAGGCAACGATCATCTAGTGGAATATAACGATGTCTACAATGTTGTGCGCGAATCGGACGATCAGGGGGGCATCGACATGTTTCTCAATCCGACCTATCGGGGGAATGTCTTTCGCTACAATTTCTGGCATGACATCGGCAGCGGACAGGCGTGCGGCCAGGCGGGGATTCGACTGGACGACGCAATTTGCGGGACGGTCATCTATGGAAATGTGTTTTACCGGGCGTCGGACGGTAATTTTGGCGGGGTACAGATTCATGGCGGCAAGGACAATTGGATTGATAATAATTTATTTGTGGATTGCCGTTTCGGCATCAGTCTCTCGTGCTGGACCGAGGAGCGGTGGGCCGAGTTCCTGGATTCGGATACCATCAAGGGATTCATAAACGCTGTCAAAGCGACGGAACCTCCGTACAGTACTCGGTATCCCGATCTGGCGCGATTGCGGGAGAATCCCTTTGTGAATCGAATCTGGCGTAACCTTTCGGTCAATTGTGTGAATTTCCTGGTCCGCGGCGAGGACAAACAAGACACATTGGACAATACGGTTACTCGCATCGACCCCGGTTTTCTGGACCTGACTTCCGGTAACCTTGCGTGGAAAGCGGATGCACCGGGCCTGCGGATATCCGGTTTCCGCCCGATTCCCATTGATGAAATCGGTCTGTATCAGGATGATCTCCGGAAAGAAATCCCCCCACGGTAATTCTTTCGAATGAAGCAAACACGGCGGAGGAGACAGGCTGTTCTCCTCCGCCGCGCGTCCCGGCAAACCAATCAGAACTCGGTGAATTCCTGATCGCTGTCCTCCTTGTGAGCGGATCCTCTCGGAGGCGGCAGTCGCAATTTTTCTGCGGTTGACCGGGGTGCAACTTGACGACGGTTTCCGGCAGAGGACGCTTTTGGCGTTCTTGTTGCCTCGTGAAACTCCGCTCCGATTTTGAATCGGGATATCAATTCCTGCATCATCTGTGCCTGGCCGGCGAGCTCTTCGCTGGCCGCGGCGGTTTCTTCGGAGGTCGCAGAATTCTGCTGAGTCACTTGATCGAGTGTGATGACCGCCTGGCGGATCTGGTTTGACCCGGATGACTGTTCCTCGCAAGCCGTGCTGATTTCCTGAACAAGTTGCGCAGTCTGACGGATTTTCTCCGCCAGGTTCTGGCTGGAGTGCGAAACCTCATCAATTGTCTGTGACACCTCCGCGATGCCGCCGACGATCTTTTCGAGGCTCGATCCGCACTGGTTGGCCAGGCCCACGCCGCCTTCGATTCGGCTCACGGTATCTGTAATCATTCCGGTAATCTCTTTGGCGGCCACCTGGCTGCGTTCGGCAAGTTTGCGGACTTCCACGGCAACCACGGCAAAGCCTTTACCCATTTCGCCCGCGCGGGCGGCCTCAATGGCAGCATTGAGCGCCAGAAGGTTGGTCTGGTCGGCAATATCGTCGATCACCTTAATGATCTCCGCGATTTTCTTGGAGCTCTGAGCGATATTGTTCATCGCGCCGACCATGCTGTTGACTGCCGTACCGCCGTCTTTCGCCATTTGCACGGTGTTGCCGCAGATTTCCACCGCTTTCACCATTTGTGAGACACTTTCATCCATGGCGGTTGCCGCGTCCCCGGCTATCCGCTCGGTTTCCTTGGCGTGCTGCGCGTTCTGCTCCACGGAGGCTGTCAATTCCTCAATGGAAGCGGAGGTCTCCTCCAGGCTGGCGGCCTGTTCTGTGGCAGCGCTGGAAAGATTCTGCGCGGAGGACGAAAGTTCCTCACTGCTGGACGCTACCTGTTCGGCGGCATCCTGGATCTGGCTCATTACTTCACGCAGGTTCTTTGACATGTGATTCAGTGCATCGACTAACTGACCGACCTCGTCTTTCTGTTCGACATGGATGACTTGAGTCAGATCGCCATCAGACACTTTCTGGGCAAAGTCGGCGGCATGTCGCAACGGATTGGCGATCCTTCCCGCCAGCACAAACGAGAAGAAGACAAAGGCGATTGTCAGGATGACAGCTGCCACCATGGTCCATATCACCATGGAATTCAGAGCGTGATCCACCCGAATTTGAGCGTCACGGAAATCATCCTCATAGGCTCCCACGCCGATCACCCAGTCCCATGGCGCGAAATAAGCAATGGCGGTCAGTTTCATACGGGGCACTGTCTCACCCACGTTTTTCCATGGATATCGTTCAAAAGCGACCTCTCTTTCTTTCAGCTTGAGGGCTTTGTCAATGATCGATTTTACGAAGTATTCTCCTTTAGCGTCTTGGGCCTCGTAAATGTTCTCCCCGTCGCGTTCTCCTTTGTAGGAGATGATGTACTGACCCTTCTGTTCACCGGTTCCGCCCAGGATGAAGACATAGCCGGTCTTCCCGACAACAATATCCATGATGCCTTTTCGCAGGCTTTCGACACTTTCTTCTTTTACGGCGACGCCCAGAATCCCGATAACATTCCTGGAGGAATCGAAGATCGGCTCGTAGGCGCTCACACACCAGTCACCCAGAACCTGCGCTCTTCCCTGGTACGATTCTCCCCGGATTGTCGCGGCCACAACCGGATTCGGTTTGCCGTCACGATCAATTGCCGGGATATACGTTCCAATCTCCCGTGTACCGTCTTGCTTCACAGCTGTCGTACTGATCCGGAGCATATTGCCGGAAGCGTCCATGCGCTGGAATATCGTGATAATACTTCCCACCATATCCCTGACGTCGTCCACAATCGGGTATCGTTTGGTGATGCTGTCTGCCTCGGCAAGCCAGGCATCCCCTGCCAGCATTTTCGGCAGAGTCACCTGTTGGATTGCCTGCGTATCCTGGTTGATCGCGTTCCACGTGCTGGTTTCCTGAGACAACGAAATCCCGCCGGTACGCCCCAGTACATATCGTGCGACATTCAGATCGCCGGCGACTTTCTGTTGTACCGATTCCTGTACCGCTCGGCACATCAGATACACGTCTTTTGCGATCTTCTCCGTCTCGTTCATGGCCAGTTTGTCCAACTCCTCGTTGACGCTTGCTCGAAGTCCGATCTTTTTGATTGAAACAACGGCCACGAGGCAAACGGCGGTCAACACAACAGCCAAAATACTCAGGAGCAGGATCTTGGTCTTGATGCTACGAATCTGGAACATCACTCAATTCTCCTTTCGGGCCTCTTCAGCCATGAGATTCTCTTCCGATATAGGAAAGCCTGATTCAAATGATAATCCGGCAATGGTCCAATTTGCCTGCTCCACGGATAAACCGGGAGTCCATTTTCGTTCCCAGCGTCTGCGCGAAAGAATATCCCATATCCAGGGTAGCAGAGACAAGAGGAAAAGGACACGAATTTTTATCCATGATCCGACGGCAGGGCAGGAACCCCGGTGTGGGGTGAACGACCCAAATTGTTCCATCGAGACTTTGTCGGACCTCGATTCTCGCTTGCGTGAAATGATCCCGCCCGTGAACGGGCGCAATCTGGAACGTTTCGTTCGCAGTTACCCTCTAACAATTTCATTGTACGGGAACATGGGCCGGAAAACCGGCGGGCGGGCGAGCAATTGCAAAGACACCTGAACCATCTGTAAAAATCAAACTGCCGGAGGGGGGACTTGAACCCCCACGTCCCGGAGGACACTAGGTCCTGAACCTAGCGAGTCTACCAGTTCCACCACTCCGGCAATTCGTCAATTCCTTGAAATCAACCGGAACTCCAACATTATAGGTCCAATCGCTCAATTCTCCAAGAGCGTCATGTTCCTTTTGTGCGCAGTCTGATAGGATAGATTTCGTATGTCCTGGAAAACGGTGGGCTTATGATGGATTTGGCTCAGAGAATCGGCCCGGAACGTCCCGACATTTCATGGGTCACCATCCTCAACTCCAGGCAGGGAAAATACCCCCAATGCGGTGAGGAATGGATTCGTGCCACCTGCGAGGCCGTTCGCAATGCGCACACTTCGGGTAAAGGGATTGTCACATCTCTGGCACTAAAAACTTGGGAGGTCTCCCTCTGGGCTGCCGGGGGCATAGGCATACCGGTCACTTTGGTACACCCGGTCGCGGAGAGGAATCCGGAAGCCTTCCTGGAACAGGTTGCAAAGAACTTTGCGCTCGATCCGCAACAACTCACAGGGTTGTTTCTTCCTGCTCCCCTCTCCAAACGCCAACCCAAATCCGGCTGGCCCGAGCGAGACCGATTGGTAATCTCTCTTGCGGATGAAATCTGGCCGGTGAGTCTCCGGCCGGGCGGGAATCTGGAGAGGCTGGTCCTCTCCAGCGGGAAGCCGGTCATCGAAACACATCGGGTCGCTTATTGTCCGATGGAGGGCTGCTGCGCCCAAGCGATCGAAAGGAGCGATCTGGCTGCCTGGACTTTCCCGAAAACCTGGCCCTATCTCACCCATTGGACACATTCATTCGGAGGTCCCTGGCCCGGCGAGAAACCTGCCGATTACTATGCCGACCTTGCCAAACCGGGCACAGGAAATCCCCGGTCCTCTCTTGCCACGCTCAAGCGAATCCTTGAAGAGAGACTCTTGCGAGGTTCTGCCGCAAAGATGCCGGGCGGTCAGAGGGCCATAGCGTTCACAGCGCTTCCTCCCGGTCCCGCAATGGAAACCATGCGCTATCGGAAACGGTTTCAACGATGGAACTATGAACCATACGGAATCGCCCTGGACCGGGAAATGCTCCTCTCGCTCGGCGCTCGACCCGTGACATACGAGAGCAGCGGTTCGACCGACAAAGGGAACCTCTTTGTTCAAGGCGGGCGGTCCGGCAGAGCGGATTGGTCGGTAGAGCAGGAATGGCGTTTCGCGGGCGACCTGGAGCTGTCGCAATTCGGCCCCGGACAGGCCGTTGTGATTCTGCGGAACGCTTCGGACAGAAAACCGCTGGAGGACTTATCTCCCTGGCCTGTTTTGGCGCTGACAGAGGAATCCTGAATCTACGGGAGTTATCGTCCCTTCACTGTCCAGGTTCGAGGATGTTCAGCAAAATACTGAAAAGAGGTCTCTGGAAAAACCTCTGCCAGGTGTTTGCAGAGGTTTTCCAGCCCCCACATTTCGCTGGTTCCGTGTTCAACAGTGAGAACGGCCACGCCCATTTCCGCCAGTCGCTCGCGGGTTGACCAATATGTCGCTCCGTCGTAACAAACAATCAGCACATCCGAGCCATACGACACCATCTCGGCATCCGGCCCCCCGCATCCGACACCGATGGAGGGCCGACTCACCTTTTTTTCGGGATCCCCGATCACTTGGACACTGTCCTCGCCGAGAGGTTTAATCCGGTCGGCGACATGTTGCGCAAACTCCCGTAGTGTCTGTTCGGGAATCTCATAAAGCCCATTCCAACGCCAATTGCTGCCGTCCCGAATCCGTTTGGTCAGCCCAAGTCCCTGCGCCCAGGAATCTCGAATGCCGATTTCCGGCCAGTTATCCCAGCTGTCATGCGCGCGGACAACCACCATGCCGGTCTCTTCCAGGAACTTCCGTTTTGTGATTCCAGGCTCTTTATCATACCAGTACCGGTCGGTCGGCAGGTGTTCCCAAAACAGAGGCTCGTGAGCCACCACCATTCCACATCCCGCCTTGTGGGCGGCCCGGAGCGTCTGAATGGCGGGTATCCAACATACCCCGACCTTCTCAACCTCACGTTCTTCCTCGCCAAAATAGACCGTATCCACCGTCTGGCGCGGATTCACCCAGGGACTGCTGCAAATCAGATAATGAAGAATTTTCTTGGCGTTAATCATGCCTTTCTCCCGGACGAACGGAATTTTTCCCATAGGATATCATAAATTCACATTGAAACATCAAATATCTCGGTATTTTCGAGAAGAATCCCCTGTTTTCGAGCGGATAGGCAGCGATTCCGCAAGTCGCGTATTTATGCGCATGATAACCCATGAAATCAGAAAGAATTAAGTAAGGTCAAACATAGATGGCCACGTTTTTGATCTCCGAAGCCTCCACCGAAACGATCTGCCGAATCGGGCACGCCCGCCCTGTGGGATGTTGAAAACGATGCCTTCCATTATCTTTATACCCACTCCCACCTCGATCATCCCTTCCGACATCACCCGAACGCGATTCTCATCTTCCCCTTACTCCTCCTCTCAAACCCCTTCTCACAATGCACCTCCACACACTTTCCAGCCCATGTTGCACAATCACCGGCGTTCTATCCCCCCATTTCCCTCCCCCCACCTCCCGCTGTATAATACCGACAGACTGAACCCCTCCGGGCGTAAAACAATGGATGACCTGCTTACCATGTTGAGCGTAATTGTCGGCCTGCTGAGTTTCTGTGTGGCCGGGTATATCATGGCGGTCACGGATTTCCGGCCAAAAAAGGCCATCCGCGATGAGGAACTGCCCGAGGCCATGGACTTGGCAGAACCGGTGATCACCAGGCGGGAGTTAAGCCTTTCGGAACTGGGGATCAATCGCTTCGGCGACCTTGCCGCCCTGCCCGCCGAGGAACAGCGCCGCATCAAGATGGAAGAGCATGTCCGCGAGTATAGCAGCGCCAATCCTCAAGACGTCGCCGGCGTCATCCGCAGCTGGCTGCAGGGATAAGACTCATTTCAACAGGATTGTAGTTCTCCTCTCTCCCTCCGAAGAACTGTATAACGGCTCCTTCTCCAGCCGGGAAATGGTCCGCGTAAGAATCCCCTGAATCGGCATCTCACCTCTCTATCCCCTCAAGTCCTATCAGTCCCAGTGGTCTCATTTGTCCCATTTTTTTCCTCCCCCTTTCGGTCCTTGGAGAGAGGGTCGGGGTAAGGAAAAAGCCTCCCGCCCCGAAAAACCCCCCTTTTCCCCCAAAGTTGTAATAAGTTGTCACGACTTCAGGCATTTCCGGGTTTACTCGGATATACTTTGTAGTGAAGACTGAAGATCCTTTAGAATGGGGGATAAAAAGATGAACGTACACCTGAAAAAGAAACGCATTATCATCGCATCGCCCGATCCGAAACTGGTTAATGACATCCAGAAGGTTGTTCGGCCGCAGGGGGCTATTGTCTTTCCGGCTTCAACCCCGGAACAGACCGTCTTTGATGCCGGGTCACGTCATGCGGATTTGCTGGTATTGGACGAGAGAATGCCGAGCCTTCACGGCAAGAACCTTCTGGTGGCAATTCGGATGGCCGCTCCCAACATCGCGCTGATGATCGTCTCGGAGCACCAGCACGGCTCTTGCACCATCGATGCCTCCGCGCGCGGGGCCGATGCAATCATCTCTCGAAACTCCGATGAGAACCAGATTCTGAACGCGGTTTGCCATGCGATGGGAATCCCCTGCGAGCGCCTTCCCGGTGTCGGCCCGTTCCACGGAATGAACATGGAAGAGGTGGCGTAACCGCCTTCATTGTAAGGACTTACAATTCTCATGCATTGGCAGAAATGCACGCACCTGGGGAACAGTATTTTAAATCGTGATGTGCTTGCCAGGAGGAATCATTTCTGCCATAATCCCTCTTAAGCATTAATTCCTTTATCCAATCTCATATCGCGGGCAGGTGAAAAGCAGAGTCTTATATCCTGAGTAACCCAGGAGTATTGTTTCGCATTCGATTATGACTCGATTTGGGCAGGGGAAGTGAAGATGGCAAATCCCAGGGAAATACGAGATCCTATCCATGGCTTCGTAAACAGGTCGGAAAAGGAAGCCGAGCTCATCGACACATCCGTTTTTCAGCGGCTTCGCCGGATCAAACAACTTGCCATGGCTCATCTGGTTTATCCCGGCGCGACTCACACACGATTCGACCACTCCATTGGCCCTCTGTGCCAACATTCCCTGAGACAACCTCCTGTGAGAAATTAGTGTAGAAACGGAGGTTAAAGATGAAGATGATAAGAAGACGAAAAGAAAGGTCGGAGGAATGCGATGGGGGAGTCCTGAAGTGGAGTGAAGAGGAGCGAAGCGACTCGGAACGGAACGGAAGGACTCCCCCATCGGC
>JAKQSI010000022.1 GCA_029570205.1 Candidatus Omnitrophota bacterium | reverse complement strand
TCCAGCCGAATACGAAAGGTCTGTCTACTGACGCACTGAGGCCGGAAATACGCCATTCATGAATGGCGAAAATGCAGGTATGTCCGGAAGTCAAACGACAATGAGAAAATTCGTTCTTATTTCCGCGATTGTTTTCTTCTTATTCCCTTGTTATTCTGCTTGGTCGCAACCCGACATCGCGCAGTCCGACAAGAACGAAATGAGCGACGAAGTAATTTGGAACACTTATGTCAAGTCTTCACTGGATACAGTTGTTCAGCAGGCTTATGATGCCATTCTCCAGGAAGTTGGATTGAACAAAACCGACTCCGGTCCCCGCGTAATCTCGGATGAAGCAAAAACTCAACTTGCATCGCTTCTCGATTCTGCGGTTGCGGGTTTGCCAAAGAAATTTGCGCAGCGCGGGAACTGCTACGACGAACGTGGCGGCCATCCTTTTCCGGCGGATCATCCTTCGATGCGCCTGGCGGCCATTGTGTGGATTGCCCGAGATTACGGTGTTACCGAGCTGGTTCCGACGTTCCTGCGGTTTCTTGACTTTGAGCTACATCCCGACAAAATTAGCCGTGAATCGCGTGTCAACAGTATTCACTTCCCTCTGGAGGTTGATCGCCGACCGATTTTGCGGTTGATAGAAATACACAACCAGCCGGTGTTGGAAATGCTGCTTGCCTTGGGTCCGAAGAGTGTGGAGCCTGTTATTGAATATCTTGAGTCGAAACAGGGAACGGAACTGGATCTCCTCGGACGTGAATCATACCGAGTAATGAAAGCCATCGCGGTTTTGAGTGAACTGGATACCAAGGGCTACGTTTCTGAGGCGCAGAAATCCCGTATTGTTGCAGCCATCGCTGGTCTTAAAGGCGCTGATGCGACGACTAGCGCCGGGCAGATGGCGTGGCAGTACCGCGTGGATCTCGATCATATCTCGAATTTCTACGGTTGGTATGCAAAGGACCCGGCCAGCGCCATTGTTTACGTTGAAAGCAAATACACTCTTCCGTTGCCCGATAGACATAAACCGATAAAGCCGAAAAAGACTGAATAGACGAACGGCTTATTCGGTATCGTGAAACCCGGGGTGCGAGTGTGCGGGACTCTTCGCTCGCGCCCCATTGAGGGTCCGATGGACCAAACAGGAGTTGGGAAGGTCAGGGCAGAGATCCGCAATCTCGATTTTCCCATGAACAAGTCGGATGGATCGCCGGCTGTGACCATCCAGATGATCTGAGTGGACAGAGTTCGAGTCCTGGATTCCATCTTCCACCGGAAGGATACCATTCCCCCCTCTCACTCCTTGCAGAGAGGGCCAGGGGGTGAGGAAATCAGGCCTTACTCAAATTCATCCAATCAATCCCCACTTTCTTCAGCGCGTACCCGGTTTCCTTCAGATAATTCCCATAACACACCATCCAGTGGAATCCGCGCATCTCCTGCACGGCCGTGTCGCAATCGCCGTTGATCTGTACGTCGATTTGCGACCGGCAGATGTCATAGAACGGCGCGTCGATGATCTCCCCTTCAAATCCCATCCAGCGCTTGAAAGCAAAATCGGGATCGATGACCGTAATCTTCTCTCCCTTGGACATTTCCACCTTGGGAGCCGCCCCGTAGTCGGATTCGAAATGCGTGTAGATCTTCACGTCTTCGTTGTTCTTTCCATTCATCTTTCTTGGGGCGGTGCAATGCGCCAGCGTCACCACGCCGTCGTGCGGGTAGGTCGGGTCGTTCAGAAAAACAGGTTTCCCGGAAATGTAATGCAGCAACACGCCGGACGGAATCACCACAAAATCGGATTCGCAGAAGGCCGTATATCCTGCGTCGTTCAGCAGGGTCAGCGGCAGGCAGGCGGTCGTTTCCGACATCGGCATGATGGTTCCCATGCAATTGTTGACGGTGATCGAGTCCGTTTGGGCCTCCACCATCAACTCCTTGAACACTTCGTTCAAGACGAAGGCATTTCGAATGAAATCCTCTCCCGTATGGACGGAAACCCCGCGACCTTTCATGTATTTTTCGGCCTCACGGTGGCAGCGCCGGACCAGGGCATCATTCGCTCGCGCTTTTTTGATGCGCTCGCCCAAATCGGGATAGGGAGCGTCAATAATCTCCCATTTGAAGATATTCCTCGAAAAATCGGGTGCAGGTTGTCCACCTTTCCCCCAGCCGCTCGGACCGCCGATGGCGACAATCCGCTTGCCCAGGGTGTTCTTGATTCCATGCAGTGCGCGCAAACGCCACAGGATTTCATCGTACCGGTCCACCACCACGTCCTGCACGTCCATTCCCGGCTGGCCATACTCGTCTACAGTCTTTCGCAGAAACCGGTCGTGGGCGGTCTCGTACCATAGATACACGGGACCGGAGCGATGCCGAACGAACAGGATGGTCCATTTGTCGGGATTTGCGGCGGCCTCCATTGTATTGGTTCCGCAACTGGCTCCGTAGATCAGCATCACATCGTGGTCGCCTTTCGCCACGTTCGCCGCCTGTTCGGGATTGGAGGCTGTCTCCAGGGGGAGCATCTCAATCGGGAAATCGGCCTCCGTAACCATCTTGTCCAATTCCTGTCTGATGCGTTCCTTTTCCTGTGCCTCGTCCTGCGCCGTGTGTAGCCCCCCCCAGTTACGCCAGCTGGTGGCCTCTCGACGTTTCGGAATCTCGTTCAGCAATAAAGGTTGCACTTTCAGCGGCCGGTCGATAATCGCCGGAGTCCATTCCGGGTCTTTTCCGGTTCCCGCATGGGCCTGCATGGCGGAAAAGGCCAGCGTTCCGGCAGTCACAACGCCCACGCCCGCCAGAAACTCCCGCCGTGTAAACCCGTCCGTCTCACGATCCGGGCAGGCTGTGGTCATACAGCAGCGACACAGATGATTGCAGATCGATTGGGTTTGCTCGTTCATGAAGGTATCCTCCGAAATTCGGTTTTCGTGTATCTTTGTCCTTAATCGGGAATCCGTCGATTCAGCATAGAATACCCGAAAACAGGTCAATTCGTCCACGCCTGGAACGATAGAAAATTGACCTCGCGGTTGATCCTCTGTCCCGATCTTGACACAATTGCGGTGATAAGCGGAATTCACTTGCCGTGATAAACTGTCCCGTGGAAATGGAATGAGTAATCCATGATATCGTCGAAGTCCATTCACACCGAAGATCCGGATTTGCAGCAGTGCCTGGATCGAATCAGAGAGATCAAACGGGAATTGGGCAACCGCCTGGTGATCCTGGGGCATCACTATCAACGCGATGAAATTGTCGAATTGGCCGACTTCCGGGGAGACTCTTTCCTTCTATCCAAACGGGCCTCCGAGCAGAAAGAGGCGGAGTATATCGTATTCTGCGGTGTGCATTTCATGGCGGAAAGCGCCAGAATTCTGGCGCAGCCGCATCAGAAAGTCTATCTGCCGGATCGACGGGCCGGTTGCCCCATGGCAGACATGGCCGATATCGACACGGTGGAACGTGCCTGGGAGGACCTCACCGCCATCGTGGGACCGGGGCGGATCACGCCGGTTACTTATGTCAACTCGGACGCCGATATCAAGGCAATGTGCGGCCGGAATGGTGGATTAGCCTGCACTTCATCCAATGCGGACAAGGCATTCGAGTGGGCTTTCGAGCGACGGGAGAAAGTGATCTTTTTCCCCGACCGGCATCTCGGACGGAACACCGCCAATGCGCTGGGCATCCCCCGCGAACAGGTCATCTTCTGGGACTGGCTGGCCCCCGATCCGAGGAAGGATCATACCGATGAGGAGATCCGAAACTCGCGGGTCATTCTCTGGAACGGCTATTGTCATGTTCACACGTATTTTACGCCCCCCCTCGTGCAACGAGCGCGACAGACCAAACCCGGCTGCAAAATCATCGTGCATCCCGAATGTCCGGAAGAAACTGTAGCTCTCTCCGATGCGACCGGCTCAACCGAACAAATCATCCACTATATCCGGGCGGCCCCTTCGGGCAGCATCATCTTTATCGGAACCGAGATCAACATGGTGCGACGGCTGGCGCAGGAGTATCCCGATAAGGAAATCCTGCCTCTGGCACGATCCGTCTGTCCGAACATGTGGAAGATCAGTCCGAAGAATCTCCTGCGTACATTGGAACATCTGGACGATGGAAAACCGATCACAATTCCCGATGTGATTGTCCGCGATGCCCGCCTGGCCCTGTCGCGTATGCTGGAACTCCCGTGACGGACAATCAGGCGTTGCGTAGCTGTGGCGTGGGTGTCCCCCTATGGTCGGCAGTTTGGACGCTACCTCATATCCCTCTCCGCATCAGCGACGAGGCAATAAACGCCGGGCCGATCACCGCAGCCAGATGGTTCTTTGCCTCGACATGCAACTCCATTCCCTCTTCCGTAATCCGAAGATCGGCTGTGACCGGCGTCGTCAAATCGGCCAGGATCCTGAGAAAGTCGGCGACTGCCTTTGCGTTCGGAGTAGCCGAGCCGACATCTGCTATTTCCCCTTCAATTAAACGTTTCAGAAACTCCGCCGAAACCTGAATGCACATCCGTCGGGGATCGCTGCTCTCGGAGGACTGTGTCTCCATAACCACCTGCCCGCTGCCTCCGGTCGGCGCGGCGAGATACCGCAAGGCTTCTTCGGTCGAGTAGACATTCAATGTCCCGTCATTATCTACCAGAACGGCCTCGCTCAGCCCCCAAATCCTGCTGTACATTCCGTCTCCCAGCGCAACCCGGATTGCGCCGTCGCCGAGATCTTCCGTCTCGGCTCCCGATGAGTTCAGGAACGTATCGAGCCATGCCGTCATGACCAGCGGATCGCCCCGAAAGACAGCCGCCCACAGAACCGGCTCTTGTTCTCCTGCCGCGATGCGCAAGGAGAACTGTTCCGCCGGCGGGAGCATCCGCATCATCATGGGAATGCGACGGTCAAGTCCGAACCGGCTTCCCGGTCGAAATCCTCCGTGTCGTCCTCCCATCTGCTGGCGATCGCCGAATCCGCCCTCCCGCATTCGATCCGGTCCCCGATCCGATCTGCCTCGAAATTCCTCTGTTGCGGCGGGAATTGTCGGCAGTGAGAGGTCCAGGGTGAGCAAAGTGCCCGCCGATGGAGCCTGCACATCGGTGGCATCAAGACTCGGCCAGGAATTGATCCACTCGGGCGCTCGGCCGAATCTGCCATACGCCACAAGGCTCGGTTCCTCGCCGCCCCAGCCGACCGCAAGTTGTTCGACACCCCACTGTTTCAGCAGGGCGAGGAATCCCGCCGGTCCTGCCGACCCGCCCTGGTCCCGCAGATTGAATACGGCGGTCACCCCGTCCTGCGGAACGTGTCCCAGCAATTCCTTCGTTGGCGGGTCTGTTTCCGGTTTCGGCGGGGGGGGCGTTGTCAGCGTCTGCTCCAGCACAATCGGGCTGTTGCAGACCCATACCATTCCCTCTGTTACCGCATAGCTGACATTTCCCGTATTCGAACTCACACCCTCCACAACGAATTCTCCGGCGGGTTTCCCATAAGGATTTCCGTTCTCCAGGCCTGCGCGAATCGGCTCGCGAAGATATTTCCGCACATCGGCGTAAGTCACTTCGGGCCAGGACGCCGCCAGAAAAAAAGTCAGCGTCGGAAGCTGCCCGTCGGTCGGCATCAGGAAGATTTGAATCGTATCGGCCTGCGCAGCCAGTTCTCCGATAAACGGTGCGAATGACGGTCCCGGTCCCTGCGACAGCGAGGCGAACAGGTTCCGCAGCGCATCCCGTTTCGCCAGGGAAGACAAACTGTCCTCGCCGGTATTATCTCGGATGTCGCGTGCGCAAATCTTCCACTGCATCAATGCCCGTTCCGGCAGCACGTAATCGAGATACATGTCGGCGGAAGGGAAGGGATGTACTTCGGGAAGCGGTTCAGGCGGAGTCGCATCGCCCACCACACCGGCCGGTTGACCGGATACCGAAACCGTTGCGGTTGCCGAAGCCACCTCGTTTCCGTCTCCGCCCGGGGCAATATACCCCGAAATCGGCAGATCGCGCGCTGCATACCCGAGAAACACTCCCATGACTAATGCGAGTATCACCGTCATCCTCTTTCTCATTCCGCCTTCTCCTCGGTCTGCCGTTTCTTATCCGTTTGGAATTTCGAATTCTGCCGGAGTTCTTCCCGCACCTTCTGGATCGCTTCTTCTTTCTCTTTGTGCTCCAGCCAATACTGATAGGACTCGGTATCCATCTGACCGCTCGTGACCTGTTGCAATTGCTCGCGGGTATCGAGAATCCAGGGAGTAATAAACGTAATCAGCTCCGTCTTGGTCTGGATTTTCCGCTTGTTCTTAAACGCTCTTCCCAGCAATGGAATGTGCTTCAAACCCGGAACACCCTGCTCGGAATCGGTCCAAGCCTCGTCGATCACCCCGGACAGCACCACAGTCATGCCGTTTTCCACCGTTACGTTTGTTTTTACCTCGCGCTTGTTGAATGCCTGTAACCCGGCAGCCAAACCCGCCACATCGAGAGCCTGATCTCCCGTTGTCACCGTGATATCCATGGTGACAATCCCGGTTGCATTGCTCACAGTACTCTGATTCACTTGCGGTTTGACGGTCAGAGTCAGGCCGACCGAGCGAAAGTCCGTCGATTGCAGACTGCCGGTCTCGGTGGCCTCAATCGAGGTAAAATACTGAATATCCTTTCCGACATTCACACTGGCCTCTTTGTTGTTTGCCGCCAGGATATTCGGGCGGGCCACCACATTCGTATTGCTTGTCTTCGAAAGGAAATTCAGCACAGCCTCAAATTGCGTACCCGTCAGGGTCGTGGAACGGAACGTGTGTCCGGTATCCTGCTGTTCCTGAACCAGAAACGGGTCCTGAAACCGAAAATCCGCATACCCCCCCACACTTCCAGACTCGCCGCCCCATTGAATCCCCAGGTTCCGATCCTGGTCGGAACTCAACTCCACAATCAGAATCTCCACCATGACCTGAGAGGTTGGAGTATCCAACTCTTCCACAATCCGTCGGATGGGGTCCATGTTTTGCACGGGGGTACTCACAATCAGCGAATTGCTGCGGACATCCGCAATAACCCGCACATTCCCGATCATGTTGTTGATCTCGCGCTCCGTCGTACCGCCTCCGGTCTTGAACCAGTAAATATCGCCGCCCCGGTTTCGAGTGTCTTCCTCGAACAGGCTGGTGAGGCTGGTCGCCAGCTCTTCGGCGTTGGCGTGTTTGAGCGGGATGACAATCGTCGATCCGAATTCGGGCGAGATCTGGTCCAGGTCCGCCAGCATTTTCTCCACAACATCGAACCCCCTCGGACTGGAGGCGATCACCACCAGCGAATTCGTTCCCGGATCCGCGATCACTTTCACTTTACCCGACAGCCCGCTGATCGACTGCTGGCGACTCATGAAGAAAAAGAATCCGTAGGAACTCTCCCGGTCGCTGAATAACTCATTCAGCAGGTCTGCAACGTCTCGCGCGTCCGCATATTTCAGCGGGAAGATTCGCGGCTCCTCTTTGGATTCCGGCAAGGCGATGTCAAGTTCCTCAATCAGTCGTTCGATCATCGGAAAATCTTCCGTTTTCGCCTTGATAATCAGCGCATTCAGCCGCGTATCGACAGTGATCTGCGGCTCATCTGTCTGCTCCCCCCCACCACGAGAAAAATAATCGTAGTAGGATCGTCCTCGACCGGTCCCAGTCCGCGTCAGGATGCTGCTGAGGCTTTCCGACAGGACTGTGGCATCCGACTCTTTCAGCATGAAGACTCGCGTTTCCATTGCGGCTGTCTTCGTTTCATCCAGTTGCGCCGCCAGGCGCTTGACTGTCTCGATATCTTCCGGGTACCCCGACACGATCAGCGAATTGGTCCAGTCGTCGGCGACCACAATTGTTTCCTGAAACGATGTTTTCCTCCGCTTCAGAACTCGCATGATCTGGTCCGCGAGAGTCCGCGCTTGCGCCTGTTTCAGCCGAATGGTGGCCGTCTCGATTCCCTTGGCTCCGCTGACATCCAGCTTTGCGACAAAATCTTCTATCTGGACCACATCCTTCTCCGGGCCGGAGACGATCAGGCTGTTTGTGATCGGATCAGCCAGAATCTTGGTTGGGCTGACTGTGGCAGTGGGGGGTGCGCCCGGAGTTTGTGGGGCCGGTTTGGCATTGAGATGCGCCATCATCTGATCCAGGGCCACGGAAAGCTGGGACGCATCCGTGTATTTCAGCGGCAAAATCCGCGTCACCAGCTTGCTTCCTTCCTCGGCGCGGTCCAGTTCCTTAATGATAGTCATCAGGCGCGCGATATTCGTTCCCGATTCCGTCAAAATGAGCGAATTCGTTCGCGTATCGGCGATTACCTGTGCGGTGTCCGACAGGAGCGGCTTCAGATCTTCCTTCAGCTGGGCCGCGCTCGCGTGCTGCAAGGGAATAATCTGCGTCCGCATTCGCGGTGAAATCTCCCCTTCTTCCGGGGCGCCGAATTTCACCTGCAATCCTTTTTGAACGGCGACATTGGTCGGCAGAACAATAAGCAGGCTGTCCGTCTCCACAATGGTGAATTTTTTCAGAGCAAACGCCTGCTCGATATACTCCATCGCCTTTTCCTTGGAAATCTTGTCGGGAACCATCAGCGTGATCTGTCCCTGCACCTGGTCGTCCCGCATAACCACCTTGCCGGTCATGTCACTCAGGAACTTCAGAACCATGTCAATTCCGGCATTATTGAAATTGAGGGTGAACAGGTTGTCGGTCGCTTCTTGTGGTTGACCGGCCACAGCTCCGGCGGGCGGTCTTGTTTCCGCCGGTTTAGACGGAAAGAAAACGTTATTGGCTTTCAGCAGCGAAGGCATGCTCTCAGCAAGAAAACTGGCCAGCCCGCCGCCTTTCGACGATTGTTCCGCAGGCGCAGCCTCGGAACCCTCCTGCGCCCATGCGGGCACAGCTACCGCAAACATCAGACACAGAATGGAATAAATAGTCGTTATTTGGGACTTGCGTTTCATGTTGCATTTCTCCTGCAGATGATTATTCCTGTCTGGAGCGAGGTCCTTCGCCGGGTTCTCCGCCCCTTTGTCCTCTTCTTTCCAAACGGCGCTGCCTCATTTCTTCGAATCGTTGACGCTGTTCCGGTGTGAGATTACCCGGATCGAACGTTCCGTTTCGCAGACTTTGAATGAACTCCCTCCGCTGGTTCTGCGGGGATCCCACGCTTTGCATCGGCATTCCGGCCGGTCCCTGCGGCGCCGTCTGGGCCTGTCCGCCGGCTGTACTCGCCATGGCGGGCGCTGATCCCCGTCCCGGTGGTGGCCCACCCATGGACGGCCCACCTCCTCCACCGGCTCCCTGGAACATGACCAGCTCGCGGGGCGCCGGCTGGCCGTCCTCATGGATCAGCACGCTCGCCAGACGGATTTCTTGCAGCGTCGCATTCCCGATTCGTTCCCCGGCTTTGACTACCTGACCGTTGATAACCGCCTGGTCTTTATAAATCGCCGAGAGTTCATAGTTGATTGTCCGACGAAAGAAAATATCTGCGCTGACTTTGAGTTCGGGATTTCCATGGCCTCCGGGACCGTCCGGATTTCCCCGACTCCCGCGACTTCCGCGATTGCCCGGATCGCCGCGATTTCCGGGATTGGCAGGATCTCCTGCCTGGGCATCCTGCCGAGGATTCTCCACGCTTGTTTCGGCAGGTTTCGTTTCTTCCTGTGCGGCGGCGATCAGTCGATCAATCCCTCGCATCTGCAGCGCCGCGTATCCCCACCCGATCAGCTGAGCCATCAGGATCAGCGAAAGCGCCGCCAGGATCACCGGCTGCCAAAACGATTTGAAAAACCGCACAATAGATTCCATTCGCTTTTCCTTACGAATACACATACGTTACGATTGTCATCGTTCCCGCTAACTGGGGTTGACCCGGCTGTTTGCAGTTCACACGCAAAGCCTGGATGAAAACCGGAATCTCGATCCGATCCAGCTGATCCACAAACCGCACCAGCTGTTCATATTGGCATTCAAAAGCAATCTGCACTTCCAGCGACGGAAACGGTTTGGACTTCTGCCGGGGGGTCGGATTGAAATTCGTAACTCTCATGCCGCAACGCCCGCCTGCCTCGCTGATGATCCTCAGCAACTCCGCCGTCTTCCCCACGTCAATGCAGGTTATTCTCTCATTTCCCAGGCTCTTCTTGATTTCCTGGTTGGTCTTTTCCAGGGTGTCGATCCTATCCAGCGTCGCGAGTAACTCTCCCAAGCCTTCCGTTCCAAATGCCAGATCGTGAGCGCCGGAGCCTTCCGCCCAGGACAGTAGTCCCCGAACCCCCGTAATCAGCGCCACCACAACCACCACCAGCGCCGTCACAGCGGCCAATGTTCTTTCTCTCGATGATAAAGCCATCTCAACGTCCCTTCGTGTAATTATTCCCCTCCCCCCCTCTCCACGCTTGCAGACGGGGCCCGGGGTAAGGCTCCTCCCCTTTCTCGCACAGGCGCTCAGGGAGTGCGGTCTCTTCTCCCTCCCCGTTTACGGGGAGGGCCGGGGTGGGGTCTTCCCCCCTCTCCATCCTTGGAGAGGAGGCCGGGGGTGAGGCTCCCCTCCCTCTTCTCCACTCTTGGAGAGGGGGGCTGGGGGGGGGAGGCCAACCTTACCCACCCTGCCTCATCGTTCCCTCGATATAAAAAACAAATCCATCTTTCTCGACGGCGGTTTTTTCAACAAGAACCTCTTTGAAATACTTCATCTCTTTGAGTATATTCACAATATTCTCGACATCCCGGTTGGAGCCGGCCCTGCCCTTCATGGTGAATTTCGTCCGCAGATCGAAATTGAGATCGGTCATCGTCACGTTCTGTGGAATCTTGTCGGCCAGTTCCACAAACATCTTTGCGAACGGCACACGCTCTTTTTGCACGGCGCGAAGTATCTTTTGTTCCTGTTCGAGTTTTCTAACCTTATTGAGCAGCTCGCCCGTCTTTTCCTGTCGAGCCTCAATGGCGTGCTGTTTCCAGAGAGTGGAGCCGACAGCCGTTCCGGCGCAGAGGGCGATTAAGAGAGCCGTCATCACCAGAAATCGTCCGCTTACCACTCCGGCCAGACCGGCGAGTCCTCCTGCGAAAGTTCCTGTCGCAACCGCTGGAGCCAGGTTGGGAATCTCTCCCCGTCGGGTCAGATGGAGAGCAGCAGCGGCTGCTGCCGATGTGCTTTCCACCGGAATCCGCGCAATGTCTTTTGCACTGAATCCGAGCGCCCCAAGTGCACCTTCCATATTCAGCGCGTTCAATCGCAAACCCGGCGGCGGTGTCAACTTCCGGGCCATCGACACGTGGTCTTTCCCCGCAACGAGGACCTGTTTCATGGTGATGTTCTTGAACCGCTGGCGGGCATAGAAAAACGTCCGTGCCAGCTCGCGAGACAGGTCCTGCGCAAATCCGTCTGTCTCCGGGGAACCCTCCTCCCCTTTCTCCGAGCTTGGTGCGGCCACCGATCGGGCGTAGTAGAGACCGTCGGCATCCTGCACCAGGAGTGTCGCGCCCGGCTCCTGCAAATCGAGCACGATTGCGGCCTCCCCGGGATTCTCTTTGGTTGTGAAATCTGCAAGAACAGCCGAACCGACCAGCGCCGGTGTGACGATATTCGGAACGGGAAATCCCGATGGTAATGCCTCCAGAATCTCATGAATGGAGGTACTCCTCGCCGCCAACCATAAAACGCGGGTGACCTCCGTCTTGCCCCGAAATCGAAGATGATCCCACACAATCTCTTCGGGCGGCAGTTGAATCTCTTCGCCAACCTCAAACGCAATGACATTTTTTACCCGTTCGGGATCGGTCGATGGAATCTCCAAATACCGAGAGGTCACCCGGCTGTCGGGAACCAAAAGCAGGATCTCCGGCTGCTCCATCCAGGAATGGGCTACCTGGCCCCAGATATTCGAAATCGCTTCCCGCAACGATTCTTTCCACGCGCCATTCTCCGATGATTCACCCTGCGGCAAAGTCTCTTTGCCGCAGTTCCGAAGCAAAGGCTTTGAACCGTGTAACTCCAATTCCACCCACAGCGCCGCGCTCGGCAGAATCTGTAAGGCCAAGAGATGTTCCCGATTCGTTACCATTTCTTATGCTTTCTCTCTTCCTCTCTCCCGGACAATTCTCATGGGTTCCCTCCGTCCCATTCGTCTTATTCTCGACATTACCGAACCACCTTCCAATACGCGATACGCGGGCTGGTTCCTGTCCGATCCAGCACGACTCTCAATTCCTTGTATGCCTGCGTATCCGGCAGGTAACCGATGAACTCGCCGGAAAAGGACCCTGATCGGACACAGAACAGGTCGCAAATTTGCCGGAATGTGGCTTGGTCGACTCCCTGGACATCCAGAAGTTCCCCAAGATCATCAAATGGCGCCTTATCGCTGTTCCGATACGACAGGATGCTTTCGGCCAATTCTGTCTTGTCCGGAAGCACGGCTTTCAAGACTGTCTCCGATGCTGTGTTGAGATTCACACGTCCCTGGATTTTCTGATCGGCAGTTACGGTCACTTTATCCACGACTTGGCGGAACTTCTCGACAGTGAGAATCGGCCCCTGCTCGCCACCCTCCCCACTTTCCCGTTGTCGTCTCGCGTCCATTGTGCCGATTTGCCCGGCTCTTACGTTCAATCCGGGTTGTTCAGGAACTTGTCCGGGTCTCTGGCCGCCACCTTCTCGCCCTTGTTCGCCCTGTCGGCCGCCCTGGTCTCCCCCTCTATCTCCGCCTCGCCGGCCGCCACCATCCTGGCCGCCTCTTCGTCCCCCTCGTCCGCCACCCCCGCGTGAACCGCCACCGCGACCTTCACCTCCTCGCTGTCCTCCCCCGCCTCCTTCGAACCGGCCCCCGCCACCCCGTCCCCCACCACCGGGAACACGCTGATACAACACTCTGCCCCCATCCGAAAACAACAGGTCATCTCCCGTTGGACGATCCACCATGCCTCTCGGACTGGAACCGCCTCCTGATCCACCCCCTCCGCCCGATGGCCGAGAACCGCCTCCCGATCCACCCCCTCCACCGGATGACCGAGAACCACCTCCCTGTGTTCCGCCTCCCCTGCCGCTCGATGGCGGCATGTTGCCTCCTGCCCCGGCGCCGCCTCCTCCTCCGCCGGCTCCCGATGCTCCTTCCTGTGTCGCACCTTTGATCTCGCTTACCGACGCCAGAAGGTCCCCGACACTCTTGTACGCATTCTGCTGATCTCCACGCGCCTCAATGATTCGCTTCATCTCTTCCGGGGTCAGCAATTGCCCCAATGCCTGTGTCAGTTCCTCTTCCGTGGCCGTATTGATATTCACGCGGTTGTTGTTTTTTGCATCGACATTCTTCTCCCAGGAATAGCAGGTCAGGTAAGCTGACCAGCCGCGACGGAGCTTCCCGTCCTCGTTATCCGGCGGATAACTCTCATCGCCGTCGTTCTCATTCACATCCAGCATCCCGTTCTGGTTTGTATCTTCTCCATAGAAAAGATCCTGGGTCACACCCCGCACGAGAAGCATTTCCTCAAGCGTGTCGAAAGGTCCGTTCTTCGCCCGGTACGGCTCCAAAAGACTCATGTAATATTCGCTTTCGGCCCCGTTTTCGAGCGGTGTGTCGTCCTCATCCCGCCAGTCCACAATGGCATCGGCAATCTCCGAGGTCATTCCTTCCAGCGTCATCAGCATCTCTTTAGTCGCCGTGTTGACATTCAGTTTCGAGCATTCATCCAGAAGACCGTACCCCATTTCCAGATCGCTGTCCGGATTGGGATGAACCACCCGGTACGCTCCCTTGCCCAGCTTCGCCTCCTCAAATGCAGCCGGATTGTCGCACCAGTAATCAAGATAGTCGTCTGCCCCGTCCGGGTCTTCTTCCAGGTCGCGGACCAGCTCGGCCATCGCCCGAAACACGGCGGCCTCTGCCAGACCCTGGGTTTGTGCGCTCTCAATCACATTCTTGGTGATCTTGACCTCGGTGCGATTCTGGCGGCCCAGCACGAGAGTCAGCGTACCCAGCAACATCACCGCCCAGAGAACGATGATCAGCACAACACCGGAGCGGCGCTTATGTTTGGCTCGTCGTTTCGACATTTGTTTCCTCCGACCCGGCATCCCGATAAGCCATCGGATACGCGATAGTGGAGAACAATTCCAATTCTTCCAAGGACTTGGCATCGCGCTTCAGCACGCCAAGGGTGATATTGACCGCCATCGGAATCTGTTCCGTGGAATCCCATTCGTTCAGCCAGAACTCGCCGTCGAAATAATACAGCGTCATCGATACAACATTCGGTCCAAGCAGATGGCAGACACCTCCGGTGAATGGATCTTCATCCGGTGTCGGGTCATACCGCACTTGCAGCCAGCGTTCCGGGGTCTCCGTATCCGAATCGATAAAGTACTCGATCTCACACAAATCGCTTTCGCCTCCCAGGGAACGCTGGGGATCGTTCACAACAGAAATGAAAGTCAATCGGTCCAGTTCGATCCCTTCTACCATTTGAGGTACTCCGACAAACCGTGTTCCCCCGGTATGCGGCGAAAGAAAAGCCGAAGAGATTTCACGATTCATCCGTGCCAGCGCCGCACGGGCCGGTTCATAAGCATCGGAACGGTTCTTGTACTGCTTGTACCCGCGCAGAACGAGCGCGATGGACGCAAAGGCAGCCGTCACTACCAGCGCCCCCAGGGTGGCCGCCAGCAGCAATTCCACCAGCGTAAAACCTCCCCCTTTCCCTCCGGCAGAAGGTCGGGATGAGGAGCGTCCTCCCCCCACCATGGCTGCCGGCACGAACTCGCAGCCTTCTCCCTCAACATCGGGAGAGACGCACATCGCCTCCTCTCCCCCAAGATTGGGGGAGATAAAGTGGGGGTTGACTCTTTTAACACCGTATCGTTCCATCCAACTCCTCACATGGAAACCGACGTTGCATACGGATCGCAGTATTGATACGTCGTCACTTTGAACTCGCGTTTTCGACCGGATCGCATCCAGGCGATGATCACTTCCACCTCGTACAGGTTCTCCGCCTCACTTTCCGTGAAATTGACCGACCATTGAAATTTTATATCTTCACTGAACGTTCCCTGGTTGACGTCATACGGTGTGATGGCTCCCGCACGAATCTGCGCCATAACCAGCTGCGCCCGCATGGATGCCAGCGTGTAATCCTCCGCCATGGAACCGTTCATCAACGCTCCCGAAAACGCTCCCATGATTCCCACCACCGCTATCGCCATAATAGTCATCGCCAAAATCGCCTCCACCAACGTAAATCCCATTCTTTTCCCTCTCCCTCCGGGCAAGCGGAGCAGTGAGGGTCTTGACACCGCCCCACAGCCCTCCCCCCAGAAATGGACCTTCTTCCACCGCTCGAATAGCCACTTGATCCGGCCCATAACACAGCCCTCCCCCCAGAAATGGACCTTCTTCCACCCGTTCACGGGCGCACCGAGAGGGGGCTTCTGCCTACAACTCATCGTAAAACGTTGACGCCTCATGATCCATCACCAAAACCTGCCCGGTGATCCCAACCACCGCGATCGTGTAAACTTCCGACTCATCCTTCCCTTTGAGATAGATAAACGTGTCGCTGATCATGCCGGTCGGCCCGACAATTACCCCGTCCGGTTGGAATTCCAGCTGCTCAACATCCTCCGTTCCGTATTCCGCCATCTGTTTGATCTGAATCTCGGATACGCATTCCTCCAGCTCTTTTTGCAAGCCGGTCGGCAGCGGAATTTCCTCAAAGACTCCGGGTTGAGAAAGGGGAGAGGATTCCGTCTCAATCCGCAGCCGTCCCTGTTCCGTGTCGAAGATCAGCCGTGTCAATGCGCTCCGATGCACTGCCGTGCTCCGACAATAGCGAATCGAGGATGCCAGCATGGCGGCCGCATTCGGCAATCTCTGCGCACGCAGTAAGTTCTTCATCACCGGCGCCATGGCCGTGCTGAGCAGACCCATGATGGTCAACACCAGGATCAGCTCCACCAGCGTAAAACTATGTCGAAACGCCGGTTTCATTGGATAACCTCTCCAATTCTGAGAATCGGCAACAGGAACGAGACAATCACCCCGCCCACCCCGATGGCGATCAGGATAATCACCAGCGGCTCAAACAGCGTAATAAACCGCTTGATGGCGTGATCGACCTCCAGATCGTAATTCTCCGCCACTTCCAGCAGCATTTTGTCCAATGTCCCGGATTCCTCCCCTACGGCGATCAGGTTGACTACCATCGGCGGAAACCTGCCGGTTTGACGAAGTGGACCGGAAAGGCCCTCCCCGTGCTGGACCTTCTCGCGCGTCTGTTCAAGCGCCTCCGCCAGGAGATAATTTGTCGTGGTTTCCTGCACCAGCGAAAGCGCCTGGAGTACCGGGATTCCGCTGGAGGTCAATGTCCCCATGGTCCTCGAAAACCGGGCAATATGCGCCTTGGTCAGCATGGAACCGATCATCGGTAATCGGGTAATAAAAATATCGATCTGCCTTTTGCCGGACGGCGATTTTCTGTACTTGTCGAATCCCCAGAATGCCATCACTCCGATCCCCAGCAGCAGCCACCACCAGGTTACCAGGAAATGACTGGTCCCGATCAGAATCTTTGTCGGCAGCGGCAGGTCCGCACCGAAATCCGCAAACACAGAGGAGAGTCGCGGAATCACAAAGAAGACCAGAACGCTCACCGAAAGCGTGCCCACCGCAACCACAATCGCCGGGTACGCCAATGCCGTTATCACGCTCGAACGCAAAGCCTGCTCGGCTTCCATGAACGCCGACAACTGCTGAAGCACACTGTCCAACACGCCCCCGGTCTCTCCGATCCGAACCATGTTGCAGTACAACTTCGAGAAATATCGGGGATGTTTAGAGAACGCCTCGGAAAGACTTGCGCCTTCTGTGATATCCTTACGAATTTTGCGAATGACCTCTGCCAGCGCGGGATTTTCCGTCTGTTCTTGGAGGATCGTCAGGCTTTGAACCATCGGGATGCCCGCGGCTAACAACGCCGCCATCTGACGGGTAAATACAGGAAGGTCGCGTCTCCGACCGCCCCCACCCCGACCGCGCTTTTTCGTCTCTTCCCCTGTTTTTTCAACCTGTTCTTCCTTGGAAACGATTTCAATCGGAAGAAACCCATCCTTGCGCAATTGCATCACCGCCTCGGATCGCGTTGATGCAATCAGATTCCCGGAAACTTCCCGGCCTTCCGGGGATAACGCGCGATAAATGAATCCGCCCATCTTCGATTCCGAATCATCCTTGGAATAGTTGTCTCTTCAATACGATTGCCGCTCGATTCCCTCCGGTGTCCTGTAACTGAATTGCCTTTACAAAGTCACGTCATCGCGAGGAGCGAAGCGACGTGGCGATCCCCTGTTTGTACGCGCCAACAACGAGATTGCCACGCTTCGCTCCTAAGAAAGCTCGGTCATAACTGTCACGCCGAGGAGTCTTGTGCTATCCGGTCAACCCCCACCTGACCTCCCCCGATCTTCGGGGGAGGGACCTCTCCCCCAAAGTCTGGGAGAGATAAAGAGGCGGTTGATCTTCCGTCACTTATCCCCCCAATTCTCATACTCCCTCTTAAGCGGAGCCACCCCCTTCACACTCTCCCTCCGGGAGAAAGGTCGCCGAGAAAAAAAGGGTGGCGCCAGCATCTTTCCGGTGAGAATCTTGCCAGTGAGTTCTGTGCTTCAGTTCCCTCTAAATCTCATCATCCACCGTCACCCGAGCGACTTCCTCCAGGGTTGTCACCCCATGCCGCACTTTTTCCAGCCCGTATTCCCGAAGAGACATTGCATGGGCCGCATTGTTGATCTGATTGGTGGAGGGGCGCGTCAGTATCAGGTCACGGATTTCATCCGTCAGGATAAGCAATTCAAAAACACCGCTTCTTCCATGGTAACCGCTACCCCGGCATTCCTCACATCCGGCCCCGTGCATGAACGAATAATTCTCGGGATCGGTGATTCCGCAGATCGCCAGCGTTTCATCCAGGGGACGATAGGGTTCGCGGCAATTCGGACAGATCACTCGAACCAGACGCTGTGCCAATACGCCGGATATGGAGGACGACAACAGGTAGGCATCTACTCCCATATCCAGCAACCGGGTAATGGCTCCAGCGGCATTATTTGTGTGCAGCGTGCTGAACACCAGGTGTCCGGTCAGCGCCGAACGAATGGCAATCTCCGCCGTCTCCGGATCACGAATCTCGCCTACCATAATCACATCCGGGTCCTGGCGCACGATGGACCGAAGCCCGTTGGCAAACGTCAATCCCCGCTTGGGATTCACCTGTATCTGGTTGATCCCTTCCAGGTTATATTCTACCGGCTCCTCAATCGTGATGATCTTCAGCGTCGGGGATTTGATATAGTTCAATGCTGCATAAAGTGTCGTGGTTTTTCCTGAACCTGTCGGTCCGGTCACCAGAATGATCCCATGGGATCGGTGCAGCAACTTGATGAACTTCTTTTCCGTATCCTCAAACAGTCCCAGCTCATTCACCCCGAGCAGAATGCTCGTCTTGTCCAGAATACGCATAACTACGCTCTCGCCGAACACGGTGGGGACGGTGGATACGCGCAGGTCCAATTCCCGATCGCCCATGCGCAAACGAATATGACCATCCTGCGGGGTAAACCGCTCCGCAATGTCCATGTCCGCCATGATTTTTACGCGGGATACCACCGCAGCCTGGAGGTGTTTCGGCGGCGGCGGCATTTCGCGCAACAACCCGTCGATCCGGTATCGGACTTTCAGGATATTCTCGAACGGCTCAATATGAATGTCGCTTGCCCGCTCTTGCACCGCCTGGAAAATAATCAGATTCACCAGGTTGATGACCGTCGGTTCCCGGGCCAAGTCGCGCAGATCCGTGACCTCCGTAACCTCTGTCATCCTCGATGAGTCTCCACCTACCGAGAGATCGGCAATCATTTTCTCCACAGTGGTCCCGAAATAGGTTTCAACGTTCTCCAGAAGTTCCTTTCTGGGCGCTAATACCATCTCTATGTCGAGACCCGTGAGCATCTTGAGATCATCGCTGACATGCAATTGCGTGGGGTCCAGAGTGGCCACAGTCAACACACCGTTCTCGCGGGAAATAGGTAGAATGACATGCCGGAATGCAAACTCCGCCGGAACCAGGGATGTCACCTGCGGATCAATCCGCTCGGGAATATGCACCCAACGGGTTCCCAGGGCATCGCTCAAAATATCCAGAAGCTGCTTCTCCTGGATTGCTCCCTGACGCAACAACACCTCATCCAGGGTCTCACCGGTCTCGTCCTTCGCGGACCGTGCCGCCTGGAGCTGCTCCTCGGTAATCACCCCGTTCTGAAGGAGTATGTCTCCAATTAAAAGTTCCATTGGATTCTGTGCCTTCCCTGTCGCAGACGGCTTAAAATGTTTTACTTCTTTTCATGTCTTAATACGCAGAAAATAGGGTTTTTATTCGATCCCAAACTCTCTATTAAACGTAAATACGTTTGAACAGGTCGTATGGATTACCGAGGAATGCAAATTCAGTGATTCTCATCTTCTCCGAATGGAGTATATCTCCAATCGTTACTGTCTGTCATGCTCTCAACTTAAATAAATAGAATATTTCTTGAAAAACCACTCTATCTATAGTAAAATCAAGGTGCTATAAGTTATACTTTCTCCTGTACATGGGAATAATGTTGGGAACCCGAGCCGAAAGAGTCCGGGTTTTGTATAATTATTTTGTATATTTACAAGTTTGGAAAGTTCACAGTTTGCAGCAATCTGAGGTTTACCGTATGAGAACATTTGTCTGTTTTTTCGCCCTGTTTTCTCTCTTGCCTGTTTTCGCGGCAGAATCTTTGCGCCTCGATGTCCGGCAGTTCGAGTTGAGCAACGGCCTGAAAATCCTGATTTTGGAACGGCACGATTCCCCGACCTTTGCCGCCCAAATGGTCTTCAAGGTCGGCTCCGTGGATGAGCGCCCCGGAATCACCGGCGTGGCTCACCTCCTGGAACACATGATGTTCAAAGGAACCCAGATCATCGGCACGAAGGATTATCAGCGGGAACTTCCGCTCCTGAAAGAAATCGAGGCCGTCGCTGTCCCACTCTCGGAGGAAAAGGCGAAAGGCGAGAAAGCGGATCAGGAGAAAATCGCCGATTTGCAAAAGAAGCTCAATGAGCTGCAAGCGGAACATCGCAAACTCGTGGTGAAAGACGAATTATGGGAGATTTACCTGAGAAACGGCGCAGCGGGTCTCAATGCCTCCACCGGCTCGGATTATACCCACTACTATTGCTCCATCCCCTCCAACCGCCTGGAACTCTGGTGCTGGCTGGAGTCGGACCGGATGCGCAGCCCTGTTTTCCGCGAGTTCTACTCGGAGAGGGACGTTGTAACCGAGGAACGTCGGCGCAGTATTGAAAATAACCCGCAGGGTGCGCTCTGGGAGCAGCTCACCGCCATGGCCTTTACCGCGCATCCTTACCAATGGCCTGTGATCGGATGGATGTCCGATATCTGCGCCATCCGACGGGAGGAAGTCGAGCAATTCCGGCGAATCCATTACGCCCCTGATAACTGCACCATGGTTCTTGTAGGAGATATTCATCCGGATCAGGTGCTGCCGATGATCGAACGCTATTTCGGTGGGATTCCGTCTCAACCGCCACCCGCACGGGTCAGAACGGTCGAACCGGAACAGCGGGGAGAACGTCGCGTGGATGTCGAATTCGATGCGGAACCCATGGTCTTTCTCGGCTATCACAAGCCTGCCATTGATAACCCGGATCAATACGTCCTGGATATTCTGCAATCTCTACTTTCCGAGGGCCGGACCTCCCGACTCTATAAAAGTCTTGTCCTGGAAAAACAGATTGCGGTTCAGGCTAAGGCATACGCCGGTCCGGATAAATATCCCGGGTTGTTCATTTTTGTCCTTGTTCCCCGAAGTCCCCATACGGCCGCCGAACTGCTCACCGCATTCGACGCTGAAATGGAGAAAATGATTACCGAACCCGTTGAGGCGAAGGAATTACAGAAAGTGAAGAATCGCCTTCGTGTGGATTTCATTCGTGGATTGGAAACCAACGAGGGTCTCGCAGATAAGATCGCCTACTATGAGGCGCTATACCAATGGGAATACGTCAATACCTTGCTGGAGAATTGGGAGGCAATTACCCCGGCGGATGTCCAGCGGGTTGCCGCAAAGTACTTTCTCCGTTCCAACAGAACCGTGGCGCAACTGGTCAAACCGGAGGGAGGGAAAGAATGATGAAACGATCCGTATTGTCTCGACTCTTATTTGTTTGCGTGATCCCCTCCTTTGTTGTATTTGCAGCGGACCTTCCTGAGCATCCGCGCGACCTCACTTACCCGGAATTATCTTTTACTATGCCGGATGTGAGTCGAACCGCGCTGGATAACGGCCTGCTGATCTATTTCCGTGAGGATCACAACCTGCCGGTCCTGGATTTCTACGCCATAATTCGAGTGGGGGCCATCTATGATCCGCTCGACAAAATGGGATTGGCGAGTCTCACCGGCGAGGTGATGCGCACGGGCGGCACACGCGAACAGACCGGCGAACAGATCGATGAAATCCTGGAGTTCATCGGCGCTTCCGTAGAATCCTCCATCGAACAGGAACGCGGTATTGCCCGAATGGGATGTCTCAGCAAGGACCTCGATACCGTCCTGCCGATCTTCGCGGAAATCCTGATGCAGCCCGAATTCCGCCAGGAGAAAATTGACCTTTGCAAAAAGGAAGTCCTGGAAAGTATCCGGCGCAGAAACGATCAACCCGGCGATATCGTCGAACGCGAGTTTCAACGAATCGTCTATGGCGATCACCCTTACGCTCGTCCGGTCGAAGGCGAAGCGAACACCGTGGTAGCCATCCAACGTCAGGACCTGATTGATTTTCATCGGCGCTATTATGTGCCCAACAACATCATTCTCGGCATCGCCGGAGATTTTGACACCACGGAAATGTCGGCGCGTCTTAAAGACAAATTCGGTAGCTGGGAGCGCCGGGATGTCCCATTCCCCGATCTTCCCGATCTGCCGGATGAAAGTGTCCCCGAAGGCGGTGTATTTTATTTCCCCAAAGACCTTACCCAGAGCAATATTCGAATGGGACACCTGGGGATTCGCCGCACCGATGAGGATTACATTCCGGTGCGGATCATGAATTTCATCCTCGGCGGCGGTTCGTTCTCCTCACGCATGATGTCCGGTGTCCGAAGCAATGAGGGGTTGGCATACAGTGTTTACAGCCAGTTCGAGCCGAAACGGGATCGCGGGCTGTTTATCGCCCACGCCGAAACAAAAAGCGAATCGACCCTTCGCGCCATAACCCTGATGAAGAACGAAATCCGTCGCATCTGCGAGGAGCCTGTCAGCGAACAGGAACTGTCTACGGCCAAAGACAGCTTTCTAAATCAGTTCGTGTTCCATTTCACTACAACGCGAAACATCGTGGAACAACGAGTGGAACTCGAATACGAAGGGCTTCCGGAAGACTATCTCGACACGTTCTGCGATAAGGTCTCTAAAGTGACCCGGGACGATATTCTTCGGGTGGCAAAAAAATGGCTTCATCCCGATTCTTTGCGGATTGTCATTGTCGGAAATGCCGAGAACTTCGACGGAGCCTTATCGGATCTGGGCGCCGTTCACGAGATGACGATACGCGATTATGCCGCCGAGGTAGACTCCGCCCTGAAACCCTGATGTGAGAGTTTCTTCCCTTTCTTCCTTCGAGAAACCATCGGCGTGAGCCTCTCTCTCCGGGTGGCGCCGGCATCTTGCCGGCGGACATTCCGTGAGACATTTTTACCTTACTCCACCTTATCCCTTGCCGGCAGCATCTTCCCGCGCAACTGCTTCCATATCCCTCGAACGATATGCGGCAGACTGAACCCGATCGGCTCCATCTCCTCCAGGAGCCGAAAATCCTTCGCTCGCGCCTCGGCAAGCGGAACTCCCCGAGTTTCAATCGCGGAAAGGTCCGTCTCGCCGATCCCCATCTCATGAGCCGCCCGAAGGATCGGATAATCTTCCACTTTCGCTCCGAGCAACTCCATCCACACCCGGTCCACTGCCACGCAGTCCGTACCCGCGACCAGCAAACCGACCGAAGCGGGATCTCCTTTCCGTGGTCCCGTGCGTTCCATCGCAATGATCCCGTCGGTAATGCTGAGTGTCGGACGGATCGCCATCATATTTGCCACGATCATCCGCGCAAACTCATCCACGCTTCTCCGAAGCAGAAAATGCCATAATGCTTTCCGTCGCCCCGGAACACAGCCGTACAGGTTTTTCACCGCGAGCGTCAGGTAGATTTGCTGATGCACTTTTACTTTCGGAAGATTCAGAATCGCATCGAACTGGTCCAGGCCGTTTGTGATCTGAGGGCGGTTTGCCCCGAACAGCGGCTCGGCCTTGCCGCGAAGCGATTTTCCCAAATCCACAATCGACACATCGTGCCGCCGGCAGACTTCAAGGATTCCACTTCCCTTAGCGGTTCTTCTCGCTGTTCCCACCGCCGGACTATCGCCCACCACCGGCTCTGCGCCTGCCTCCCTGCACAGGAGGATCACCGCTTCAATCAACGCCGGGTGTGTGCATACAAGTCGTTCCGGACGGTCTCCGCTCAGCATGTTGGGTTTCAGCAGGACACGGTTACCCTGTTTTACGTAGGCCTCAATTCCTCCCAGGTGCGACATAAGAGTCCGCAGGGATTCCCGGACCGTTTCCAATCGGTAACTTTCGCAACGCTCAATAGCCACAATCGCAGGCATATTCGTTTCTCTGCCACCGGATTTGCCGTCTGAACAACGCAAATAAAGTTAAGACCTTTTGATGGTGATACAGAGGGGGTTAAGTTTATACGTGCCCCGACCGAGCTGTTCTACCGAAACTTCTTTCGTTCCATAGATCGCGCGAACTCTCCCATCATAAAACACCGGGACCCGATTCGCGAATGTCAGTATCTCAAACCGAAACGGTCTCGGAAATCCACTGTACAGTCAAAACTACCGCAAGTACCTACTCTTTCAATCTTGCAGGATTTTCAACAGGGAATCGGCTCTCGTATGGAGTCGCCACCACTGTCGGCTCGTCCAGGATCAGGATTCGCGCTTTCCAATACGGAACTTTGGCAATTCCCACCCGCTGCCTTTGGGACTCCGATAGATGCATCCCGGCCGTGCTGTGATCCAGCGCCCCTTTACCCTCACATTACCGCAAGCCGGAATCAGGGAAAAATCTCGAACCCTGAAGTTTTCCAGCCCATGCCCCCGGCCTTCTCCTGCAGGCAATCAATGGTTCATATCCGCCGGTGAGTTCTTCTTCTGTGTAATCCGTGGCCAATCCGATCTTTCGGTGATTCATTGGCGGATTATCGAGAGACCCAATCACTGATAGCTGTTGGCAAGTCACCAACCCCAACCTTAAATATATCAGGGACTTTCGTCACCTGACCGTCCGGGGTCCGCCAGACAACATCGTAAAGACCATCCGGTAGTCCCGCAGGCACAAGCGCCTCCATACTCCCAGAGCCATCGTAAGCCAGAATAGGGATGTTATAGGAATCCAGGCTCAGCAGGTTTCCGGTTTCATAACTGAGACCCCTTACATGGACAAACACCGTCAAATCCTTTGTCTTGTCCAGCTGACTTTTGGGTTCAATCGACTCAATCGCAATCGGAACCGGTTCGTAGGAAGTCAGCCAATCCAGACCGTTCTTCATCAGAAGGAACATGCCCTCTTCCGACAGACGTTCCATTGGAAAGGCCAGGAAAATTGCGCGGTAGGCCGGTGTTTCCACATTGATCCCAACCACGCCACTGGGAGATTCACTCGTTCGAATGGCCGCTTGAGCATACTCGCTCGAGTCGGTATAAATCAGATCGGCGCAGTTTTCCAGGTACGAATCGAACAGCAGCGTGTCTTCAAGACCATTGCCCACCGGGTTACCGGATACTCCGTAAACCCGCATCTCCTCAATATAACGCCCGTCTATCCGGTTATGACTGGAAAACGGATCCCACTGGAAACCCCGGATATGAAGCGCGTATTGGCCGAATGGGCAACTCTCCTGCTGGTCGCTCCAATCCTGCCCGGAAAGAAATAGCGTCCCGCCCCGCGCCAGGTATTCGGTCAGCTCATTGTTGAAACGCACACGATTATTCAATTCCGTCAGGAATTCGGAGGATGACAACGAATTGAGTGAGCGACCGCCCATAAACCACATCACTGTCTCAAAGTTCGAGAGATATTGAGAATCAGGATACTGCCCCATGACCTCCATATTCCATTCCGTATAGGTATATCCTGCTTCCTCGACAGCGAGCGGATACCATCTTTCCGGGTCGGTGGTTCGGTCATCATCCAACAGGAGAACCGGTCCTGTCGGTTCCGGGGCAGAGACAACCCTGCCCCAAACCGGGACTTTCCAGGCGGCATCTGTCCCAGTCGCCTGAATCACAACATCCCCGTCAAAATCCAGGCTTCCGCCGAGAGCAACCGGGGCGGTAAATGTTAACGTTACGGTCGCCGGTTTTTGAACTCCGGATGGGATCGTCATCTCTGACGGGAACACAGAGCTGGACTGCATCGTCCCACGGGACCGAAATTGCAAGCTCAAATCAAGCTCGATTGCCTGGTCGGAAATGTTCCTCAGTTCGATTGGCAGTGTTACGGTCCGAGAATTGCGCAACATTTGACGACCCACACTCAGGGTCGGTGGACTAACCAGAATGGACGTATCCACCGCTCGGTCGGCAGAAACAAAACCGCCGCCTCTTTTCATCGGCGAGAGGCCGTTGAGAGGGCTGGGACGATCTGCCGTAATCACCAGCGCAGACTTGATTTGTTCCGGGCTCCAGTCCGGGTGAGCCTGTTTTAGGAGGGCCGCTGTCCCGGAAACACGCGGGCAGGAGAAACTGGTTCCGCTGACAAAATCGAATCCCGATATCTGAAAACGGTTCCCGCTCGGACCGCCACCCGGCACATCATTCTGAACCGCCGCATAACTGTATCCCCCAACCGATACGACATCCGGCTTGACTGTGTAATCCAGCGTCGGACCAAGCGAGGAATAATTGCTGAGCTCGTAAGGAGTCTGGGGACCTTCCGTCGGCGGGGCGGCGATGATCTCGATCTCAACAAGATTGTGGGTACGGATGGCCTCCTTAATTTGAAGACCGACGTTGTGCCCGATAAAGTACGCCGGGAGGTGCGCTCCAGGTGTGGAGGGATAGGCCACCGGCAGGTTTGCATCGCCCTCCGGGGGATTCGCCGAATTGTAGATCAGTCCCCCCAGCCCCCCTGCCGCCTGAATGCGGTTCAACTTGCTCGTAAACGTGCAATCGTATCGAACGGCCAAAACCCACTTCCCCTCGGCGGAACCCGCCGGCAGATCGCTGCAGACCGCTCCATCCGTTGCCCCGCCGTATCCACCCCCATCGATCAAATCCGCATCAATGAGCGGGTATCTTCCTACACCGTAGGTCGCGAAATACTCCGCATCCTCTCCGACTGTCAGTTCCACATACGACAGAATCCGTACGCCATCCGCGTAAATATGCATATCCACGTCCAGGGGATTCGATGGTCCGGACCCCGAATGTGCATTGTTGACTGATCCGACCGCAATAACCTCCGGAATCTGGCCTGGACTGCCGATGCTTTCCTCTCGTCCTGAGTTTCCGGCGGCAGCCACAACAACAACGCCGCAAGCAATGGCGTTTCGAAGAGCTATCGCCTCCGGGTCGAGAGCTGTCTCGATATATCCTTCATCCCCCAGGCTCATGTTGATGATATCCATGCCATCCTCAACACAGGCTTCCAACGCCGCAATGATCTGGTCGGTGTATGCATACTCGCCGGTGAAGATTTTGTAATTACCCAGGTATGCATTCGGCGCGACGCCGGAAATCTGCCCCAGGGGGGAAAGCGTATTCAGGCGCCCTGCCGCGCAAGAGGCACAGTGCGTTCCGTGACCGTCCAGGTCCCGTGGAGTGGATGCCAGAGCGCCATCACCCGTGCGGGGAAACGACCGGGCAACAAGGATCTTTTTCGAGGTGAAACTCAGGGTTCCCATCGGGTATCCGTCGGGCATGACATACCCGGTGTCATCAAACATGGGGTGGGTATTATCGATCCCTGTGTCGATCACACCGATCTTGATCCCGGCTCCTGCAACGGAATCGCCGCCGTTGTCGACCCAGGCCTGTTCGCAGTCCATAAGCGAGTTGCTGACATTAAGCAGCGGACGATACTGTCGGACCGGAACAACGGCCACTACTTCCGGGTGGCTGCGGATCTGCTCTTCAAATCCTTTCGGAATCTCCATAGCCAGTCCGTTGATCAGACCGGTAAACTGTCTTTCTACCCGAATGTCTTCCGAAATCTCTTGAACTTTTTTGATAAAACCCGCCTGTTGACGTTGAAGGGCGCTTCGGTGTTCCAGAACAATCCGGGACGGTTCACGCTTCGCTCGAAATCCTTTGTAGGCGGAGACAGCGCCTTTTTCCACAGCAACAACGCTTACCGGAGATCCTTTCAGCAGAACAATAACGTTCCGGTTTTCCTGCCCGTGTTCCGATACTCGCGCAATAGAGACTCCAGTATAGCATAAGCAGCTCAAGAGAAGAAAAATCAATGACTTGCGCATATTCATCCCATCCGGAAAGTCGAAATGAAAATATCTGCCCTTTCGCAGAATCAATCCGATTGATTCTCCCTTATTGTATGCAGCGATCCCCCTTTGGGTTTACCTATCTTCCTCGCTTCCCGCAACTCAGATGCTCTTGCGGAGCATATTTGCCTGTCTTATCACCGCACCACAGGCTGGAAACCTGTGCCACCTCCCCTGATTTCCCTTCCCAAGATTGGGGAGGGTGTAGTGTGGGGTTGATTGGCCTCATCGGTCCTATCCGTCCCATCCCCTTAAAAGAATCTCAATTTGTGCTTTCTGTCAAATGAAATTCATCGCACAAGGTCCGAACGGCCAGTTCGGTATATTCTTCTCCAATCACCACGGAGATTTTGATTTCGGATGTGCTGATCATCATGATGTTGATTCCGCGCTTTCCCAGCGCATCGAACATCCGTGCCGCAACTCCGGCATGTGTCCGCATTCCGACACCGATTGCGGAGATTTTCGAAATTTTATCGTCATAGAGGACATCCTGCGCCCCGACCAGTTCCTTGATCTGATCTTCGATTTTCTTGATGCGAACGAGGTCCGGCCGTTCCACCGTAAATGAAAGATCCGCTTTTCCTCCCGCTCCTACATTTTGAACAATCATGTCAACGACCACCGAATAGTCGGCGAGCAGCTGAAAGATTTTCGCGGCGGTTCCCGGCCTGTCGGCCACGTCCACCAATGTCACTTTCGCCTCGTTTGTCGTTCGCTGAATCGAACTGACCAAGACATCTTCCCGAATGCTGTCGGGTTCCGAGGTAATAATGGTTCCGGGCAAGTCCACAGTGATATCCTCCGGTAATTCGTCAAAACTTGATAGAACTTTCACTTTCACGTTGTATTTCGCGGCAAGTTCCACGGCGCGGGTGTGAAGCACCTTCGCTCCCGCGGAAGCCATTTCCAGCATCTCCTCATAAGAAATCACCGGCAGTTTCTTCGCCTGCGGCACGATTCGCGGGTCGGCTGCGTAGACCCCGTCCACGTCGGTGTAGATATCGCAGCGATCCGCTTTCAGAGCCGCAGAAATCGCCACCGCTGTCAGGTCCGAGGCCCCACGGCCCATGGTTGTCACATCATCGTTCGGGTCCATCCCTTGAAAGCCCGCCACAACAACCACCTTGCCCTCCGCCAGTTCTCTCTTGACCCGATCCGCTGTGATGTTGGTGATCTTCGCCTTCATAAACGCCCCGTCTGTGTACACACCCACCTGCCTGCCGGTGAGGGAGATGGAATCGTATCCCATGGAATTCAAGGCAATCGCCATGAGAGCAATGGAAACCTGTTCTCCCGTGGAGGCCAGCATATCCATCTCGCGGGGGCAGTCTGCGCCTGCGCGCGGATTGATCGCCATCCCCAGGTTCAGCAGGCGGTCCGTTTCTCCTTTCATGGCGGATACGGCAACCACCACCTGGTTGCCCCGATCCAATTCCCGTTTCACTCGTTTCGCGGACTCGCAAATCCGGTTGGGATCGGCCATGGACGTGCCGCCGAACTTCTGTACGATCAGGGCCATTGGATAACTCTCACTCCTTTATATCGTAAAATCGGGTCACCCATTTCTTTCCAACAGAAAATCCATCAATTGAAATCCGGGAACCCGTTTGCCTGTATGTCTTTGCATGGCCGACTCGCTGAACTCCGACAAAGTTCCCTGCACATCCTTCCGACTGTCGTAAAGAAAATACGGTACACCCTTGCGGATGTGCGTCTTGATCGAAATCGGGGTCGGATGGTCCGGCAACAGAAGCAGACGGTACGGTTGTAAAGCCGGGTCCGCGTTCAGCCCATCCACCAGGCGTCTGAGGAATCGCCGGTCCACGTCCTCGATGGCGTGGCGTTTCAGTTCGCCGTCGCCTATATGTCCTGCTTCATCGGGCGCTTCAATGTGGGCGTAGGCGAAATCCAGGCGGTGCAGAGCCTCCAGGACGGCATCCGCTTTTCCTTCGTAATTCGTATCAACAAAACCTGTAACTCCTTCCACAACAGGGACCTCGAGTCCAAGTAACAGGCCAATCCCTTTCACCAGGTCCACCGCCGTCACAACTGCGCCCGTCAAACCGAACCGATCTTTCATGGTCGGCAGGGCCGGTTTCTTCCCCTGGCCCCACAGCCAGATCTGGGTTGCAGGTTTTTTCCCGTCGGAAATGCGCTTCAGATTAACCGGATGATTCTCAAATACGTCGCGTGATTTCTCCATCAATTCCAGCAGAACCGAACCGATGGCTCCCTTTGGAAGGTATTCACCGATTGGTCGATCCGTAATATCGTGCGGGGGAGTGCACTTCGCGTCGAGGTATTCCGCCGGGGCAAGCATGGCATGACGGTAAGAGACGCCCGGATGAAACGACACGCCGTTCTTCCCCAGGGCCGCATCCACTGCCCGAATGAGTTCGGCGGCTTCCGGTGAAGTAATATGCCCTGCCGTGAAATCCGCCATGACTTCGTCTCGAATGGTGACCAGGTTGCAGCGGTATGCCACTCCATCCCCGATTCCAAGTCCCAGGCTGGCCGCCTCCAGTGGAGCGCGGCCCGTGTAGTACTGCGTGGGTGAGAGGCCAAATATCGACAGCGCCGCGACATCGCTGCCCGGCTCCATCCCTTGCGGAACAGTCTCGGCCCAGCCCACTTCGGACCGGCGAGCCAGATCATTCATGACCGGATGTTCTGCCTCGGACAGAGGTGTCCGACCGCCTTCGAATTCTTCGGGCAGGTCGCTCATTCCATCCGGAACGACAATGATATATTTCACTGGAACACCCCAATGCTGAGATCGGCATACAAAACAGCTATTGTACCGATGATTCCGGTCGGATCGAAGGCAGGGGTTTATTTCTGTGAGGATGGCATCGCCAAAGCCGATGATTTGATGAAGAAACCGTGGTTCCCTGTTCCGTCATCGCGAATCCCACCGGCGGGACGGGTGATTGGATAAGAGTAAGCATGGTTTATCGAGCCTGTGCCCGCCCCGTCATCGCGAGCACGAATCCAGCGGGGCCGGTGATTGGGAAAAGAAAGCGCAGTCCCGATTCCGTCATCGCGAATCCCGGCCCCTGAGTCTGCGAAGGGCCGGGATGTGGCGATCTCATGTCCGCGTGCTGCTACGGCGAGATTCCTCACATTAGTACGGAAATCTGTACTCGAACGGCGAATACACGCGCGACTTCATTACCTTCGCTAGTCCCTCTGTCAGCAGGTCGATCAATCCCTGGCGTCCCGGTTTCTTCTCTATCACATTAGGTTCGCCCTGGATTCCGGCGAGTTTCGCTGCGAGCTTGATCGCATCATCCAGCGTTCCCAGGTGATCTACCAGGCCGATTTCTTTTGCCTGCCGACCCGTGTAGATCTTCCCATCCGCTACTTGCCGGGCAAATTCCTTCAATAGTCTTTTTTCGACTTCCGATGGGGGCCGACGGATATCCGCTGATTCATTAGCCGAGGCCGCCGTTGCTTCCGAAAGGGTCTCTGTTGCCGCTGCCGGTTCTCCCGAAGGTCTCGGACCGACAAATGCCCGTTCCGTCGGAATCGATTCACGATATTCCTCAATCAGGCTCAGAATCTCCTCTGAATATGGATATTCTAAGTCCCCCGTTTCACCGATCTTAGATTGCCTCATCTCGACCGGATCGGAACGCAGCAATTTCAGAAATGAATTCCGCCTGCCTTTCTCGATCACCTCGACAAACTGATCGTACATGTCGTCCACAGTCTCTTGAAGCATCTGACGTTCTTCGGGAGTGAGTACCCGATCGAAATCCCCAATGTCCTTAAACCGTCCCGCTTTGATTGTTTCCGCGCCGATTCCGATTTTCTGCAACAAATCCTGCGCTTGCCAGAGCTTCATATACACTCCCACACTCCCGGTGAGTGTTCCCTCCGAACTGACAATGGAGTTTGCCCCACAGGCCGCGTAATACCCCCCCGATGCGGCAATGGACCCGAATGACGCCACCACTGTCTTGTGATGCTTCTCACGCAATTCAAGAATCGCGCGGTACAGGTCCTGGGATGGGGCAATCGCTCCTCCCGGACTGTCGATCCGCACAACCACCGCAGAAATAGAAGAGTTCTTTCCGTATTCCTCAATCTGTTCCAGCCAGTCTTCCACGTCATACAACACGCCCTCAATTCGAACCAATGCGATATTCCCGCCACCAAGAAGGGTCGAAACCCTCCCGTTGTACATGGAAATCAGTATCCCCAGGACCACGGTCGCCATGGCCACCAGAACAACCAGTGTCAGGAACAAACCCAGGAGAATGTTTCGGGATTTCATGGCTTTTTCTGTCGATTCTATGAATGGGTCATGCGCTGTTTCGCAATTCACAGGCTAACGGACGATTCGCCGGTGCGCAAGATACCACGGTTTCTCCCTACAGCACTGAACTTGCGTTGCGAGGAACAGTATGATTCTGATCCGAAGAGGATCTTGTTGCCATGATGCACTGGCTTCCACGGACCTATTGGGAGATCGCGGTTCTCTCTTTCCTGGTGGCGCTTGTAACCACACCGGTGTGGATTGTTTTGGCAAAGGCTTTGGGAGCCGTGGACCGGCCGATCGGTCGGAAAGTACACGATCGCCCGATCCCCTACTTGGGCGGACTGGCTTTTCATGCCTCCTATGCCGCTGTTTTCGTTTATGTGATTCATCGGTGTCCCTTTTTGCTTGAAAGCTCGGCCTGGCTGGAGAAGTGGGTTGTGCTGTTTGTGGGAGCTACGATGATATTGCTGGTGGGGATTTACGATGATCTGTGTAGCATGGCTCCCAAATGGAAACTGCTGGCTCAAGTCCTTGTGGCCTTTTTCCTGGTTGCCTTCGGCTTTCGTTTTGAACTTGTCACAAATCCGTTCGGTGGCGGGCAGGTTTCTCTGGGAGCCGCCGGCTGGATTCTCTCGGTTTTCTGGATTGTCGGGATTGCTAACGCGATCAACCTGGTGGATGGCCTTGACGGCCTTGCCGCCGGGGTGGTCTTTTTCGCCGCCTGCGCCAACTTGGCTATCGCCCTTTCCCCCTGGCAGGGATTTGTCAGCCTGGTTTCGCTGGTTCTCATCGGAACGACATTGGGTTTCCTTCCCTATAATTTCCACCCGGCGAAAATATTCATGGGGGATGCGGGAGCGCTTTATCTCGGTTTTTTGCTCGGCGCCGGCGCGATCGAGAACAGTGTAAAAAGTACGACAGTGCTGTCCCTTCTTTTTCCGCTTGTGGCTCTATTACTTCCCATTCTGGACACCGGCCTGGCCGTGATCCGACGCAGCCGCCGAGGACAGCATCCTTTTGCGCCCGACCGCGAGCATATCCATCATCGTCTTCTTCAACTGGGCTTGTCCCATCGCCACGCCGTCCTGTTGCTGCATGGTTTGTGTTTTCTGCTGGCGGTATCGGCCTATCTGGGGTCGCGCTTGCCCAACCACCTCACCATCCTTTTTCTGATTGTGCTGGGTGGAACGGTGATGTGGGGATTCTGGGTGTTTTCTTATTTGAATCGTAAAATTGCACAACTTTCATCATCTCCGGGTTCCGACGGATCATCGGCTGCGGAACACAAAAAGCCATGAGGGCGGTATCGCATCGGTCAGGCATCGAAAAAGACCTTTATCAGGACCTCCTGTGGGAGGAAGATTGTCCCGTGCGACCGGAGGACACATCCAAGCGGGAAGCGCCTCCAAAAGCAAACATCCAATCCAACAATGCACCTTCCGCCGAGCTGATCGAAGAAGCCGGAAAAAAACTCCTCCGTGTCGCGCGAAAAGTGTGTGCGGGATACCCTCCCTCGAAACGCGGCCCCTACCGGGTTTCATTTTATGGATATAACTCTCTCAAGAGCACAATCCGCGAACAGCGGGCCGGTGTCTCGATACGAATCTCCCATCTGCTTCTCGATGCCCCGGAAGACGTTCTCGGCGGCGTGCTGCATACCCTTCTTTCACGGTTCCATGGCTCTCCCGTTCCACGGGATCTCTGCAGGGCTTACGACGAGTTCTGCCGAAACCCGGAAGTCGAGGAACGAATGCGTCGGCTTCGGCGCATGGCCGGAAAGAAAATCATTGTCGGCACACAGGGCAAGTGCCGCGACCTGGATGAGGTTTTCAATCGCGTAAACCGCTCCTTTTTCCGAGGGCGTCTCCGGAAACCCATGCTGACCTGGAGTCCGGGTGACAGTCGTCGCACCATGGGATATTACGATGAGGAATTCAATATCGTTGTAATCAGCTCGCGACTCGACAGCAAACGGGTCCCGGTCTTTGTCCTGGACTACATCATGTATCACGAACTCCTGCACATCGCCTGTCCCGCAGACAAAAGCGGTAAACGCCGGCAAATCCATACCAATGAATTCAAACGCCGTGAACGGGATTTCCCTGAATACGAACGCGCCGTGCGATGGATCGGTAAATACTGGAGTTAAGCTCTTTGGTTTCACAGAAAATCGCGCTATTCTATATTGTGTGGTCTTCTGTTCCCCTTTTCCCTCCGGGAGAGGGTTGGGGTGAGCGAAGAATAGACAGATGAAATCACCATTCCTGGCTTGAGACGGTTGAGGGATCAATCACAAATCCGGATATCCGGGGGTACCTCATCATGCCGGGCAATCGTCCGAACCGTCCGCTTTGGTGCGTTGCGCTCTTCCTCTTCAGCATCCATTCGGGTATGGCAGCCGTCCGAGTCCTGACCCCAACCGATTATCTTTCCATCTTCTCTCCCATTGTGTTTGATGCGTGGCAATCACGTGAGCAATACGCGAGCATCCGTTGGGAATTTGATGACACAACCGTTCTGTATGGCCCGATGGCGGAGCATCGCTACACCGTGCCGGGGCATCACTTGCTTCTTGTGGAAACCACCGCCCCGAACGGCAAGAAATTCGCGGAGGTGCTTGAGCTCAATATCGGTGGGATTCCAACCGGTGTGGACCTGCGGGTTGTGGGGGCCGAGATATCCGATCCTCCTCCAACGGGCGACGCCAATGGAATGATCTCCCCGGGCGAATGGGCTTCCGTGCGTCTGTACGTCAGCAATTTCGGTACACAGACCGCGAACCTGGTTACGGGACAACTGATTCTTCCGCCGGAAATGCTCTCCCAACTCCCATCCGATATGCACAATCAAACTATTCATGTGGGCGATATCGGGCCGATGCAAACGGTTCTATCAAACGAGGGTCTGGCTTTTGCGCCTTCCCCGGATATCAAGGCTCCCAATGGAATCTGGTTCTACCTGCTTCTGGAAGACCTCCTTGTCCATCGGTCTCTTCCGGCGTTAAGCATTCCTCTCGATCCCTGCGGCATGAAAACCTACGAAGCGCCTTTCGGTATCGAAGGGACGCTGACCCAGGCTCATCCCAAAGCGGTCTTCTATTTCAATGCGCCTCAAACCAGCCAACTGGCTATAGGCGTCTCCGATCGCGGCGGTTCCCTGGATCCGTATGCAATTCTGGTGGTCCCCGATGGACGTCGGTACTCCGACGACGACAGCGGCTATGGAGATGATGCTCTGATTATTGTTCCGAATGCCCCGGAAGGGAGATATCAGCTCGAAATCGGCGGGGCAGGCGGGACCCTGGGCGCTTATGTCATCGCGGTGGATGCAGGAGATTCCGCAGGCGGGGTGGGATACCAGACCATCGCGTTCGGGCAAACCATCACCGGAACACTGAGTTCCAGCAGCGAGCTGCGCACGTTTACGTTCTTTGCCCATGAAGGACAGCCCATCAAGATTCTTTTGACGGATGACGGCGGCACGTATGATCCGTTTCTGGTTTTGCAAATACCGATCACGAAGGAATCCATTCTCGACGATGACGGCGGCCCCGGTGATGATGCCCAAATCATTGTCCCCCAGGCGCCTTCCACGGGAATCTACACCATTCTTGTAATGAGTTCATTCCGCAACCCCACGCAGGGCTTTTTCCGCCTTGTTCTTGCCGAAGCGCAAGCGGAAGAACTTCCGATCTCCCTGGGACAAACCGTTAGCGGCGAGATCTCACGCGCCGGCAATGTGGCTCGGTACTTTTTCACGAATCCTGACTCGCGGTATTTTCGATTCACCCTGGACGACTACGACCCGAAACTGGGCGGCGACGGAAAGCTGGATCCCTATCTGAAAATGTATGATATGAACGGCAACTTTGTGGCATCGGACAACAACAACGGCATCGGCGATGATGCAATCCTGGTGACCCGGATGACCGAGGGCGTTGCCGAAGTGTCCGGAGGACCTTTCCAGACAACAGGTCCTTATCGTCTCCACCTGGAGGAAGGCCAAAACATCTTTCCGATTCTTCAACCGGGAATCACGTCCGCCTATGTCTTCAGCAAAGAAACCGAAACCTTTGAGTTCTTCGCTACCGCCGGAAGCTCCATGTACATCTTTGTCACCGACCGCTTGGGGTCGCTCGATCCGGCATTTCGCGTGTTTTCTCCCGGAGGATATGCCCTGGTCCATGCGGACAATAGCTTTCCCGCGCCGGAAGATGACGCCCATGCCTTTCTGACCGTTACAGAAACAGGAACCTACAGGCTGGAAATCTACGGCGCAAAAGGGACATTCGGCTCCGCCTGGATTACATTCAATCTGCTCCAGGAGGACTGAAACCGGTCGGACGGTCAAGCAACGGCGTGATTCTCTCGATATCCTCCGGGGTACCGATATCTCCCCAATGCCCGGACAACGGAAATCCGTAGACCTCTTTTCCATCCATCAGCATCTGATGGATCGCCTGTGTGAGTTCGTATTCGCCTCGGGGGGAAGGAGTCAGTTTTGCGGTGTATTCAAAAATAATCGGGTCGAAAACGAAGATTCCCGCGTTGTTCCAATTCGTTGTGGAGGTCCCTCGGACAGGCTTTTCGATAATTTTCTGCACCCGAAAATCGGCATCGACATACACGGCCGCTCCATTGCAGGGGTCTTCCACGTTTGCCAGGGTCAAGAGAGCAGAGCAGGGACGCGCTCGATACGCCTCGATCACACGCGGATAGTTCTCGATCGAGGTGATAATGTCTCCGAATGACATGAAAAATACCTCGTTTCCAACAAAATCTTTTGTCAGATGCAACGCGCTGCCGGTTCCGTCAATTTTCGCTTGCCGCACGTATGTCATCTCCATGTCGAACCTCCGACCGTCGCCGAAATGGTCCTCAATCAGGTTGGCAAAATACCCTGTCACAATGATGAACTCACGGATCCCTGTGTCCCGGATGGCGAACAGAATATGTTCGAGAATCCTCCGCTTACCGATTTCGATCATGGGTTTGGGACGATCCACAGTGAGATAGCCCATCCGAGTTCCTTTTCCTGCCGCCAAAACGACTGCTTTCATTTTGGGTCCTGTTCCTCCGGCAACTCGATTTCAATGTTCTCTAAGCGTACCTTGCAGCCGCTTTTCTTCCTACCCACGTTGACGGGCCGCCCTCTATGTCTCTCCCAGGCTTGTGGGAGAGATTCCTCCCCCGAATTTCGTCGGAAGCCAAGTGGGGGTTGACCAGATCTCGCAAGACCCTCGGGGTGGCGGCTGTGACCGAACACAATACGGCCATTCAAAAAAAATCCCGAAATTCAAAGGATGTATCTTGACACTGAACAGATGGTCAGTAAAATACGCAATGAACAGAAGTGCACCAACCTCAATATCTGAAGTCCATCCGATTCAGTCAGGGAGAGCGACGTTCCTGAAATTGTTCCGCAAGCTGGAGGCACAAATTCCCGGTACGGAGGAAAACAACCATGGGGCAGGACCTTTCACCCAAACAAGAACGGATTCTGCGTTATATCGATCAGTTCACGGAGAAGAACGGCTTCCCCCCGACTCTGCGGGAGATTTGCAGGCGGTTCCGTATCTCATCGACCAATGGAGCGCGATACCATTTGCACAAGCTCGGCGAGAAGGGGTATCTCAAAATCAGCCGCTACACCTCGCGAGGAGTGACGCGACGCGGCAGCGAGTCGCATTCCGCAATCGCGCAGTTCCGAATGCCCATCCTGGGCCGCGTTCCGGCAGGTCCCACGGATTACGCCGCTCCCGATATCAGGGAAGGAGATGTGATTGTCGATCCGGAATTCTTCGGGCGGCGTTCCGGGGTGGACCTGTTCGGTTTGCGCGTGAAAGGGGACAGTATGATCGAGGCCGGGATTCACAGCGGAGATGTGGTTGTTGTCCATCCGCAGCCGGATGCCCATGATGGCGATGTCGTTGTGGCTCGCATGGAGGATGAGGCCACGGTCAAGACCTACCGACGACGGGGGAATCAGATCTATCTCGAACCCGCCAATCCGGCCTATCAACCGATAGTCATCAACGCAGACAATCCGGACCGGGAAAATGTTGAAGTTGTCGGTGTGGTTGTCGGTTTGATCCGGGCGTTCTGAGGGGTGGCAGCATTGAGACTCTTCGACAGCCACACCCATCTCAATTCGCCTGTCTTTGAGAAGGATTGCGATACGGTTTGGGAGGAGAGTCGGCAGAGCGGCGTTGAATCGGCCATTGTTGTCGGTTATGACCTGGATAGCAGCGAGCGCGCGATTGAACTCTGCCGTCGGCTGGCCGGGACTTATGCTGCTGTCGGTGTCTCTCCGCATGATTCCGTGACAGCTCCGGCGGATTACCTGGACCGGATTCGTTCTCTTGCGCAGGATTCGGCCGTTGTTGCCGTCGGTGAAATTGGCCTGGAATATCATCACCCCATCGGACGGCACGATATCCAACGGAAACTGTTCCAGGAACAAATCGCCTTGGCGAATGAGTTGGATTTACCCGTCATTATCCACTCACGCGAATGCGAAAACGATCTGGTGGCCATTCTCACAGAACAGAAGCCACGCCGGGGAGTGCTTCATTGCTATACCGGGTCCCTGGAGACCATGGGGATTGCCGTCGAACTGGGTTTGCACATCTCTTTCTCAGGAATAGTCACCTTCTCCAAGGATCAATCTCTCCGGCAATGTGTTGAGAACACACCGACCGATCGATTATTGATAGAAACGGATTGTCCTTATCTGGCGCCGTCTCCGCATCGGGGCAAGCGCTGTGTGCCGCAATACCTGATTCACACAGCAGAATCGGTAGCCGCAATCCGTCAGAACCCATTATGCGTGGTTGCTGATTCGACCTTTCAGAATGCGCTCAACCTCTTTGGAATCGACCGATAAGATGTTTTTAGACCCTTTTTTTCGCCCTTCTCTAAGGATTTTTCTTGTTTGCGGGGAAAAAAATAGTGTGGGATCGCATTTTTGTGTGGAAATTCATGCTGATTCGGAGTAAGATACCGCGATCTTAAGATCAGATATTGAGGCCCATCATGCTATTGGAGGTTCGAGAGAGATGGCAACCGTGCCGAAAAAAGTCGCCAAACCAATGACGAAGGCCCAGCTGATTGCTCAACTGGCGGAAAAAGTGGGCATCCAGAAAAAGGTGGCTGCCGAGGTCCTGGATGAACTGGCCCAGATCGGGTACAAAGAGGCGAAGAAGGGATTCACCATTCCCGGATTCGGAAAGTTGGTCCTGGTGAAGCGGAAAGCCCGCATGGGGCGGAACCCGCAGACCGGCGAGCCGGTCAAGATTCCGGCGAAGACCGTCGTGAAATTCCGTATTGCCAAGGCTTGCAAAGACGCCGTTCTCGGAGCCAAGAAATAATCGGGAGCACGATTCATCTCTCTTTGCAGTTGGGAATCAGGCATCGTCGGCCCGATGCAAGGATGAGTGAACCGCCACGCCGCAGGCTACGCATTTGGAAAGAAATTCTCCTTTGAGAAGGGGACATGGTGATTCGTCACTATTGTCCTCTTTTTCTTTTTCATTGAACGGATAGGCGAGGTGAATGGCGGGATGAGGGATGTTGCAGAAATGTTGAGGAGATTGCCTTTGAACCGGCGGGATTTCATCTTAGGCGCCTGTTTCTCTGTTTGTGTCTTGGTGGGAGTCCTGTTTGCCGGGCCGCTGGCGTTCATCCCGCTTCCGCCCTGGCTTTATCTTCCCTTGTTCCTGCTCTACGCGGTGTCTCTGGATGCCAGAAGGCAGACTTGTCCGGATTCGCCGGGGGTCGCGCTTCTTCCGGCTGTGTATGTTTCTTTTTTCACGTTGCTTTGTCTTTTGAACCAACTGCCTGTCGAACTCTGGGCATATACCATCCCCAACTCCTTTCCTCTCGCTGTCAAAGCAGGTTGGGCGGTTCTGCTTGGTTTGTTGCTGCATCCGGAAGTTGAACGTCGATTCTTTGAAGCGCTCCATAGCGCAGTCCGTTTTCTGGAAACACGGGGCTATTTCGGAAGGAAGATCTGGATCACCATTTCCGCGATTCTTCTATTTCTCTGGCCCGTTCACAGCCTCAATCTTTCCCCGGATGGCTATGACTGGCTCTTGCACAGTGTATATCCGGGGCATTGGGTGAGGTACTTACGCGAGCCGCTGGGGGTGATATTTTTTCGCGGTTCTACGCTCCTGGGAACATGGTTGTTCAAATCATCTTCCATGGTCAGCATCGGCGTTCTGAATTACCTCAGCGGTATCATAGCCGTCTTGTTTCTCTGTTTTTCGCTGCGTTTCCTTCAGGATGAAAAGGAAGAACGCTTCCTGTGGCTTCTCGCGATTCTTTCCTCGTGCGGTTTTACGCAGCTGTTCTTGGGGAATATCGAGATATATGCTTTGCTTACAGCCTCTTTTACGGTGTTTCTGTGGGTGGCCTTGCGATACATAGTCATTGGAGGTTCTCCCGCCTGGCCCGGCCTGGCGTTCGCTTTCCTGTTTCTGATGCACCTGTCGGCAACTTGGTGGATTCCCGCATTCTGTGTGCTTCCGCTTGTGCGTGCCTGGAGAACCGGCCGTAGCATCCCTTCACTGTGGGATTCTGTTGTGCTTGGCCTGTCGGCTTTCCTGCCCGTAGCGATCTTCATCGTGTGGCTGATGTACTACGGTTTTGGCGGCGATCCGGGAGCGATGTGGGATCATTTCTGCGGAGTGGAGGTCATGCGTGTCGGAACCGATGCCGCCATGTTCCGCACCCTCTCCGAGATTCTCTCATGGAACATGCTCAATGTCCTGTTCAATATGTATTTCTACCTGTCCCCGGTTGCTTGCGGTATGGCTTTATTTCTGTTGTGGAGTCGTCGATTTCCCGCCTGGAATTGGAAAACCGCGTTTCTGGCATCGCTGTTCCTCCCCTATTTCGTCTACAGCATTGTCTGGAGACCGGACCGCAAGTTCCCGGGCGATTGGGACATCTTTTCCGGTGTTACCGTACCGGCGCTCCTTTTTCTATGCGATTGGCTGGAGTGTTGCGTGTCGGATCGGGACAAGCGTCTGGCCGTTCTTCGCCCGTTGATCTCGTTTTCCGGTTCGCTTGCGATTTTGCAGGCTTTATACAATCATTTCCTTCGTATCACGGAGTGGCCTTTGCCGAGTTGAGAAACGGGGAAGGGAATTCACCATTCATAGGCGGGAGCGTATCGAATGCCTTTTGAGAGCGACGGAATCCGGCGAGTCCATCAGCTCCTGATCGATGTGGAGCGGGGGCTTCGGGAGAAAGGCAACATTACCGGCCCCATCAAACTTTCCCCATGGCTGACCGTCAGTAACCTTCCACGGTTCCTGGAGAACATGCGGAATGAGATTCAGGAAGTCGAGCAGGGCAAAGGACCGATCGGGTATCCCATTACAACCGCCGTCTGGGAGGACTTGGTCAAGAAGCTGGAAATCCTACGCCAAGTCCTTGCCGCATCCCCAAGTGTCCATCACAACGGGCATTCCAATTCAGCGTAATCCGATTCATCTCCGTTGGTCCTATTTGTCTCATTATCCTCTGCGGGCGACTCTGAAGAACCCACCTCCGATATTGACAAATCTCCAAGTTACAGATAGTATAATATCTGTCTGCGGATCGACTGCGGGGACGGAGTCCCGTAAACAGCCGGTTTTCTGTCATGTTTCTTCACCGGGCAATGGGGATGGACCAGGAGGTTCATACCATGTCGTATTCGTTTACCAAAACCGTTCTATGTTGCTGTTTGGGCCTGCTTATGGTTTCGTGCGCCGGCAGCACGAAGCGTGTTGCGGGGACCAAATTCCCCGAGTACGGACTCGCATCCTGGTATGGGAAGGAACACCACGGGCACAAGACCGCCAGCGGTGAACTGTTCAACATGAACGCGATGACTGCTGCCCATCCCACACTTCCGTTCGGTTCCAGGGTACGAGTCACCAACCTGGAAAACGGTCGCACCGAAAAAGTCCGCATCAATGATCGGGGACCCTTCGTTCGCGGACGTGTCATTGATGTTTCTTACCGCGCCGCGGAACGGCTGGGATTTGTCCGCCAGGGTCTGACAAAAGTCCGTGTCGACCTGGACAAACTTCCAGGCTGATCTCCTCTTCCCGATCTTTCAATCGTCTTGCCGGCGGAGCAATACGCCGAGGAAGCTTGGTGCTTCCCCGGCATTCTGTTTGAATTGAGCATTCATTTTCAATCCTGTTCAATGGAAAGTGAGAATCCTCCGCCATGTCCCAATCTGTTGTTTTAATGACTCCACGGGAACGGTTTCGACGCTGGATGCACTACCAGAGCGTGGATCGCATTCCCCACCTGGAGTTCGGCTATTGGGGTGAGTGCTTTCCGAAATGGCATGAGCAGGGGCTGCCGAAACACTTGCATGACAATGATTCGGTCGAACGGTACTTCGGCTGTGAGCATTTTCATTGTCTGCCGAACCGGATGGACCCTTATCCGCCCTTCTCCTATGAAATCCTCGAAGAGCGTCCACGGACCCGCATCGTACGATATGAGGACGGCGTGATCGCTGAGGTCAATACCGACGGCGGGTCCTCCATACCGCACTATATCGAATTCCCGATCAAGGACCGCCGGACTTGGCAGGCTTTCAAGGAACGTCTCGATCCCCGCGATCCAAGCCGATTTGACTACGATCTCAATCGGGTGAAAGCGGATGCACGTGCCTCGCAGGAAGCCGTGGCTATCTACATCGGCTCCTTATTCGGGGTACTTCGAAATTGGACCGGCTTTGAACAAATCTGCTATCTCATTTATGACGACCGCGATCTGGTGGAGGAAATGGTGGAACATCTATGCAACCTGATCATCTCGGTCATCGAGCCTCTGCTGAAAGAAGTTGAGATTGATGTCGCCTGCGGCTGGGAGGATATCTGTTTCAATCACGGCCCGATGATCTCGCCGCAGGTTTTCCGCTCGATTCTTGACCCGCGCTATCGGCGCATCGCCAACCTTCTCCGCAGACACGGGGTTACAGTCATCTATACGGATTGCGACGGCAATATCTGTCCGGTCGTGCCGATCTGGATGAAAGCGGGGTACAACTGCATGTTCCCTGTGGAGGTCCATGCCGGTACGGACCCGGTTGCGCTTCGTCGAGAATACGGCAAGGACCTCCTGCTGATCGGCGGATATAACAAACACAAGTTGGAATCCAAATCAGAGACCCTGGCGGAATGGAAACGCCTGGAACCTGTTGTCGCCGAAGGCGGATTTATTCCGCATGTGGACCACCGAGTCCCCGCCAATGTCGATTATGAGAATTACCTGTATTATATGAAATGCAAAAAAGAAATATTCGGGATTGAGACGATCGACGTACCGGGGCTGGAGCGCGCAGGGAAATAAGGGAGCGGGGGCATCTTGCCCCCGGTTCCTGATCACGAGCATCCTTCAGGTAGAGCCGCCTGGCCTACTGGTGGGACAGGCCTCTGTGCCTGTCGATGTACTGGTGGGACAGGCCTCTGTGCCTGTCGATGTACTGGTGGGACAGGCCTCTGTGCCGGTTGATGGACTGGTGGGACAGGCCTCTGTGCCGGTCGATGGACTGGTGGGACAGGCCTCTGTGCCTGTTGATGTACAGGTGGGACAGGCCTCTGTGCCGGTCGATGGACTGGTGGGACAGGCCTCTGTGCCGGTTGATGTACTGGTGGGACAGGCCTCTGTGCCTGTCGATGTACTGGTGGGACAGGCCTCCGTGCCTGTTGATGGACTGGTGGGACAGGCCTCTGTGCCGGTTGATGGACTGGTGGGACAGGCCTCTGTGCCTGTCGATGGACTGGTGGGACAGGCCTCTGTGCCTGTTGATGTACAGGTGGGACAGGCCTCTGTGCCTGTCGATGTACTGGTGGGACAGGTCTCCGTGCCTGTCGATGTACTGGTGGGACAGGTCTCCGTGCCTGTCGATGTACTGGTGGGACAGGCCTCTGTGCCTGTCGATGTACAGGTGGGACAGGCCTCTGTGCCGGTCGATGTACTGGTGGGACAGGCCTCTGTGCCTGTCGATGGGCGAACTTTCTCAGGAGATGCTGTGTCCGTGATTCCCATTATTTTCTTCGGTACACCCGAGTTTGCCTGTCCGACTCTTCAGAGGCTGATCGAGAGTCCATCTGTCGAGGTCAGGGGCGTTGTAACCCAACCTGATCGCCCGCGTGGTCGTGGGCACAGGATTCTGCCTCCACCTGTGAAAGCGCTTGCAATAAAGCACGGGGTCCCGGTCCTTCAGCCGGAGTCTCTTGATGAACCGGCGGTTCTTCCCTGGATTCGGGAAGCGGCCCCCGAAATCATCGTCGTGGTCGCCTACGCGGGAAAAGTCCCTTCCCACATGCTGAAACTCCCTCCGAAAGGAGGTCTCAATCTCCACCCGTCTCTTCTTCCGCGATATCGCGGGGCCGCTCCGATTCAATGGGCGTTGATGAACGGCGAAACCGAAACAGGCAACTCCACCATGTACCTTTCAGAAGAGTGGGATGCGGGCGACCTGATTTACCAGGAATCCGAACCGATTCGGCCGGATGACAACTACGGTTCCCTCTCCAAACGGCTGGCCCGAAAGGGAGCGGACCTCATGCTCCAATCCGTTCTGGATGTGCACGCCGGCACGGCTCCCCGAAATCCGCAGGATGAGAGTCAGGTCACTTGGGCCAGGCTGATTCGCCCCGAACATGAAATCCTTGACTGGTCGAAACCGGCAACGGATCTCCATAATCAGGTCCGCGCTCTCGCCCCGGAACCCTGTGCCCGCACATTCTGCAAGGGAACAATCTGGAAAATCCTGCGCACCGAGGTTCCTTATGCAATCTCCCACGAAATTCCGGGAACCGTCGTGCATACATCGTTCAACACCATTCGTGTGAGTACCGGAAACGGTGTCCTGGAAATCCTGGAACTCCAGCCCGCCGGAAAGAAAGCCATGACTGTCGATGTTTTTTTGCGCGGACATCGATTGGAATGCGGAACACGGTTGGGGGAAATCGGATAAACGAGAGTAACCTATCGCTCATGCCGTTCGGCTGTTGCCATCCGATGCACAACCTTCTTTTTGACCTCTCCCGGTGAGGTCCCTTGAGCAAGCTCTTCTTCTGCAGGAACTTCTTTCGATTCGGGAGAAGCGTCCAGTTTTCTCGACAGGTCAAGCAGCTCCTTGCCTTCCTCAGAGGGTCCCAGTTCTTCTTCTCTGGATGCCACAATCGCGGCAAGTCTTTTGCTCTCATGGTTAACCAGCATGGCAAAGCCCACGAAACCCTCCGGTGGTTCTTCAAACTGGTGGAAGGCATAATCCCATCGGCTGGTACGGGTCAGTTGCGTTTGCTCCCCAGTCCTCAATCCCTCCTGCATTCTGCCCCTCGACACGTTGAGAACATGTTGATACACATTCAGTTCCTGCCGGCATAAATCGCGAACACGATCCTGGGCGCGACGCAGATCCTCCATGGTGTACCCCAGCGCTTCTTCCGAGATATCCCCTCGTCTCAGCATCTGTTCCGTAATAAGTGTCCGCTCATATAACTCCACATTCTCTGTAAGAACCTTGCCCAGACGTTCCCGCTCCTTGAGAAGTTCCTCCACCAAGTCCCCCACGATCTGCTCACATCGCTCGAATTCCTTTTTCAGCATCGCATGGTCGCTGGGAAGTTTCTCTTTCAACGCCTCCAGGGTCACCAGGTCATACGCCACCGACAACACCAGTTGGCGGAGATTTGCCGTGTGCTGCAAGAGCAACTCCCGAAGAGTCATTTTCCAAATCGGTTGAACAGTCTTCCCGTTTGCCAGGGAACGGTTGCGATCGATGGTTTCCGCGTATTTCTGCACCCCTTCCGGCAGGAGCCAGAATGCCCCATCCGTCCATGCAATACAGGAAATGTCTTTTCCCGGATACTGCCCCCGTGCAATCCGATCCTCTCGCGCCATCCGATCCCGGGTTCGCTCAATCCGAGCCCGGTTCAGCTGCCACGGGTCATCCACACCGGTCAATTGCCGAAAGGATGAGTTATGAACCTGGACTTCGTACAGGACAGCCAGGATGGGGTCCGGTGACTTGATGGAATCTTCTGGAGGCATGGCAGATCCGTGACTGATTATTGTCCCGGGATTCGGCATTCCCGACTGATAGCCCCATTTCCCGGCTCATGCCCACTCCCCTTTTCTATTCACCACATTAAGACTTGAAACAGCAAACGTCAACTGCACGGTCTACTTCGCCCCACCATTTTTCAGGCTTTCCTCAAATTGTTCACGGGGTGGATTAAAATACCCGAACCGCACCTGCGGCAACCTGTGACGGATGGTGTCCACGGCTGTCCGCATCCCTTCTGACCGAGAAAGACTCTCCAATTCCAGGCAGCAAATATACATATCCGGATCGATATTGAGATTCTTCCATTGCACCATGTGTGTCCCCGTTCTCTCCAAGAACCTTGTGAATGCGTCGATCTCCTCCTGGTGGTCCGTTAAACCGGGGAAAATCAGGTAGTTGATCGACACGTAAAGTCCTTCGGCCACACCCACTCGCACGGAGGTTTCCACATCCTCAAAGGTGTATCCCTGTGGCTTGTGGTATCGGTGGTAATAATCCTTCCGAACGCTGTTGATGCTGATCCGCACGCTATTCAGTCCCGCTTTTGCCAGACGTTGCAGTTTGGCGGGCGCATATCCGTTTGTGTTGAGATGGATTGTCCCGCGCGAAGTCCGGCGACGCACCTCACAAATCAGCTCTTCCAGGAATTCATCCTCGCAAAGCGGTTCCCCTTCGCATCCCTGACCAAAACTGACCATCGCAAGAGGAGCCTCTTCCAGGTGAGGCACAATAACCTCCAGCGCTTCTTCGAGAGTGGGTCGGAATGCAATCCGCGCGTGGGAGGCCGGAACGAGGCTCTCCGCAGGCTGGTTCGAAATACATCCTTCGCAGGAAGACGGACACTCGCGTGAAACCGGCAGCCCCGCTTCCCACCTCCCAAGAAAATAGTTTTTTGCTGCCAGGCAGTTGTTCTGTAACGCACAATGTGCCAGGTGATTCAGCAGACGGTTCTCGGGGGATTCATCCAGCTTTTGTCGAACCCGCTCGCGGATGGTCTCCTCATCAAATTCGGCGAGATCGCCCTTCGGGTTCTGCTCGATGGGAAACGCCGTGACATAAAACCCCTCGTCTCGCCATCCGGCAGCGGAATAAGCCCACAGCGGCAACGGGTCCGCCGAGGGCTGAGGGCGTCCGTTCGGCAGATGGGAACGCACATAGCCCGGTGGGGTGAATGCGCTGACCGCCCAGGTATCCCTGGAGCCGCCCCGGAATCTTCCCCGACCCTCAAGCCATCCCACCGGCGTACGATCCGGCAGCGAAAAAATGTCGCTTCCTTTCGGAAGCGGTATCCAGTCCTCCGGTTCGGGCACGATCGGATGCACGCCCAATCGCGCAGTTGCCGCAAGTCGTGGTTCGTCATAAATCTGACCGAACCGATCACAGAACAACATTCGTGGATGATCCATAATCTCCCATCGTACCCTTGCTCATTTCGCCAAAAAAGATGGGGTGCATTCACCACACAGAATCAACCTCCTCCGTTACCTTTGGCCCCGTGCGATCCGTTGCAACCATTGTCCGGGAGCGATATTCTCAATTCGGCGGCTCGTTATCGGGAGTCTGCCCGCCGAGCGGGTCCCGAACATTCCTGGAATATACAAAGTCATGTCTGTCGAAGCCATACAAACAACCACGGAAACTCAGGAGGCTACCCTGGAAGAGGCACGCGCCAGGGGCGTCGATTTGCTGCGACTTCCACGCCATATCGCCATCATCATGGACGGCAACGGGCGCTGGGCCAAATCACGCGGAATGCCGCGCATCGAGGGGCACCGCAACGGCATCAAATCCGTCCGCGAGACTGTCCGAACCTGCCGCGAACTGGAAATCCCCTATCTGACGCTTTATGCCTTCTCCGTCGAGAACTGGAGCCGTCCCCGCCTCGAAGTTGAGGCGTTAATGCGATTCCTGCATACGTTCCTTCTCTCGGAAATCCGCGAGATGCGGGACAACGACATCCGCCTCCGCTCCATCGGACGCACAAACGATCTGCCCGCCGGTGTTCGATGTGCCCTGGACCAGGCACAGGCGGAGACCGCCGAGTGCAAGACCATGCAACTTAACCTGGCCCTGTCTTACGGCGGACGCACGGAAATCGTTTCCGCTGCAAGGCGAATCGCCGAAGAGGTTCGGAATGGACGCATTTCAACCGATGAGATCAACGAGACGCTGTTTTCCTCTTACCTCACCACGGCCGGAATCCCCGACCCGGACCTCCTCATCCGTACCAGCGGCGAACTTCGAGTTTCTAACTTTCTTCTTTGGCAAATCGCCTACACCGAAATCTGGATTACCCCGGTGTTCTGGCCCGATTTCCGCAAGGAACAATTGTTTAGCGCGATTCTCGATTTCCAGAGGAGAGAGCGGCGTTTTGGTCGCGTGATCGAGGCGGACGTCGGGCTGTAAGAGCAATTACCGCAAAACTTGTGCAGACAATCGCAGGGGCGCCCCAATCGCAGCAGGCCTCGGATATTCTCACTTCTTCCCCTTCAACCAAGCCTCTTGCAGCGGTCTCCATCCGATCAACTTGACGCCCGATTCATCAATCACTCCACGCAGTTCCGGGTCCAGCATGATGGCAAGATCGTTGGATCGAATCTTCCAATTCCCCGTGACCGCTTTCAATTCCTCATCTTCCCTTCCAACATGCACTATCAGTTGAGAGACCCCCACCGGCAGGTTTCGAATAATGTCGCAGTACTCCTTGCGGGTTTCCTCCATGCTCTTATGCTCGTAAGATGAATACAGGGTGGTCAGCAGAGGCGCTCCGCTTGCCCGCACTTCTTGAATGAATTCTTCTTTCAGAAAGTTCCGATCTCCCCATCGTTCGATCACTTGGGGCGTCGGCTCCAACAGCATGAACGGAATGCCGTATTCCTGCGCCACTCTTATGGCGGCCTCCAGGAACTCTTTCCGCGCATAGATCGTTCCCATGTGCGTGTCGATATGGGTTGGCTTCAAGCCCATTTTCAGTGCGCTATCAACCTGGGCACGGATTTCGCATTCCACTTCCTGGGGTGTTGAGTGGGTCGCCGCCTCTTCCACACGTCCCCAGAGATACCCGGTCGGGTCCAGCAATCCCGGAACCTGGTTCTTGGGAGCCACGGATGACCACCGGTATCCGTGCCATTCGCAGTTTAATGTCAAATGCAGGCCGAAATCCGCCTCCGGGTGGTCCAGGCAGTATTTCACAATCTCCGGAACCCAGGGGCAGGGCATCATAATGCTCGCTGTGCTGACTACGCCTTTTTCCATGGCCTCAATAGTCGCCATGTTCTCCGAATGGCACATTCCGGCATCGTCCGCATGAATAAGCAGAACCCTTGCATCAGGGCCATATCCCAGACGTTCTTGAAGCGTGTCCGCTCCGGCAGCCATTACAAATCCTCCGATGAGAAATGAAATGAAGAATCTTGTATACACGAGTTATTCTCCTTGTCTGTTGATCCACACAGTGTAGCGAAGCCTGCCTCAGTGTCGAGGAGTCTGATGGGAACATCCTTGTCTCCCGTAATTCGCGGATTTTCGCAGAAATTCTCGTCCGTTGTATTGCCATGCTATACGCTATGGGCTTGCGCTTCTGCGACGGATTCCGGCTTTTTCAGAAATGACAGCAGGGGCAATTCATAAATTGCCGTTCCACACTTCGTCTCTTTCCCCCGGAAGAGGGTTGGGGTAAGGGCCTTCTCGCGGCATCGGCATGGAACACTTAAAAAATGTACTTCTCCGGCTTGTAGAAATCCGGATGCGCCTGAACAAATTCGATGGTTCGTCTCAGCCCTTCGTTCAGCGACACCATCGGTTCCCAGTCCAATAAATTGCGCGCTTTGGTGTTATCGCACACCAACCGATGAACCTCGCTTTTTTTCGGGCGAATACGTAACTCCTCGGAGAGAATCTCCTTTTCGCTGCCCAGGAGCGTGAGAATCCGCCGGGCCAGTTCCTCAATCGAGATCCCCTTTCCCACTCCCAGGTTGATTGTCTCTCCCTCGACATTTTCTGCGCGGGCCGCGGCGATCAATCCCGAAACAGTATCGCTCACGTAAGTCAAATCCCGCACAGGGGTCAAGAGTCCCAGTTGAATGTTCGGCATATCGGAGAGGGCCTGGCTGATAATGGTCGGCACAACAGCACGGGCCGATTGACGGGGGCCGTAGGTGTTGAACGGTCGCACAATCACCGCGGGAAGCTCGAAAGCGCGATGATAACTTTCCACAACCTTATCCGCCCCGATTTTCGAGGCCGAATACGGCGATTGGGCTTGTAACGGGTGCTGTTCGTTCATCGGTATGAATTGCGCTGTTCCATAGCACTCGCTGGTAGAAACAGTGACTACACGGCTCACCTCTGCATCACGGGCGCCTTCCAGCACGTGCACGGTTCCCAACACATTCGTCCGGAAGAACGCCTCCGGCGCCATGTACGAATATGGAATGGCGATCAGTGCGGCCAGGTGGAATACGACATCACTTCCCCGAATGGCGTGGGTTATGAAATGCGGATCGGTGATATCTCCCTGCACAACGATAATGGAATCCAGAATCTCCTCCGGCAGGAACTCCAAATTGCTCCACTCGGGTCTGGAGTCGTAATGCACCAGCGCCGCAACCTGGCCACACAACGGAACCAGGCTCTCCACCAGGTGCGAGCCGATAAATCCGCCCGCTCCTGTCACGAAAACCTTTGCATCTTTCAGATTCAGCATCCGAAATAAACCTCACACGACTATAAGAATTTGCGATCTTATCCTTCGGTAGCCAGTTCCGCCAGCCTCTGCCTCGCCAATTCCATGGATTCCGGGCAGACCGCCGCACGCTCGTAGGCGACATACGCCTCGGCAGACTGGCCCAGAGCCTCCAGAACCTCGCCCAATGACAGAAGAGCCAGACCATCCTGCGGCCGATGACGCAGCAGATTCTCAAAGGCCAGCTTCGCCTCTGCCGGCCGGTTCTGGCCGAGATAAGCTCTCCCCAGGTAGAAATACGCTTCGGAATAACGCGGATTCAGCGAAACCGCTTTCTCCAGATAGGATAACGCCTCTTCCGGTTTCCCGGAGACCAGGCAGGCTTCTCCCAGCCCGGCATAAAAATCCGGGTAGTCACTCCGAATGGACAGTGCCTTCTGATATACCTCCATCGCTTCCTTTTCTCTTCCTTGGGAAAGGTGAATTTGCCCCAAAAGATGATAAGCGTCCAGCAAGTATGCATCCGCTTTCAGTACGGATTCCATCAGATACCGTGCCAGATCCAGATCGCCCTCCCCATAAGCGAACACGCCCTCGTTGTATTGATTGAGGATTTCCTCGGACTTGAGGTTGCAGGCCCTGAGAAACTCCCGGTTGGCCGCCTCGATATTGTTTTCCCGGCAGAATTGAAGGCCCTTCTCAAAATGCGATGCGCACGTTTCCTGCACGTCCTCGGGACTGTTCTCGTCGGATTCGCCATAACGGAAGAAGCGAATGGCCTCCACAAAATACTCCCGCGCCTGCCCGATATCGCCCAGGCGGGCCATGATGAAAGCGACCTCCAGAAGACAATCCACATAAAACGGATTCAGTTGCAGGGCCTCGGAGAGCTCGAGAAGAGCGGCCTCGTCATCTTTCAGCATCACCAGGCAGCGTGCCATCGCATAGTGGAAATCCGCATACCGGGGTTTCTGCTCGCATGCCGAGCGCAATTTCGGCAGGGCCTCCGCATAATGGCGGCGGTTGTACAGATCGACCCCTTCCAGATAATCCTCCGGAATATTGAAAGAAAACTTGGGCCGCCGAATGGGACGGTGCATCCTGTTTTCGTGCTCCTTCCGAGAAAACCTGCGCGCAAATCAATCCGCGCGCTCCGGTATAAGGAAAGAATAGCAGTATTCTCAATCCGCATATAGGACTTCGGCGGGCATGTCGCAGGGATCCGCAGGCATATTCCCTGATGGACACCGAGTTCCCTTTTCTGCTATTCTTTCTATACCGAAGTCGGGCTGACGGAGGATTGCGGCATCCGATGTGGTCGAGAATACCCCCCCAAGTCTTCATGATCTTCCTGATCGTGATGACCCTCCTGCTTATATTTACCTTCTGGCTTTCGAATGTTGAGGAATTCAAAGAGTATGTTCCACCACACTCACTGCGGGTTGTTGTGACTCTCTATCTGGCATCGCTCGTGTTGTGGCTTCTGGACGTATTGCTTTATTGGGATCGGATCTCCGATTCGTCTGTCATGAAGGATCGCATTGTTGTGATGATTCTGGTGACCGCCATCCTGTTTGTTTTCCCTGTGTACTGGTATGGAGGTCCGCCTTTTTGGGCTGGAGCCATTGCTGTCACAGTCGGACTGCTCCTTCCGAGCCTCTTTTTTGTGTTGAACCGCTGGTGGAAATCCAGGCCGGTGATCAGTCCGGAAGAGGTCTGGCAGGGGGGCAAGATATCTCCCGTGGCGGGCCGGTTTCTGCAACGGTTTCCGGATGCCGCTCGGATTGTTTACGGGATCAATCGGTTGGGAGAGGCTCGGGCGCACCTGCTTCTGCACAAGCGCCTGCCGGTTCCCGATCTGCCCCGAGCGGGAATTGACATGGTTCTCGATATCCCCGTCGATCACAAGAGCCGCGAGTTCCAGATCGGTCGAGAGCGCCTGTATTGCTATCTCTTCGTGAATTGCGGAGAGTCTTCAGGGGTTGGCCTGCTTCCGTCCGCGAATGTCGGTCGCGCTCTGGATTACGGATTCAGCGATGAGGAAATGGAGCAGGCCATTGAGAATGCGAAAAATTTGTTGGACCGCTGGCCGCCGATCGGAGACATGCCGCTTCAGGCGGTCCTCCATCGCGGGGAGATTTATCGGCTGTGAATTGAGAATACCCCCTCAATCCGCTCGTAAACAGTGGCAGATTTCTCCCTCCCCGTTTACGGGGAGGGCCGGGGTGGGGTTCTTGGCGTTCACGAGCACGGCCGGGGTGGGGTCTCCGCATACGGACATTAAAAATTATTCTGGTATCTTGTCTCACCGCCGGTGTGGGGCATATCCCCTGCGGTGACCAACCCGTTTGTGCCGTCGTAAATGATAACCACCCCATCCGCCACCAGTCCCCGCGCCCAGTTCTCGACCTGCAGTCCCTGGTTCTTGGTCCGGTCCGGCCCCAGGCTGTTCAGACACCACACCTTCCATCCTCCCATTTTTTCACCTTCATAGCTGCGGTAATTGTAAGAAAAACGGGGGAGATCGTCCTCATACCCCTCTCCACCCTGAACCTCCAGAAACGGATCTTCCAGGCTCAGGCTGCTGACATAGGCCACGGGCGTGGTCAGGGGAATCAGGCGGTACGTGATGGGATTGTAACTGCCCCCCAGGTTGTATTCATCAAAATACGGATACTTATTATTGTCGATACGATACGATTCAATAGCGGTCGCCAGGCCTCGCATGTCCGCATGAACCCTGGCGATCTTTGCGCGAATTTGTGCGTTCAAAAAATTCGGAACCGCAATCGCCGCCAGAATCCCGATAATCGCCACAACAATCAGTAACTCGATCAATGTAAACCCTTGTCGTTTCACCAATGTGTCAGATCCACCTCTTTCTTGAAACGAATTGGATATCTGGAAACATAATCCCCAAAAGGAAATCCTGAGTCAAGGAGATGTGAGGAATGAAAAAAGGCGGTCGATGGATCAAAATTCCAATTCGGTCAGGAACCACCCGATGATTCCGGAGGACGCTTCTCCGCGCTGTCTTTCCACTCCAATTCGAAAATGTGATGCACCAGCCTGTCCTGATCCTCCAGCGAGATCTCGTCGAAAGCTACCGCGACCAGGTTGATTTTCGGATCTCGTGTAGAATCGACGGTCACCCGAGTCACGCGAACAATGCTGGGTAATGGAGCGGGCCCTTTCGGGATTTTCAGATCGACACGCAGGCGGGTTCCGACCGGCAGAGTCCGGCGCGTTTTGAACAGAAAACCATTGCCGCTCACATCCACCGTTTTCCCTGCGAAGGCAAGCCGCTCCCGCCGGTCGATTCGCCGGGCGATAAACGGGATCTCCGCTGGCATTCGTTTAAATTGACGTTCGCGGGTCCAGAGGCCACCCTTGCTGGAAAGACGAATCACGAGAATCGGCGCGTCCTCTTTCACAATCCCTTCGATTTCCCCGCGAATCACCATACATCGGTTATTAGTGCGCACGGTGATATTGACACCCGCCTCCCGACGCACCGGGATGGGATGCCCCATATAACACGGATAGCTGACATGAATCCGTCTTTTTTCCTTCTTCAGGAGAATCGCGGACACGATCCCGCGAAACGGTCCCTCGAAAATTTCGAGATTCAGCCGTGTGTCCGGCATCATCAGCGCAAGCGCTTCTTCCAGCCCGATTTCTCGATCCGATGAATTGGTTTGCGCCATTCTCATCCTCTCGCAGAAAATCTCTCTCTACAATGTATTGAAAAAATCCGACCTTGTCGAATCTACAGCAGGTTCCGATAAACCTCTTCATGCAGAATAACGGATTTTTCCTGTGTGAACAGCTCCAATACACGGGCCTGTCCGCACATCCCCCATTGTTCGCAGAGATCCGGGTTTCGCGCGAGGATCTGCATCGCCTCCGCCAGCGCGTCGATATCTCCGGCCGGAACCACAAGGCCCGTCCTTCCATGTTGATTAACCCATGCGACCCCGCCGGGAAGATTCGTGGAGATCACGGCAAGCCTCGCCGCCATGGCCTCCAGCTGGCACATCCCGAATGCCTCATTTCTCGATGTGGACGGAAGAACAAAAAAATCCCCCGCGCGAAGATACGCCGGCAAATCCTCATCCGAAACGTGTCCCGCAAATCGAACCCGATCCGTCAATCCCATCCGCTCCGCCTGTCTCTCCAAATCGCTTCGCAATGGGCCGTCTCCTGCGATCAGCAATGAAACATCCCCCGCCTTCTTGAGTGCCCGTAGAAGCACATCCAGGCCTTTGTATCCCACAAGCCTGCCGACAAAAACAGCCAACGGGTGTGGGAGACTTTTCCTGAGATGTTCGGCTTTCTCCAGGATTGGCGGTTCCATTGAAAGAAACGGCGTCGGATCGATTCCCAGCGGGATGATATGGCATTTCTGCCGGTATCGGGGAAGAGAAGACGATTGCTCCAGGAGGGCAGGCGAGGTGGCGATCAGCGCATCGGCGCGGCGAAGAAGAAAGGTTTCCAGCGGAACGAGAAGCGGCCGCGCGGCCCTTTGCCGTACAATATCGCTGTGCCAGGTCACAACCAGAGGACATCGGGGGCGTCGAATCAAGAGTGCCAGATTCCCGAATGGAAATGGGGTGTGGATATGCACCAGGTCCGGTTGGATTCGACCGATCTCCCGAATGAGGCCCGGTGAGATCGGTTGCGACCAGACCGTTCCCCAGTTTGCCTCACGACGCACACACAACCGCTCCAGGCGTTCTTCATATCGAAAACGGTGATTCCCGGCACACAGCACAATCACCCGCCAGCCCCGCGCCGATAGCCCCTCCGCAAGAAGCGCCACATGCCGCTCGATCCCGCCCGGCCAGGGAGGATACGCCTTATTGAAAAGGAGAATCGTGCCCTTCGATGCTTCCACGGAATTGACTCATTTCGGCAAGAAGGTCATCCGCCCAGAAGTCCGGGGATTTGAAAACCCCCCGTGATTTCTGTCATGCGTTTTTTCGCATATTCCTGTGTCCGACCCGCCGCCTCATTGAACGCCACCAGCAGCAAATCTTCCAGGAGACTGAGATCATCCGGATTCACCACTCCCGGGTCGATCTTGACCTCGGTCACTTGAAACTGCCCGTTCATCGTGACCCTGACCAGCCCTCCACCCGCCGAACCCGTCGTCTTTGTGCCGGCCAATTCCTGCTGAAGATCGGCGATATGACTTTGCATCTCCTGGGCTTGTTTGAGCATCTGGCCCAGGTTCGCGAGATTACCCAGTCCTTTCATTCTGTCGCCTCTTTCTCTTTTTTGGATGAAGATCCTCTGGTCCGCTGCGGTTCGGGATGGACCTCCTCCACCGCGCCGGGGACATAATCCATCAGGCTTCGAATCACCGCGTGTTCACGAGCTTGGGTCAGCAATTCTCCCGTTCTTGGCTCGCAGGCGCTGTTTTGTGTCGGCATTCCTGCCGGAAGCGGTTCCATTCTCTCTGTGACTTCAAAAACAAGACGAATGGAACTTCCCGTCAGAGAGGCCAATTTGTCCTGCATGGTTCTCTGGTAATCCTGAAGTCGCGTCAGACCTGCTTTGGTCGGCACCCCGACGGTCAGCAGGTCGCCTTCGAATCGCAACGGCCTGCTGTGAACAAGAGCCGAATTGATTGTGGGAGCCGACAGCTCCAAATCCTCTGAGAGGGTTTTCCAGGCCGTCACCACCTTTTCCATGGGATTACCGGGTGATTCCGGTTCCGAAACCGGTTCCTTCTTCGGGATTTTCCTGGCCGGTTGAGGCTGGGCGATTGTGGAAACGAGGGCAGGTCCTGATGAAGGTTTCTGTGAGGTAGCCGATGATGGCACGGACCCGGACAAGTCCGATAGAAACTTCAGAATCGAGGGAAGTTGAACCGCTTCCCCTGCCTTCGCCGCCTTAATCGCAGCTACTTCCAGAATCATCCGTCCCTCCGAGGCAAACCTCATCCGACGTTCCGCTTCCGCAAAGATGTCCATCACCTGCAAAATCGCTTCCACCGTTGTGGTTTGCGCCTGGGTTGCCAATACCTGTCGAGACTCATCGGGCAGTTCCACCAGTTCCGGCTTATCCGGCGCGACCTTCGACACGAGCAAATGACGCAGGTAGGTCATGATTTCTTTCAGGAATTGGGCGGGTTCTTTCCCACGGGTAGACAGCTGGTCGATCACCATCAGGATTCCGTTCAGGTCTCCCGCAAGGATGAACCGGATCAGACTCTCCAGCGCCTCAAACTCCACCACCCCCAGAATCTCCTCCGCTTCCGGAAGGCTGACCTTGCCGGAACAGAAAGAAAGCAATTGATCCAGGGACACCAGCGCATCCCGCAGCGCCCCATCGGAAAGGCGGGCAATATGGTACAGAATACCGTCTCGCTCCGCCACCGGTCCCAGGTCCACATGCGGCTCGGCGTCCGCCACAGCCCGCAGCTTATCCATGAGAATGCTCACCGGAATCCGCCGAAACCGAAATCGTTGACAGCGCGACAGAATGGTCGCGGGCATTTTGTGCATCTCGGTGGTGGCCAGAATAAACTTCACGTGTCTCGGCGGCTCTTCCAGTGTTTTCAGCAGCGCGTTGTTTGCCTCATTGGTGAGCATGTGCACTTCGTCGATAATCACTACCCGATACTTCCCGAATGTCGGGGCAAATCGGACATTTTCACGAAGGTCGCGGATTTCCTCAATTCCGCGATTCGAGGCGGCATCGATTTCCAGCACATCGAGATTCGTTCCGTTGGTGATGGATCGGCAGGATTCACAGCGATTGCAGGGTTCCGCTCCCTGGCGATTGGGGCAATTCAGCGCTTTCGCCAAAATTCGCGCTGTAGAGGTTTTACCGGTTCCGCGGGGACCGGCGAAAAGATAGGCATTGGCGATCCGATTTCGTTCCAGGCTATGGACCAGCGTTGTTGTCACATGTTCCTGTCCCAATACCTCGGCAAAGGTGGCGGGACGGTGACGGAGCGCCGAGACAATATACGGGGTTGACTGCTGTCGTTCTGCCATAAACGATTCTGACCTCATGGACCGGGCATAACCGGGTCTCTTGAAATTGAATTGCCCTTACAAAGCATTCTTTCCTCTCCCGCCCTTCTTTGCCAGGCAGAAACGCCCGGCCCACTGGTGGGACAGGCCTCTGTGCCTGTCGATGGGTGAAATAACAGTATTTGCCGGGAACATTCCGGGGGTGTGCACCTGCCGTTGGGGTGACAGCTCCGAGCGTCACCGGGTAGTTAACTCAGGCCGGGCGCTCCCACGGCACATGCCGGGGATCGTTTACCGCTGCTTCCTTTCGGACCTGACGGGGTTCACGAACCGACATTGCGCAGGACCCAGCCCTCAACGCCACTTGCCCGGTGCTGCCTCACAGCCGTACTCCGAGGGTAGGAATTCAGCCCTGCTGGAGCGGGTTGCAGGTACAGGGCACCGCTACCTCCCCGCCTAGCACACCCCACGAATCTGTTCCAGGTTTATCCTTTTGCCCCCTCCTCTTTCCGTTGACTTTCGGACGGAGCCGATTCCTTCTTTTCTTCTTTCTCCTTTGACTCTTCCCACTCTGCTCGCGGCACAATTTTCACCGAGCGAATGGTGACATTCTCCAGCGGCCGGTCGCGGGAGTCCCGCGCGACTTTCACAATCTTATCCACCACATCCATCCCGGCAATAACCCGACCGAAATTGGTGTACTGCCCATCCAAGTGTCGCGCACGGGCCACACAGATAAAAAACTGACTTCCCGCGCTGTCCGGGTCCGCCGACCTCGCCATTGAAAGCGTGCCCCGCACGTGCGGACGGCTGTTGAATTCCGCCTTGACTGTCCAGCCCGGTCCCCCGGTCCCGTCGTTGGATGGGTCGTCATCCTTCGATTTCGGACACCCGCCCTGGATCATGAATTCCGGAATCACACGGTGAAAGGTTGTCCCATCATAGAACTTGTCACGGGCCAACTTCTTGAAGTTCTTTACATGATTCGGAGCCACGTCCGGGAAAAACTCCAGCACAATCGTCCCCATCGTCGTGTCCAAAATCGCCACTTCGTCCGGTTCCTCTGCCGGCTCGGCCTTCTCTTCCGCGGAGCTTGGCTGCGCACAGATCGCTACGGCCGCCGCCACCAGTGCCCCGATTCCGATCTTTACCATTGCTCTTCTCATAATCACACTCCCAAAATGCTGTCCGTGTTCTCGACTTCAGGAAACCCTTCCTTCTGTCGGCCTCACTCTACCTCATGCGGTTCCCCTGGGCAAGGATTCGTTTCCGAACGGCGTTTATCAACTGATTCGCAGTCTTGACAGGCGAAAAGCCGTCTCCGTATGATCGCGAGCATTATGACCGGAACAAGTCCCCTCGTTTCTGTTCGTCGAATGAAACTGAAAGATGTTCCGCGAGTCCGGGAACTCTGGCAGGAAATGATGGCGTATCATCTCTCGTTGGACCCGCGCTTTGAACTCGCGATTGGAAATGATGCGGCTTACGAAGAATACCTCCGATCCAGTCTGGAGAATTACGACATGGCAGTCTTCGTGGCCGAGACAGAGGGACGGATTGTCGGGTACACAAATGCCATGATCCTCAATAATCCGCCGGTTTTTGCGCTGGGTCGGTACGGATTCATTTCCGAAATGGCGGTCGAAGCAGTCTGTCAGCGAGGCGGAATTGGCCGACAAATGTGGGAGCATACCCGGCGCTGGTTCAAACGGCGCGGCATTGAGGTTATTCAGCTCAATGTTTCTCCACAAAATCAAAAGGGATATTCTTTCTGGAAGAAAGTCGGCTGTCGGGAATTCCTGACTATCATGTGGCACGATATACCCCGTTCGATTGACTCGTGAGGAACATGCCGAACTCATCCGATAACGCTGCCGGTTGGAATGTCTTGCTTGCCTCTCTGCTGGAAACGGCCCGCATTAAGCAGTGGATCAAAAATCTTTTTGTGTTCGCCCCGCTGGTGTTTTCGCATGGCCTGTTCAGTGTCGGGCCGTTCTCTCGGACGTTGGCAGCCTTTTTTATCTTCTGCTTTTTCTCTTCCAGCGTTTATTTCCTCAATGATGTTGTGGACATCGACCGGGATCGACTCCACCCCCAGAAGCGCCGCCGGCCTCTGCCGTCGGGACGGCTTTCCATCCGAGCGGCATTGGTTGCCTCCTGTGTACTTCTCTGCCTGGCGATTCTGCTCTCCCTGGTGGTGTTCGATATTCGGTTCCTGGCCATCGGACTGACTTATATTGTGGTCAATGTGGCTTATTCCTTCTGGTTGAAGTCGGCTGTCTTGCTGGATGGAATGTCGATTGCCGCCGGATTCGTGCTTCGCACCTTCGCCGGGGCGTTTGCCATCGGCGCGATGATGTCGGATTGGTTGTATTTATGTGCCCTGCTCATCTCATTGTTTCTGGCGTTCTGCAAGCGACGTCATGAGCTGGCGCTGCTGCAAGATGCCGCCGCCAACCATCGCGCCATTCTGGAGGAATACCCGATTGAGTTTCTCGATCAGCTGATCTCTGTCTTGACAGCGGCCACCCTTGTTTGCTATTCGCTTTATACGCTGGATCGGGAAGTTACCACCCCGCTTCGCTTGGGCGGAGGACTGAAATTGACCATCCCATTTGTCATTTATGGGCTGCTGCGGTATCAATTTCTAGTCTACCGGAGACAGGAAGGTGGCAATCCCGCGGATCTGCTCTTGCGTGACAAGCCCCTGATGGTTAATTTCGCTCTGTGGCTGGCTTTTGTGCTGTGCATTATCTACTCTTGAATCTGTTTTCAAATTATGGCAGGACTAGGATTGTTTCGGGTGTTCGAATCGATATAGTTTGGGCGCATTCAGTCGATGTGATATAAGGAAGATTCCGGATCGGGTCTCGGCCTGTCCGGCTTAAATACAATTCTTCACGGAGCCAATGGAGTTGAATCAATGTTTGTAAACCATGCTGCAGAGAACGACAATGTCTGGTCATTTCTGGTCGCCGAACTCAGGGGACCGGGCATCCTGGGGAGTTCTGTCCCCCATCGCCTTCCCATCCTGATTTGTGTCTCCATCGACGCTCTGCCGGTTCCCAAATGTGGTTGGGAAGATGACGATGATCCGTCTTACAACCCCGAAGAGCTATACAACGACTATGGCGGGCTGGAAGACGAGGACGATTACGGGAACTTTGAGGAAGAGGAAGAAGAGGAGGAGGAGGAATTTGAAGACGATTATGAGGAGTATGAAGATTTAGACGAGGGTGAGGAGGAGGAAGAGGAGGAGGGTGAGGAAGAGGAAGAGGAGGAGGAAGAGGAAGACCTTGAGGAGGAAGAAGAGTTGATCGAAGAGGAAGACTTCGGGGATGATTACGACGAAGAGGAAGACGAGGAAGATTTCGATGAGGATTATGAAGACGATTACGAGGAGGATGACGAAGAATTCTGATTCCGAATCAGTGCTTATGCCGGTTAATCAAAAGGCCGGTTCCTCAATTCGTCGAGGAACCGGCCTTTTTTATGACCTGAATTTCAGCTTGACAGGGTCGGCGTGAGGTCTCGGCTGAGCAAGCGTCTCTGCCTGTCACAGATCTCGTACCCGTTGAGGCTTATCCCCCCAGCGCTTCCAGAACGCGATCCCCGATTTCCGCCGGGCTTCGGCAAATAAACACACCGGCCTCTTTCAAGACCGCTGTTTTCTCCGCCGCCGTTCCTTTCCCGCCCGCAATGATCGCACCGGCATGTCCCATGCGCTTCCCCGGTGGCGCAGTCTGTCCTGCGATAAATCCCACCACCGGTTTCTTGAACTCTCGCCGAATATACTCTGCTGCCTCTTCCTCTGCTGTGCCGCCGATTTCTCCGATCATCACGACGACTTCGGTCTCCGGATCATCGTTGAACAATCTCAAGACATCCACAAAGTCCGTTCCGATGATGGGGTCCCCCCCGATCCCAAGGCAGGTCGATTGTCCGAGGCCCTTCCGAGTGATCTGGTCCACTGCCTCATAAGTCAACGTCCCGCTTCGCGAGACAACTCCGACAGTGCCCGGACGGTGTACAAAACCCGGCATGATGCCGACCTTTGCCTTCCCCGGCGAAATTACTCCGGGGCAGTTCGGTCCCACCAGCCGGGACGACTTGTCCTGCAAGTATCGACGGACTTTCACCATATCCAGGGTCGGAATGCCTTCGGTGATACAGACAATGACCGCCAGCTTACGATCCGCCGCTTCCATAATCGCATCGGCGGCAAACGCGGGCGGCACAAAAATCAGCGAGGTATTCGCTCCGGTGAATCTCACCGCATCCGCCACTGTGTTGAATACGGGACGGCCCAGATGAGTGGTTCCACCCTTGCCGGGTGTAACCCCCCCCACAAGATTCGTGCCGTATTCCAGGCATTGCTGTGCGTGAAAGGTTCCTTCTTTCCCTGTAAATCCCTGAACAATAACACGCGTATTCCGATCAACAAGAATCGACATATCGATCTCCCACAGATTTCCGGTCCGAAAGACCGACAAAAACTCGCATTCTATCATGGTATCGACAGAGCGCCAGAATACGTTCCCGACCCGATTCCGCTATTCTCCGACGTTCGTCCGGTCGGTCGCGATAATAGCGGATCAACTCCCGCAGCTCCTCCGTTGTTCGAAAAGTCACCAGATGCTCGCCATCGGTGAATTCATCCCGAAGACCCGGATTCTCCGTGGTCAGCAGAAATCCGCCGCAGGCGAGTACATCGTACACCCGTGGATTGGGAGCCGATTTGCATTGGGGATGGAAAATGTTGATATTGATCTGCGATCCCGCATAGACTTCGGGAGTTTCCTCAAAATAATCCACCCGTTTCCCCGACCAGCACTTTGCCGACACACCGGCACGTTCCGGATCGCCCCATTCCCGGTCGCCGAATGTCACGAGGCCGATATCCGAACAACTTTCGAGAATACGCTTGCGCAGCAAATAGGCCGCCCGATTTTCCACCAATTCCACGATCGCCCCGTGAAACGGAAACCGCTCGGCAACCGCGTATTGCCGATAAATCTCTTCGACGGGTCCGTCCGGATGTTTTGCATATTCTTCCGAAATATATCGCGCCGCCTGGCCCAGCTCCCGCGAAATTCGACACACAAGGGTATCCAGGTCCCAGAATCCACGGGTTCCCAGCTCGCCGACAAATGAAACAGCCGGTCCCTCGGAGGATTTCTCCCTCGAGCCGGGTCGAAACAATCCTGCTGCCGTTCGGATCTCCAGCGCGTTCACGCCAAGCCCTTCCAGATAAGGCACATAATATCCATCGAAGCACGCTGCAAAATCCACTCCGACAAAGTCGGACGAAGACCGCACAAAGCGCCAGGGATTATCCACAAACCAAGACGCAACACGCACCGGAATCTGCGAAATCTCCGGCCCGCCGAAAAAGGTCGAGGGAGTCGCATTGACCAGGATCAGCAAGTCGGGATTGTATTTCTCCAGCAGCCGGACCCATTCAAACCGTTTCACAAACCGATATGTGGAACTGACCCACAAGTGAACATCCGCTCCGATCCCCATTTCTCTCAGCGCATTCACGCAACATCGCTGAAGATAGTTATGCCCCGGAACCAGCCAGAGGACTTTCCGCGCATATCCGCGACTTCGCGCTGCCCGACGGTTTGTTTCCTGCGCAAGGCATTCGGCTGCAAGCGCCCGATGGCGTTGGCAGGCTTGATGCACCGCTCGATCCACCAGGGCGGTTAATTCGCCCGTCTCTTTTTCGGGACCGGAGCCTGCAATTACAAGGGGATCATCCAGGGCGGAAAAGGCATATCGTTTCCAGAAAGCGGCCAGAATATCTCGAATATCTGTCCCATAAATCAGAAGGAACCGCGTGGATTCCAGCAACACCCGCCAGTCATATAAGGTCAGCGCCGCGCGAAGCAAATCCACCCGGCTCTCCACCGCAATAATCCGTCGATTGGCTTCCCGCAATAGTTCGGCACACAAAAGCCGCTCATAGCAGTCGAACACCTCATTGCCGAGTCCCATTCGAACAATGACAAAAAGATCATGATGAGCCAAATCACGGTCGGAGAAAGCAGGCAACCAATCCCGTTGACCCGAGGGGGGGTGAATCCATTCACCTTCCTGATCCGACCGGATGCCCCATGCAACGGGGCAGTGTTCGAACAGAGGTTCCGTCGGGATGCCCTGTTGTGTACGGCAGAGATACCGCCCCGTCTGCGCCGGGGCGATTGCATAACCGATACCCCCACCGGGATCCGAGCGCAATCGATTTACCAGGCCCGGATTGATTTGCATAAGGGTATCGAGATTCTCTTTCCAGTACCATTTCCGTTCCGGTCTGTCCGCAGGTTCCAAGTCTCCACTCACTGGCTCACCAATACTTCTCCAGGAACGCACGCGCTCGCTTGATATCCTCCACCTGCTGGTCCCCTGAGATTTCTCGCTCAATGGTAATCGGTCCCGTGTATCCGAGCGCCTTCAGTTTCGCGATCAGTTCAGGCCAATGGGCATCTCCCTCTCCCAACGGAACTTCCGTGCCCCATTCCTTCCCGCGTTTCCCAGGCTCGGCCCATCTGGCATCCTTTCCGTGAACCCCGCCGACGTACTGGCCCACCACATCCACCGCCTCCAGGGGATCTCCGGAACCATACAGAATCATGTTCGCCGGATCGAAATTGACACGGATATTCTCCAGACCGACATCATGAATGAATTGGACCAGCGTGGTTGCCTTCTCCTGTCCGGTCTCGAAAGCAAGTGTCATACCATGCTTCTTGCATAACTGGCCGATTTCGCGGATCCGCACCGTCAGGTCCGCATAGTCGGGATCATGCCGATCCTGGGGAATAAACCCGATATGCGCCGCGACCTGAGGAATACCCAAATACGCCGCCAAATCTACAACCCGTCGGGCCAACGCGGTTCGTTTTTCGCGCTGCTTTTTCGGCACAAAACCGCCGGTTTCATGGATTCTCTGAATCGTCGAATAGTCTTCCCCCTCAAATCCGATAAACTGCGTCGTAATCTCCAATCCCGAACGCTCGATGATTGCTTTCAGTTCTTCCCGTCCCACGCCTTCAAAAAAGCGCTCATGTGGCAGTCCGGCCTGAATGTTGTCAAATCCCAGATTCTTCGCATGATCCAGAATCTTCTGTGGATCATCACCGAGATATACAATCAATCCGATTCTTCCTTTGGACATTGGTTTCCCCCTGTGTGTTTTATTGTCGGCCCAACGCCGGCTCCGGTTAGCCTGCCACAGATTCCATCCCGTCTCTACTGCACCCGTACCCGATCAGAGAGGATGAAGAATGAAAAGCGGGCTTGCCATGTCTCCTCTGCATACCCCATCCCCCCGTCCACTCCATCCGCTATGTCCACTATGCCCATTACCAATGAATAATCTCCCCTATCTGGTTTATTATCATAATCTTACAACCTGTTCCTTGACATGGTTTCCAGGTTCCGAAAATGTCCGGTCTGTCTCATTTCAGAACATACAAGAGACTGACTTCTTAAAAGCTAAAGAAATCAGGGGGATTACCGATACTTACGAATAGAGGTATTCTATTCCGTATCGGAGAGAATATCTGCATCGAATACCAGGCGACATATCAACACAAGGCGTTGAGGAGGAACAAGAAATGAGCCAGTTAATCACACCCATCGCGTCACGGGTGTCTGTCCAGGGGGTAGAGACAGACCGAGACAAAAAATCTGTAAAGGGGACATTGCGGGATCCCGAAACCGTATCTGCCCTTATATCAGGCGCTCGAAAGACCTCCGATACCGTCAATATCAACCTCACCAGCCAGGTCGATGCAGAAAGTCTGAAGAGTTCGTTATCCATTGTTATGGACAAAGTGGCGCAGCAGATGATGCGGGTCTTCCCGGATGATCCGGAGCTGCGGCAAAAACTCGGCCTCCCGGAAGACATTGAAAACTTTTCCATGGAGGACCTTCAGGACTATTTCAGCCCGGAGAAGACCGCGCAACGGATTCTCGGTTTCACAACGGGGTTTCTGGGGGCCTATCAGTTGAACCATGCCGAGGAAAGTGAATCCGAACAGGTAACAGGTTTTGGTGCGCTGATCCGGGATGCCATCGATAAGGGATTTGATGAGGCGATCAAAACACTCGGTGGAACCGAGCAACTAGGGGAAATCGGCAAAACCATCCGGGAAACATACGACAAGGTTATGGCGGGACTGGAGGAATTCATCCAAAGCAAGCTGAAACTGCTTGGAGCCGAAAAAGAGGAAAATGACCCTCTGGAAGCAACAATTGAGCTCCCGCCTCTGGACGTCCCTGAGATTACTTCCGAAGAAACCACCGAAGGGCAATCGGATAGCTCTCTTCTGGATGTGACCGCGTAAGTATGGTCCTGTTCTGATAACACCGGGCCGAGGTTTTACAAGATCTCGGCCCGTTTCTTAGTATAACTCACCTGAAAACGATCGCGACTTTTTCAAAGTATTTTTTCTTCAAGGCAGTGTTCCACCATTCAATTTGGTGTAGAATGAAATTTGGCTTTTCAGATCAATTCGGCAGATCGGATGGCGATCATGGTCCGCGCCACACAAGAGAAAGCGAAAATAACCGGTCGCAAGAAGGCGGCGATTCTCATGGTGACCCTGGGGCCGGAGGTGGCCGCCGATGTCTACCGGAACCTGACCGATGAGGAAATCGAGCAGATCACG
>JAKQSI010000015.1 GCA_029570205.1 Candidatus Omnitrophota bacterium | reverse complement strand
ATCCAACGGAGAGGGAAAGGAAACCGAATTTCAAAAGGCGGGATAACGCATTGCGAACCGCGTTTCTGGACAGTCCCGTGCTGTCGGCAACGTCGTTTATGGACGCTTCGCACGTTTCCCGCTGAAATCCGAACGACCTTCGGTAAAGGTCGATGAAAACCAGTGCAGCCGGAATCCCGCATATTCTCGTGATGGGGGCCACCTTGAGGCTGTGAGGAAGCCGACAGAATCCGCCCGGTTCGCTCATTCCGCGCCCTCCATGATCGCGGCGGCCTTCTGTCGCGGCGTCCTTGCCCGGCCTGTACGATTCGCGATCCATGCTTTCAAATCGGATGGTCGGAATCGGTAACATCCCGGAGATATTTCGACAGCCGGAATGTCCCCCCGGCGGCGCAGTGCCCACACTGTTTGCCGCGAACATTGCAGGAATTCAGCCGCGCCGTCCACATTCAAGAGCGCACCGGAATCGGCTTCGTGTAATTGTCGGAAGACCTCCATCGCGATTTGACGGACGTCCTCCTCGGAGAGGATTTGAACGTCCATCTTATTCCTCGACAGTGGGATTTCGTTTGCTCGACTCAAGCCAGTCGCGCAAGTCGGCAGGATCGTATCGGATGGATCGCCGCGTTAGTTGCGCAAAGCGTGGACCGGTTCCGCGCCGCCGCCATAACTCCATCGTTCGCGGCGACACACCGATGATTTTGGATGCTTCACGTTGCTTCAGTAGAGTGAGATCTGGGTTGGAGACGGACATAGGAGAAACCTCCTCGATTGAGATTTTCTCCTGCCGATCTGTTCTTTGTTCACCATAGGTAATCTACCACAATTAAGGGACTAGTCAAGTCCCTTTTCTGCGAATTTTCACAAGAGTGCTACGGGTAGCACTTTATTTTTGCGAAGTGGTCACTTTTCAACGATCTTTTTCGGTTCCGGGAGTGCCGGAATCGTCAACGTCTCGATTGCCCGGCGGAGTCCAGGGCCGCCCACAAGGTGAATGTATCGCTCGCTTACCGCAACGGATGAATGCCCCATCAATTGCTGAATCTCGAAGGCACTACATCCGTTCCGCGCAAGCCATGTCCCGAATGTGTGCCGCATCGCGTGCGGCGAAGCGTGTACCTCGATTCCGGCGCACCGCATGAGATCGTTCCACGGGCCGTCAAATTTGACTCGGTACTGATTCCCTTGTGGTATCCCCTTCGGGCCTGGTGGGAAATACCGTCCGCATTGAATCTTGTTCAGGTATGGCCACAAATCGGGATGCACGGGAATCCTCCGTTCCTGCCTGGACTTCGGTTTGAATCCATCATCCTCATGCTGGGAGATAATGATTTGCCCGTGTGTTCGGTCGATGTCGATGTACCGAAGCGAGAGAATCTCCATCAACCGCAGACCTGCCTGAATGCCAAGGTGGACAAAGAGCGCAACATCATCCCCCAGCTGCGGCGCAACCTCAAACAGTGCCCGGACCTCATCATCCCGGAACCAGCGTATCGGCGGCCTGTCTTCCTTCAGCCGCTTGATATAGGGTTTCCACTGCGCATCAATCATGTCATGGTCGATTGCGAACGTGTAGACGCACGAAAGAATCGACACGATTCTGTTGACGGTTGCTCGTTTCAATCCGCTCCGCAGAAGGCCGTTCTGCCAGTCTTGAATATCACCCTTGCCGATTTCATTCATGCGGCGTTGCAGGAGCGGCGCGAAGTGCTTTCTGATATATCCTTCAATGCTGGTATGCGATTTCCATGCGTGCCGGGCCTGAGAATGCCCCAGGTATGCCGGAAGAACTTCGGCGATGGTGGGAACCGCGCCGGGATCGAAGCGGGAACCACCGTATCGGACTTTTTGCTCTCGCTCATTCATCAAGTGAACCATCTGTTCGGCGTCTCGTTTGCCACCGGCATCAATCTTTTTCCAGCGTTGCCTTCCCCCGGACTGGTTCCGCGCATACCATCCCTTGCCGCGTTTGGTCAATTTCCAGGTCATTTTCTGTTCACCATCCAGCTACTGATTAGCTACTGTTTTCTGCAAATTCAGGCAAATTGACTAAAACCAGCATATCGCCAATTCCCTTTATTTGCAAGGGTTTTCGTAAATGTAGTGTTGTGGAATTATGTATTCTGCGGAACTTTGGAACCGGCACTTGAAGGTTCGACTCCTTCCTCCCCAGCTCGCCGGTCTTCCACTTTTCCAGGACATCCATATCATTCCATCCAATTCCTTTTCCTCATGGGACGCAATGAACGAGATCGGAGACTTGACATGGACCTGAAAAAACTATCCTGCCTGTTCGCCGTACTGTTGATTACAAGTTCACCGGGATGGTGTGTAGACATGAACGAAATTCCTTCTGCTCCGCCGCAGGACTCGATCATGGCCGGTCCGAGAGAAATTGCTCAGATACAAGATTGGGCCGATCTGGTTTTCGGGACTGCCGATGGGAAGAAAATGTGGCCGGACAACCGCATGGATTCCCTGTTGGGCGCCGGATCGCTTCCGTTTTCATTTGTGTATGGCGGCAAACTGTCGCGAGACCTTATGGGAACCTGGGCGTACGAAAGTCGGACTGTTGAGGAAGCGGACTGGATTCGCCGTGAGGTCAGTTGGACCGACCCGGATACAAAGATTCAAGTCCAGGCAACCGTGCGCAGTTTTCGCCGATATCCGGCGACGGATTGGGTGATTCGGTTCCGGAATACCGGCTCGGGGAATTCGCCGATCCTTGAAGATATTCAGGCATTGGACATGCCTCTGCGTACAAAGGGAAATCAGACAGTCACGGTGCGCCGCAACTACGGGGATGTTTTCGACGAGCGCAGCTTCTCCTTTTTCACGACCGGTTTGAATAATGGGGACAGTGTCCATATTGCACCGCATGGCGGCAGGTCGTCGAATGGGGCGTTCCCGTTTTTTGAGGTTCAATACGGGGATCATCCGACTGGAACAGAGAATCTGATTGTCGCTGTAGGCTGGTCTGGGCAATGGGCAGCCGATGTAATATGCACTGCAACGGGATCAGTCCGCCTTCGGGCCGGAATGGAGCGGACGCGATTCTACTTACAACCCGGCGAGTCCGTACGAACGCCGCGCATCCTGCTTATGACAAGTGAAGGCGACCTTACGCTTGCTCATCAGCGATTTCGACGCCTGATGCTGTTTGAGTATTTCCCGAAGATCGACGGGAAGCCGATCCTTCTTCCGTTTGCGTTACAGTGTTTTGACCGATATAGCTGGTCCATGCCGGAGTGGGCAACGGAGGCGGGACAGATCAAGGCCGCTCAGTTTGCTGCCCAGGCGGGATTCGACACGCTCTGGTTCGATGCCGCCTGGTTTATCGGCGGATTCCCGAACGGAGTGGGGAACTGGGAGCACAAGCCGAAAGAGTTTCCGAACGGGCTTCGTCCTGTCGCCGATGCCTGCCATGCCGCCGGACTCAAGTTTCTGGTCTGGTTCGAGCCGGAACGGGTTGCCGCCGGGTCGCGAATTGCGCGGGAACACCCGGAGTTTGTTATCGGCGGCGCGGAAGGTGGCCTGTTCAAGTTAAACGATCCTGATGCGCGACGGTGGTTGACTGATCTTTTGTCCCAACGAATCTCCGAATACGGCATCGACATTTACCGAAACGATTTCAACATGGACCCGCTTTCGTTCTGGCATCGAAATGATGAGCCGGACCGTGAGGGGATCACGGAGATTCATTACGTTGAGGGCCTTTACGAGACGTGGGACGAGCTGCGCGCGCGCCATCCGATGCTCTGGATCGACAACTGCTCCAGCGGCGGGCGACGGATCGATCTGGAAACCTGTATGCGTTCGGTTCCCCTGTGGCGCAGCGACACGAATTGCTTCCCCGGGCGGGAGGAATGGACCCAGTCCCACACCGTGGGGCTGTGTTCCCTGATCCCTCTCAATACGGCCTGTGCCTGGACCCCGGATTCCTACGTGATGCGAAGCACAATGACCGCCGGATTAATCTGTCAATGGGACTACCTGAACGGGGACTTTCCAATGAAGGAAGCCTTGTCGAATCTGGCGGAATTGAAGGAACTGCGAAAATACTGGTACGGTGACTTTTATCCGCTGACATCCGGGGACCCATCGCCGGAACTGTGGTGTGGCCGGCAGCTTCATCGCCCGGACCTGGACGCCGGAATAGCGATGGTCTTTCGGCGAACGGAGTCTCCGTATACAGGTTGGATGCTGCGTCTTCAGGCTCTCGATCCGAAGGCGCTCTACCGGGTTGAAATCCGCGAGGGCGACAGTCCTGCAAATTCGGAGGATCTCTCCGGGGAGGCGTTGATGACGGGCCGCGAGATCAAACTGCCTCCGAGGTCGAGCCTGTTGGTTCGGTATAAAAAACTTGCCCCCTCAGGCGGATAGACCCAAGGGGGCAAGATCGTTCTTTCAGGGATACCGCCTTATGTGGTCACTTTTGTGGCTTCCGGGTTGAGCTTGGCGCGGCGGCGCTTGTGCCAGGCGACATTGGCCAAGTGCGGACCGCAGACCGCTGTATGCCCAACTTCCACCGGCGCATTCGGTTCCTTGCGTGTTTTGACACACTCGATGAAATTCTCGACATGGGGAGTAATCTCCAATTCGCCCACCTCGGCGAGAACGGGATTCTTCGGGACGGGGTCGATCGGCTCCTGATATACCTGGAAGCCGAAGCGATCCACGTGCATGGTCCCCTTTGTGCCCTGGAACAGAATATGCCACCAGTCCATATAGGTGCTGTTGTAGTTGAGGGTCCAGGAGGCGATGTATCCGTCGTAATAGTAAATGGAAGTAAATACTTCGGGGGTTTCCACGCCGGTCATATTGAAAACTTTGCCGAAACACTCTGCCTCGCGTGGCGTGCCGGTTCCCATGAACCACTGCACCACATCCATGATATGCGTGCCCTGGTCGCAGTTGAATCCGCCGGAGAAGGCCCAGAACCCGCGCCAATTGCGGACTTTCATCGGCTCAAACTTCACCCGTTTGGCGGGCCACATAAACCGTTCCCAGTCGAGATTGTACCCCAACGGCTCGTTGTTGGTCGGTCCGGCGCAATTCCAGTTCCATTCGGCCTTAACCATGGTGACCTGTCCCAGCATCCCGGACCGGACGGCATCGCGGGCTTTGAACAGCAGGGGAGAGCTGCGACGCTGCATTCCAATCTGGACAATCCGGTCGGTTTTGCGAACTTCCCGGATTGTTCTGGCCCCTTCCTCGATGGAATGTGACATGGGTTTCTCGCAATACACATCGAGACCTGCCTGCACAGCGTCGATCATCTGGGTACAATGCTGGTGTTCCGGTGTAGCAATAATTACAGCATCCAGGTCTTTTCGTTCCAGCAATTCCCGGTAGTCGAGATAGTCATCGACCTTTCCCTCGTTATCTCTCTTGGCGATCTCCAGCCCCTTTTGCAGGTTCTGTTCGGAGACATCGCAGACGGCGACGAATTTCGCGCCGGCTTTCTGGTGTATTCCCATCAGGCCGCGTCCCTGTCCGCCGGGACCGATAATGCCCATGATGAGTTGGTCATTTGCGCCAAACACTCGTTTGGGAAGAATCAGCGGCGCAGCCAGAGCCGCTCCCGCGATTACCGACGATTTGACCATTTCCCGACGACCGATTTCTTTTTTCATTGTGGCAGCACCTCCATGAAAGCGTTCCGGCTCCGGATTCCCGTGGCCGTCCGCTAGAGTTGTGTAAATAAATAGTTTTGACAATATCATCTTTGCGAGCCTCGCTCCGGCGGGGCCGGTGATTGGGTGAAGAAATCTGCCGGCCAGGGACGCCTGGCCTACTGGTGGGACAGGCCTCCGTGCCTGTCGAAAGAAGATAAACGGTAGGACAGGCCTCCGTGCCTGTCGAAAGAAGATAAACGGTAGGACAGGCCTCCGTGCCTGTCGAAAAAAGATAAACGGTGGGACAGGCCTCCGTGCCTGTCGATGGAGAAATCTGCCAGGCAGGGACGCCTGGCCCACTGGTAGGACAGGCCTCCGTGCCTGTCGATGGAGAAATCTGCCAGGCAGGGACGCCTGGCCCACTGGTAGGACAGGCCTCCGTGCCTGTCGGTGAAGAAATCTGCCAGGCAGGGACGCCTGGCCCACTGGTAGGACAGGCCTCTGTGCCTGTCGATGGACGAGCTTTCTTAGGAGCGAAGCGTGGCAACCTCGCCGTTCCAACGCGCAAGCCTGAGATCGCCACGTCGCCGCCCTTCGCAGACTCCGGGCGGCTCCTCGCGATGACGTGACGCTCTGTAAAGGCAGTTTGGTTACAGGACACTAGAGCCTCTCTATCCCAGCAACAGCACCTTTTCAGGTCTCGATTTGTTTCTCATGCCGTGTCCACCAGGTCAATCCCGCCAGTTGCTTTTGAGTCGGCGCCGGGCGCAGGAAGCTGAACAGGAATCCTGCGAGAAAAGCAATAAAGTTAGTCACTACCGCCATCAAGAATGGGTGCACACCGATGGCCTCTCCCAAGTGTGGAGGCTGGGAACCGAGCTCGCTCAGGATGCGACCGGCCAGGATTTCACGAATTCGCATCTTTTCAGCCTTCTGGACATCTGCCAATTTCATTTTCACACCTTCCGCCTCGGCTTTTGTACGAATCTCCCCGCGAATTGCGTCGGAATTGACTTCACCGGACTTGACCGCATCACTGACCATCCATTCGACATTGCTTTCCCACAACATCGCCTTCGCTTCAATATAGGTCATGCCGAAGGTTGCCAAGACCGCCAGCACGATGCCTACCGCTCCCCCGAAACTGTTCGCGCGCTTGGTGCAGAATCCGATGAAGAACAACCCCCCGACTCCTCCTCCCAACATGGCTCCAATGATAAAAGCAACTTCAAGAATCGTCTCCTGTCGGAGTTTCGTGAGCGCCAGCGCGACCAGAATCATGCAAATTCCGCTTAATGCAGAGATAACCTTGGCGGCTTTCAGATAATGATTATCGTCCCGTCCGCGAACGAGAAGCCTTTTATAGATATCTTCCGTGGTCACAAGCGACATGGCGCTGATGGAGGAGGTTAATGTGGACATGGCGGCAGCCAGGAGACCGGCGATCACCAATCCGCCGAACCCTTGCGGCATCTCGGTCAGAATGAAATACGGGAACACCTCATCCGCAAGCATCTCATTCGACATCCGTTCCGGGTATGCCTGATAAAATACCCACAGGCATGTCCCGACGAACATGAAGAGCAACCAGGCAGGGATGCACCCGACCGCCCCTGTCCAGGTGGCGTTGCGCGCCGCGCGGGTTGTCGGGGTGGAGCAATAGCGCTGAATCTTGTTCTGATCCAGCGCGAATTCCTGTGTGCTGCCGATGATTCCGCTCAGCAAGAGCATCAGTACGGTGTCTCTTGCCAGGCTGAAATCGAACGCCGACTGCACATTCTGGCCGAAGAGAGAGAACTTCCCGTTTGCCATTCCCATGCTGAATACGGTCAACGCTCCGCCGTCTACGTTAAGGAAAACAATCAGAATGACGGCCAATCCTCCCAGAAAAAGAACAAAGGTTTGAAACACATCGGTCCAGACCACGGCTTCCAACCCGCCGATCGCCGTATAGAAAGCCACAAACACACCGTTTGCAATGATCAAGGTTGTTTTGTCGAGCTGCGGAAACATTATCGTCAGTGGAAGAGAGAGAAGGTAGAGAATCAACCCGACACGCCAAATCTGGCCTAGAACAAACAGAACGCAGACATAGATTCGACCCCACAACCCGAATCGCCGCTCGAAATAGGTATAGGCGCTGATGAACCCCACTTGCCGATAGAATGGAACGAAAATGAAAATGGCGATGATCGCGCCGACGGGAAAAGCCAAGCCGGGAACGACGCGGCTGAAATTGCCTTCATAAGCGGAGCCGGGATAGGCGAGGAATGTAATCGAACTGATCGCAGCAGCCAGGATGGAAATCCCGACAGCCCAGCCCGGCAGCTTGCGCCCCCCCAGAAAATAGCCTTCCGTGTTCTTAATGCGCAGGCTGGACCACACCGCCAGGCCCAATGTTCCCAGCAGATAGGCAATCAATACGACAATATCCCAGGTGCGAGTAACTCCAACGGCAGCATTTTCCACGTTTCTTTATCCCTTCGTCACGAGATTGTAATCTATGTCGTCCGAGGGACATGACCGACTTTTTCGGCGCGAACCCCGGGATTCCTTCTTTCAGATACCCTCGAATTTAGGCAAATGCCGTGTTTTCCAGGTCAGCCCCCCCAGTTCTTTCAGGGACTTCGGCGGACGCAGAAAACTGAAAAAATACCCCACGATGAACGCGACAAGGTTCGAGAGAACGCCCATCATGAAGGGGTGGAATCCAATAGCCTCACCCAGGTGGGGCGGCTGCGGGCCGAGTTTCGCCTGGATTCGGTCTTCCAGACTGGCGCGAATCCGATCCTTCTCGATCTTCAGCACCTCGGCAAGTTTCAATGTCTTGCCCTGGGCCTGCGCTTCGGCGCTGATTTCGGCTCGGAGTGCCTTCGTGTCAATTTCACCGCTTTTCGTCATATCCTCGATCATCCAACTCACACGACTCTCCCACATCATGGCTTTCGCCTCAATATACGTCATTCCGAAGGTGGCGATGGTCGACAAAATCACCCCGACAATGAGGCCGAAATTATTGGCGCGCGTTGTGAAAAACCCGACCAGGAACATTCCGCCCATCGCCCCGCCCAGCATGGCGCCGACCACAAAACACATCTCGAGAATGGTCTCCTGCCGCATGGTGGTGAGCCACAATGCGATAACGATCATACAAGCGCCGCTCAAGGCGGAGATCGTTTTCCCTATCTTCAGGTAATGGGAATCTACCTGTCCCGGGAAGAGTATCCGTTTGTAAATATCTTCTGTCATAACGGTGGCTGTCGCGCTGATACAGGAGCTGATGGAGGACATGGCCGCCGCCAATACACCGGCAATGACCAGACCACCCAAGCCGTTCGGCAGCTCATGGAGAATATAGAAGGGAAACACTTCATCCGCCAGCATCTCGCGAGGAAGATGGCTCGGGAACAACTGATAGAACACCCACAGACAGGTCCCGACAAACATGAAGAGAAGCCAGACCGGAACACAGCCGCCGGCTCCGATCCACACGGCGCGTCGGGCGGCTTTATCGGACTCCGCAGCGATATAGCGCTGAACATGCGTCTGGTCCAACGCGAATTCGCACACGCTTCCAATACTGCCGATGATAAAGAGCATCAAGAGGGTGTCGCGCGAGAAACTGAGATCGAATGCCGAGGCGACATCCTTTCCGAAGAGTGAGAATTTCCCATTCTCATATCCCATGCTCAGAACCGTCCACGCGCCCCCATCCACAGTCAGGAACACTGCGATGACCACCGCCAGTCCTCCCAGGATCAGCACAATGGTCTGGAAAACATCCGTCCAGATCACGGCCTCAATTCCCCCCAGAACCGTGTAGACCGTCACAAACACTCCGATCCAGAAAATGCTCACCTGAAGGTTCATTTGAGGAGACATCTGGTTCATCGCAACAGACAGCAGGTACAGGATCAATCCCATGCGCCAGAACTGTGCCAGACTGAACAGAAGACACACATAAACTCGCGCCCATAGCCCGAATCGACGCTCGAAATAGGTATACGCGCTGATATAGCCTGTCTGACGATAGAATGGGACGAAAACATAAATCCCCATCAGCGCACCGACCGGAAAGGCCAGGCCCGGCACAATCCGGCTGAAATTGCCGTCATACGCAGAACCGGGATACGCCAGAAATGTGATGGAACTGATCGCCGTGCCCAGAATGGAGATTCCGACCGCCCAACCGGACATCCCGCGTCCCGCCACGAAATATCCCTCTGTTGTTTTCGCCCGCATCCCCGCCCAAAGCCCCACACCGAATGTGATTAAAAGATAGATGATCAATACCGCCAAATCACCAAAGCGAATAACCGCAATTGTGGGGTCCGCCACTATACAGTCTCCTCTCAGCGGTCTTGATAATTCGGAAACCCCGGATTCTTCCTAATTTGTGCGGACAGATCAAGAGCCAGTCCATCGACCGTAATTGTGTTACGTATTTTTGCAGAAAGAAAGAGCAAGGGATTCTGTCGAAATGGAACTTGGGTCTATCGCATGGATTCTATTGCAAAGGTGTGCATATAATGGCGAAAAAAGGGTGAACCGCGATGTTTCGAAATGTCTCTGGATTGTTGATCTGTCTTCTCAGTCTGCCGCTTTCCATACAGGCGTGGGGGGAGGAAGCGGTTTCCGCTTCTCCCCGTCTGCCCGATGGTGTGCCGCCGGTTCTGGGCTGCTGGTTCTGGCACGAGGCGGAATTCGAATCGGATGGATATAAGGCGTTTGTGGATATTGTCAGCCGACACTCACCGTACAATCTGCTGACCACCAGCCTGCGTATTCCGCTGAAAGAGGTCACTGACCGGGATGTGCATGACCGCATCGTGGAAGCGGCGGCCTACGCGCTAGAACACGGCCTGTCGGTGGTGATAGATCTCGATGTTCGCCTGGCTCGAAAAGCGTTTCAGGACAGGTATCCCGATGAATTGCAGCAAATGGTGATTTTGCACGAAGTTCCCCAGCGCGCCGGTGAGGAAACCCGGATCGAAACGAAAAGCCGGGAACTGACCGATCATTATACAGGCCGAACGACGCCCTATATTTCCCTGGAAGGATCTTTGCTGCGGGTCTACTCCTATCGGTGTGGCCCGGCGGGGATCGACCCGGATACGCTGAAGGAGATTACATCGTCGTGCAGTTTGACCGAGGCATCCACGCAGGCGGTGACAGTTACCGTGCCTCCGCAGAAGGATGCCGGAGACAGATATGCCTGCGCAATCGTGGCTTTTACCCACTTTTGCCCGGATGTTTTCGCGCCGCACCTTACGGCATTCCAGCGGGATATCCTCCGACAATATGCGGATGCGCCATTGGTGGGAGCATGTAAAGATGAATGGGGATTTCCCCCCTGTTTTGATGGGAATCCCAAAAAGGATGAATATTGGTATTCCCCCTTCGAGGCTGAGGAATATGCCGAACGGACCGGCGGTCGCGATCTCCTGGCCGATTTTCTCCTGATGCACCGCGGCATCACGGGGCTGGAGCGGGAACGAATCGCCGCCATCAATCGCTTCATGAAGATGTCCCTGGAACGAAATGGCGGCATCGAGCGGGATTTCTATGTTGCCGTGAAAGAAACATTCGGCCCGAAAGCGATGGTGGCCACGCATCCTACCTGGTGGCCGTACCCGGACCTGCGGGAGTTCAAGAAAAACGGCCTGGACTGGTGGGCTGCGCCACGGGATTGGGCGCAGACCGATGAAACAACTCCATTCGCCGTTCGAACTTCGCTCGCCAAGAAGTGGGGCAGCCCGGTCTGGTACAACATGTATTACTCCTCGAAAAAAGAGGATTACGAGCGACATGTCTGGACCCATGCGCTGGGCGGCGGGCGAATCAATTATCATCCGCTTTATCCGCACGACGGAACGATTCTTGAGAACAGCGCTGCGTTGTTGCGTGGCGATCTCATGCGTGCGGATTGCCGTATCCGGCTCCTCAATTTTATTACGCGAAGCCCGCTGGATTGTCCGGTTGCTGTCATTTTTGGCCACGCCTGTGCAATGAACTGGGCGGGACCGGCCTATAACGATGTCGGGATGGAGATTGCGGATGCGTTCTGGCGTGCGGGATATCCGGCGGACCTGATCCCGAGCAGCGAGATTGAAAACGGAAGCCTTGCGGTCACGTCGGAAGGGTGGCTTCATTACGGTCCCCAGTGCTATACCGCGGCAGCGCTTTATCATCCCGAATTTGAGAATCCGGGGACGGCTGAGTTTCTGAAGAAAGCGGCCAAAGGCAAAACGAAAATGTTTCAACTTGGCGACTGGACCCGTGACTTTGAAGGGAATCCGTTCGACGGCAACGCGGCTCTGGCCGAATCGGTGACTCTGCTGACTGAGAATCAGGCGGTTTTGTCCGAGGTGTGTAAGGCTCTCGGCGAGAAGGCGATTACGGCGCAAACTCCAGCTCTTGCCCGGCTGGAGGCATTCGCCGAACCCTCGAATTGCCCACCCACAGAAGGATTCTGTCGGTTGGTGGATGGAACCATGATTTGGGCAGCGAGTACGAAGAATGTCCGGGGCGATTCGTTCGATATCACATTCGAGATTGAAGGGCGCAAGGTAAATATGGAGGCAGTTGGAGTTGCAGCGATTCGCCTGGATGCGGCAGGGCGATTGGATGCGCTGGCAGCGGGGGAACTGAAGCATGTCGGCATGGAGGGGTTCGAACTGAGTTTGGATACTCCGGCGGATATCGCCCTGTGGCGCGATGCCGACAGCCAATACCATGGCGTGATCCAGGGGCACAATGGGCCGATTCCGTCCGCGCTGCTGAAAATTACAACGGACTGGCTGCGCCTGGCGCTCCCCGAACCGTATTCCGATATGTGAGATATTTTATGGATGCCTGGTCCACGTTGACGGATGTTTCAATTCTGCTTGCTGCCGCGCTGGCCCTCGGCACAATCGCTGAGGAATTGCGACAGAGCGCGATTATCGGGTATCTGCTCGCGGGAATGCTGGTCGGGCCGAACATGTTGGGATGGGTGACCGTGCGGGGAGAGGTAAATGTCATTGCGGAACTGGGCGTGGCGCTGCTGTTGTTTACGATCGGTCTGGAGTTTTCTTTTCGACGGCTGCTCAGTCTGGGACCGATTACGTTTGTGGGAGGGACGGCGCAGGTATTGATTACTTGCGTTGTGGGCTGGTGGGTGGCGACGGCGTTCGGGTGTACCCATGCCGCCGGAATTGTAATCGGCGGGATCGTTGCCATGTCCAGCACGGCCTGTGTGCTGAAGGTGCTGATGAGTATGACCGCAACCGACAGCCCGATGGGTCGAAACGCCATCGGGATTCTGTTGTTGCAGGATATGGCCGTTGTGCCGCTGGTGCTGGTAGTTTCCTCTCTTGGCAGCGGCGATGGAATCGGGCGGATTGCGTGGACTTTCTTTCGAACCCTCGGATTAGGCGGACTTCTGTTTGCTGTTCTGTATGTCTGCCTGAATTATTTCATACCGTCTCTTCTGACGTTGCGGAGCTGGTCTCGAAATCGGGAGCTGCCGACCCTGTTGGCGATTGTGACTGCCATCGGGTCCGCACTGGCGGCGCACCGGGCCGGTCTCAGCCCGGCATTCGGCGCGTTTCTCTCCGGGCTTTTGCTGGCGGAATCGCCGTTTGCGGCGCAGATCCGCGCCGATATCGGGTCGCTGCGCGCGGTGCTGATGACCCTGTTTTTTGCGGCAATCGGTATGTTGGGCAATCCGGCCTGGGCGGTGGAGCATTGGGTACTTGTGTTGGTTCTGGTATCCGGCATTGTTGTGGGAAAGACTCTTCTGATCTGGGCGATTGTGCGAGCGTTTGGGTTCAGCAGCGGGCTGGCGCTGGCGACAAGCCTGTGCCTGGCGCAGGTGGGGGAGTTTTCGTTCGTGCTGGCGCAGATTGCCTTGACGGCGGGGATATTGGATATCGAGTTGTTCCGTCTCATCATTACGGCGACCGTGGTCACGCTGTTCCTTGCGCCATACCTGGTCCGTCTTGCGCCCGGCACGGCCTATTGGCTGGAGACCGCCTCGCCGATCAAACACCTGATTAAATCTACGTCCCCCGCCGAGGGAGTTGATCCGGCGGTGTATTCCTCATCGGGAACACGGCAGCGGCAGGATATTATTCTGGTGGTTGGATTCGGACCGGCGGGGCAAGGGGTTGTCGAAACGCTTCTGGCGCAACACCGGGACCGCCTGATGGTGATTGACCTGAATCCGCAAAATGTCCGCCTCGCGAAAGGGTATGGGATTGAGGCGCATATCGGCGATGCCGGGCATCCGGATGTGCTGGACCACCTGCATATCTCCGCGGCCTCCGTGGTCGTTGTTACGCTGCCCGACCCCCTGCTGAGTCGCCGGATTATCCATCTCTGCCGGTCGCTCGCTCCGCAGGCGAAGATCATCGCTCGCGCCCGATACAACCGTTTCGAGTCGGATCTCCGTGAAGCCGGCGCGGAGGCGATTATCAACGAGGAAAAATCTGTGGGCCTGCTATTGGCACAAGAGGTGCAAAAAACCATTGGGGGGTGAATAGCGTGCCGCTCCGTTTCCCCCGTGTTTCTTTGCGTCCCCTCTCACCGGATAAACGCCGCAGTTGGAACGTTCTGTCGTGGAGAGGGATAGGACCCTCACCCGGAACCTCTCTCGGCGGGAGAGGGGACACGGAGGCGTCATTCCGGCGAAAGCCGGAATCCTGGAGTTTGGCCTTTTACTAGAGAAAACGGACTGAAAATTACATCGGGTGAAATTTTTGCTTGATTTCGCCCGGTTTTCGGTGTATCCTGGGATCTAGTGATATAACTAGATACCAGGAGGATTCCCATGGGATACCCCACCAAAGTCCAACTCATCAAACGAAAAGCCAGCGAACAATGGTACGTCAATTTCCCCGCCGCCATCGCCCACGCCATGGAATTCCAGCGCGGCGAGATCGTCGAGTGGCTCATTGAAAACAAGGCCCAGTTGGTCCTTCGCCGTCTCGATCCGCCTCCCTCCGCTCTCAAAAAAAAACGGCAGGAACCCTGATGGACGCTTGGGACAGACTCTGGCAAGAAACCCGGCCTGCCTTCGCCCAGGAGCGAACCTGGGAACGCGCCAGGCGACTCGCCCTCAGCGCCCTTCTCTGCCTGGGACGTCACACCGTCACGGGACTCCTGACCACCGCCGGTCGGCAATTCACCGATTGGTCCGCCGATTTCCGTCTCTTTGAGCGCGGGCGCTTCAATCCCGACGCCTTGTTTCGTGTCGTGCGGCAGGCCGTGCAGTCGCAGGAGAACCCCACCGCTCCTTTTGTCGTCGTCCTGGATGACACCCTCCTGCGGAAACGCGGGCGCAAGATCGACGGCACGGCCTGGCGGCACGATCCCCTCGGACCCGCGTTCTACGACAATTTCATTTGGGCACTGCGATTCCTGCAATTCTCCGTCCTCGTTTCCGAACACTCCGGACCCTCCCGCGCCCGCGCCATCCCCATCGACCTCCAGCATTGTCCCTCTCCCCAGCGACCCCGACCCAACGCCTCCAAAGAAATCCAAGAAGCCTATCGGCAGGAACAACAACGCTGCAATCTCTCCCAGCAAGGGGCGCAACGCATTCACTACCTCCGAGAGGAACTCGATCACGACCCCTCCGGAAAAGATCGGCCCCTCATCCTCTGCGTCGATGGCAGCTTTACCAACAAAACCATCCTGCAACATCTGCCCCAACGAACCGTCCTCATCGGACGCATCCGCAAGGACGCCAAACTCTACGCCCTCCCCCACAATTCCCCCGATGCTCCCGGACGCAAACGATCCTACGGCAATCGGCTCCCCACCCCCGAAGCACTCCGCCAGGACGAATCCATCCCCTGGCAATCCGTCTCCGCCTTCGCCGCCGGCAAAATCCACTCCTTCCAGATTAAAACCCTGCCCGCTGTCCGATGGCGACCCGCTGGAGGTCAGCAGACTCTTCGACTCCTCGTGATTCGCCCCCTGCATTACCGGCTCTCCCGCAACAGTCCTTTTCTCTACCACAATCCCTCCTATCTCCTTTGTACCGATCCCAACCTTCCCCTCGATCAATTCCTTCAACACTACCTCCATCGATGGGAAATCGAACTCAATTTCCGCGACGAAAAAACTCTCCTCGGCATGGAACAACCTCAAGTCCGCATCCCCCAAGCCGTCGCTTCCGCTCCCGCTTTCTTCACCGCCGCCTACGCCTTCCTCCTCCTCGCCGCTCACCACACCGACGGAATCCCTCAACGTCTCCAATCCCTCACCCCCAAATGGAGACCCCAACAACCCAACCATCGGCCCTCCACCGCCGAACTCATCTCCCTTCTCCGACAAGAACTCTGGGGACTCGCCATCCAGACCAACCATTTCTCCGGCTTCGCAAATCCCTCTCCACCCACTACGAAGCCCCAGAATCTCCATCGTCTCCTATATTCCCTTCACTCCGCTTGCTTCTATGCCCAAAAATAGCCAAACTCCAGCATTCCGGCGAAAGCCGGAATCCAGGCAAAGGCTGCCGCTGCGCTGCCGCACTCCAAGGCGCGCGCTACGCATCTCCCGCCATCCAACCGTTTGTTGTATAGTCATTATCCAGGCAAAATCACACTCACGCAGGAGAAAAATCATGATGGAAAACCGTTCCGATCGACGCTCGTTCCTGAAAACCACGGTCACCGGGGCCGCGGGGATTCTGGCCGCATCCGGTATGTCGGCAAGCAGTCGCGCCCTGGGCGCAAACGATCGAGTCCGTATCGGGCTGATCGGCTGCGGCGGGCGAGGGAATTACCTGAGAGGCGTTGTCAAGGAACTTGGCGAGGAAGGCAACGCGGAAATTGTCGCGGTCTGCGATGTCTGGAAAAAGAACCTGAACAAGACCGGCGATGAGGTGAAAGCGAATTTCGGGGCCGATCCGAAACGATTTCAGCGATATCGCGATGTGCTTGCTTTGAATGACGTAGACGCGGTGATGATCGCGACCCCCGATTTTGCGCACTCGCGTATTCTCACGGAGGCCGCGTATGCAAAGAAACATGTGTTCTGCGAGAAACCCATGTCGAACAACCTGACCGATGCCTGTGCCGCCGTGGATGCCGTGGAATCCACCGGGGTTATTTGCCAGGTCGGAACCCAGCGTCGAAGCAGCCCGTGGTTTCAGAAGGCTTGCGAACTGGTGCGGTCAGGCGTTCTCGGTCCGGTCACCGAGGTGGAATGCAGCTGGAACCGCAATGTCCCCAGCTGGCTGGATGATCCCCAGACTTATGCCGATATGAAAAAGGAAGATGTCGATTGGGAGCAATTCTTAATGTACCTGCCACCACGACCGTTTGATCCCTGCCGCCTGAGTTGTTGGCACCTGTATCGGGATTACACCACCGGCCTGGTGGGACTTTTGGGTTCGCACATTATCGATGTCGGCACATGGTTCCTGGATGATCCTGTGCCGGAAAGCGCTGTCGGCCTGGGCGGAATCTTGATCTGGAAAGAGAAACGCGAACACTACGACACCATGGAAAGCGCCTTTCTGTTCCCCAAAGGATTCATAATGCGATTTGTCTCCCGTCTGGGGAATTCGGCGGGAGATGACAACACGCAGTTCCGGGGGCTGAGGGGGACATTCGATACGACAACGATGACGGCAAGCGGCCTGGGAGGGAAAAAAGAGGAGGCCATTCAGGAACCGATTGCTGTCGAGAAACCGCCCGAGAAACATACGGATCATGTGAAAAACTGGCTGGATTGCATCCGCAGCGGCGCAAAACCAACTGCCGATGTTCATGCAGGCTATGCGCATTCCGTGATTGCGATCATGGCACATAACGCCGCCGATCAGGGCAGGCGGGTCCGCTACGATCCGATCAGACGCGAAATCCTGTGATGGAGCGACCGGCATGGCGCGGATTGTTTTGATCAGTCTGTATGATGAGTTCTGCCTTGGGCCACGGTATCTCTCATCCGTGCTAAAACAAGCGGGGCACGAGGTAGAGCGCGTGCTGTTCAAACATGTCCACGCCGCCGATGAGACTCCCCCACAGAAACAGACCCCCGGAGATTACCTGGAGCATTTTTATGCCGGCGAACTGGAGATTGCGCTTCTGCAAGGGTTTGTAGTTGAGAAAAATCCATTGTGGATAGGATTCTCTTTCGCTTCGGTCTCATCAGGACTGGCAGAGGAACTGACACGCAGGATTCGCGAGGTTTCAAAATCTCCGATTGTCTGGGGGGGCGTGGATACCACGGTCAATCCGGAATGGGCGATTCAACATGCGGATATGATCTGTATCGGCGAGGGAGAGCCGGTCTGCCTGGAGATTACCGAGGCGCTTCTGGGTCAGTGCGACTTGGATTCGATCGAGAATCTCTGGATTCGAAAACCGAGTGGACAGATTGTCCGCAATTCTATTCGGCCCCTGATTCAAAACCTGGACGATTTGCCGTTTCCCGATTTCGACCATGCAACAGCATGGCATATCGACCGGAATGAGATGCTGCTGGGCCATCTGCCGCCGAGTTCGCCACTCAATACCTCATATATCATCATGACTTCACGCGGCTGTCCGTTTCGATGCTCGTTCTGCTACAACTCGGCGGGTCATTTGATTGCTCAGGGCAAAGGGAAATATCTTCGCCGCCGATCTGTCGAAAACGTCATTGAGGAGCTGGCCGAGTATAAGCGGAAAAAACCCGACACCGCCATGGTGATGTTTTACGATGATGTATTCACATTCGACCGGAACTGGATTCGGTCTTTCGCGGAGCAGTACAAACGGGAGATCGATATTCCATTCTGGGTGTACGCCTACCCGGATATGTGCGACCCGGAGATATTGAAACCGCTGCATGAGATCGGTCTGATCCATCTCAATATCGGTATCCAGAGCGGTTCCGAGCGGACACTTCGGGAGATTTACGGCAGGAAAATCAGCCCGCGCAAGGTTTTGGAGGCCGCGCAGGTTTTGAAAAACCTGGGGATCTACCCGGTGTACGATGTTCTGGCCGCCAATCCGCTGGAGACGGAGGAAGACCTTCGGGCCACGTTGGACCTCATGCTGAGTTTGCCGCTGCCGTTCGGATTGAATGTCTGGCCTATGGTGTTTTATCGGAACTATCCGATTACCAGGGCAATGGAAGAAGCGGGGCATCCGCTGGTACATGTGCAGGGAACTCATGCGGCGATCGCGGAGGAGACACCGTACAACCGATTCTGGCTGGCATTGCTTCGCCTGACCAAATATCCCCAGGTTCCACGCGAGACGCTCCGATCCTTTGCAGATCGGGAGTCGCTGCGCAATGATCCCACGGCTCTCGAAGAGATGGAGAAAGCGCTTTGCAAGGCCACCTTTGTGCCGGATACGTATTTCGAACACAAGGACACACACATTGAAAAACTTACGAAAGAAAATGAGCGTCTTCGGAGGGAGGTGGATCGCCTGAAGAGCAACAGGGGGTTCGGTTTGCGATCACGGATTGGGCGGCTGCTGCGAAGAGGGTGGAGATAAGACCAATTGGATCTGCCGGAAAGAAAGTAGAGGAAAAGAGGACAGCACAGTCTTCCGGCCTGTGGCGCGAAAAGAGAATAAGCGAAGACCTTTGTAAAGGATCTTATCCCACGGCCTCGCGAACTGTCCGCCGAATAAGCCGTTCGAATGGCGCCGGTTCGCGGGACAGGAACTCACGCTGCTTGTCTTTGGCGACTTTATGTGCGCCATCAATGCGCATTTCGCACCAGCTCAGAATTACCTGCGGAACCAGGGCGGATTTCTCTTCAAGCGATAGAGGCGCCCCGGCGCCTTCATAAGCGCGGAGGAAATTGCGCATAAGGTCACAATCCAGTCGCGGGGGCTGGGTCAGTGACCGGATATCGGCCCCATCAAACGGGGTATCATGTCCGCAACAGCAAAGCAGAACAAAAGCGATGTCATAGATGCGGGTTTGCCGACCGCACCAATCCAGGTCCACAAACGCGGCGATTTTCCCGTCTTTCACCAGGATATTGGCGGGTTGCAGGTCACCATGGATGAGCGTATGCGGCAACTGCGAATAAATCTCGAAAGGCAGGTCCGCACCCGCTCGAATCAACGCATCTCGATACACGGCTGCCGCTTCCCCGATCTCCGGATCTTCGCGTTCCAGATCACCCAGACGTAACAGGAGCCGATCCGGGTCCGTTTCGCCGCGCGGCGCGGCTTTCTCAAACCGCAAGGGAAAATCGCGCCCGATCTTATGAAAAATCGCCAAAGATTCCCCCAGCGCGGACAGGTCCTCGCGGCTGCCGTCACGAAACGCACACCCCTCCACAAAGGGATACACCTCCCACACTGTATTGCCGTCACGCCAACAGGTTTCTCCGTCTGATGCGAGACATGGGGGAACAACCGGCGCGCCGTGGTCCGCAAGGTACCGGGCACATTCATGATCGAACCGAATTCGCTCCGGTTCGCAGTAGCCGGTATATCGTTCGCGCACAAACCATCGCCCCCGGTTCGTGTGCAGGATATAATTCCGGTTCCGTGTCCCGCCGGCAGGATCGGCACGAACAAATTCGCCGAGGTCGAATTGAGCGCAGAGACGATGGGCGGGGATGTTCATGCAGAGGGTCTTACCACGGAGCGAAGTTTGTTTCAAGGTGGAATGCGGGGGAGTGGTGCGGTGAACTCTATGGACAGTGTGGACAGGCGATATAGTGGCAAAAATCTGCCTCTTGTGCAAAACTGATGTGTAACGTTTCTGATTCTTTCTTAAGGAAAATGCCGTCGCTATGACCCGCAAATTTCAAGTGATTCGTGGGCTTCCGGGCGCCGGGAAAACGCAGTGGATCGTGGAGTCTCTACTGGGCCGACTGCGGAACGGGGAGATTTCCGCCGAGTCGACGCTGGTCCTGGCTCCCACAAATGCGGATGCGCGGCGGCTGTCGGCGCGGTTCGACCGGGCCGCGCTGGATCAGGGAACCTGGTTTCCGGTCCGATTCGATACAATGCAGGGAATCGCCGGGCAAATCCTCACCAAGACCCCCGAATTTGCGTATCACCGTCCGATGGACGATATCGAGGAGCGCCTTGTCCTTCAGGCGGTGATCGATCGCGCCTTCTCCGAGCAAACTGCCGAATCCGACGACGCTCCCCGTAATGCCTACATGGAGGCCATCCGGTTACGCAGCGCGGGATTCATCGAGGACGTCCATGCCTACATCGCCGAGCTGAAGCAGCACCGGATCGCGCCCGAATCGGATCATCCCGGCTCGGCTATGTCCTACGAACAGTTCATCGACGGCCTGCCTCAGCAGGCGGAGTTGCGGTTACTCGGCACGATTTACCGGATGTACCAGGAGATACTGAGAAAAGATCAACGATACGACGCCCAGGGAATTCTTTGGAATGCTTATGCAGCAACGATGGCGTCCGGATATCGCATTTCGAACTACGACGTTGTACTCTTTGACGATGTTCAGGATCTGAGCGCGCTGGAGGCGGAACTGCTCACGCGGATATTGCTTCCCGACAGCGAATTAACCGTTACTTATTGTCCCGAAACCGCCGCGTTTCGGTTCCGATATGCCCTGCGCGATCCGGTGAAATCGCTTGAGACGCTTTTGTCGCATACACACGGAAATCGGATCGAACCGGAGATAGTCAGTCTGCCGGGAGGGGAAAATGCCAGGCCGACTTCCTTTGCCGCCTCGGATATTCAAGACGCCGACCGGAAGGCGACCCCGACGATCCTTCGATGCTGCCGGGATGTTACCGCCGAACGGGAAGCCGTGGCGGCGGAGATTATTGCGCGGCTGGAAGGAAGAACTATTTCCCCCAAGATTGGGGGAGACACAGAGGGGGTTGAACTATTGCCCCGGGACATTGCGGTTATTACCCGAACCCATGCCGAATGCCGGGCGTTTTCGGCCCTGTTTCATGAATTGGGTATTCCCGCCAGCGAAGGCGCCGGCGGCGCAGGTGCGGGGACAGTAATGGTTTTGCTGGATCACATCCTGGAGTTTTTAGACAACGGAATTCAACTACTGAAATCCGGCAGTTCTGCCGCACCGGATTCTCTATTTGCGAGGTCGGTCTTTGCTCTGGTCAGTCTCGCCGGACAGGGGGCGGAGGCTACAACGAACATGATGACCCTGGCGGAAGAACTCAAGGAAGAGGGCATTCCGTTAGCCGAACCTGCGCCGGATAAGAGAGAGTTAGTTTTTGCGTCGAAGATTGCGGGACAGTGTGAACGTCTCAATGAACTGAACGAGGCGCTTCGACAGATTCGCGCGGGAAACTCTATTTCCGACGTGCTGACATGGCTAATAGAGATATTTCGCCCGGACCGCTTTCTCCGCGAGCCGCTTTTATCTCCCGCAATGCGGGCGCTCGGCAAGGCGCTTCAGCGCATTCGTATGGCCGAGGAAACCGTCCGGCGACTCAATGGTCCTATCCACCCCGGCATGATCCGAGTTCAGTTGTCTGAGCTGGTCGGACACAGCGCCCCGCCCGACAATCGGACCGGAGTAGCCGTCATTCCGGCGCACGAAACCCGCGGTCGGCATTGGCCGGTTGTGTTCCTCCCCCGACTCAACGAGCATGTGTTCCCCGCCGACCCGCAAATCTCCGCGCTGTTTCGGGAGGAGACCGCTCTGGCGCTCAAGGAACGGGCGGAACATCTGGCCGCGCAACGCCGGCTGGGGATAGGCGCATTCTCCTTTGTCGGATTCGCCGAGGCCCCCCGCGATTCGAGGGAAGAGGAGGACCACTTGTTTACGCTGGCTGCCTCCAGGGCAACCGCATGCCTGATTCTTTCCTGGAGCGAGCGGGATGGAGACCGCGACATACCCCCTTCCATTTATGTCCGAAAGGCTATTGCACATTTTAGAAAACAACCCATCCGGCAGCTGGATTGGGTAGAGGTTTCCGAGGTGTATCGGTACACGGCTCCCCCTGAAGCCTATTGGTTTCCGCCTGTCCGGGAAGACCCGTACCCCATTCCGGCATCGCCGGGGCCGGTGTTCGATTCGGTTACTGTGCGGCACAGTCCGTCTTCTCTCTCCGTTTGCCGGCTCTGTCCCCGCAAGTATTTTTATCAGACTGCCCTCCAATTGGACCACGCTGTAACGGATGCACAGATTTACGGGATCATGGTTCACAAGATCCTCCAGAATCTGACGATTGACCCGCCGCAATCCCTTCAGGTAGAGCACGTAATGAAACGTGCGGATGTCGCCGCGATTATCGATAGCAATCGGAGCCGCTTTTCCAGTGAAATACAATTTCGTTTTTACAGGGACCGGATGACCTCCGCTTTGCAGGACTTTTTCGATAACAAATCTGGATTCTTTACCGAGCCGGCTTACCTGTTGAACGGGGAGCCGGTAGTTGAGCGGCGATTGGAGCGTACGGTTTCTCTTTCGAACGGCGAGATCACCCTGACCGGAACAATTGATCTTGCAAAAGATATTTCCGGCAAAGCCGTGGCTATCATCGATTTTAAAACCACTCGTCCGCCCAGCCGGGATGAGTTACGCCGCAGGATGGTATACCGAGAAGGGGACACCACACACGTCCCCGCTGATCGCGATTATCAGCTACCGTTGTATTATTTTCTCATTTCTGCACCAAAGGAAACGTATCTTTGCCAATATCACATTGTTCCGGCGTACGGCGCAAAAAAGGGATTCACGGAACTGTCGTATCGAGTAATCCGGGAGGGTGAACCGACTAAGGGGGAATTAACGGAACAAGAGATCTTAACGGTTCTTGATGAAGCATTTGCACTGGCGATTCAAACCGAACAAGCGCAGTTCTTCCCGCGCGAGCCGAGAAATGATGCCTGTCGAAAATACGGTATGGAATGTCCGTTCCTCTTTCTGTGCGACCGGACGAACGGAGAGTGACCCATGGCCGAATGGACCTGTGATGACAGATTGGGAATCACGGTTCGTTACAAGCCGACCGAGGAGCAGCGGGCGGTTATAGCCGCGCCCATCGATAAACCCATTCGGCTAATTGCCGGAGCGGGAAGCGGGAAAACGGAGACAATTGTCAGTCGTTTCCTCTGGCTGGTTCTTCAGAAACAACTCGATCCGACGCGGATTGTCGCTGTGACATTTACCGAGAAGGCCGCGGGAGAGCTGGAACGCAGAATCGGCGATGCCCTGGTACGAAACGGCGTAGCGCCGCCCCAGGGTAGACTTTATATCCATACGTTCCATGGACTGTGCCGACGCATTCTGCATCAACATGCCTACCAGGCCGGACTCCCCGGAGGAGTCAACATTCTGGATGAGGTCGGCTCGCGGTTATTGCTCGACCGCATTTTCACAAAGCAGATGGATCTCGCCCTTACCGAGAGCCTGACGGAAGAGGATTTGCGGGATCTGCCCTTCGATGGCACTTCGCAGCTGAGCAAGACTCTGTACAAATTAGTCGAAGATGCCCGGGGCATGGGATGGGAACCCGAAGATTTGAACGACGAGCGGTCGGACACGGCTGTGGGGGATACGCAGACCCGATTCTACAATGCTCTGGAACGATTCTTTCAATGTGCCCCACAGGACGGGATGGAGGCGCCTGATGTACTTCGCGAATGTCTTACGGCCCAGGGATTTCCGGTTTCACATTACACAGATAATCCGATTGGCCATTCTCAAAATAATCGGCGAAAGGAATTTATCAAGACATTGGGATATGACTACAATCGAAGTCTGAAACGATACGTGCCGGGGCCGGAGATGGCAGAGAAGGCAAAGTCCCTCAAGCAAATCCGCCGACGGGAGGCAGCGGTCTTGCGGGCGGCGCGAGCGATCTATGCGGAGTATCGCAGAACTCTGTACGCCGAAGGGAACATCGACTTCAACGAGCTCATTCAACGAACGGTTCGTTTGCTGACCGAATCCAAGGAGATTCGAGAACAGTATCGCAACGCATTCCAATATGTATTGGTGGATGAATTCCAGGATACCTCCAGGCTTCAGGCGAGATTAACCGATCTTCTTTGCCGACGGCATTCGGCTGTAGACGGACCGGCGAATCTGATGATTACGGGGGATCGTAAGCAATCTATCTATGTCTGGCGGTACGCACGCCCGCGGAATCTTGCAGAATTGGTGCCGGATGACTGGGTTTCGAAGGGTCATGCACTGGAGTATTTCCTCAGCCGGAATTTCCGCTCCACTCAAAAGATCATTGGAGTAGCGAATGCTCTCGGATCGGACCTGGAACCCGGCGATAAATGTCTAATAGCCGACAAAAAGGCGGATGGGGAGGTCTATCTATCCGAGCTGTTTCGTGCTCCAAAAGGTTCGCGGATATCCGATGCGCGTCGGCAGGAGGCGAAATGGGTTGCAGAGACAATCCGCTTCCTGAAAGAGCGAGGCGATGATCCCGTCCGTTACTCCGATGTCGCGATTCTTCTGCGTGACCGCAAACGGGTCTTTGCATTGCGGGCCGAATTGAGCCCCATGGGCATTCCTTTCTCGGAGGGGGGGGCAGGCGAACTGTTTGAAGAGCCGCTGGTCCGCGATGTAATCGCCTATTTGCGAGCTATTGCGAATCCGCATGACGATGCGGCGCTGTGTCGGATTCTTGAACGACCTCCCGTTCGGCTGTCGGACAGGCAAATCTACCTGTTGGCTACACGCCCCACACGATCTTCACCCGACGAGCGCCGAGAGGATCACCTGTTTGGCGGACTGATGCGCCGGATTTCCTGCAAATCAGATGCGCTCTGTACGGAGGCCATTCCGCTGGAATCCGTGGCGCCGGTAGCCGATCGCCTGTGCCGCTGGATCGAACAACGATCCGTCTTGACCGCAAGCGCATTTCTTACTGAAATTGCTCGCACGGCCGGTATTCTCGACCACCCTGTATCGGACGAGTTACGGGGATGGCAATCCGGCTACGATGTCTTACGCGCCATCGCGCAATCCCTGCCCGCGTCCGGTCTCGATGAGCGCGTATATACTTTCGTAGATTTACTGGAATTATACCGCACCAGCGAATCTGTCTCGCTGCCGCACGCCTCCCCGCCGGATCGTTCCGGCGTTCAGCTGATGACGATTCACCAGGCGAAAGGATTAGAATTCGATGCCTGTTTTGCCCTCGGCCTGAAACTGCCTCAGTCGCGCCTGGCGTGGGGACTGGATGAGGACTGGGGACTTATCGCCGGAAAGTTCTTTGAGGAAGAAACTCTAAAGACCCTTGTCCTTAAGGTGTTCCAGGAACAGAATGACGAGGAGCGTCGAATCGCTTATGTGGCATTTACGCGGGCCAAACGAGTACTAATCACATCTCACTGTTCCCGCAAAGAAGACGACACTCATCCTTATTACGCTTATCTACATGATGCGCCGCAAGGGCCGGGGCGGTTGGACACGCCGGATACGTGCCACGCGGAGGCTCCGGCGCTTCTTCGTTCTGCCATGCGGCCGTTCTGCTCTATTCCAGAGAATATTGAGACCAGTTTTTCCGCATTGGAGTGCGTGCAACGCTGTCCTGTTGAGTATTGGATTAGCCGGTACTGGGGACTTCCGGAACCGTTTGGCGATACATCGAACTCGGGGGAATTCGATTATGGAAGGCTGACAGGAGAGATTTTTCACAACCTGGCGGCAGATTACTATACGTCAAAGATACACGGTTACTCATTTCAGGCGGAGGATCGTATCCGAACCCTGCTGGAGGCGGATCATGCTCATGCGCCGCGAAGCGTATATGAGAAGATCCATGTGTTATGGACTTCCTTTTTGAATTCGGAATGGGCGAGAAAAACACCGGCTCCGTGGGATGTGGAACGTCCGGTCCGCTGGACGCTCCGGCTGGATAAAGTTCTTGTTACAGTAAGAGGACGAGTCGACCTGATCGACCGGAATGCGGCCGGGGATCCTGCTATTAAGGATTTTAAGACAAAAGGGTTGATAACGGATGAGGATATGGATCTCTACGCGGTACAGGGACTTCTTTATCTGCGATCTCTCGGACTTCAGGAGAATTCCATTCCGGTTCCACCCGCTGTACTTCATGTTACCCGTGATGGGATAAAGAATATCTCTCTCGGCCACCGTTTGAACCGCGCGGCCGCGATTCTTTCCGAACGATTCAAGACTCTTGTGGACATAGAGAGCGCGGCTGAAGTGCCGGAGAGGCCCTCAAATGTGTCGTGTGAACAATGCGGTTATGCGTCTATTTGCCCCCGGACCACGATTACCGGTTATGGGATACGCAAGGAAAACTCCGATGTTGGGTAAGAATTATTATTGCCATTTATCCCAGCCCGGTTCGCTCGACCTCTACGGCTACCGTGCCTCGAAAATCCGGGATCGGGGGGGCCAGTTTTGTTACTCGAACCCGGACATGCTCTACCCGCTGGACTGTGGAGAGTTCCTCGGCGATCCGCCCGGCCAATGTCTCAAGCAGGTTGACACTCTCACCGGTCATAACCCGCTTGACAATTTCAAATACCCGCCGATAGTCAACGGTCTCATCGAGGGAATCTGTCTGAGCTGCGACCGAGAAATGTCCCATCAATGTCACGTCTACTCGAAAGGGTTGGGCGGTCCGTTTTTCCTGTTCCAGATAGCCATGACAACCGCTGATCTCTATGTTTTCGATTACAATACGGTCCACAGCGGATCCCTCCTTCGGATCAGTCGCCGCAAGCGGAAGATATCCGCCGGCGGACGGTTTCGGCTACGAAAAAGCCTTTTGAGATTACCGGATTCATGCCCGCGTTTCAACGTGGCGTATCACAGGAGTGGATAAAGGGACCTGCTTCATTCTTGACAAACTCGTATGCTTCCGTCAGCAAGGGCCGCATCTGGTCCAGGTGGACAATGGGATCGAAGAATTGCGCGCGGTTCTCCAGGAAGAACATTTTCAAGTCCCGAAAATACGGCTCGATTCGCACATGAAACGTCGAATGCTTTTCTGTTGTGGCCGGAAAAACCAGACGGATCCCCAGGCCGGAGGTCGGTCTGCTGAACTGTTTCAGATTTCCCATGAGAGGGTTGAGGCAACGGTTTGCCAGGAATTCCACCGTCGTTCCCGCGCCTTGGTAAGGGAGCAATAATCGAATCAGAACCTTGCAGTGAAGCCATACCGGCATAGACAACTTGGCGGACGCGACCGGCAGAAAAGCAAGCATATCCTCAGCGAATCCCTGAAAGGTGGATTGTGTGAATTCATCCAGGTACATCAGCCGATCGGGCAGGATGGTCAGGTGACGGTTCATTCCTTCTGCGAACCGTGCCCCTTGTCCTTCTCCAAGTTGACGAAACTCGGTAAATCGGCATTTGTCCGCCAATTCCAGGTATATTTCGCGCATGATTTTGTCCGACAGACCAAGCGGCGGGTAGAAGAGGTCCAGCCCGAAGGCTTGAGGAATATATTCAAAGTGATTTTCCACTCCCATGGTCGTCTCCATTCGCTTTCAGAAGAGCTTTTAATAACATACTATAAATAGGAAAAAACCAAATAGGGTTAATACGCAAATTCCGGACCAGATTTGTCGAAGCAGGCTTATCAAAAAGTGTTCCAACCTGCAATTTCGATCTTGCATAATAACTAGATCCCTGTATAATCAGGATTTGGGTCCCTTGATCTTTGATTGTTTCACCGTTGAAGGGACATAACTTACAGAAATCACAGGAGATGCGAACTTTGATGTTCCTATCTCGATTAAAAGGTGTTTTTTCACGCGATCTCGGCATTGACCTCGGCACCGCGACCACATTGGTTTATGTAAAAGGTCAGGGGATCGTATTACGAGAACCGAGCGTTGTCGCCATTCTCAGAGGGACCAATCAGGTTCTCTCCGTGGGGAGTGAGGCGAAAAATATGTTGGGGAGGACTCCCGGCAACATTGTAGCGATTCGACCCATGAAAGACGGTGTGATCGCGGACTTTGAAGTGACCGAGGCCATGTTGCGGTATTTCATCGCCAAGGTCCACAATCGCACCCGGATGGTGAACCCGCGTATCGTTATATGTGTGCCGTCGGGGATTACCAGCGTAGAGCGTCGTGCAGTGAAAGAATCGGCAATGACGGCGGGGGCGCGGGAGGTTTTCCTGATCGAGGAACCGATGGCGGCGGCGATTGGCGCAGGCCTTCCGGTTGGGGAGGCTTCGGGAAACATGATTGTCGATATCGGAGGTGGGACCACGGAGGTGGCCGTGATTTCTCTTTCCGGATTGGTTGTGGCCCGCTCCGTCCGTGTAGCAGGGGATGAACTTGACGATGCGGTGATTCAATACATCAAGCGCACTTACAACCTGATGATCGGTGAACGGACCGCGGAACAGATCAAGATCCGCATCGGGTCCGCCGCCAAAGTGGATGACGACGGCCTTCCCGGACTCAATATCAAAGGGCGGGACCTCGTTACCGGCTTGCCCAAAGAAGTGGCCATCAGCGCGGATGAAATCCGAGAGTGCCTCCAGGAACCGGTCAATGCGATTGTGGACGCGGTGAAGGTGACGTTGGAGGAAACACCGCCCGAATTGGCCGCCGATATTATGGAACGTGGCATTGTCCTGGCCGGAGGCGGTTCGCTCTTGCGCGGCATCGACCGGATGATTTCCGATGAAACCGGGTTGCCAGCCCATCTGGCGGATGACCCGGAAACTTGTGTGGCACGCGGCACCGGAAAAGTTCTGGATGAAATGGATTCACTTCGTGTGATTCTGGATACCTCCGCAGATGGCTATTGATTCGACCGGTCCATGTCGGAACCGAAATTTTTGGGTCTTTCCATCCCAGCCGGAGATCCGCTTTGTATTGGACAAGCGACGTGGAATTGTCCCACTGGTTTCACAACGTTGACTGTTGACCGAGGTGAGGCCATAGCATGATTCTTCAACCGGCGTTTCCCAGACGATCCCGTCGGAAATTCAAACCCTGGAATCCGACGACCTACACCGCCATTCTTCTAATTGTCGCCCTTGTGAGTGTGGCGGGATGGAAAATGGAAAAATCGGGCTGGATCGAGAACTCCGTAACTCATGTCATGAGCAGCCCGCTCCGTTTCCTGCAGGGTACACGGGCGTATGTCCTCCATGCCGTTGAGGAAGTTCGGCTGGCCATTCACACCCATCAAGAGCTGGATCGGCTTCGCGAGGAGGCCGAACATCTCCGGCAAGAGAACCAGGAATTGCGCATTGCCGCTGCGGATGCAGCCCATTTGCGCGCTCTCCTCGACCTGCCGGATCGGACTCCGTTCCGGGCGTTGTCTGCGTTGGTAATCAATCGCGACTTGGGGACGTCACTTGCCTTAATCATCAACCGAGGCAAGGAAGACGGCGTGGCGGTCAACCAGCCCGTGCTTTCGGCCTCCCAGGGACTGGTGGGCCGGATCGAACGAACACTGTCCAGGACCTCCCGTGTGCAGCTGATCACCGATTACAACAGCGTTGTGGGTGTACGAGTCGAGAACAAATCCCTTGAAGCCATTGTGCGAGGTAATCCGAGGGAGGGATTGCTGATTATGAGCGATCTGTTTCTGACCGGCGATGTACACGTTGTCCCGGAGCCGGGAGACCGGATTTTGACATCGGGATTCGGGCGGGTCTTTCCTCCGGACCTTCTTGTCGGCGAGGTAATCGGGCCGGATGAAACCCAGGAAGGATCCTATCGAGTGGCTCCCACCGTGGACGCCCGAAAGGTCTACGAACTGTTGATTCTGCTTGATATCGAGCGTCGAGAAGAACTGGAATTGCTGGAGCCGTCGGAGGTTTCCTAAAATCGCTCCGATGACAGAACACGACTCATGAATCTGTATTTCGGTTGCATCGTCACCTTTCTTGCGGACATGATCTGGCGGATGTTCCTGCCGGGGCTGCCGTATCCGCAGCTGTTTGTTTTATGGCTTCTGTGGGAGGCATCCAGGACGGATGATTATGCAGTGCCGACATTGGCTTTTGTTGCGGGAGCGGCTTGGGATGCCGGTCGACACGGGATTTTCCTGCATCATTCCCTGGTCTGGCTTCTCCTTGTCCTGATTGTTCGCCGGATGAATCTGAAGGTGTGGTTCGAGTATACCATCACCCAGTTTTTGCTGGCGCTGGCTGTTTCCTTTGCGACTCGCGGTCTGGCGGCCGTTTTGTGGCTTTCTCGATTTTCGACCGATGTGGCGGAGACACGGTTTTTTGAGTTGCTCCTGATCGGAGCGGCCCTTGATGCCCTGCTTTTCCCGGTTTTATGCCGGTTGGGGCAATCTCAAACAAAACGATCCATGTTCGGCACGGTAAGATTATGAGACGGAAACGACGATATGCCGGGGGGGGGATGCCCTCCATGGAGACGGTGTACCGTATCCGACGGGTGGGAATTGGGATTTGCCTGGTCGTCTCCGTTCTGGTTTTTCGTCTATGGTCTCTGCAATTTTTGGAGGGTGAGCAATATGTGCGGCAATCCATCGCGAATTACGAAGAGAGTGTGAAGATTCCGAGTATGCGGGGGCGGATTCTTGATCGGAATTTCAATGTGCTGGCCGAGGATAGACCGGATTACAACCTGTTTTTCGACAAATCGTTGTGTCCGGACAAAGAGCAACAAGATGCGCTGTTGGTTACTCTTTCGGAGATTACCGGGTATTCGGAGGGTTTCCTTCGCAGCAAAATTTCGGCAAGTATTCCGGATTTGAAAGGTCGGCGGCTTTTATTGCAGGCGGTTCCATTTCACACCATGGTGGCGGTGAGCGAGCGCGCTTTGGAACTTCCGGGGATTGTAATGGAAAGTGTTCCGGGGCGGCATTGGCTGCATGACGACCTTGCCGCGCATGTATTGGGATATGTAAGCGAAATCGACTCCGAACGCCTCAAACAATTGCAGGACCAGGGGTATCGCATGGGTGACCGGATTGGAAGGAGTGGAATCGAGTACAGCTATGAATCCTGGCTTCGGGGACGCGACGGTCAGCAGATTGTTCAATTGGACAGTTTCCGTCGCCTGCGGGAGGTACTGCGTGTAGAATCGCCCGCCGAGCGCGGAAGCGACATTATTCTGAATCTTGATCTGCGGCTTCAACGGAAAGCAGAAGAGGTTCTCGGAGCTTCCGTCGGCGTGCTGATCGCCATGGACCCCCGAAACGGCGCGGTTCTCTGCATGGCCGGAAGCCCGCGTTACAATCTGAATACATACCGCAGAGATGCGGGTCGTCTGTCCAACGATGCTTCCCACCCTTTAACGCACCGGGCCATGGCCGGTTTGTATCCTCCCGGTTCCGTATTCAAGATTTTTGAGTCTTTCGGACTGTTGGAGGAAGGAATTATTAACCGGGACTCCAGGGTGTTTTGCCCGGGATATTTTTCTCTGGGACAGAATCAGATTTGGCGTTGCTGGCGCAAGTACGGGCACGGCAACGTCGGTATTGTGGATGCCCTGCGTATTTCCTGTGATGTGTTTTTCTACAAATCCGGGAAGGAGCTGGGAATTACAAAAATGGCGCGCTGGGCGGAGAATTTTCATCTTGGAATGAAAACCGGGATCGATATTCCCTATGAGAAGTGGGCGCCCTTTCCATCCAAACTTACGAAACGTCCGTGGTACGCGGGATACACCATCAACACTGCTATCGGGCAGGGAGATGTGTTGGTGACTCCGATGCAACTTGCTGTCGCGGTTTCCGCAATCGCGAATGGCGGGACGATTTATGCCCCACGGGTAGCAGCGGGGGTGGTCCATTCGACGTCCGGGGAAACCTGGATCGAACCGTTTCCGCCAAAAGTCACGGGAACGATCAAGGCATCTCCGAAGACATGGGACCTGGTTCGACGCGGAATGTGGGAGGTAGTCAATGCCGATAACGGAACCGGCAGACGATGCCAGATTGTTGGGTTCCCCATGATGGGGAAAACCGGCACGGCAGAGAAACCTCCATTGGAACCTCATGCGTGGTACGTCTGTTTCGGTCCGGTCAGCCCGCCGGTCGGCGATGCCGGTCCCGATAAGGACAACATTCCCGAAATCGTGGTCGTGTTCCTGCTGGAACACGGAGGGCACGGCGGCGAATCCGCCTCGCCCGTAGTTAAAGACTTTCTGGAGTTTTATTTGAACGGTGGACGCGAAGACATTGCGTAATGTGGACTACCTCCTGCTGCTCAACGTGTTTGCGTTGACTGCCATGGGGGTCATATTGATCGCCGGAGCGACCTGCGACAGGCCGGATATGGAAGACCTCTGGATTCGGCAGACGCTCTGGATCGGGATCGGTCTGGCGGGCATTCTCTGCTGTCTTTTGATCCGAGTCGAGTGGCTTCTGAAATCTTCCTGGTTCCTTTATATCGTCGGCCTGGGTTTGCTCGTGGCCGCTTTTTACACACGTCCCATCAAAGGGGCACATTCATGGATTCTCGTTCCGGGGTTGCCGCTTCGCTTTCAGCCCTCGGAGTTTATGAAACTGTTTGTAATCTTGTTTCTGGCCCATCGGCTGGCCCGACACGGGGGGGAAGTGAAAGGATTCTGGGGTTTGTTCGAGCCGTTGCTGATCGGTGCCATCCCGGCGGTAATGACCCTGGCGCAACCTGACTTGGGGACCGCCATGATTTATGCGCCGATCACGCTGATTATGATGTACATTGCCGGGTTGGACCCTGCCTACTTTCTGCTGTTGTTTTCACCGTTCCTGGGGTTTCTGGGGATGTCATCCGGTCTCTTTCATTTCCTCATCTGGCTTGTTGTTCTCTGCGCGATCCTGGCGCATGCGTTGTATCGAGAGGTCACTCTGCCGGTTTTTGTTACCTTCGGAGTATTGAACTTGGGGACTTATGTCGGCGTGCGTGTATTCGGACCGGGGATATGGGAACAGTTCCCGCTTCATTGGAAGAACCGGATTTACGGTTATATGAATCCCACTTTCAGCACTCAAGATGTCAACTGGAATGCCATCCAGTCGAAAATTGCGGTCGGCTCCGGCGGATTCTGGGGACATGGGTGGGGACAGGGAACCCAGAGCCGGTTGCAGTTCCTTCCCGAAGTCGAGACGGATTTTGTCTTTTCCGTTATGGCAGAACAGTGGGGATTTCTGGGATGCGTAATTTTTCTTGGTCTGATTACGTTCCTGATTGCGCGAGGTCTGATCCGTGCTCAGAACAGCAGACATCTTGCGGGTGCGCTGGTGATTTGCGGCGTGATGTCTCTGTATGCCGGGCATGTCATCATCAATATCGGCATGGCGATGGGACTCTTGCCGATCACGGGTTTGCCGCTGACCTTTGTCTCAAAGGGGGGGTCGTTCATGTTGACCAATTTGCTGGCGATGGGGCTGGTTCTCAGCCTTTGTTTACATGAATCGCGCGGCGGGTTCCGGGATTGAGGTTCCTCACTTTGTTCCTCCTGAAAAAGGCCAGGCGGCGAGGTGAGGTGGGGGGTAGCGTGCAACGCAGTTTCGCGCGATACGAGAATCAATACACCCGGACCGCTAACCCCTGCGCCGCAGGCATACCCCCCATCCCACCAGCCCCACCCCCACAACTATCACCACCGGTATTAAATACTTCCAAATCTTTCGCCGCGCGTGGACAAAAAAGGTGATGACATTCTCTGCGGCAGGGTGTTCTGCGGTGATGATATACGCGCCTTCGGTATCGCCTGCGCAAAAATAAACCGTCGCTTCCCCGGAAGCGGATAATGTAAGGTCGATCTCGCTACGCGGGGAACCGATATCTGTAGCCGATAGAATCAGGCCGTAGCCCTGCGCTCCTTTGGGCGTGGAAATCACAGCAAACCGCACCGGCTGGTCGAAGCCTTGTTCTGTGCGTTCCAGGTGGACGGTCAGCGGCTCCGTTGTGCAGGTATTCGGTGGGATCAATTGTCCCGAACCGGAGGCAGTCAGGTGACCGTCTGCGAAGGTGTTGCAGACTCCCCACAGGAGCAGGGTCATTATCATCACAGGCTGGAAGCCCGTTCGATTGCGGATTGCGGATTGCGGATTGCGGATTAGGGAGAGGCCAATTGCGGGTGGCGCCGGCATCTTGCCGGTGAATAACATCATCGCACGACAGACAGCACACCTGCCCATCACAGCGTCACGATGGTGTTGGTTTTTACGGATCGGTAGGCCGACAGGATAATCTTGAGCACGTCGATCCCCTCAATATGCGACTGGACCGGCGCGGTATGGTTTTCCAGGCACTGGATAAAATGGTCGATTTCCGCATGGAATTCGTGCCGCTTGGGCAGTTCCGTTTCGACCGGCTCCTCGCCGAGCAGCTTGATGCAGAACCGGTTTCCGCGCCCGTACATCTGCCCCTTCTCGCCGATCACATGGAATTGATTGTGACCTTCCGGCCATTCCCACGCCCAGCTGGTATAGATCATCCCGACGCTTCCGTTTGCGAAACGAACCAGCACATTCGCGCAGTCCTCGCCCTCGATTGTTTTGTGAAGGTATTGTCCGAGCATGGCGGTAACTGCGACCGGCCTCGAACCGGTAAGGTGCATCAGCAGGTACGAGGGATGATAGCCGGTGTCGATCAATTCGCCGCCGCCTGCTGTTGCCGGCGATCCGCGCCATCCGAAATTGAAATTTGGATCCAGTCGAAAACAGTCACAGGTGCGGATTTGCCAGATCTCGCCCAGTTCACCCGCCACCAACCGTCTCTTCGCTTCCTGAACGCACGGGCTGAACACCTGGTTGTGGGCACACATCAGCGTGACCCCGTTCGACTCCACCGCCCCGGTGATCTCGTCGGCCTGTTCCAGGCTGATACAGAGTGGTTTCTCGCAGAGAATGTGCTTGCCGTTGTTTGCGGCCTTGACAATGGCGTCCTTGTGAAGGTGGTGCGGCAGCATAATATCCACCGCGTCGATATCTGCTCTGACGATCATCTGGTCATAGCTGTTGTACCTCTCGGCAGGGCCAATTTTTTCGGTAGTTCTGTCCAGTGCGCTTTCAACAACGTCGCAGATCGCCGTGATTTTGACTCGTTCGGGAATAGCCAGATACCCCTCGATGTGTGCCCGGGAAATACTGCCACAGCCGACCAATCCGATTTTGTACATCCGCTCGATCCTTTCGGGAAAATAATTTCGAGCCGATTGTACGCGGACTGATGGAGGGCGGGAAGTTTGATTGTGGGGAGAGCACATTTTCCGTCAACCCCCACACCCCAACGCCCCAGATCCAACACCCCCGAAGAAATCCAGGAGGCGTATCGATTCGAACAACAACGCTCCAATCCCTCCCAACAAGCCTCCCAACGCATTCACCACCTCCGAGACGAACCCGATCAGAATCCCACCGGCAAAGACCGTTCCCTCATCGTCTGTGTCGACGGCGGCTTCACCAACCGAACCATCCTGCAACACCTGCCCGAACGAACCGTCCTCATCGGACGCATCTGCAAGGACGCCAAACTCTACGCCCTCCCCGACCATCCCCCCGACGCTCCCGGACGCAAACGCTCCTACGGCGATCGGCCCCCCCTGAAGCACTCCGCCAGGACGAATCCATCCCCTGGCAATCCGTCTCCGCCTTCGCGGCCGGCAAAGTCCATTCCTTCGATGTCAAAACCCTTTCCGCTGTCCGATGGCGACCCGCCGGAGGTCACCAGACTCTTCTCCTCATGATCATTCGTCCCTTGCACTACCGGCTCACCCGCCATAGCCCGGATTTCTCACGGGAGCCATTTTTAAAGGCCACCTTTTATGGCATAAATAGAGTTGTGATAAGAACTTCTTGTATGCCAGGAAAGTGACCTTATGAAAACAGAGTGTACAGGAACGTTATTCGATGGGTGTACGCGATCGCGTTGGGGGATGAGGATCTGAACGATCATGAGGCATTGCGAAGCGATCCGGTGTTGCAGGCTCTCTTTGCTGCAGCGTATGCGAATCTGAAAGCCATCCCCCTGTTTTCGCCGTAGTGGGAGTGCCATCCGATCCTTCCCGTTTGTCCCATTCAAGGCCCCCTTCAGAGCCGAGGTCTGTCTGTTGCTCTCTCCCGGAAGCCCCATCCGGCCCTTTTGGGGTGCGGGTTTCTCTGTTCATCCTGACTTGCATGGTCTCATCTCTTCAAGAAAC
>JAKQSI010000001.1 GCA_029570205.1 Candidatus Omnitrophota bacterium | reverse complement strand
CTTGACCGCCCCCACCAGTCAACTTGTCCGCCCCACCCGGTCAATCTGTCCACCCCGTCCCCCCCAATAAGAATAAATAAGAATGAAGAAGAAGAAAATCAAGAAGGAAATTTTTCCGGGCACGAATCGGATCCGGAGATGGAAAACGAGATTGCAGGAGAAGAGAAAATGTCGGCATTGGAAAAGGATGAATTGGACATCTTGGAATTCTGGATGGGGGAGCGGCGAAAGAGAATGCCATTGCTTGGGGTCTCGCCGGAACTGTCGCCGAAACAAGGCGCGGATGAACGGAACTTCGCCGCTGGGATGGTGCATGGATTGTATTCATTTCCTGTTGACAAGTTGATCGAGATACTCCGTTTTGCGCTCGATCATCCCTTCCATGGGCCGCATGTCCTCCAATCGCTCCTGTACTTCAGTCGGCATCAGGCCGTTATCACGGCGGAATTCCAGCGCAACGGGAAAAGGCAAGGAACGAAGGCACGGTGGGCGACGCCCAACGACGATGAATCATGGGAGAAAGAACATGATGGATGGACAACTATCGTCAGTGACCGAAATGGAAAGGTCCATGCCACTGGCTGACCTGATTGCATCGCTGGCGGCCAGAGTATCGGCGTCAACGGAGCCGGAGCCGGACGTGTGCCCGGACTGCGACGGGTACGGGCACGTGATCGGGCCTCATGGGGCAGGGCCGTGCCATTGCGTAAAGGACAGACTTGTTTCGGATCGGCTCGATGCTTTCTCGCAGAGAGTTTATGCCCGATATCGGGATGCGGTCCTGGCCCCTGCCAATCTGTACGAAACGGATTCTCTCCAGGTCGTTCGGGAGTATTTGGCAAGTGTATCCGTACAGGGACAGAACCTGCGTGCGGAATCCGGCCTGGTGATATGCGGCACGACGGGGATCGGGAAGACTACTTCTGCGATTTATGCGGCATCCCAGATTATCCGCAAGGATCCGACCGCTCGAATCAGGCTATGGCTCAACTACACGGATCTCATCACGGATGTCTTGTTCGGCGTTGAGGCTGGGAATGATTTGCGGGCGCAGCGAACGGCGATTCGGAAACAGATTGATCAAAGTGATGCAATCGTCATCGACGATATCGGTCACTCGGAGACCTATCAGCGGTCGGATGGCATCGGGAATGAGGTTCTCAAGCGGGTCTGTGATAAGGCGATGGGCGACTTCATCCCGACCGTTCTGATCTGCAACTTCTCGCCCGATGACCTGAAACGGTTCCTGACCGGACCGGTGGCGTCTCGGCTAGGGGACAAGTATTGGCAGAAGGTCCTCCTGAAGGGAAAGGATTTACGAACCAAATGACGACCCCGGAACGACTCATGGAACGCGAAATCGAGCGCGGGACGGATGGTCGGACGCTGATCCTTCTTGCCTGCGGATGTGCGAAGGTTGCTGTCATGTCGTCTGCGAAGGAGGAGACCATCCTGCTCGATATGTTTCGGGCTATGTGGGATGCCGTGAATGGGACGGGAAATCGTCATGACTACTTCGGGCGAATTGATTGTTTGGAGCGAATCGCGATGACGACGCGATGGGCACCAACCAAATGGTTCACGGCTCATTCTGTTTTACAGGCTGCGAAGGCCATTTCGATGATCCAGGGCGGGACGGTTGAGGACCAGGGCCTGTTTTATGCGCGCATTGTGCGAGCGGTACAACTTGCAAGAATGGGAATCGACCCGCTCATCTCAGTGGAGGGTGACGCGCAATTGGTCGCGAGGATGAATGAAATCCTCCGAAGAAAAAGGAAAGTGGCATGATTCTAGTTTTTGATACGGAAACAACGGGATTCCCGAAACGCATGGTTCCAGGCAACCTGTCGGTTCAGCCGCATATCGTGGAACTGGCCTGCGCGTGGTTCGATGTTTCCGATAGCGGAGAAAAGCAGTGGTATGGATCCTTTTCATCCCTGGTCAGACCGCAAGGATGGGAGATCCCGAAAGAAGCGACGGATATTCATGGCATCACGAATGGAATCGCTCAACAGGGCGGTCTCCCGATCTGCGAGATAATGGGATGCGTATTGGGCCTGATGCGGAAAGCCGATCTAATCGTCGGCCATAACATTTCCTTTGATATTGCGATGCTCGACATTGAGTGCAGCCGGTTGGATTATCCGAAGGTCTACCTGGAGAAATCCATGTTCTGCACCATGAAGGAATCGACCGATATTGT
>JAKQSI010000119.1 GCA_029570205.1 Candidatus Omnitrophota bacterium | reverse complement strand
TCGAATCTCCAATCTCGAATCTCGAATTAAATAGTGACAGCTGTTCCATTCCCATGTAGGCTTTTCGTGAAATGATGAAGAAGCATTAGGGCCCTGATTTATATCTCGAATCTCGAATTCTTGTGGAGGCAGATATGGCTGTAAAGAAAGAATCGCATGCAATATTGACCGTTCATGTAACGGATCGTTTGAAAGAAGTTCCGGTGGTCCAGAAAACCTTGTCGCAATACGGGGATGTTATCCGGACGCGTCTTGGCCTTCACCAGATTGACAAGGACTCCTCGTCTCCCGAAGGCATCCTGATCCTTGATGTTGTGAAAGAGTCCAAGGCGCGCCAGTTGCAGAAAGCGTTGAACAAAATCAAAGGAATCGAAACCAAGCTGGTTGTCTTCAAGCACGAGTAGCCCGCGGCAGGGGCGGCCTGCTTTGCCGCGGAGAAGCAAAGGACGCGATCGCAGGCTGTATGTTTCCTGATTCCGAATCTCGAATTTCCAGTCTCGAATCCTCCATCGGCTCCGGACGAACGATTGGTTTCACGGTTCGCGGCGGCTTTATGGACTCATCCGGTCGCGACACGAAACAGTGGCGCAGCTGCGAACAGGTTGCAATAAGCGACCGTATTTGATTGAATGGCCGCCATGACGGATCCGACATTGCGCTTTTCCAGCCGCGCGGAGAATTACGCCCGATATCGTCCCCGGTACCCGCAGGATGTAGTGGAAACACTGCGGGAAGAGTGCGGGCTCCATGTTTCCTCCGTTGTTTGCGACATAGGATCCGGAACGGGCGCCCTGGCGGAGATGTTCCTGCGAAATGGGAATCCGGTGTTTGCCGTGGAGCCCAATCGGGAGATGCGGGAGATGGCGGAACGCATCCTGAGCGGCTATGGCAGATTCCACAGTATCGCGGGCAGGGCCGAAGCTACAACCCTCGAGGAGCACAGCGCGGATTTTGTCGTGGTCGGCCAGGCCTTTCACTGGTTCGACGTAGACAAAACGCGCAGGGAGTTTCTTCGCATCCTGAAACCGTCGGGATGGGCTATGGTGGTCTGGAATGAACGGGAATTTCAAACCACCCCGTTTCTGCGCGCCTACGATCAGGTTCTGCAGCGCTATGCCTTGGATTATGCCCGGGAAAAGCACAAAAGCGTTTATGACACGGCATTGACGGATTTTTATGGAGCCGATGGATTTACGGAGAAAGCGTTCCATTATCGGCAGGAAATGGATTTCGCCGGCGTGGTGGGGCGGATGCGGTCCTCCTCCTATAATCCTGAGCCGGGACACCCGAACTATGAGCCGATGATAACCGAACTCCAAAGAATCTTTCAGACGCATGAAGCCAACGGACGGGTGGCGTTTGAATACACTACCCGAATGTATTATGGACGCCTGTTCCCGTAAGCATGTTGACCGCAGCCGATATGCGGTCCGAGTGGAATTGGAAGCATTTGCATGAACAGAAAAGCTTTTGCCGTTCTTGTCGGAAGCATGTTCATTTCCATGCTGGGCATGGGAATTGTCAGCCCGTTTCTTCCTATCTACGCAAATATGCTTGGCGCATCCTCGCTGCAGGTCGGTCTGGTGCAGGCAGCCTTCAATATCAGCGGCGTGGGAAC
>JAKQSI010000094.1 GCA_029570205.1 Candidatus Omnitrophota bacterium | reverse complement strand
CGGTCGGCTTTTGTGCTCAAACAAAATATAAATGTACGCATCCTCCCCATCCCGCAGTTTGGCCCGATACAGCATGTCCGAAACATATTTGCGCAATTCCTCATTCACGAATGTTTCGTCGGTGTTCTCGAATGTCCCCGGTATCAGATGTACCGCAATCTCCGGAAGGTTATTGAAAACAATGTCCTCCACTGTTTCCCGTTTCGAGAAAGCGTTGCGGAAAAATCGATCATGGGGTTGGATCGGTTCCGTCAAAGGTGTTCACCCTACTCCAAGCGGAATCGGACATCCTCGAACGGAATTTGGTCCCCGTCGGTGATCCGGAGCGAAAAGCCCCAACCACCATGCGAATTGATGGAGGTCACCGACAGCCGCGTTTTCCCTTTCGGAATTACGATCGGCACGTGTTTCTCAAAGAGGTACCGGTCGAGATAGAGCATTCCGTGCCCGCGCTGGGGATATTCGGCCTGATCGAACACGACAGTATCGCCGAGTCGGATCACAATCCCGTCATCCCAACCCGTGTGCAGAATTGCCTGGCGCTCTTTCTTGGAATGGATATAGGTTACGAAATGAGCTGAGGAATTATCGGTATGAAACCAATCAAACAAGTACCGGCCACTGGTGGAGCCGCGCGGGTCCAGGTTGTCGAAAGCAAACCAGCGAACAACACCGTCTCGTCCGTGGTACGGCATTTGCGGGTCGATGGGGCCGGTGGAGGCGCTGATTGCTGCGAACGCCGGTTCCGTATGCGGATTACTCAGCATTCCCAAGGCCCACCAGCGTCCCGGTGTTCCGAAAGCGTCACACAGTTCCTCCGGTTTGATGCGATCCTCATCAAACTCCCGTATTTTCTTAAATACCTTTTCCAGCCCCGGCGTGGTGGGCGGCGTTTTCTCTTTCAGGACTGTGTGCCAATCGCGCAGGTCGATGTCCTCGCGTTTCAGATTCTGTTTGGAAAGGCCATATCTCGCCTCGATATCGGGGGTGTGAATATACCAAACGGGATTTCCTGTATATGACCAGATGTATCGTTTTGAGAGCGTTCGGAGGATGGCCATTTCCTCACGCAGCTCGGCAATTTCTTCTTTCCACGGGCGAACCGGATAGAGAGTGGATTCGGTTTCGACAATATGTAACGGCCAGACTCCCGGAGCCATAGTGCAGCGCCTTTTCCAATAAGATGCCACTGGCGGAGTACGGGCGATCAACGGGAGACCGCAATCCTCGAATCGGGTGGTTGCGGCGATGGTGACCGGATCGTGCAGGCAATAGGTGAACTCTGTCCCGATATGCAGTCCGCCGGGAGCATCCCGTTCCGCCATCACCTCCAGCAATCCCGATTGGTACTGCCGCTCAAGAGGTCGGGTGCGTATCGCGCCGGGGAGGAGAATAATCACCGCGTCCGGGAACTCCTCCAGCAGAGCCTCCATAGAGACACGGCCCTGCCGCAAAGCCGCCCCCATCAGTTCCTCGGCAGTGTATCGTTCATACTTGTATATTTCATGATCCAGTTGATAGCGAGGATACGGGTATTCGACATCAATGCAAACACCTCGGAATCCCAATTCCTTCGCGCAACGCCCCACAGCGGCGAAACAATCCGCGAATCGCTGAGTGTACTCCTTTGAGAGAAGTGTCTCCGATGAGGGCCATGGCGCATCCGCTCCAAAACTCACCGTGAGGAAATTCTCCGAGGCGCCGGCCTCGTTTAACGCTTTGACATTCTCTCGGGCTTTTTCCATCCACGAGGAATCCGAGGGCGAATTTCCCTTTGTGCCGAGAAATCGTTCCGCCCCGTCATCCCACTGGCCGATCGGGAAGTAAAAGCCGTCGTAGATCTCGGCGATCTCCTTCGCATGATCGTTCAGATAGGCGTTGGGTTGGACGCTGTAGCAGATCATTTTCGGATCTGCGTGGACCGGGCAGAGAATGAACGAAAGCAGGACAACGGTAAACGAGAGTTTGGACAGGACGTTCTGAAGCATCATAAAGGGTTCCTCAGTATTGGTCGATGATTTCGGCTTGCTCGCGATGGATCAGGTACGCACCGCCGTGTTGGGCGGGGAGTTCGATCCGCCAGCTCTTCGGCAGATCGTGGATAGAGAAAGTCATGGCCACGGGATCGTTTGCTTCATTGATGGCAACCACCAGGTCCGCTTCCCGAAAACGGATCAGGCGTATGTATGTTGTGGGGATATAATCTTCCACAATCAGATACGGCTCAATTTGCGCCATCTCCATTCCACGGGTGTAGAACTGCACCACGGGCGCAAACTGATCGGCGAATTCTAACGGCTGCGGGGAGAACAGAATCTGGCCGCGTCCCACATGCGATTCCCACACGGAGGCCTCCCCCTGCCAGACTTCCCGCTCGAGCCAGTGGGGCTTTTCGCCGGAGTAAGTCAGGAGAAACTGGTCGCCGCTCATAAACATCAATTCCTGCGGGGCCACCAGTCCCGGACCGAGACCCGGAATCCCTACTTCTCCTAGACGACTGGTGACTCGGAAATAGGAATCTCGTTCGACGACCCCGCTCATCACCAGTGTTCCGCCTTTCTCGACATATTTCACCAAATGTTTCCAGGCCGCGTGTGATAGAGCGCCTGGAGAGGGAAGGATGACCATCTTGGGCGTTCGCATCCTGGAGAGATCTTGCTCGTCGAAAACCGTGGCTCCCATGTGGAGCGCCTTTGTCAGAACCTGGATGGCTCGTCGACTTGCACCGGTCGATTCGCCGAAAGGTGGGATGCGCGAGTACCTGGGCAAGACCAGCGCAATACGGTCCTCCTGCCGCCCGGTCCAGTACTCCCGATTTTTCCACCAGAACCGATTGAACCGGCAGTGGATGGCATATCCGGGACTCATGGTTCCATCGTCTCGAATCAGCCCCCCGAACAACTCATCTTTTCGGGAAGTGGATTTGGCGGTTCTCCACTTCAAATGAATGGCTCCGGCGGAAACCGTCGCCAATGCGTAAAGGTATTTTCGCTCCAGCAACGCGGCGCATTGCTCTTCGGTGCACCAGGGTTCGCCGTTCAGGTTCTTGAGAACAGGTGTCCCCGCCTCTTCCACAACGCTGGGAATCCCGAAAACTTTCGCAACCATTCTCTCCCAAAGGGGAGAATCGCTGTTCCAGGAGGTCCGGATGGAGACCAAATCCGCGGGATGAATCTCCGACTGCAGGGAGGACTGTTCCGGGCACTGCTGCAAGAGAATGAGCTGTCTGCTCCCCGCGCGCCGACAGATTTTTCTTATTCGGAACAGCCATTGCGAAAAGGTGGATTGCACAAAGAGCATGTAATCCATGGCCCGCAGCGGGCAGTGATTCCCGGCGACGTCTCTCTTGAGAACAAAATCCTCCCGCGCAGGTAGAGCGATGCTGCCCGGGCCGGGCGCTTCATCTACGCAGATATCCCAGCGAGTTCGCAGATTCTCGATGGTTCCGTGATGATTGAGCAGCCAGGCATTCCAGGCTTGGACCCCCAGGCATTCCCCACCTGTCGAGGTGATTCCTCCTTCAATGGCAGGCTCCTCCAGCAAATCCCAAATCACGCCGGGGCAGTTTTTGTACCGTTCCACCAGCAGACGAACAAATTCCTCCTGGTCCGAAAGAGCTTCCGAATCCAGGGAAGCATCCAACTTTCTGCAACACGGGGAAGCAAATGGAAGCATTGTCAGGAGAATGGGAATGCGATGTTGTTGGGCGGTCATCAGGAGAGCATCCAGCTCGCGAAGCCCTTCTTCCCGCCACACCCCGGATTCCGGCATGGTTGTGCTGACCCCACCACCCCACAGATTCACACGAACCAGATGGATTCCCATCGCCGCCATTTCCGCGAAATCCTGATCCCACACACCCGGATTGGCATACCGAAGCGATGTCCCGCCATAGTTCAGCGTTCCGTAAGATGCACCGATCAACGGGTAAATCTCGCTGCCTCGCAGGACCATCTCTCCATCCGTCGAGAGCGTTTCCCCCGAAGACAACAATGATTCATCCCGTCCCCAGAATCCCGAAATCGTGTTTTCAATCGTTTCATCATCGTGCAGCAGCACGGCCTGCACGGAATAAAAGCCGCTTTCAGCGGGGCCGGCCAGCGGGATCTCCAGGTAACCAGTTCGCGCAAACTCGGCGCGGATCTTTCGACGAAGGCGCTTTGTCCGTCCCTGGGGCGGAGTAATGGACATCTGAAGTGTCCAGTCCCCCTCTGCGATGTTTCGCGCAGTTGCACGCAGGACAGGAGTCTCGCCCGGCAGATAGGTGGCAAATGTGGGCAGGACCTCCAGGGTTGTTGCGCCTTCCGCCCCCATTCGAATCAGGATCGGCAACAGGTCCATCCAGCCGTTGAGCTGGCTTGCATCCAGCTGCGCCAGATTAACGGTCACGAGAATCCATCGACCGGCCTTGCAGGGATCGAACATCCGGTCCAGGCATGTGACCGGCGCAGCCATGGGTATACCATCCCGGAAGGACTGTAATAGAGGTCGATACTCGATATCGAGTGACCGAGAGGGATTAGACTCCGCGGGACAGCGTCTGCCAAACGGAACCGGTTGGATTGTCAACGGATATACATCGGGACAGACCGGAGATTTTTGTCGAAAAGCCGGGGCCAGACGCGGGTGACAGGCGACCGTAACATCTGTCAGATCGGGTGAGTGAATCCAGGAATGCACAATTCCAATCCGTTTGTGGTAGCACGTGCAGGGGCGCTGAATACGCCGCCCCGACTCGGAGTCTCCTGCGATGGGCGTGCGGAACGGCACTCCACCCCAGTTCAGAAAATTGCCGCCGTTCTCCAGGTAATTGAGAATGCAACTCCAGGATTCCAGCGGGAATCCATCTCCGTATGGATTGATGAACAAGTCTGCGTGTTCCAACGCCTGCGGCAATTCCGAGGGTGCGGCGAAACGCACGGTCATTCCCTCTGCGCATTGCCGCCAGACTCGTTGAGTAAGCGGACGGCTGATTCCGACCGGTAAGGTTTTGTCCCAAAGCGCTATAATTTTGCAGTTCATTCTGGTCTCCCATCCGGGATTCGTGAAAAATAGGTTCCCAACTCCATCCAGATACAATCAATTCTCTCTTTTGTTTCAGCATTCATGACAACATCGGGAGGCCATTCCCGATCGAATCCCTCCTCCGGCCAGGTCTTTGTCGCATCAATCACCATTTTGGAACCATATCGGGGGTATTCCGATGAATTATCCAGAACATCCACAGGTCCCCGCACAAAACCGACATCTCTCTCCGGTGCGACATTGTTGGCAAACCGCCACAGCGCCTCCCGGATATTGTGAACATCCACCTCCTCATCGAACACCACAACGGTTTTGCAGAACATCATCTGCCCCAATCCCCACAAGGCATGGGCCACCTTGGCGGCATGGCCCGGATATCGCTTGCGGATGGAAACAAGCGCCAGGCTGTGAAAGAGCGTCTCCACCGGTAGGTTGATATCCACGATCTCCGGTAGTGTCATCTGAATCATCGGAAGGAAAATACGCTCCGTGGCCTTGCCGAGATACGCATCCTCCATGGGCGGTTTGCCGACCACGATGGTGGGATAGATGGGGTCTCGTGCCCGTGTAACCGCTGTCAGGTGGAAAACCGGATAAGGTTCCGCCAGAGAGTAATAGCCCGTGTGATCTCCGAACGGTCCTTCGAGCCGCTCCTCTCCCGGAATGACATAACCTTCCAGAACAAACTCGGCATCGGCGGGCACATGGAGATCAATGGTTTCGCATGGCACAAGCGGAACCGGTTCGTGTCGCAGAAATCCGGCGAACACCAGTTCCTCGATTTGTTCCGGCAGGGGTGCGCTTGCACAGTAAACCAGCGCCGGGTCACCGCCCAGCACAATGGCGACCGGCATTCGCTCATCCGCTTTGAGATGCTCCCGGTAATGCGCCGCTCCCCCCTTATGGATTTGCCAGTGCATCCCAAGTGTCCGATGGTCATATACCTGAATGCGATAGAGGCCGACATTCATTCGCCCTGTTTTCGGGTGACGAGTATAAACCTGTCCGAGTGTGATATACGGACCCCCATCCTCCGGCCAGCAATGCAGAATCGGCAGATCGGCGACGGACGGATTGTTGATCTCAACAATCTCCTTGCACCGTCCGCTCCGCACCGTTTTCGGCCCGCATAAGGCCAACTCCTTCAACGTGGGCAGAAATGCCGGCCATTCGCGCCGGCTTCGCGGGGGTATCGTTTCAAGAAGCGAGCGTATCCGATCCGCAATCTGTGAGAGTGATGACACCCCCAGCGCCATCGCCATGCGTTTCTCGGACCCGTACGCATTGATCAGAAGCGGGAACTCGCCGCCGCTCGGATGTTGAAACAAGAGCGCAGGGCCGCCCGCTTTCACTACACGGTCGGCAATTTCCGTAATCTCCAGCTCCGTGGAAACCGGGTAAGCGATCTCCGCCAGCTCCCCTTCCAGACGAAGGCGCTGCACAAAATCGGATAAGTTTTGATAGGCCATTTTTTTATCTTTCGTCCGCCAGGCAGTGCAAACCGCACCACAACCAGGCGGAATGATAGAGATTAAAAGTGGCCTGTGTCTACCTTAGCGGCGGTTTGGGGTAATTCTCCAAAATCAGCCATGGATCGTTTGTTCTCTGCCGAAACCCGTGGGTCCGACCCCGCAGATCCGCCAGAATCTCCTGACATTCCACATTCTGCGCAAGATTCTCGAACTCCCACGGGTCCCGCTCCAGGTCATATAACTCATCGGACGGGCGATGCAGATAATCCTGAATCGTGCGCTGTCCCATTTTCATTTCCGGTTTGGTTATGAGTTCCTGCCAGGTTTTGGATGCGTGCAAATCGCTGGCGTGGGGAAACGGCAATTCGGGGCACAGGTTCTGAATGTACTTGTATCGCCGAGTTCGGATGCCTCGCATGGGATAGTACATCGTGACTTCATGGAAAGTGTGAGAGAGAAAGACAGAATTCCAGCCGGATGGATTTTCATCCTCCAGAATCGGGAGAAATGATTCTCCGTGAAGTTCATATTCTTTGGGCGCGGGTGTGCCGGTCCATTCCAGGATGGTCGGAGTTAAATCGGCCCAACTGACCATCGCCTGGTTCACAATTCCCCGTTTTGCCTGTTCCGGCGACCGGACAATGAGCGGGACATGGACACCGGCATCGTACAGGTTGGTTTTTGCCCCCGGAAAGGCGATGCCGTTGTCGCTTATGTAAACAACCAGCGTGTCTTTGTCCTTACCGGAAGCCTGCAAAGCATTCAGAACCATGCCGATTCCACGATCCAGGCGGCTGACCGCTTGGCTGTACTGCGCCATCTCCTCCCTTACTGCCGCGCTGTCTTGCAGGAATGCAGGTGGTTTCATGTTCTCGTGCGAATAGGTTGTCTCTTCCACGCCGGGATAACGCTGCTCGTTCCCAAATCCTTTCGCCGAACGATGCGGGTCGCCGTATCCCATCAACAGGAAGAAGCCTCTATCCCGGTTTTTCTCAAAGAATCCCCTGGCCCGTTCGGCCATCGAGGCCACACTTCGGATGGATCCCAGTTCCTCACCCGTCACACATACATCGAACGGATACAGACCTGCAGGATTGACATGCAGTTTGCCGATCACCCCCGTCGTGTAGCCGCGATTCTTGAGAAGACGGGGAAGAGTTTGCACCCACGGGAGCGTGTGGAAATTGTGGTAGCTGTGAGCCAGCCCAAATTGACCGTTTGTATGATTGTGCAACCCTGTGAGAATCACCGAGCGGCTGGGGCTGCACGAGGCCGTCGTGCAGAACGCATGGGCAAATCGGACACCCTCCTGCGCCAGACGCTCCAGATTGGGGGCCTGAATGGAGGGATGGCCGTAGCATGGAATATCCAGGCCATGGTCATCACCGATCAGCAGAAGGACGTTGCGAGAGGACTTCGCCCCTGTTTGGCATCCCGAAGCGGAGGCCGCCGCGAGCACGGAGGCCGCGCTTATGCAGAAATCCCGGCGATTGACTGCGGCGTTATGGTTCATTTTGTTCATCCGGTGGGCCGTCAGACCTTATGGAACGACCGGCTCCGTGATCGTAAAGTTGCTGTGTCTTCCCCCGGGGGGACACGTGACAGGGTGAGGGAAAGCCTACCATGATCGCGGATTATCATACAGCGGTGACAGAGGCAGGGATGCCTGGCCTACTGTGGAAAAATGGCGGGAAAAAGGGTGGGACAGGCCTCTGTGTCTGTTGATGGGCGATGTTGACGAAGGTCCGCAGTTCGCTTACCTTGCCTTATGGACGATTTGCGTTCTTGAACGGACGCGAACCTTGAAGACGTCTCAATATCACAGGGTGCAGCCATGTCAGAGAATCAAACGGTTTTCCGCTCCGAGTCACTCCGTCAGGCAGTGCATATTGTGGCAGTGGTTCCGGCGTTTCTGCTGCGTTTCCTGCCTGTCCCCTGGGCTTTTTTCCTGGTCTTTCTCCTGGTGATTCACAATCTGTTCTTGTTGCCGCGCTATGCGCCGGGGTTATTCCGTCCGGGCGAAAGTCGTCTGGGAGGCGTGTTCTTTTATCCGCTGGCGATTGCGACGCTGGTCCTGCTGTATCCGACTCGGTTCGAAATCGTAGTGGGAGCCTGGGCGCTTCTGGCTATTGGGGATGCGCTTTCCACAATTGTCGGACAATCGCAGCCGATTTCGGCGTTACCCTGGAATCCGTCAAAGAGCGTCGGGGGATCGCTGGCTTTTATTATTCTCGGCGCGTTGTCCTGCTGTGTTCTGATGGTCTGGACAGCGCCCGCGCTTGGAGACAGCCCGCGAATTCTTCTGATTTGTCTTGTTGCCGCAATCATCGCCGCGATGGCGGAAAGTCTGCCTGTTCGTATTGACGACAATCTGCTGGTTCCTTTTACCGCTGCGCCCTGCCTGGCGATTCTGCTCACTCCGTCCGTCGAGACCGGCGAGTGGACATTGACCGCATGGACATTTGTCTCCGCCATCGGACTGAACGTCGCTGTGGCCGTGGCCGCGTATTTTCTGCGCCTGGTCAATCGGAATGGCGCGTGCGGCGGCGCGGTGATCGGGATATTTGTTTACATCCTTGGCGGTCCGGCCGCGTATATTCTGTTGCTGGCCGTGTTGATTCTCGATCCCGTGCTTGAGCGATTCGGGATATGCAGCGGCTCATCGGAGACCATTTTGAGGCAGGATGAGGTGTGGCGCGGCAGCAAGTATGCTGTCACGCATTTCACGGTCGCGCTCCTGATGGTGTTATTGTGGATTTGCACGGATGGGATCGACCCGCTTCTTCGCCTGATGTACCTGGCGGCGCTGGCCGTTGTGCTGTCGGAGACGATCAACCGGGAGTTGAGCGCCGTGGTGGACCGGCTACCGGTTTTTCATGCGGATGAAGAGTCCTCCACGATGGCGGCGGTATCTCCGGGGCGAGGAATCTTGCCGGTTGGCGTTGCGGCGCTTTTTGCAGGGTGCGCGTGGCTGATGGGATTTTGCGAGGCGTCACTGACTCCCGCTGTGATTGTCGGCGCCACGCTGGGGTCCTGGAGTAAGTCCTGTGTGCCGATTCATGCCGACAAGGAGGAGTTAACTCTCGAGCGCGAATGGCAGATCTTCATCGCGACCTGGGTCGGCGCGATTGTGACGGCCATTCTCGCGTATCTGTTGGGAGGACCCTGGCAGGCATGAATGTTCCATCCGAGGACTTGGAGAGGGTGAAGCAGGCCCTGGAGGAAGCGACATCCGTGTTTGTCATCACCGGGGCCGGTATATCTGCTGAAAGCGGGGTGCCGACTTTCCGAACCGCCGGTGGAATCTGGCAGCAAGTTGATCCCATGAACGTGGCCACGCCGGAGGCATTCGCAGCAGATCCGAAAAAAGTCTGGGAGTTTTACAACGATCGTCGTGTGCGCCTGAAACAATGCGCGCCGAATCCGGGACATGAGGCGCTCGCCCGGCTGGAACGTCGGAAGGAGAATATGCTGATCCTCACGCAGAATGTGGACAGCCTTCACGAGGATGCAGGCTCCGAGCGCGTGATTCATATTCACGGGTCGATCTGGGAAGTGCGGTGCACGGGATGCCGAAAGGTGACCATCCATCGCGAGACACCGATCCCGGAGTTGCCTCCGCATTGCGCCTGCGGAGCGATATTGCGACCGAATGTAGTCTGGTTCGGCGAGACGATTTCTCCGATTCAATGTACGTTGGTGGAACGGTTTCTGGAACAGCATCCTCCCCAAGTGACTCTTGTCATCGGCACGGAAGCGAGTTTCGGCTATATTATTTCGTGGGCAGCAGAGACGAAGCGATCCGATTCGCTGTTGGTCGAGATCAATCCCGGAGTGACGGATCTCTCCGGCATGGCAGATATTTGTTTTCGAGGCCTCTCGGGGGAAATCCTGCCGAAGATTATTTCTTGACGGTGATTATCTATGGCCTTCAAGCCGGAAAAGATCAAGCTTCGAAGGGTGGATTACCGCAGACGGCGGTCTTCCTTTCCTTTTACGACCTTCTTTTTCCTTGTGCTGATTCTCGGCGGGTATCTTCTGTATAAGCACATGCCGGAATTGCCGGAGATTGAGGACACCGTGCCGGCTCCTGTTCAAAAGCTGGTTCTCTTGGGATTTGAGGGGGCCGATCCGAACCTGGTTGATCGGTATTGGACCGATCTGCCGCATCTCCGCGCCTTGGCGGAGAAGGGCTATCGCGGAACAATCGCCTCAACGGTTCCGCCGGAAGGACCGGTTACGTGGTCTTCCATTGCCGTGGGAGCCGGACCGGAGATCCACGGGATATTCAATTCTTTTCACCGTCTCGCCGGAACCTACTCCGTTTCTCCGGAATTGCTGACAAGAAAAGAAGATGCAAAGTACCGGTTCCGGCGATTCCAAGTGCGTTCTCCAAAATACTTCTCGACCATTCAGGGAAAACCGCTCTGGGAAATCCTTTCCAAGAACGATGTCCCCGCTGTTTTTCTGCGGGTCCCGGGAACTTTTCCTCCTCCTCGAGGACGATCATTAACCGTGCTGTCTGGATTTGGTGTTCCGGACCTTTCGGAAGAATTGTCGGCATTTCATCATTTCTCCACACGATACAAGGGAGAGACACAAAGGACAGCATCAGGCGGAAGATTGATTCCGCTCAAGAAGGAGCAGGATCGGTATGTGGGCACGGTATACGGTCCGCCTGACCCGGTTGTGCAGAGTCAGATCAATGAGTTGAGGCAGAGACGGATCGGTGTATGCCTGAAGCGTCTCAAGGCCGAGCTGGTTTTCTGGATGCGGAACCGATTGTCCGAGACCATGGCCGCCGACCGGGATCGATTCCTGGAGATGTTGTGTTCGCTGCGCGCCGAATTGAGAAACGGACCGCAAACATTACAGAATAAATATCTGTCGGATGCCGATCGCCTGATCAAGATTCTTGTGACACCCGGTTCCCCCGAAGGGAATTCGCTGCTAGATGAAGCGCAGCACACTCCTCAAGCGAAATTGCGAACACTGATCGAAGAATGTCGAAAAGAGGAGGATGATCTGGCGGCACGCCTTCGCGTATTGGAGGGGTCTCCCGGCATAGCCCCGCCGGTCACCTTGCCGATTTCTTTCCGGATTGTGGATGAAAACATGGCCGTGGTTCATCTGGGGGGGGGCATGGAGACCATGACTCTGAGGCAATGGACCGACTGGCATCCGGTCATGTTCTCTGCGGGTTCATTTGTTAAAATTCACGGGATCACCCGCTTTTATTTGCAGTCCATCATGCCGGAACTGGAAGTGTACATGCAACCGATCGGTCTCTCGCCCCGGGAGCCGTATATCCCGATTTCACAGCCGGGTGAGTTTTCGCGGGATTTGACGGAAATACCGGAAATCGGGCTTTTCAAGGCGCGAAGTTTCATGGAAGAAATCGACGCGTTCACGGATGGCATTCTGGATGAAAAGACCTTTCTTGAGGAGGTTCTTGAGACAAATCGCGAGTTGGAAAGGATCGCACTCCAGACGCTCACCAATCGGGAATGGGATTTCTTTTTCGCGGTGTTTCCAGGCCCTGATCGAGTGGCCGAGCTGATGGCTCGAACTGTCGATCCGATGCACCCTGGGTTCGATCCCCGCCAAACCGGGGACCCCATTCGTCAGATATATGTGCGTATGGACGAAATTGTCGGGAATATTCTGAAGCGATACGGTCAAGACAAAGATACCGCGATAATTGTCTTCTCGGACCATGGTGTTCTTTCATTCCGGTATCGGGTAAATCTCAATGCCTGGCTGGTGAAACAGGGGTATATGCGCCTGAAAACGAACGAACGGGCCGAACAAGTTGTTGACTGGACGAACACGAAGGCATACGCGCTGGGCACGGGCCAGATTTATCTCAATCTTCGGGGTCGCGAACCGAATGGGATCGTGGAGGCTCCCGATTCCGAGGCAATTTGCGGGGAGATTCGGGAGAACCTCATGCGGCTGACCGATGACCGTGAAGGGTTCTTTGGAATGCCGGTGGTTCGAGAGGTCCGTCCGGTACGCGGGCCGGGTATGGGTAATTCCGGCGCGATGATAGGAGGAGATGCCCCCGATCTCCAGGTTTGTTTTGAGGCGTACTATGGAGCGGCTGTAGAGAAGGATTTTCGTTCGATCCCGCAAGACGTGATTGAGGACAACAATCAGGTCTGGTCGGGTGGATATCGGAGCAATTATCCCGGCCTGGTTCCGGGGATTCTATTCTGCAATCGGTCGATGCGTTCCGGTGAGCCTGCGCTGATCGACTTGGCTCCCACAGTATTGACTTATTTTGGCTTGTCTGTTCCGCAGGAGATGCAGGGAAAGAGTTTCTTGCCGGTTTCCGCGCCGGCTACTCCATGAATGTTTGTCTGAAAAGCCCCGCCTTGGCCTTCCCCCATACGCGATCTGAGAACCCCACCCTGGCGCTCGCCGCACCCGATCCGAGAACCCCACCTTGGCCCTCCCCATAAACGGGGAGGGAGGTGTTCCCCCCGTTTACGGGGGATTGAGGGGGGTAACCCGCAATCGAAACAGGGGCAGATTTTTCCAACAAAGCCTTTTCCATCGCAAAGGGAATTGTCCTAACTCTATCCAACTCAAATAATTACATCAAATCCCGTGTTTGGCACGGAACATGCTTCCGTAATGCTTGAGGTCCAGGGATTATCGGAGATGGCGGAACGGTCCGCAGCGGCTTTCAGGGAATTGAGGTAAGGATCATGAAGAAAACCATACGCATACTTGTCGCGGAACCGATTCCCGATATTCAGGACCTGTACCGCATTATTCTCGATCCGGTGGCGGATGTGATCGATTTCGCGCGAGACATTCCTGAAGCGCTCACGATGGTGGGGAAGCGCTCCTATGACGTGGTTTTTTTGGATGTGGGGGTGCCGGACCTGGACGGCCTGGAGGGAGCCGAGATACTGAATGAAATCCATCCCGAATTGCCTGTTGTTGTGACCAGCTCGATCAAACTTCCGGTGCGCCTGGCAGCGTTCCTGATGGCCCATCCGAGGAACTACCTGGTGCAAAAGCCTTTTGATATCCGTGAGATGCGCGAGCTCGTCCGTCTGGCGTGCTGCTCCGAGGTGACGCCGGAAGAGTTGGTCCTCTCAATGAGGTCCCGCGATTCCGATTCCTTCCTGAAGGCCATTTAACCCGCCGAGAATCCTCTCATTTATTCAGAATGACAATGGGATTTGTTGCGTGTTTTGCTGCGTTGTCTTGAACGACCGGACCGCTTATGGTAGTTTGATTTTCCTGAAGTAAGGGGGCCTGTAGCTCAGCTGCGGTTAGAGCGTCCGCCTGATAAGCGGGAGGTCAGAGGTTCAACTCCTCTCAGGCCCATTTTTGTCTTGCGTTCAATCGAGTTTTCCGCCTGGAATGCTCCGGGCATGATTTTGCGCTCCATTGAAAAACGAATTGCAGATTCTGGGGCTGTAGTTCAGCTGGGAGAACGCCGGCTTTGCAAGCCGGAAGTCATCGGTTCGAACCCGATCAGCTCCAAGGGGAGAGGGAAGCGTATTTTCGCTCGCACAAGCGTTCAAGGCTTGTGGAGGGTTTGTGGGAGCGAAGATAGCCCGAGCGCAAGTTCGGGGAGAAGAGTCCTGCGAAGGGCTCGGTTCTTTGAAAATTTGGTTTGTAAAGGCGACATTATCATAATAGATGGGTAATGCTGCATTGTGCGCAGGTGAAATCCGTTAAGCTACTAAGGGCATACGGTGGATGCCTTGGCACGAAGAGGCGAAGAAGGACGTGGCTAGCTGCGAAAAGCCTCGGGGAGCTGCAAACGAGCGTTGATCCGGGG
>JAKQSI010000062.1 GCA_029570205.1 Candidatus Omnitrophota bacterium | reverse complement strand
TGACCCGTCATCGCGAGGAGCGGCCCGGAGTCCGCGAAGGGCGGCGACGTGGCGATCTCAGTCGTCAGCCCGAGCCGTCATCGCGAGGAGCGGCCCGGAGTCCGCGAAGGGCGGCGACGTGGCGATCTCAGTCGTCAGCCTGACCCGTCATCGCGAGGAGCGGCCCGGAGTCCGCGAAGGGCTGCGACGTGGCGATCTCAGTCGTCAGCCCGAGCCGTCATCGCGAGGAGCGGCCCGGAGTCCGCGAAGGGCTGCGACGTGGCGATCTCAGTCAGCCTGACCCGTCATCGCGAGGAGCGGCCCGGAGTCCGCGAAGGGCGGCGACGTGGCGATCTCAGTCGTCAGCCCGAGCCGTCATCGCGAGGAGCGGCCCGGAGTCCGCGAAGGGCGGCGACGTGGCGATCTCAGTCGTCAGCCCGAGCCGTCATCGCGAGGAGCGGCCCGGAGTCCGCGAAGGGCGGCGACGTGGCGATCTGGTAGGAACGATGTCCAGACAATCGTATGTCTACATAATGACAAATCAGACCAACCGAGTCCTCTACACCGGTGTCACAACGGATCTTCTCAAACGCATTTCGCAACACAAGGAAGGAATCGGCGGAGAGTTCACAAAAAAATACAATATCAAGAAATTGGTGTATTTCGAGATATTCGAAGATGTACGGGAAGCCATCGCCAGAGAGAAACAGATCAAGAAAGGCTCACGTCGAAAGAAAGTTGACCTGATCGAGGCTATGAACCCAAGCTGGAGCGATCTGTATGATGATCTTCTTTGAGTAGAGAACCTGAGATCGCCACGTCGCCGCCCTTCGCGGACTCCGGGCCGCTCCTCGCGATGACGGCTTACCAGTCATTGCGAGCGACGATGCGTCATTGCGAGCCTCCCTCCGGCGGAGCCGGTGATTGGGTGAAGAAAGAACTGTCCCCGACCCGTCATCGCGAGCTTCCCTCCGGCGGGGCCGGTGATTGGGCAAAGAAAGCGCGGCTTTCCGCCCTTCTTTGTCAGGCAGAGACGCCTGACCTACTGGTGGGACAGGCGTCTCTGCCTGTCGAAGGGTGAGCTTTCTTAGGAGTTTCGGCTCCTGAGTCTGCGAAGGAGCCGAAACGTGGCGATCTCAGGCTTGCGCGTTCGAACGGCGAGATCGTCACGCTTCGACCCCTGCCGGGATGAGGAGAATCTTGCCGTTTGCCAGGCCCGAAAATTTGCCTTCACAGGTGATTGACAACCTGCAACAAGAGGAATATCGCACTCATGTTGAGACTTCAGACCGCCCTGGAGGGACAATCATGCCTGATACGACACAACAGCTCGAAAACCGCGCTTCGTGGAACGCCGCCTTGGCAGGAATGCTCCTTTTTCTCATCAACGGCATGCAGTTTCTCGCAACGGAGACCCTTCCGGTTTCCGGATGGCCTGTATGGCTATACCATGTTGAGAACGGCATGTTCTTGATCATGATCTGCTTTTCGCCGTTCGGCGCCGGAGTGGGATTGGTCAAGGGATTTCCGGGATGGTCTTACCCTTACGTGTTTCAAGCCTTGCTGATGGGTCTATACATGATGAATGTGTCCACTCCCGGGCTATGGATATTCGGCCACAACCTCGGGCACGAGCATTGGGGCTGGTGGTCCTGGACGCCATTGCTGGCGGCGACATTGGTCGGCCTGGCGGTCGCGCGCTCGTTCCGTCCGTTGTCAAAGTTCTTCACGAATATCTGGAAGGATTGGACATTGCTGACATTTGGGATGATGGGATGTGTGCCATTGGCGGTCACAGTGGGTTACCTCGAAAATGCCGGCGAATTTCGGTTCACATCGACGCATCCGTACTTTGTGGCGACTGTCATTATCGTTCTGACGATCCTGATGTGCGGGACCGCGCTGGCTTACCTCCGCAGTCAGGCGCGTTGGCAGCAGATATTATCTTTGTCGACGGGAGTCATTGTGATATTCGGCATCACGACATCCGCGCCGACATGGCCTGGCAGCGGATGGAGGACTGCATCGTCGGAGCAGATCATGGGAATAACGATACTCCTATCCATTATTTTTTCCCCGGTACTGATCGGCCTGTTGCGCTACACCACGCGCTATCTGCCCGTGGGGCTGACAAACTGTTTCGCTTCACACCGGGGAAACGGGGCCTGAACGCGAATATGCAATTAGGGATTCACCCCCCCTTGTATTCCCCCCGAACTTCGGGGGAAAAATCGGGCTATGCTTCTTCCCTTTCGAACAAGGCTTTCAGAAACGCCTCCGGTTCAAATGGTTCCAAATCGTCGATTTTCTCGCCGAGGCCGATAAACTTGACGGGGATTTTCAGCTGATCGTGAATCCCGATAATTACGCCGCCTTTTGCCGTTCCATCCATTTTCGTCAGAATAATGCCGGTCACGCCGCAAGTATCGGTGAACTGCCGAGCCTGCTGGAGAGCATTCTGGCCGGTAGAGGCGTCCAACACCAGCAGGGTTTCATGCGGAGCGCCGGGAAATTCCCGCCCGATCACACGAGCCATCTTACCGAGCTCCTGCATCAGGTTTGCCCGATTATGCAGCCGCCCCGCCGTGTCGATAATTACGAAGTCATGCTGCCCCGCCCGCGCGGCATGGACCGCGTTGTACACAACGGATGACGGGTCCACACCTTCCTCGCCTTTCACAATGTCGCATCCGGCCCGATCCGCCCAGATGGCCAACTGGTCGATGGCCGCCGCGCGGAACGTGTCCGCCGCAACAATCAGCGCCTTCTGGCCCTCGGAACGAAACCGCCAGGCCAGCTTGCCGATCGCCGTGGTCTTGCCGACTCCATTGACCCCCACAACCAGATACACCGACGGTTTCTCCGTGCCGGTTTTCAGCGATCTGTTTTCCGAGGCAATCATCTCGCCGATGGCGGATTGGAGAGTATCGGTCAGCCAGTTAATATCCGTGCTGCCTTTTTTCTTCTGGAACTTGACCTGGTCGCGCAAATGGTCGATCAGCCGCGTGGTGGTTTCCACGCCGATATCCGCTGTAATCAGGGTTTCCTCCAGTTCATCCAAGAGATCGTCATCAATCTTTCCCCGTCGCTGGAAAATCGAGATGGTCTTTTTAAGAATGGCATCGCGGGATGCACGGAGACGGTCGAACAGTTTTCCGAAAAGGCCGCGTTTCTTCGCAGCCTCCGATTCGGATGGGGATTCAGCCGGTGGAGATGCCTGATCCGCATTCGACAACACGGCTTGCCGTTCTTCGTTGTTCCGGGGAGTATCTATAGGTAGTTCCGATTCCTGTTTGTTTCTCTTCCAAAACATAGCAGTTCACAAGTTCCTGTTATTCCGATTTGGTTTGATGGATACCCACATGGTAACAATCGGGATAGTTCGGTCACAGGGCGACCGGAGAGCGCAGACATTCTCCGGCAAAATGCCTGTGCCACCTCGAATTACCATTCATCCGGGCGATCGGGCGAAGGTTCATCCATATCCCGCGTATCGATGTCCAGCGGAGCGTGCATGTGCTCACCGGATGAAAAGACCCGGATGAAACAGACGGCCGTCAGACCGATCACAAAGGCATTCGAACCGAGAAAGATCAACCATCCGAACGCATTCATAATTCCTGCCTCCTACCCCTCGCTCGATTGGGCATAGCCAAGATACCGCCGTTTCATATTCGGCCACGCCAGGCCGACCAGCAGCCGGAGAAAGAACAAAAATGCGATCATCACAAGTATGGTGTATTTTTCAAGCGGCTCCATGGGTGTCCACTCCACAGAGGCATCGAACAGCGGACGAAGCTTGTTAACAAACCACCCTGCGAGAATGGCCAACAGGAAAACCGGACTGAGATAAGTAATAACAAATCCGAACCAGAACGGCAATTTCATATTCGCGCCATACCCCCCCTCCTGAATGCCGGTGGGTACTTTCAGCACGAAAATGAAAAGAAACAGCTCCGCCAATGCCAATAAAGGAATCCCCAAGTCGGAAGCGCAAGTATCCATGGTGGCAAGGACAGTAAGCCCGGGAGTCAGCACAACGGCATTGGCGCCCAGAAAAGTCAGCATCCCCAAAAGCGCGACCGAGATTGGCCGGTTCATATTGAATCCTTCCTCGAAAAATGCTATCGCGGGCTGAAGCATGGAAAGAGAAGAAGTAATTCCCGCCAGGAACAGAAGAAAGTAGAACAATGCCTGAAACAACCTTCCGGCGGGCATTTGGGCGAAAACATGCGGCATGGTTACAAATCCGAGCGTGAAAGAACTCGCGCCGACCACATCCTGCATCTGACCGATGCCCAGGAACACAAAAGCAGCAGGAACAACAATCAGCCCTCCCAGGCAAACCTCACAGAACTCATTCGTCGCGCTCGCTGTCAGACCGGAAAGGACAACATCATCTTGTTTAGTTAGGTAACTGGCATAAGTCAGGACGACCCCGAAACCGACTGAAAGCGAAAAGAAAATCTGTCCGCACGCGGCAAGCCAAACCTCCGGGTCTTTCAACTTCACCCAGTCCGGATTCCACATGTAACCGAGCGCTTCGCTCACGTTTTGAAGCGGTTTGGTGGGGTCCGGTGTGCCGAGCGTCAATACACGCAACGCCACGAGAATGGCCGCGATAACCAGCAGGGGCATCGCTACCAGGCAAAACTTCTCGATTCCCCGCGACAGACCGCGATAAATCAAAAAGAAATTTATGAAAAACGTGATGAGAAAGAAAATATAATTGACCGTAACACCGCTGAAGAATGGCCCCGTGCTTTCCCCGTTGAATTGATTGAAAAAAGCCGTGTAGTCCCCGCCGGGTCCCAGGCAAATCTGGCCGGTAATGGTGAACCAGGTATAGGCGAGGCACCAGGATTCGACGTAGACATACCACATATAGATTACAAGAGGAATAAACAGACCAAGCACACCAAAATAACGGAACTTGCCGCCACGGGTCAGCGTACCCAGAAGACCGGGACACGATGAAAGACCCGAAAGCCGCCCCGCTCGTCGGCCCATGATCCACTCCGCCCAACACACGGGAATCCCCAGAAAAAGAAAAGCCAGGAAATACGGGATCATAAATGCCCCGCCCCCATTCCGAACCACCACACCGGGAAACCGAAGAAAATTGCCCAGTCCCACCGCACTGCCCGCCACCGCAAGAATCACACCGATTCTTGTCGCCCAGCGCTCCGGCCGAGCCATCCGTGAGGTGGATTGGGCGATCGATTGAATCTCCATAAACATCCTCGTTTCATGGGAGGGTTAAACGCCGGGCCGTAGTGTAAACGAGGAGGGATGGGGAATGAAGGATGAATGGCCAATGATGAATAAAAGAAAAAGAAGAACATTGATGATCGGCGAACGAATGGGCCTTGTCTTTCCGGTGAAGAAATGAATCCTACTACGCAGAAAGGCCCCCACAACCCGTCATTCCGGCGAAAGCCGGAATCCAGGCCACTTTTTACAATCCGATTCGCAGTCCGGTATGCATCAAAGGATGACAGGAAACTCCACTGCACTTCAGGGCAAATTCTTATGCCACAAAGTCGATCTCGTGATCGGGGTCCTTTTTGGCAGGTTTTTCCTTCTTGTCTCTTGGCGCTTCCCTTTTTTTGGGCTGCTTGTAATAGGGAAGAGCGAAATATTCCTTTCCCTCATACTTGCCGGATTCGCTCATCCGCAGCAGGCCGGTCGTGAAAGTAGGGATCTTTGGAGGGTCATATCGTGTGTCAACCATTCTATCCACCCCCTTTCCGGGGGATGCGGGTTTTCATCATTGGTATCGACCCCAAAATGTAAAATCTTGAGCGCCCGGGATTCGGCTTGGCAGCACGGGATGACGAAAACCTGTTGCGTTGCAGCCGAATGGGATCGACAATTTTACTCAAGCATAATTCGTGCCATACATTCAAGGTTCCTCCCCCGAAGATCGGGGCAGCTCAGGTGGGAGGTGACCGGATATCGACGGTTGTGACCGAGATTTCTCGAGAGAAAGGGATAGAAGGGTGGCACAGGCTCGCAACCCATGGTAAAGACAGCCCAGTCTCGGGACAGTAGAATGTGATCCAAAATCAGATCGGAGGCAGGATTGTTGAGAAGATTTTTCCCCGTCGTCTTCGTGATGTTTTTTCTCGCCTCGGTCCCCTGTGTCCGGGCAGACGTTCGGGCATTGTGGGTAACCCGGTGGGACTACAAGACAGACAAGGACGTGGTTTCGATCATGGCCAATGCGGCCGGGTATGGATTCAACACGGTGTTGTTTCAGGTCCGTGGAGATGGGACGGTTTATTATCCATCGAAGATCGAGCCGTGGGCCTGGCAATTGACAGGGAACTCGCCCGCCTGTACGGGAAAGAATCCGGGATGGGACCCGCTGGCCGTCGCAATTCGTGAGGCCAAAAACCGGAACTTACAAATCCATGCTTATGTGAATGTGCTTCCCGGATGGCGTGGAGAAGAACCGCCTCCCAAAGAATCCGGGCAGATATGGGCGACACACCCGGAATGGTTCATGGTAGATGCAGCGCGAAAGAGGATGCGGCCCTGCAAAAGCTGGTATACGTTCCTTTCTCCGCATCATCCCGAAGCACGGGCGCACCTCAGGCGGCTCTTTGCGGAACTGGCCTCCCAATACAAAGTGGATGGAATTCACCTCGATTACTTCCGATTTCCGTCGGATTACCCGGCGGAACAGGTCTACGGAAAGATGAAATCCGCCGAACTTGCCGGACACAAGGATTTCTCCTACGACAAAACCGCCCTGGAGCAGTTCAAGGCTCAAACCGGCAAAACCCCCGCGCAGGACAGCGAGGCCTGGAATCAGTTTCGGCGCGATGCTCTGACGGATCTTTTGCGGGAAATTCGCTCCGCTGCGCTGAAAAAGAATCCTTCCCTGGTCCTTTCCTGCGCGGTACTCGCCGACCCGGAAAAGGGTAAAGAAACTTACTTCCAGGATTCGACGTTGTGGCTCCGGGAGGGACTGTTGGACCTCGTATTCCCGATGAATTATTTCCGGAAGAGTTTCGATTCGAATCTGACGAAATACTGCAATGCGGTGGGGGAACAACAGATTGGGCGCGTGGTAATCGGGATCAGCCTGGAACAATCTGTCGAGGAACTGCGCCGCGAAATTGCATCGATCCGAAAACAACGAACCGCCGGCATGGCCTTTTTCGCCTATTCGTCCATTTTCGAGAACCATGTCCCGACTAAGACGGGAAAAACATTAAAAGCAATTCTGGCAGGGAAACAGATCTGAGGGAATCCATTCGGTGGAGAGTAAAAAAAAGAACCGACCCGACCGGACAACGGCAGGCATTTCACGCTATCCTTGTTGTATGAAGGAAAGGGTCACGGGCACTTCCGCCTCTCGAAAGGCTGTGGTAAACAATGATTTCAAATGTTCGACTGCAAGAGCAGGTTATCGAGGAGGTTCCCAGATGAAACGGATGACGGTGATTTGGATTGCGACGCTTGTGGGGGTGTGGATATTTGGGGGGTGTCAGGGCCATACGCCGCGCAAGGCGCAAGAGGAATCCCCATCGATTCAGTCTCTGCTCTCCGCAAGGGATCCGAATGTTTTAGTTGTTGCATGTATGCCGGACTTTCCTCCGTATGAATCCGTTGATGCAAACGGTGAATCGGTCGGAGTTTCCATTGATGTCATGCGGGAAATTGCGCGTCGGTTGAACAGGCCTGTCACATTCCGCGCTCTCCCCTGGACCGACGTTTTGGCGCAGCTGTCCTCCGGTAACGCAGACCTTGCGGCAACCATGGTGTACACTCCGCAACGCGGGCGCGAATGGGCGTTATCGCTGGGCTGGGGAACCATGACCTCCGTTGTGTACGTCCGCAGAACAAGCAAAATCCGCACGATCAGCGATGTTGTCCCGAAGGTCGTGGCCAGTCCGAAAGGATCCATGGAATACGAGCAACTTCTGGTGAAGGGAGTCCAACATCTGATCGGAACAAAGAATGTCGAGGAGGCGCTTCGTATGACGGTCACGGGCGCGGTGGATGGCGCGGGTTGCAACCGAGAGGCCGCAAAAGCCGCTTTCAAGCAGCATATCGGGTGGGAAAGCGCCCTCTTCGAAATTGAGACTCCCCTCGCCGTCACTCCGGTGACAATAGCCGGTCGAAAAGGAAATGAAGTCCTGATTGACCGAATCAGCGGTGTCATCGGGGAAATGAAGAAAGACGGTACGCTGGCGCAGCTCACCGCCGGTGTCGGGGGTCAGTCTTCAATCTGAAAGTTCCGTTCACCGCTGCCCGGCTGTGAACCGATACAAGGGGGGCACGAATTATCGCCAGGAGGAGCGGAAAGGGGCCTATGGTCTCCGGCATCTCATCGGTCGCATTCGATTCCCATCCCGCCACAAGAAAACGAATCTTGATCGTTGACGATTCCAAGTTGCGCGTGTTTCTCCTGGAGAGAAGCCTCGCAGAGGAGAATTATGAAATTTCCACGGCAGAAACCGGGGAGGAGGCAATTGAGCGTATCCGCCGGAAGAACCCCGATCTCGTGTTGCTGGATCAGGCCGTATCCGGTATGGAGGAATACAAACCCTGTCGGGAAATCCGGGCCTACTGTGAGGCCACGCAGAAGTTCATTCCGGTTGTTCTGCTGACGGCGAATGACAGCATGGAAAACAAGATCGCGGGACTGAAAGCGGGAGTGGATGACTATCTGATCAAGCCGGTGAATCCCGAAGAATTGCTGGCACGGGTGCGATCTATCCTGCGGATCAAGGACTTGCAGGAGAAACTCTTGCAGGCCAATCAGAAGTTGCAGAGCGTGCAGAAGATTATCGAGAGTGAGCTGCATATTGTCGGGGAGATCCAGCGTTCTTTCCTGCCCTCCGCATTCCCAAAGCGCCCCCGGATGGATATCTCGGCCTCGTACCGGCCATCCGACCAGGCGGGCGGAGACTACTACGACATCATCGAGGTGGGCGAGAACCACTTGGGAACGGTCATGGCGGATGTAAGCGGTCATGGCGCGTCGGCGGCAGTTGTCATGGCGATCACGCATTTGCTGATGCGATCGTTTGTCAACACCTTTAAATTCCCCAGTACGGCCCTGAAGGTGGTCAATGAGAAACTCAACGCCCACTTATCATCGGAACACTATGTGACCATGTTCTATGGAATCCTGGATACGCGGTCCATGCAATACACATTCAGTTCGGCAGGTCACATACCGATGTTCCACTACCGGGCAACAGAAAAGAGCGTTGCCCCCCTGTCGACGAAGATGGGATTTCCCCTTCGTTCCCGCTTAAGCGACGATTATGACGAAGAACAGATTTCCCTTGAAATGGGCGATAAAATTGTGTTATTCACAGATGGAATCGTAGAAACTTTAAACCGGGACCGTCAGGTCTTCGGCGAAGAGCGTCTCGCTGAAGTGTTGCTGCGAACCGGAGATCGGTCCGCACAAGAAACAGTCGATGAGATAATCCGGACATGGGAGGTGTTTCGCGGTGATGCGCCCGTCCGGGACGACTTGACGATCCTTGTCATTCGTTACGTTCCCGATTGACTATGTTGAGCGGTTGAGGGCTGAGAATCGAAATCATTCTGCATAATAGGAGACTGGTAACGGACTGATTGAGAGCCGGGAATCGTTTCGCGGCGGTGCATCGGTGTGCGACAGCCTGACGATTCGTGTCATCCGCTGCGTTCCCGACCGAATGTGTTGAGCGGTGAGGGACCGGGAATCCGAGTCATTCCCGAAGCCTGGACGTTTGTGATCTCCCCGAAAGGAGCACAGAGATGATATCGACGTCTGGCGTTCCCGACAATATCGCTGAGATTCTCTTGACCGGTACCGCCCAGGTGATCCACCAGGCTATTGCCGACGAGACGGATATCGCTTCGCAAATGCTGCACAGCCCGGAGACGCAGAATCTGGCCGACGCAACCACAATCCGAGATTATCTGGAACGGGTCAGAGGACAAGCGGACCGCGCTACGGTTCTCCGCAATCGCCTTCAATCCATCGATCACAAAATCCACGTGGGAAGACAACGCGATCCACTTCTGAAGGAATACTCCGGGGAATTGGAAGCCCGGCGCTGTGTTCATACGCTGGACGCCTTGATCGAGTTTCTGGTGCGACTCAAGAGCGAACCGGACGCATCGCGTAGGTACAAATCGCTCCCACTCGTTCAGAAAGATGTGTCCCAATCTCTCCGTTGTCGGATTGAAATGGCCTGGAATTGGGACGATATCCTGGAAGTCCGCCGCATTTTTCTTGTGAAATGCGCCATGAAGATGGCGGATCAACTCACACAAATTGCCATTCAAATCAAGGACGATGAAGCGATCAGAAGGGTTCGCACCCTCCTCAAAAAATTGCATATAACGATACCGACCCATGACGATCTGCCTGACCTGAATCTTCCCATGGAAGACCTGCGGGAGATTCTGCTGAAAGGCATCGCGAGTCTGGAGCGATCCTACGAGAGCATCCGTCGATTAGATACCCATCGAGAGGAAATCCGAAACACGGTCAGCGCGCTCAAGCAAATGAGTAAACGAAACGATTCGTCCGGAGCTTCCAAACAAGGAGCATTCAGAAACCACCCCGATAGTAACCAATCGAACCAAAACGGAAGTCGGATGGTCATAGCAGAGGATCTTGAGAAGAAAGCATAACGCCATACACAGATAATGATGAAAATACTCAGGATGTTTGTGGCATTTCTTGTTGGAGCGTCGATGGCCGGTCCGGCCTGTGCCATGGAAAGCGTCGCCCTGTTCTTTTCCGAATGGACTATAGCGGCCGTGCACGAAACAGCGGAGATTCCCGCGAACACGGTGTTGAGCAGAAATCTGTCCGTCGCGGAACCATCCGGTCTTTGTATGTATCTGTTTTGGGGCGCCGTGCCGGCTTGTGTGGTATTGATCCTGGTCGCCTGTCATTTCGTGCGGATTCTGAAATCGGAGAATAAACGGCTTCGGAAGCGGATCGAAAATCAAAGTCTTGAGATGAACCGCCTTCGATTCAAAATAGATCAGATTGAAACGGAGAAAGCGGCGGAATTGCTGCGGGCGCAGCTCCTGATGGAATTGGAGATGTCGGAACGGGAATTGACCGAAGAGCTGCGCCGCTCAGAAGAGAAATTCCGCATCCTTTTCAATTTTGCGGGCGACGCAATTTTTATCCATTACCCCGATGGAAAATTGATTGAGTGCAACCAGCGTGCCCAGGAATATCTGGGGTATAGTCGGGATGACCTCCTGGAAAGGAGTTTCCTGAATCTCAGCCCGGGAGAATATGCGGAAACCATTTCGAACTCTCTGGCGAATCTGAAAAAGTCGCAGAATACGTTTTACGAAACAGTCCATATTACGAAGGACGGCAAGACCATTCCGGTCGAAATCAACAGCCGCCTGTTTGAATACCAGGGAGAATACGCGGTATTGAGCATTGCGCGGGATATTACGGAGCGGAAGCGGGCGGAGGAAGAAAAAGCGGAGTTGGCAGATTTGCTGCGCCAGGCGCAAAAAATGGAGGCCATCGGGTGTCTCACGGGAGGCATTGCGCACGATTTCAACAACATTCTCCAGGCGATACTCGGATACACGCATCTGGCCATGAGGAGACTTCCGACGGATACCGTCGCCTATAAGCACCTGGAAAAAGTGGATCAGGCCGGACAGCGGGCCGCAGAAGTGGTTCAGGAGATGCTCACGTTCAGCCGGCACTCACAGAAAGATATGCGACCGATTCATTTACAGCCGGTGGTGAAGGAGGTAATGAAACTCCTGCATGGTTCCTTGCCCTCCACCATCGAGATTGAAACTCACATCGATCCGTCTTGTCCTGCCGTTATGGCAAATCCCACACAGATTCATCAGGTACTTATGAATCTGTGCGTCAATGCCTACCATGCGATGCGCGACCACGGGGGAAAACTGGAGATCAGCCTGGTTGAGGTCGAAGTGAAACCGGAGATGGCCGAAGATCACCCGGATTTGCACCCCGGTCCGCATGTGGTTCTGCGCATCCGCGATACCGGATGCGGCATGGATCAGGCCACTATGCAAAGAATTTTCGAACCCTATTTCACAACCAAGAGCGCGGGAGAGGGAACGGGATTGGGACTGGCAATGGTCCATGGAATTGTCAAGATTCATGGGGGAGCGGTTCTTGTAGACAGCACGGTCGGTCGCGGCTCCACCTTCGAGGTACTTCTTCCGGTGCATATAGCCGAGTCCTCGCCCCCGGTTGTCGAAAACACCGAGATCGAGGCTCCACTGGGCACGGAACGGATTCTGGTCGTAGATGATGAGCAATTGATTGTAAACCTGGCCGAGCATTCACTGGAGGAGATGGGCTACCGAGTAAACGGCTACCGGAGCAGTATGGATGCTCTGGATACGTTCCGGGCCAATCCCTCGGCGTTCGATGTGGTTGTAACCGATCAAACCATGCCGCACCTGACAGGGATCGAGTTAGCCAGGGAAATCTCCAAAATACGACCGGGGATTCCTATTCTGCTTTGCACAGGATATGGGGAAAGTCTCATCGGACAGAATATCCAGATGTCCGGCATCTGCGAGATTCTCAAGAAGCCCTTTGATGAACTGGCATTGGCTCGTGCCATCCGGCGTGCGATGGAAAATCAGGAAGTCGGGCGCAGAGCGTGAAGAATTGCCTTTACCTGTTGCCGGAACCACCGGCAAGATGCCGGTGTCACCCTCCATGGTGAACGGGAGGCACAGCCTTCCGACCTGTGGTGATGCGGTCCGATGCCACAGGCTGTCAAGTCAATCGCCGGACATCCGCATCTCGTTTCGGAGACGGCTAACCGCGCGAACGGTTGCCGCATAGAGGAATAACAGTCCGAAAAAACAGTGGTCGATCACCAGTTGTGCAATGCCCGGCGGGACATGGCTTGGGCGGACATGCAATTGAATCAACGCAAATCCGATGACCAGCAACAGGCCGATGATCTTGTCCCTGCACGCCATAAACCGGCAGGCAAGCGAGACAATAGGGAAGAGTGTCCAGGCCAGGCTGTATCCGGCCAGGCGCGGGGGAAGCAGCAAAGCAGTGAGCAAAACCAGAGAAAGGATCGAATGGTCATACGGCGAAAGGTCACGGCGCTTCTCGGCTTGTGCAATGGCCCACGCGGTCAGAACGATTACTACAATCGGAAACAGCGGCGCGAAAAACGGCGGGACCCACGGGATCGGCAAAATCGGCTCCAAAATGTATGTCTGTCCGAAAATGTGCTGGATCACAGTCACAGCGGACAGGTTGTAATACCCCTGGACCAGGTCATCCCAATAATTCACCCAAATCGGCCCCCGCAGGAATTGCAACATTTCCATCAGATGCCGCCGGTCAGGAAGAGAAAGAACTGCCAACATTACTATTGCCGACGCCACCCCGCGCAAGACCCGCCAATCCCGCCGGTGGAACGGATACAGCAAAACCAGCAGGCAGGTCGCTTTCACCATGGCAGGCAACGTCAACAGAAATCCGGCCAAGACCGGGCGCTTCCTTTTCCAGGCGTACAACCCCGCCAGAATCGCGCCGCTCTCGAATAGGGCGACATTGCCCGCGCTGATATCGAATCCAATCGGCTGATAGACAGTCATGAACAAAACCAGTATTCCAAACGATCCGACGGAAAAAGGTATCTCGACCAGGCAGATAGTCAGGACCGCACAGGCGATCAAAGCCAGGCATTTGAGTATCACCCAGACCAGTTTCGACCGGACAACACCCAACAAAACAATGGGAGTAACGAGACGTGCAAACAGCGGGGAATACAGGTAAGGCAACTTTGCCGGCGGCGAGGGAGAATCCGGACTCTCCACAGGGTAAGGATTTTCGCCGTGCAGCAAAGCCAGAGACGCCCTTTGGTAGACCTCAAAATCCCATTGCGCATTCCATTCTGTCACATAGCAGGCGAACAAAAGAACAAAGCCGAGAGACACCAGAAGCGCACGCCGCCCACCGGTGACGGGGCGGCAAAACGCTAGGATGAGATCGTTCCATGTTCGATGCATGGTGCTTTGCGGTCCTGCAAGATGGCGGCAAGTAACCCCAGAATCCCTCATCCCGACCTTCTTCAGAACGGAGAGGGGGAAGATATGGACGGCAGGCACGAAGGACTATCCTCCCTTTTTCCCCAGTTGGGTAGGCCAGGCGTTCCTGCCTGTCGATCGGCAACAGCCCCGGAGGACTGTCCTGCTATCCGGCCCTGGTGGGTATTGTTCCATATTTATGGGCGATTTGTCGTTGGAGCCGCAGCCTATCCGGCGACGAGTACTTCACAATCCGCTCGGGAGACGGCATTCAGCCGAGCGGCGGACCTGGTGCGGAATCCGGTAGAGGCGCGCGACGAACGGGTGCTGGGACGTTTGCATTAACGGTATTCGGGCGTTCATTTGCCGATTGTTGACGGGTTGGGTCGACAAGAACGAAGGGGAATTATTGCTCAATCTCTTGCCAGACTGGAGGCTGGGGATACGGACGGATTCTCGGCACACTCCGAAAGGAAGATGTCACGGTGGCAGTGCAGGTAGCCGAGGATGGTTTCGGCGCGATGACGGAAGGTGTGTTCGCGCAGGACGCGGTCGCGGCCCCGCTCGACTACCTCAGCGCGCATTTGTGAATCGGCCAGGCAGCGTTCGACTATATCGGGGAGCTCCTTTACACCATGATAATACAGAACACCCTCGCCCGGCTCAAGCAGGTGGTCCAATCCATCGGCCCATTCGGTTACCAGGCAGCCGCGCTGAGCGACGATATTGAAACACCGCGCGCCCAGCGAGCTTCGTGTCTGAATACTCGTTACACTCAGATTTACTTGCGAGGAACTCATCACCCGGACACTCGCATCATAGTCGATTTTCCCGCGGTAGCATTTTTCGGAATCCTTTTCTCCCAGTAGTTCTTTCCAGAACGGTTGACCGTACAGATGCAGATTAAAATGCAGTAGTTGTCGAATGGCATCCACGCGCAGTCGATTATTGACCTCCAGGTAGATATACCGGGACACATCCAGGAGAGAACACGGCGTTCCTTTCGGCAGGGTCTCCGCAGAGACCAGTCCGTCGAAATACGGCGGTCGCAGATGTTTTTCCGAATAGGTAGAGTACACTTCCTCGATGGTTCGATCGACAAATTCCCTCAGTTGGGGTGAGAACGAATCATACTGCCGTCGCTGGTCGAACACGCTGCCGACAAATGAAACCTCACACATCAGGTCCTCGCGCGGGGGAGCCGGTTCGAGGAAATCGGCGGCCCAGGGAACGTACAGGGCATGTTGCGCTCCCCAGGATTTTACGGTGTCGATATGCTCGCGATCGTAACAGATCAGGATATCCCAGGAGGTCGGGTCGCGAAGGGTCCAATCGCCGATCTGCCGCCAGTAATCGGGAATATCGACATACCACAGGATTTTCGGGATGCGCATTTTCTCCCAGAGAGGGGTCCGCATGTGGAAGTCCATGGGGAGATTGACATTCAACAGGAAATCCGGCTCTGCGGTCATCAGGTCCACAAAGGGCCGGATGGGAGGCTGGTAGCCCTGGATGTCCGCCGGAATGGACAGAGTTTTCACGCCGCACTGTGTCATGCCCCGGATTACGGACTCCACGGAGACTCTCAGCAGCCAGGAGGCTTCGTTGCGGGGCACATAGGACGCCATCTTTTGAAACGGATTCTCGGACGGCACGCGGCGGGCGATCCCGACCAGGCATTCGCGAATCCACCGGACGAGGAGATCCTTCTGTTCCTGTTCGATCCATCGAGCCAATTCATGATAGCCGGGAACCACGCCGGCATCCTCACCATGAGGAACCAGGAGCGTACAATCCCCGACTCCGAACAGTTTCTTCTCCATCAGCAGGCGGTCGATTTCGCTGTGCGTATCGGGTCCGACGGCCCAAAACACATTGCCGGATAAAATCAAGGAAGAGAGATCGTAGAAAAAGGAGGCCGCATACAGAAGCGCCGGAACCGGTTCGACGATCAGCCAGCCTTTCTGCTGATCCTGTTCGATCTTCTTTGCCAGCGAGGCAACCGCCCATCCGGCGAGCGTTCCCACGAGGATAATGAATTTCGATTGGCCCTGAGCGGATTCATCAACCTGGCGCACGAACTCCTTGAAGGTATCCGGTGTGACACGGACACGGAGTTTTGCCCCGCGCCGGTTCGGGTCGGGACAGGATACGATGGTTCCACCGGACTCCAGGAGGGTGATCTCAATCTCTTCGGGGCGGACATGCGTGGAGAGGCATTCGGCGATTTGGGGATAAAGTCCTCTCCATAGAGCCATGTTGGTTTCGAGGTGTGGAGATTGGATGTTGGAGAGGGGGACAGTGGTCATGGCTTACAGGGGGCAGGCAGGTTCAACCCCCTCTGTATCTCCCCCAATCTTTGGGGGAGAAGGTTGCGGATTATATGCGCCTCGGCAGGAATCTCGCCTTCCCGGATTCAGCGACGTTGCTTCCATTTGTCGAGGAAAATCCTTCCATCATATTCGGCATCGGTAACCCGTCGGGCGGCCTCGATGCAAAAATCCGGGTTGTTGTCGATCCCGATCCATCGGCGGCCCAGTTTCTTGGCGGCGACACAGGTTGCCCCGGTCCCACAAAACGGGTCCAGGACGATATCTCCCGCGAAGTGAGTGTTCTCGTCCCGAAATGCCTTGAAAGTATACAGCGCAATGAGGCGGTTGGGCAGAGACTGCGGGAACGGCGCGGGATGACTCGCCCGTTGCACATCCTCCGGATAGAGATACCAGACCTGCCGTGTCAGATCCATCCACTCGGTTTCGGTAAGGCGGCTTGCCTCTTTTACGGCAGCGGGAATCCGGCGCGGCGCACCATCTTTCACAAAAACATTGATGAACTCAACGGTGTTCTGTTCATAAACGTTCGGCGGATAGGGATACGAACCGAACATCTTCTCGGTCGTCTGTTTCTGCCAGACATAGAGGCTGAATCGCTCCAGGGTCAGATTTGAGAGGATGGTTGCCTCAATATCCGCACTCAGATTCTTGATCTGACGGGTGTGCCGGTCGCCAAGGACGGACTTGGAGATCGGCATGATGGGCGTATTGACACAGAGTTTTCCATTCGGAACGAGGACCCGTTCGCACTGCGTCCAGACCTGGAGCAGCTGGGCCAGGTATTTCTCATACTCGCATTGCCCCATCTGGCCAGGGACTCCGTAATCCACGACGTTCCAATACGGGGGGCTGGTGATGATCAGATGGATCGACCGGTCATCCAGCCGGGAAAGACCATCGAGCGCATCCATGCACAAAATTCGGCCTGTGAGATTTGCCGTGCCGGAATGTGTATCCGCATCAGGAACGACGATGGGAAGTGTCTCGAGCAATTTGCGGGGCACGGTGGAATGTGCCGGGATATACTCGCGCAGGGCGGGGCGATCCCCGGAAGGTTTGCGCAGGCGGATGTGGCCGGCCTGTTTGTTGCCGATCCGGTTGCGTTTCAGTTTCTTTGCAGGATTGGGGATCGAGGAACCGGACATTGTGAATGCGGTGGACAGGGTGGACAAAGAAGTGAAAATAGGGGCGGGGTTGAAGCCCGCCCCCGGGTCTTTCATTCCGTCTAATGCAACCCTGTTTCACCGGGGTTGTATTGCCTCGAGTAATTGGGAGTAATGGTGATATCGCCTCGGGACTGCACGCCGTTACTCGGCATGTAATAGACAGCGCCGCCGCGTCCCCACTGGCCATCTGTCCGGTCAGGACCGATGCTCCAGATAATCCAGTTGTGGATTCTTGCCTCAGGCATCCCAGGCAGTTGCTCCTTTTGCCCGTCGTATCCATAAACCAGCCCGTCCCAGAACGGGTCACAGGGAATGCTGTTCATGTAGGATATCGGCGTGGTCAGTCGAGACCAGGCGTGAAGGCTGTGATAGGAGAGGCAGCAATTCGTTCTTGGATCTGCTATCGCGCTTGCCGGGACACCGTTCCCGATCCCACCCGCTCTTACGCCTGCATCGTCATTGTAATCCGGAATCAGACGATTGTTGTTGTCCAGAAGATATAAGTCCATGGACTTTGCCAGGTTAGTCAGGTCGGCCTCCGCGCGCGCCACCCGCGCGCGGGTCTGTGCGTTCAGAAAATTCGGTACCGCGATTGCCGCCAGAATACCAATAATGGCCACGACAATCAGTAATTCGATCAAAGTGAAACCCAACGGGCGCCGCCGTTTCATCATGATCAGTCTCACTCTCTCTTTTTAAGGACAGTATAGCACGACGAATCCCTGGGAAGAACAGGGAAGGAGAATCGGTGGGTCAGGCGTCTCTGCCTGACGGCCCACCGGGACATTGTACTGCCAAACATGTATATTCATTCCCAGATTTTAATGCCGGACGAAATGGGCCTGTTCTCGGAGGATCGCGCTGTTGGTTCCGCATACTTATCTGATCGAGCTGGGACGAGAGACACTGCTTTGTGCCGCCGAGTGCGCCAGGCTGCTGCAATGGCAGGAACCCGCTTGCCGCCTGGAGGCAATTGCCCCGCATGTTCTTCTTGTCGAGAGCGAACCGGAATTGCAGCCGGACTTTTGGGACATGTTCGGGGGCGTTGTGCGAGTGGCCCGGTGTATCGGCAAGATTCAGGAACTCACAGCGGATGGATTACTGTCGCTGGAAGACTCCGCATCCCGATTTGAATCGGGCAACCGCATTGTGTTCGGTCTGTCCGTATTCGGAGACAAGAACATCCCATCGAAGGAACTTCTGGTGTCTCTCTTGAACCAGGTGAAGGATCGGTTTCGTGAAAGGGGGATCTCCAGCCGGTACCTGGAGCCGCGCGGGAAGGAAACGGTACTCACCAGCGCTCAAGTCGGCGAGAGCCGAATGCTGGATGCGGGATTTGAATGGACAGCCGTGAAGGGAAGGGAAGGGTGGCGGATCGGCTCGACTTGCTGGATTCAGGATTATTCGGGACAGAGCACACGGGATTATCAACGTCCCCGCGCGGACCCCCGATCGGGAATGCTTCCGCCGAAGCTCGCCCGAATCATGGTCAATCTGGCGCGTGGCCCGCAGACCAGAACGCTGCTCGATCCGTTCTGCGGCTCCGGCGGCATTCTGATGGAAGCCATCCTCCTGGGACTCGATCCGACCGCATTGGATCGTGACCTGGAAGCAGTAAAATCGGCACGGGAAAACTGCGACTGGCTGCAAAAGTACGCAAAAAGAAAATTGCCCGTTGTTCGCTATACCCAGGGAGATGCCACGGAAATGCGGCATTATTTCGAACCCCTTTCGTTCGACTGCGTTGTGACCGAGCCATACTTGGGACCGCCTCTCACGAGGGAACCGTCTCCCGCCAGGGCCAAACAAGTTGTCCGAGAACTCAGCGATCTCTACCGCGAGGTCCTGGCAGAGATCCGAATTGTGACCCGACCGGGTGGCGGCGTGGTGTTTGTTACCCCTTCCTTTCGGGATACAGAAGGCAACGAACATGCCATTCCTCTTGGTCTGACAGCTCGTCTTGCGGGATACCGCAGCAGCGATCCGCTGGGGAATATCGCGTATGTGGAATGGTTTGGGATTCCCGCGGAAATAGTCAAGCAGGCACGGAGGGGAATGCTGCGATACTCCCGACAGGGGCAGCATCTGACACGGTGGATTTATGTGATGGAGAGTTGACAGGCTGCGGAGACCCTGTGGAAGGGGATGGGACCAATAAGAGATCGTGTTGGGGGCTGCCCGGTTAATAAAATCTCATGTATCCTTCCGTGTAATACAATGTATTGGTGGAGAGTGGTTTGATGGCCAGGTATGATTTGTCGCTTTCGGTGTTTTTTCCCTCTCACAATGAGGTGGAAAATACGCAACCGCTTGTGGAAAAAACCGTGGCGGTATTGGAGCCGCTGGTTTCCGATTATGAGGTGATTATTGTAGATGACGGTAGCACGGATGGGACCGGGGCGCTTGCGGATCGTCTTGCCGAGCAATTCCCCCAGGTACGAGCCATTCATCACGATCAGAATCGGGGATACGGCGGAGCGGTCAAGACCGGAATAGCCTCCTCCACGAAAGAGTGGATTTTCTTCACCGATGGGGATGGGCAATTCGATATCCGTGAAATCGAATTGTTTCTCCCTTATGCCGGGGAGTTTGACGCGATCGTGGGGTATCGCATCGACCGCCGAGACCCGTTTCATCGCAAGGTGTTTGCGCTCTGCTGGGGAGCGCTGGTCCGATGTCTTTTCGGATTTCGGGTTCGGGATCTGGACTGCGCATTCAAACTGTTTCGACGACGTTTTTTCGATGGGCTGACGCTTCATGCGGAAGGGGCTGTGATTACGGTGGAACTATTTGCCACCATGACGCGTCAGGGGGCAAAAATCAAGCAGATCGGGGTACATCATTATCCGCGTGTGGCAGGGAAGCAGTCGGGCGGAAGCCCTGCGGTGATTTTGCGGGCGTTCAAGGAGCTGTTCAAGTTGTACGCAGTGTTAAAGAACGGCAGATCATCGAACGAATAATCGTGCGTTCCACGCTTGTTAGAACACAGGCGGCGCGATACACTAAGTGCAAAGAGGGCACAGTGAGGTTTGATTGATGTCCAGGCTTCAAATCGTGACCTATCCCGCGCCGGTTTTGCGCAAGAAATCTCGCAGTATCAAGAAGTTTGACGAGAGCGTGCAGCAGCTGGTGGAGGACATGTTTCGGACTATGTTCGAGGGTGGCGGCGTGGGCCTGGCGGCTCCCCAAGTGGGGAAATCCAAAAGGCTCATTGTTATTGACACCATGGAACCGGGTGGTCGTCTGGCGCTGGCAAATCCGAAGATTCTCTGGATTTCCAAAGAAGTGGAACCTTTCAACGAAGGGTGTCTTTCCCTGCCCGGACTGGAAAGCGAGGTTTCGCGCCCAAAAGAGGTTCGGGTCCGGGCGCAGCGACCCGGCGATGGAGAAATCATCACGATTTCAGCCGATGGTCTTCTGGCGCGAGTCTTGCAGCATGAAATGGACCATCTTGAGGGAATACTTTTCATCGATTATCTGAATGACGAGGCACGGTCATCCCTGGAACCGGCTCTGCGGGAAATGGAAGCCGCCTGAGCGGGTTTTTCCTGACCCATGGTAGCCGTTCCCCGTCTGACTATGATATCTTTGGAGTGTAATCGTGCGTTCCGATTCCGACATCCCGGAATGCGCCGGGGGATGACTTTATCATGGAGCCGACTCGTTCCGCTAAAAATGGCCTTATTGATATACCCGCCCTGTTGTGGTTGCGATGGACGCTGGTGGTCACCTTGTTTATTGCAGCCTTCGGGGCGTTGGTTTCCTTCCGGGACCTGGTGATCTACTGGGGAGTCCAAACGGCTGCTTTCACTTTGGAGCAGGGAACAGCCGAATACGAACAGTACCAGATTCTTGCAAAGGACCCTGTTTCTCACCTGTCTCTTGCCGCGTTCAACCTGGTGTTGTGGGTGGTTGCTTTTGTGTCGGGATCGTACCTGCTTCGGCTGCGGGAATGGGCGCGGATTGTTCTGAAAGTCGCAATTACGGTGGATCTTTTTGTGACGCTGGGCGTCGCGATTCGCCCGGCAGTTCTGGAATGGATTCTGCGGAAACCAGTCGAGACCGGCGTCAGCGTGGATTTGGTGATTACGACATTTGAAGTGTTTATTGTTCTGGTGCTGTCACATCCCCGTGTGATGTCTTTGATGGTTTTGTCCCGAGGGCAGGGAGGTGAGACGGAACATCTGGAGGGTGTCAGGGAGCGCTGGCCCGACAAGTCAAGCTGATTGTCCGAACCGTATTCTCGAATGGTCTGGAGTCTGCCGCCATGGAACTCGAAGAAATCATGTTGGTCATCCGCAACTGCTGCACGGAATCGCAGTTGCGGAGTTTATTGCCCGGGCAGAATCTGGGCCGGGATCCGTATCGACGCGCTGCGGAACTGCTGCTGGAAGGTGATGAATCGGCGGACGCGATTTCGGCGCAGTTGGATCGGAGTTCCGCCGCACAGCGCGAAAAAATCCGCCAGCTTTCTCTGGCCGATTTGCGCAAAAGCCTCGTTGTGGAGTTCCTGGAGCCGGGCCGAAATCTGGGCCTGGTTGTCTGGGCGCTGCTTCGAGACGGACGAGTGGGAGCAGCGCACCTCGCAAGTCAGATTTATCGAACCTTTGCGGGGGGGGGACTTGACGAATCCCCCAAACCCCTGCGCACATCCCCCGCAGAAGAACCGGCAAGTCGAGAATCGGGCGCCGGCTCGGAATGGAAAATCCCGGAATACCTGGTTTCCGAGGAAGAAAGCGCCGGGATCGGAGAAGATATCCCCGAATCCTTTGCGGAAATGGAGGAGGAATTCGGTTCGGATGAGGAAGGGATCGACGATCTGGATGAAATACTCGGAGCAGTTGTGAAAGAGATTAAAGCGGAAGCGACAGCGGACGGCGAAGAGGAGGAGATGGATTTCGATTTCGAGAGCGATTTGGAGGAAGAGGAATCCATCCCATCGATAGATCAAGAAGCGTTGACCGGTATCTTGAGTGAGACCGATGAAAACCTGGTTCCGCCGGATATTGACGATCTGGAAGAGATTCTGAGCGAATCCGTGGAACCGTTAGAGGAGGTTGCGTTGGAAGATTCTTTTTTGGGGGGGGGATTGGATGAGGAGACCATCGAAGTCCCGGATGCGGATGAAATCGGCAGTATTCTGGACGAAACCCTGGATTTGGAAACCGACGAGGGACTGGAAATACCGGATATTGAAGAATTGACAGGTATTCTCGAGGAAGAACTGTCGGCGGATGAGGAAGGGATATTCGAACCGGGGGCGGAATTGCCCCCTGTTTTTAAAGAGAAAAAGAAAACCATCGATTCCTCCGATGTGGAGCCGCTAAAGGTGGAAGAACAGGAGCCGGTCCCGGTTGTGCGTCACTCTATCACCATGGCCGGAATCGATGTGCCGATTGAGTCATTGCATCGCGCCTGCTGCGGTGTGTTCGGGGAACCGGTGGAACTGGTAACCGATCCGGAACTCCTCGCGCAAGACAAGATCGGAGTGGTTGGGAGACATTGCGGGGTGAAGATTTTGCACGGTCCCAGTTGGAGTATCGAGGCGCAACCGGCTCCGGAGGATCAACTGGACAGGCCGGTGAACCTGTCTCCGGTGGGGGCGGAAGAGGCGTTGAGCAAAGTCTACGGAGAACAGATCAAGGTCATCCCCGATCCGGGATTGCTTGGCCAGGGCATTATCCCGATTGTGGGGCGTCAGACGGGGATTGTCATTCTGAAGAACGAAGGAACGCGGATGGGATTGCCCCCGTGGGTGGATGAAGAAACAGCGGCCAGAATCAAAGCGGCGGCATCCATCGCCGGGGAGGGTGTTTCCGGAAAGGATGTCGCCGGCTTTCAGGACCAGGTTAAAGGATTGCTGGCCAGGGTGGCAGAGTACGAAGAACGTCTCTCGGTTATCGAAAAAGAGTTAGATTCCATTGAGTACATGCCGGTTACCGAAGAGAAGAAAACCCAATCCGAACAACCGGCACGGAAGGGGAGGGTCGAAGAGATTCCGGAGGAAATCGAGGAGACTACAGAACCGGTCGAGCAAGAGAAACCGATCCTTGAAAGTCTTTCGGAGGAAAAAGAGGAACCCGCAGAAGAGGACGACTTCGGTTTGGACCTGGATGACTTGGAGGCTCTTGGGGATCTGAGTATGGAGGAGGAAGAGATGGAGCTGCCGATGCAGGAGATCGTGGAAGAATCCCTGAAAGACGAAGGGGGAGAGGACCTGGACCTCGACTTCATCCATGAGATCGAGAAAGCTGTCAGCCAGGAGAACGAGAAAGAAGTTAAAAAGGTCCTCAGCGGTGAAACCATTCTGATCCTGGGGGGAGAAGAGCAATACAAAGATGATTATCGAAAACTTGTCGAGGAGCTGGGGGGCAACTGCGAGTGGCGCCAGAGTCTGGCAGAGTTGTCCGAAAGCGAGATTGCGGAGGTCGTGGACCGTTCGGATCTGATTCTCACGTTGAGCGATGCAATCACAGACCCCGGCATTCTCGAGGCGACCAATTATGCTCAGGAGAACAACAAACGCTGTTTTCCGCATCACAGCGCCAATCCCGCCAGTGTGAAAAAGCAGCTGGTGAAATTGGTCGATGAAGGAAAAGTGTGATCAAAACCACTCCAAACCACAAACCATTCACCCAAAAAAATCGGCTGGACGGATTATTTGGCGGATAGCGTTTGCAGACGACGGTACACTTCATCCACTACAACATGGGGTGTGGATGCGCCGGTCACTACCCCTGCAGATTCCACTCCCTTGAACCATGCCGGATCGAGTTCCTCGGCGGTTTCCACCAGGTAGGTTCGTGTATGCTGTTCCTCGCAGACCAGGGCCAGTTTCTTGGTATTGGCGCTGTTACGACCACCGACCACAAGCATGACATCGCATTGTTTGGCGAGTTCCTCCGCTTCCCGTTGGCGATGATAAGTAACATTGCAGATGGACATAAACACCTTGACCTCGGAGAACTTTTCGCAGATTTCCCCGATGAGCCGTTTGGTCGGACCAGGATTTCGGGTACTCTGGACTACCACGCCGACTCGCCGCCGTGGAGGCAGCTGGGCCAATTCTTCCTCGGTTCCAACCACATCCCCGCCTCCGGCATGACCGAGAATGGAGATCACTTCCGGATGTGTGGATTCCCCGATTACGATCAATCTATACCCTTCCTCGACCAGTGATCTTGCCTTCTTCTGAGTGCGTTTCACGAAGGGACATGTGGCGTCGATAACCGATAACCCCTTTGCTTCCGCTTTCCCGGCCACCTCCGGAGGAACACCATGCGTGCGGATAATGACCGTTCCCGATTCGATGGAGTCGATCGACTCGGCGACACCGAGACCCTTCGCCTCCAAAGATCGGATGGTCAGCGGATTGTGAATGATCGGCCCCAGGGAACAAACCGGAGGAGCGCTTTCCGTCAGGGCCTTGTCCACCATTTCCATGGCGAGGTCGACTCCCCAACAATAGCCGGTTTCTTTGGCCATCTTGATTTGCATATTTCCCTCTTAATCGGAACAGATATCAACCCAGAATATCCACCTCGAATCCGTCCGGCAAGATAAACCGAAAGCAATCTTTTGTTGACCGGGGAAGCAAATGTTTATACATTTGAATAGGTCGGGAAGGACAAAAGGGGCAGTGACAGACCCGATCCCTCCCCCGAAGATCGGGCAAGGTCACAGCCAAAAATCCCTCCCCCGAAGATCGGGCAAGGTCAGGTGGGGGTTGACTGCTCAGAAAGGCCAGATGGCGATTAACATGAAAAACAGCTCCAATACCTCTGGAATCTCTACTGTCCTGAACTCAACCCCCCTTGTATTCCCCCCGATCTCCGGGGGGAAGCATAGGAGGCCTGTCCTACTCCTGTCCGAAAGAGGAGAGATTCGGATGAAATACGCAATAGCGTTTTTTATGGCAATGGCCGTAGCGTTCCATGTCTGTGCGGATCCGAAGGGAAATGAAACGGCTCCCACGATGAAGACATCCCTGCAAACTCCAAAGGGCGCGGAGATCGGTGTTGCTTATGAGGCAATCCGGTGGGACGCCGAGGTATTCGAAATGCTTCAGTCGCCAACTGTGAGCGAAGAGGCCAGGCCGATCAAGGAGTATTACACGAAACATGTAACTCCCCGCCTGGCAAGGCTGAACACGAATGTCCCCCTGAAAGGGGAGAAGTACACACTGGCTCCGGGGAAATATGTGGTCGGATTCGAGTTTGACGGCGAAAAGTGGCTGTGGGTTGTGGCAAATCAGGAAGGAAGGCAGGTGGAGGTTCCGGTGCAGTGCGTCCGGCAGCCGATGGAAACGGCGCATATCGCCTTTCTGCTTGTTCCGGGGATTTCGCCGGATGCGCTTCAACTGGTGATTCTGTACGGTCCCTATACGGTAAGCCAGGCATTCCTGATCGGCGGGGACCCTGTGGTGACCGAAAAGGAGCAGGACGAGATGCCTTCCTACAAGAAGTATTTCGGTGGAATCCGGGGAGAGGAGGTCAGTCCGCCAGGCGCGACAGAACACGTGGATTGGCGTCTCCGCACCTTGAAATCCACCCCAACTCCTCGGCCGGCGAGCAGCTTGGGAAAATAATGTGATACGTGCTGTTCACTCTCCCTCTGCAGCATTCATACTCCACAGGGGGGGCTTGAACTAAAAAGAAGATCTATCATTGCGCCGAGTATCAGGACTCCGAAGCGCAGCGGATCCATGAAGGGTGCCAATTGGAATCGAATGGGTTACGCTACGCTTAAAAATCGAGATTGAGAAAGGAAATACCCATTCATGTCTCCCTCGCAGCGTTCCAGGTTTGATGCATTCACGTTGATCGAGCTGCTTATTGTTGTGGCTATCATCGGCATCCTGGCGGCTATTGCCGTGCCGAATTTTATGAATGCCCGCATTAGGGCGAGTGTCGCCCGATGTCATGCCGACCTGAAGGCGCTGGGAGACTCCATTCGAATGTATCAGCTTGACAACAACGGGGCTGTCTGGTTATGGGAAAGCGGGAATCCGCATAAGGAGCTCATGCGGCTGACCACGCCCGTTGTTTACATACCCTCTATTCCCGACGACATGTTCCATTCCAAAGTCACCGATTGGCCCACAAAACATTACGACTATCATTCATACGGGACGGCCGAGGTGCAGAAAGACTGGACGCTTTGGGGATTCGGGCCCGACAAAGGACAAAGCATGGATTGTTTTTTTTACACGCCGGAGACAGCAGGGCAATTCAAAGACAGACTCTATAACCCCTCCAACGGCCTGGTCAGCAACGGGGATGTGGTCAACAATTCCTGGTACGGGATTACTTTTTAGGGAAACACGTGCCGGACATGTCACCAGGCGTTCTGTCGTCCGTATTTTTATGATGAAGAATCTTCCGGTACGTGGACCGCGCGACCGGATCCGAAAGACCCCCGGTGCGGCGTCTGTCGGAAAGGGTTTGGATTGTTACAAAAAACGTTGTATTCTTCACTGTAAAGGCCGATTATCGCGAGGGTAATTTCTGCCCGCTTTTCCCGGAAGTGGGCAGGTTTTACACAGTCAAATTGACAAATCCTCAGGTCCCTTGCGGACTCGGCGGGAAATCAGTAAACACCTTGACTGAAAACGGCTCCGACACGACGTTCTAAAGGAGGCCAGCAATGGGAGACCCGGAAGAAGCATCATCTCAAGAACAACAACCAAAACGCGGTAAAAACAAATTATTGATTATTATTGTGATTGTCCTTGTCGCCCTGGGAGCAATAGGGACTGTGGCGTTTGTCATTTTCAAAGGCAATTCTTCCACGGAGAATGAATACGTTGAAACAGCGGATGTCATTCCGGAGAATACCTTTATGGTCCCCATTCCGGATGCATTCGTGGTTAATTTGCTGCCGGATGGAACAGACATTATGAGCGTATCGGTCATCCTGATGTTGACTCCGCGAGAGGAAAAAGGCTCCACTCTGGAGGACGCAAAGGCGGAGCTCGCGCCTTTAACCGATACAAACTCGAATATCACCAAGCTGCCTTTGGTTTCCGAAGCGATTGGTTCGATCCTTGCTAATAAAACCAAGCAGGAATACATCAGCACGATCGGTCAGGACCAGGTAAAGGCCGAAATTCAG
>JAKQSI010000079.1 GCA_029570205.1 Candidatus Omnitrophota bacterium | reverse complement strand
CACACAATCGCTGGTCGCCGACAATGAAGTTGTGTTTCTGTTCGAGGCGTTTCGCGAAATCGGAAGGAACAAAGGTCGGTTCTCCACGCCGGAACAGCATGAACCGACCTTCCAGTGTGGGAACGGTTACCTCTCCCTCGGGACCGCAAAATTGTACCTGTGTCAAGGATTCACTCATCGAACCATCCCAACGTGCGCAGATAGATGTTGGCCCGGTGCATACGGCTCAGCGGTCCACCCAGATGGTCCCTTTCCAGGCATCCGTCCAGCATGAACACGATATTGAATCCGGGCAGATCGGGCTTCCAAATCTGCACACCAATTTCAGAGCCACTGAACGGCTCGACTAGATGTGGCTCGGTGAGAATATCGAAGGTCGATTGACGGAAGGTCCGCTGAAGGAACTTCGCAACTGCATGGAGAATCAACAGATCCCCAAGTGCATAGGTCCGAACCAATCCGACACGGCATCCGGGGTGTCTCTGCACATAGTCTTTGACGCTTGTGAACGGTTTCACCTTCCCCATTCCAATAAATGGACACACTCTCGGGAATGTATCCGTATCGACTACCGTGCCGGGGTAGAAAACGATATGGCCCATCGGCGAGGTCTCGTTCTCGAAACCGATTGCCGATGGGCCATTGACTACGTACAGTGCCATGATCCCCCTCTACGACTCCGCCCAGGATCAACTGGTCGTGTTGGTCATATTGATGAGAGCGTAGAAGTACTCACCCTCATCTGCCTTGACGAAACACGCCCGCGACCGAGCGCCCTGACGCGGCTCCCACTGTTCCGGATCCATAAAGACCTGGCTCAGGAGCGGCGGAACGTACATTGCCAGCACAATTCCGACACGCATCCAGTCCAACGGTCCGGGACCCCGGTATCCGAGCATGAGCGCGTTCTGATTCGGGAAATGAGGATCGGCGATGATCGTGTACTCATCTCCCAGCCGACCAACCACGTGCGGACCAATGTCGCCCAACTGCGCACCGGGCCGAACGGAATCGTTCAGGTTCACCATCCCATTGAACTGCTTCAGGCGCTGGAGACGCGGCAGACCGAGCGGGTGACAGACGATCCAGTTCGGACGAACATTCTTTCGGAACAGGATGTACGCGGCGGCATTCTGAATGGCGACACTGTAAAGACGCTGGTCATAAGCGTCTTTCTCCGTGTCCGCCTTGCTTGAATACTTCCCCTCATCGCTCGCGTCCCACGTGGTCACGTAACCGACATTGTTGTAGATGAAATCGACGCACATCCGGTCGATTTCGAGCTGCAAGAGATCGGCCAACAGGCGCGGGACGAAATCACTGGTCGCGAGGCCATGAACGTTCTGGAGATCTTCCTGGGCCTCAATGGACCAAGCGGCCAGGAGTTTCCACACTTCCGCCTGGGCAGGATTCGACTGAATGCGGAACTTCACGCGCCGAATCGTCGCTGCCGACCCTTCCGTGTTGTTGTGGGAGTAGTTCTTGTTGAACGTGGACGGCAGATCGACCCGGTTGTTCGCGCTAGGCGCATTCTGGTAGTACCAAGCCAAGTTGAAGACCTGACCGGTCGGACCCGGAATCGGCTGGACCGCGCACAGCCGGTGCGCGATGGTGGACGCCATCACCCGCGTAATGATCGGGAACCACGCGGCACGAACCTTGGCAATGTCGATGCCGGTTGTCGCGTAAGTGGATTCGATCAGTCGGCGGCCTTCCAGGAATCGTTCCGCGTTGTAAAGCAACGCTTCAACGGTCCGCTGCCGAATAATCCCGTCAACGTCCCAATCTCCACGGACGATCCCTTTCGGTGCATCCGGGGCGATCGTGTGCCGGAACCGGTCGAATCCGTAGATTTGGACATTCTCGGTAAGGGCTTTGTATCGCTGGTGCAGGACCGGCATGTCCCGACCAATCGGGCTGCCGTCCAGCAAAGCGACGTTATCCAGTCCATACGCCATTGCAGCTTGCTGCTCGGCATAAGCGAGAGGGGTGTTACCCATCGTTAT